>JACMQU010000135.1 GCA_014376805.1 Bacteroidia bacterium
GTTCTTAAAAAATCAAGATGTAAAAGAGAATAGCAGGCATGTTTATAAACGTACGTTGAGCATATTTCTGAAGTGGATTCGTAGTAAGGACTTAGAATTAGGGACTGTCTCCAGGGTTGATGTATTGGCTTATAAGGAGGGGCTTCTGGCTACCGGATTGAGCAGCTTAACAGTAGGTTCATATATCACATCAGTAAGACGTTTTTATGAATGGTTGGAGGCAAGTAAACTGTACCCAAATGTAGCCAAGGGCGTTAAAAGCCCGAAACGTAAACAACAGTTTCGAAAACAGGCTTTGACCCAATCTCAAGGCAAGGCTTTATTAAATGATGCGCAAGAAAATGCATTAACAGCCTTCCTAAAAGATAAAGGTCTGAGGGATTATGCGATGCTAAACCTGTTGATAAGAACAGGCTTGCGTACGATTGAACTCATAAGAGCAAACATTGAGGATGTTACTTTTAAAGGCGGAAAAAGAGTACTCTTAGTTCATGGAAAAGGCCGGGATGAGAAGGACAACTTTGTGGTAATGACTGATAAAGCATTTTTACCCATCGAAACCTATTTAAAGACCCGTTTGAAGGCGAAAGATGGTGAACCACTCTTTGTATCGGCGGGCAACAAAAGCAAGGGAAAACGGCTGGTTACACGCACAATAAGCAGAATTGCTAAGGAGGGACTAAAGGCAATAGGTTTAAATAATAAAAGTTATAGTGCACACTCCTTACGACACACTACGGCAGTGAACATTTTACGTGCAGGCGGTTCACTTGAAGCAGCGCAAAACGTACTGCGCCATGCAAACATATCTACCACCCAGGTTTATACTCACTCCATTAGGGAAGAGTTTCGAATTTGCAATCCGGCAGAGGAACTGATTGATGACATTTTATAGTCATGTCAAAAAAATTTCTATGTCCATAAAGGCTACATTACGGACATAGAAATTAAAATTCCGGGTAAACTTAAAATTCCGTCTTAATACTTGATGTATTGCCTCCTCTGTTATGCTTTTCGAACTAATTTTTTTAAACTGTGGTTTGTTGAAAGTCACCTAACAGGAAGATTACAGCGGTTCCTTATTGGCTATATATTTAAGTCGTCGTCAAGGCAATCAAGCCCCTACCGCCGCCTGCCACTATAAGCAGTTGATTATTTGACCACTATAAATATTTCACGCACTTTAGATATCGAGGATCATTTTTTGCAAGTTTCCCGAATCGCTATTTGTCACTTTCGATTTTCGCTTATACCGTAAAATATTGTATTAATTGGCCTTTAAAAAACGAGGAGCGTGTGTGGGTTTTGATAGAATATGCTTACTGCTTGGAAAAGAGCTTGTTGATTGTCCCGTTCTGTTGGGTCTATGCAGCATTAGGTGCCCATTAAGCACATGATCTTCCATTAGATGAATAAAGGCGTCATCTGTATCGCAGCCTTCCTAATTAAGCTTGCATTGCTCACAATGTTCACAATATGTCCACAAGCACAAGGGAGGAATAATTGGAGTGGAAATTAACTAGCGCCAGTCTTTACAACTTAGAGGGGAAGTGAGGGTATTTGTTCGTTGTTAGCAATCTGCTTACACCATCCCAATAGTTCAAATTGCCTTTTCATTATTATGTCACCTTGCTGCCGAAACGAAGCCAGCCGCCGCCGGCCTCTCCAAAGGCCTGTCATATCATTGCGCTATGAAACAACTATTTTAATCTTCACCTGGTATAAATTAAACCGTTATAAAATGCATTTACCCTGACGACCGAAAGGAGAGGGCACCGAGCGGAGCTGGTGGAACCGGTAGCGGTAGCTACCGGTGCCCTCTCCCTGAGGGGAGGAAGGGTAAATGCATTTTATCGCCTTTTGCTTTTTATCGCCTTTTGCGGGTGATTGCCGAATAATGCCAGGGTCTTCGTAAAGATTTTCTTGGGGCCGCCGCCGCCGCCGCCGGCTCCGCCAAAGGCCTCTAAGTATTTTTCAACTTGATAGCCATTCAACTGAACCAAGAGAATGATTATAATAAACTTTCGAATAACCATTCAGGTGATACATGGACATCCTCTATAATAATAAAAAATCCACCCTTAAGGTGGATTTTTAGAAATTGGATGTTTTCCGTGCTTACTGCAGCTTCTCAGCTAATAAAGCCAAAATCTCTTCAGTAGGATTAAACGAACAATGCAAAGCAGTTAACCTATCCTGCTCAAGTCTCTTTTTATTGTATAAATATTTGTTATCCCTTTTGAGCCTACACCAAAAAGAAGAGTTCGGATAATCGAGTATGTCTCGGTTTGCATCAAGGACCTCAATAGGAACATTTTTTAAATCCGGATGTGAGGTATGTAAGGAGCTAAACGTTTGAAGCAATTGAGTTTTAAACTTCAACATCGCTGAAGGCTTATTAAGATCAGAAAAGTACTTAACCCCCATTTTGATGAGAGGTCGAGCCCTGGTCCAACCTATCTCTAACCTTAATACAGGTAACGCAAGTTTATGTTGAGCTGTCTTGCTGTATGCCTTCATATAAGCATCTCCCTTCTGAACTGCGTAAGAAAGTCTATCAGATTTTCCTTCCACCTTTTTGTTTTTGCAAACGCCACAAAGTGAAATGATCGATTCTATCAGTTCTGCAATGGTTAATTTAAACCAAATCGGAAGAGTCATATTTGCTCCAGCCTCCAAATTCACGACCTCAATTTCTTCAGAATTAAATCCAAATATGCTAGCCATTGCATCCTGTACCTGAAGAAAATCGCTCCACGAAAAATCGTTGTAGTTATGAGCGCCTTCGCCTATTAAAATATTAAATAGCTTATGAATGCTACCCGAAAAATCTACAACCCACTTTCCCTGGTAATTAATATCAATATCAATGTTTAGGTACCTTCCTTGCAACTTGATTTCAGTCTCTCCGTCGGAGGTAAAAGTTGGCATTAAATCGAAAAACTTCCGTTGTTCAGGCATCTTTAGCCAATCGATATACTCCTTATCATAGCTTCTTAATTTAATGCCATCGTATAGGCAAAGGAGCTTTTTAAGATTTTGCCATAACTCAACTCTTTTATAAAATCCTTGAGCTTCTAAACTTTGACTTATACCTCGCGACCTCAGTATGTGTGCTATTTGATGCTTGTGTTCTTCATGCATTGGTTTATTAACCTTAAGTGCGTCAACGCACCTCATTCCCCACGTTATTACACCCCAATCAACCGCAGCGTTTATTATTCCACTACATATACTGTTATTATTAATCTCACACTGTGCCATAAAAACATTTTAATTTATTGAATTGAATTTGTTTACTACTGGAAACAACATTTTGAAGGAATTGACATAACATCAGACATTTTGAACCAAAGATCTCTACCTCGTTTTTCGGTCTTAATATTATGCCTGCTTGCAATCTTTTGAATAGTAATACTGGATGTTGCGTTGTACCCCTTATCTTTTAAAAGCATCTTGAAAACAGGAGTTGTTATCCATTCCTGTCTTCTGGTTTCCTCTACATATGATGTATTGTTTGCAGCGCGCATGACTTCGGCTACCGCTTCCCTAATCATTGTGATCAATGCCTCTTGATTGTCTAAACACTGTATTACTATCATAAAAGTGACTTGTGATTCTTATATCTATAGTTGTTGATAACACAAAGTTGTAGCAGATGGTAAACCAAATGATCCACGGGGGAAAACAAGCTTTTTAAATGAATAGGTAAATGAAAGATGAGCAACAAGCTTATAGTTCATACAATCCCTAAAGGATTGTGTTTTGCAATGAGATTTGTTGCCCCCTAAGCTTTGGTAACGTTAAAAATTAGCATCAAAAAAGGAAACTTGCATGGCTTGCATATTGTAAAAACCACCGCTTATATGCCGCAATTAAATATGGGAAGGGAACACCAAAAAATGCATCTTTCAAGCATGCGGCACATGGAAGTCAATGTACATCCTTTGCATCCAGAAAGAGTATCCCCTTTTAGTTGCGTTTTATAAAAGCCATTAGAGTAGGGAGAAAATTAAGATTTGAAAATGCATTTATAGCATCTTATAAAGTGGAACGACCATAAAAAACAGAAACAATTACATGTAAAATTTCGTCCTCGAGACTCAATTTCATACCAAACAAAAGATTGATCTATGTGGTGATTTATAATTTGCCGTCTATAAATATATTTTATATAAAATGCTTTTTGCGACCCATTTGCGACCCAAAGGCGGACTAAAACAACAAAAGCCGCTACAGGAGCGACTTTCGTAAATTAACTTGTGATCCCGCTGGGACTCGAACCCAGGACCCATACATTAAAAGTGTATTGCTCTACCAACTGAGCTACAGAATCATCAATTATTTATTAAGAACTAAATTCGAACCCAGTGCCCTCCCGATACTAAATCGGGATGCTCTACCAACTGAGCTACAGAATCATCAATCAACTATTAAGAACTAAATTCGAACCCAGTGCCCTCCCGATCTTAAATCGGGATGCTCTACCAACTGAGCTACAGAATCAATCAATTATTTATTAAGAACTAAATTCGAACCCAGGGCCTACCCGACCTCAAATCGGGATGCTCTACCAACTGAGCTACAGAATATTATTTTAAAAACCAATTTAAGAACTGACCCTTTTTTTATTTGGGAGTGCAAAAATACAGGCTGAACCTATTGCACCCAAATTTTTAAAAATAAAATTCAGTTTTACTTAGGTTTATTATTCACATTGATTGTGAGTCAAGTCTTA
>JACMQU010000136.1 GCA_014376805.1 Bacteroidia bacterium
ACATCAAAAATCGTACATCGTCAATCAAAAATCTTACATCATCAATCGTACATCGTCAATCGTACATCGTAAATCGTACATTATCAATCGTAATTCGTAATTCAAAAATCAAAAATCGTAAATCATCAATCGTACATCGTCAATCGTACATCATCAATCGCAATTCGTAAATCAAAAATCGTACATCAAAAATCGTACATCCAAAATTCTTTTAATTATTCCCAATAACAAGCCTCTTACTCATCATTGGTTTATTATTTATAAGTAAACGGTATAAATACATGCCTGCTGCTAGTTCGCTGGTGTTAATCTGTGTTTCATGAAGCCCTTCAGTAAGTATTCCAAAATTTTTGCTGAACACCAGTTTGCCATTCAAATCTATCAATTGCATTTCTGTATAATTGCTTTGGATCAACTTAAATGAAATGGTTACTTTTTGTGTGGCCGGATTTGGATAGGCATTAAATAAATGATCACTGCTTATCACAAAATCGTTTAAACTACTGAGGTATTGTGTGCGCATGGTATAGTATCCGCCCTTGGTTGCAGTAATAGGTTTGGTTACAGTTTTGCCATTATTACTGGTGGCTGTTAAATAATATTCAACACTATCTGATCCGGTTAAGTTTGCATTGGTAATTTCACCTGTCCAATAGCCGGCACTGTCTGTTAAACTAAAATTGGTCCAGGTAGAATTTGCATTTTTACGCCAATAACAACTGGCCGATTGAATCCCGCTTTTATTTGCTGCTTTCATCAGAATATGATATTTAGGTAAAGCAGGTACTAATCCATCAACAGAAGGATGCCAGATGCGTACAGGGTTTTCTGCCGGAATTTGCATGGTAATACAATGAATGGCACCTCCTAAGGGAGACATATCACGACTATCAATAGGTACGATGTTATAGCCCGGCATTATCCTTTTATATAGTGCCATAATACGCTGGTGTTGGGCGGCATTTCCTGTATTGCCATCATAGTAGGATGGAAAAATAAAACTATTATTTACCGTAAGTCCATTAATGAAATTTCTTGCATCAGCATCTATTTGTGTGCATGTTAAATTGGTATGTTTTCCAATGTCATTTGTTGGATGTTCTATTCTTACAATGCGGTAAGGTCGATTATAAGTAGACTTTAAAGCGGTAAGCAATTGCACATTGTCTTCAATGATTTGCTTGTCTACAGCCGTTATTTCTTTCGGATATTGGGAAGCGATGATAGTCTGTTCATCAATTAACTTTAGGTAAAGGTCAATATGCCCTGTTCCACCATCGCACCTTAATGAAACCAGATTCGAGCGATCAGGTGTATTAAACAAATTGGTTAAAGTAGATAATGTTTCTTGTTTTGTCCAGGAAGGGGAGTGAACCGTTCCTATATTATTATCAACAATACGATCGCTGAAAAACAAACGGCCATAACCATCTCCCATAAGGTTGCCTCCTTCACAAAATATAGGGGAAGTATAATTTTGATAGCCCATAGCTTGTGCAAGCTGAGCAGGAAATACATTGTCATTTTCCCTGCCATTATAATAGCGCATATCTACAAAACCAATGCTGTCAAGGTTCTTACTGTAAAATGCCATTGGACCATAATCACGCGTCCACCAATCGTCTCCGGCATTTACCATAAATCTGTAATTAACTAATGGTGTACCTCTGTTAATCATATGCTGTAGAATTAAGGTACTGTCGGTGGCATTAAGAATGCGAATCCATACTGCACATTCTTTCTGAATAGCATTAGCCAACTGAGCAGAAATATCTCCAAATACAGAACTTACATCAGCCCCTGTAGGTGTGCCTGTTGAATCATAATCAAATGACCAGCTTATAGCCACTATCTGAGACTCTTCAAACTCCCCGGGCAAAATTATGTCTTTCGGAAACAGGGCTGCTTTAAAAAGATCTTGTTGATAGGATTTGTATGGCAAAGCCTTTTCAGATTTGGTTTGGTAAGCGGGTTTTTTAAAAGGCTTTATCTGCTGAGCTGTTGTTAAATTTAAACTTGCGGGTAATGCTAAAACTCCTAATAGTAGTTTATATAATTTCATTTCTGTTTGATTTTTATTAATGGTAAACCAGTTTACGTTTTATTATTTTTCTTTTAAATTTAAATTATTTATAAAAGGTTTTTTCGATATTTGATATGTTTGCCGCATAAATATACTTCGAACTTATGTTAAGTAATCAAACTTTCAAAATATACCACACATTACCTCACGACTTCTCTATACAAAATTGTGAACAAAGGCAGGAGCCTATGCGGGTATTAATGTGCACGCCAGTTTACTTTGATATTGTGGATGTTAAAAATATTTACATGGAAAAAAGGGAAGTGAAGCTGGATAGAAATAAAGCTATACAGCAATGGGAGTCGCTAAAAACCGTTTATCAAAATTTGCAAAAAAATGACATTATAGAAGAGTTGTTAATGATTGACGGCGCAAGGGGATGCGAGGATATGGTATTTTGTGCCAACCAAACTTTCCCCTGGCAAATGCCGGATGGAGAGAAATTAGTTGTGATGAGTAAAATGCGTCATTTATCTAGACAAGCTGAAGTGCCTTATTTTGAAGAATGGTTTCTTAAGCGCAACTATAAGCCCCTTCAGTTAAAAGTAGCCACTATGTTTGAAGGCATGGGAGATGTGATTCCACATCCGGGTAAACGCTTGTTGTATGGTGGTTATGGACAAAGAAGCGATAGGAGTGCTTATACAGAATTAACTTCCATTTTAAATGTACCGGTAATTGCACTTAAATTAGTAAATCCCAATTTTTATCACCTTGATACTTGCTTTGTACCCTTAACAGAGCATGCAGTGATGCTGTGTGAACAGGCTTTTACCGCAGAAGGAATGGCTATGATCAGGAGATGTTTTGAGCAGGTGTATCTGATACCTGAAGAAGAAGCTGTTAAAACATTTTGCTTAAATGCACATGTTATTCCTCATTCAGACAATAATAAAAATACTGCCATTATACAACTGGGAAGTAAGTATGCATTAGCAGCTCTGATCCAATGTGGTTATCATGTTTATGAAATTGAAACCAGTGAATTTATGAAATCGGGTGGGAGTGTATTTTGTATGAAAATGATGGTATATTAATTACGGTTAATTGTGCATTAAAAAGAATAAATACACAGTCAATAATTTAAGAAACGTAAGTAACTTTTTACTCCTAACCTATTCGCACTAAATAGCGTTCTGCATCAGGGCCCGTGTTAAAAATAAGATCGAGGATAGAAAGGTTGGGTTCAAAATGAAACTTCCCGGTAAATACCTGAAGGTAATTTTTGTTGAACAATAGTTCTGTTTCAGGGTTTGAATTTTTACTATTAAACGCGGCTCTAAAATCGTTTAAGGGGTTGTTTCCTTTTTCATAATTTTTTGTTGGTTCAAACCGAAATGGCTGTTTTAAAATTTTGAAAATGACTTGCAATAAACCCAGGTTATGCTCCCATAAGTTTACCCGATTTGAACCAAGGAAAAAAGTTTCAAAATAATGCCTGTAATAAATAAAATAAGCAGCGTTTCCATAAGCTGAAACAATGCTTTGCCAATGGTTATGTTTCCAGTTTTCATTGGCATCTGTTTCCACCTGTGTTATTATTTGTTTACCAGTTTGATGAAGTATAGGAATGTTAAGATTTAAGGCACCGTTTGCAGCTAAAATGCGTGTTCTGTTTCGGTATGTCTGTTTGGTATAATGTTCCTGCGCCTCCAATAAAATATATTCTGCAGTTAAGGCATGCTGAACCCATGCTATACAAGGCAGATAAGGTAAACTCATTAAAATAGTTTCCTGTTTCATGAATAATCTTGTAAACGGTGCTGGTGAATGCCGTGTGTATAAGACTCACTTAACAAATTTAGTATTTTCAGATAATGATCTGTGTTGTTTACAAAATCTATTTGCGAACAATCAATCATTAATATGCGCAAATCTGTGCGATTGTTGAGGTATGAAAAATACGCCTGCTGCAAATCCTGAAGGTAGGTATCTTTTATGTGCCGTTCATAAATCCTTCCCCGGTTAGCAATGTTCCATTGTAGTTTTTCAACCGGGCAATGCAAATAAATCAGAAGATCTGGCCGGGGTAATTGCTGATCGATAATAGTAAACAACCGGTAATACAAATCATATTCATCTTCATCTAAATTAACTTTTGAGAATAACAAACATTTGGCAAAAATATAATCGCTTATTACATATTCTTTAAACAAATCTTGTTCGGGCAACTGCTTTTTAAGCTGGTTGAACCGACTGGCCAGGAAGCTCATCTCAAGCGGAAATGCATATCTGCGGGCATCCTCATAAAATTTTGGAAGGAATGAATTATCCTCAAATTCCTCAAGAATTAAACGCGCGTTCAGATGTTCAGCAAGCATCTTGGCAAGCGTTGATTTGCCTGAGCCAATGTTACCTTCTATGGCTATAAACGGGTATGGAATTTCAGTTTTCAAGTGTGTAAAAATGCATTGTATCCAGCGTTGTTAACTTACAATTTTTCCACGATCAGGTTATCTTCACATATTTGCAACAATTCATAGTTGGTTTGACCCAGGATAGGATGTATAAAAGTTGCACATATCTCACACAATGGCACTAAGGTAAAACGCCTTTGATGCAAGTGAGGGTGCGGTATGGATAAATGATCCTTTGAAATAATTCGGTCTTCATAATACAATATATCCAGATCAATAATGCGCGATTCCCATTTTTTAATACGCTTACGACCCATTTGCATTTCAATTTCTAACAGTTCAGTTAATAACTGATCGGGTGTAAGTAAGGTAGAAATTTTTAAAACCTGATTATAAAAATCATCCTGCTGTGTATTACCCCATGCAGCCGTTTTATAAATAGAGGAAGTTTGAATAATTTCCCCAATTTGTTGCTCTATCAATGTAGAAGCTTTTTGCAAATTTTTAATGGAATGGCCCATGTTTGAGCCCAACAGTAAATATCCGGTATATAACATCGGCCGCAATATAAGCGTGAGATTACAGAAAAATAATATTAAATTATCATTATTTTATTGCAAAATTTCCGACAAAACGTGCTAATCATAACGAATGAATATTGGAAGTATTGAAAAATAAAGCTTATTTTGTAAAAATTTATATAAATCTGATGTTAAGATCATTCCTGGTTGTGTTATTTATTTCTGTTTTTTTTATTTCATGTCAGAAAGAACCTGTTATAATACCGGTTGAAAAAGCTGGAATTAATTGGGTTGGCAACTGGAACCGTGATAGTTTAGTTACAATGGAAACATCAGCTACCGGAACTGAAATAATTAGAATAGAAAATGATGGGGTGTTTACTTTTAACGGCGATAGCACTAGTGGTATTCTAACACAGGGGAGCAATCAGTATGCAATTTCCTGGCTATACAATAAAGCGGCTAATACGCTAACTATTTCCGAACCAGGTTGGCTTAACCAAATTTATAGCATAAATCAATTGCGTGTAGATATATTGATTTTAACGGGAACAAAAAATGGCAGAAGCGGGGATAAAAGTGTTAGAAATTTATACCTTAGGAGAAAGTAGTTTTTAAATAGCTACTTTATAACATATTGCAAAGTATTTCTGGTGCGCTGTTCAATTAATACTTGTTTATCTGCAATCAGTTTTTCGGTAATCTGAGGATTATAATTTGTAATGGTTAACAATTCTAATCCATCATTAATTCTAACGTTGTAATCTTTCCCCAGATCTTTTAATAAATCAGGTAATTTATACGGGTCGTTATCAGCACAAACACTAAAACTGATTGCTGAACTTTGCATGAGGTTTATTTTAACTTTATGCTGTGCAAAAGCATTAAAAATACGACTTAGGTTATCTTCAACAATAAAAGAAAAGTCTTTACTTCCCATTGATATCAAAACCTGCTCACCTTTGGAAATAATGGTGGGTAATGGTACATCTTTATCTTTATCAACGCCAACAACGGTGCCCTCTGCCATAGGGTTAATAAATGATTTAACATATAATGGAATATTTTTACTCTGCAATGGCTGAATAGTTTTAGGATGGATTACTGTAGCGCCATAATATGCCATTTCAATAGCTTTGGGATAGCTTAATGCATCGATCTTAATGGCATCAGGAAATTTTTTAGGATCAGCATTCATCACTCCATCCACATCTTTCCAAATGGTAACGCTTTCTGCATCCAGTCCAAATGCAAAAATAGCTGCCGAATAATCAGATCCTTCACGGCCAAGTGTTACCGTAAAATTGTCTTTATTACGTCCTATAAACCCTTGGGTGATTACCATTTGTTTTTTTACTATTGGCTTTAGCTTATTACAAATCAAATTGGTAGTGATTTGCCAATCTGGTTTGCCTTCTCTGTAAGTATTATCTGTGCTAATAAAATTTTGGGCATCCAACCACCTGTTTCTTATGCCGTTCTCATTTAAATAAGCACTTACAATGCGTGATGAGAAAATTTCTCCATAACTTACAATCTGATCATATACCTTATCAAATGATTTATCAGGTTTGGTTTCTAACTCACATTCAAGTTCTATAAAAAGGTTCTCAATATCATCGTATGCATGTGCCTTACTCCCTTTTAACAAGTCATTTATAATTTCATCATGAAAGTTTTTAACGTTGTTATACAGTTCAGTTTTTTCTTCGTTACCATCATAATAAGCTTTTGCCAAAAGTTCTAATGCATTTGTCATTTTGCCCATTGCACTTACTATAACCAAAATCTGATCATCTTTATATTGTTCTAAAACTTCCCCTAAATTTTTTACTGCCTCAGAATTTTTAACTGAAGCTCCCCCAAATTTAAAAACTTTCATTTTTTTTCATTCATTTAATGGCCGAATATAATATCTTTTAATGTAGTTTATTTCCTCCTTTCAATTTGTTTGTATGGGGTAATTTGGGTCTGTCTTATAATAAATATTTCAAGTATATTTTTTAATGATTTATTTATTATATCCCTTTTATGCCAATTTTACTTCTAAGTAATATCTTCATAGTTTTTCTGAACCTAAACTACTCCTTTATTTTCAATTTGTTTAATTGCACTTTCTTACCTATATTTGGGTAATTGTGAACAAATAATATTAAGTCAATATAATATTTATTAAACATATAAATTTAGCTTAAAAAATTCTTAATAAGCCTCCAATACAGCTATATTCTTAATGGTTTTCTTAAGGTTGACTTAATAATTGCGCATATTTGTAGAATAATAATTTCTTAAGAAAATGTTAGGTATTAGAGGCCTTAACTTTGAAAAAGAAATTATTAAACCTGAAAGCTATGATTAAGATTAATTTTAAAAGAATCAGAATTAAAAGACTTGCACTTATTTGCTTTTTGTTCTTAAGTTTTTTGTCATACAGAGTAGAAGCAACACATGTTGTTGGATCAGATGTAACATATACCTGTACCGGTACTCCGGGTGTATATCAGGTAACCTTTAAAATTTACCGCGATTGTAGTGATCCATATCCGTTATGCTCAGGTTGTCCAACTCCTGGTCCTTTATCTTCCGGTTGCAATCTTAGTATAAGTATTGTGGGTGCTGCCGGAAGCTGTACTGGAACGAGTTTTGGCTCACAGTCTATTAGTGTGGTAACGGCAGTAAGTGCCCTGGATGTGATTCAATTGTGTGCGAGTTCATTAACAGTATGTACAAATTGTGCTTCCCGTACGCCCGGTTCTTTTACACCGGGTATAGAAGTTTATACTTTTGTTGGACAAATTAATTTAAGTGGCTTGCCTGCCAGTTGTTGTATGGTTTATTTAGGTTATCAAACCTGTTGCCGAAACGGTGCAATTACCACCTTATCAAACCCGCTATCCCTAAGTTTTTTTACTCAGGCTACCATAAATCGTTGCGCATCTCCCTGCAACTCTGCACCGGCATTTACAAACGACCCGGTAGCTGTTACCTGCGCCGGACAAGATTTTACGTATAACCTGGGTGCAATTGACCCTGATGGTGATTCTTTAAGTTATGCTTTTGGACAATCACTGGTAGGC
>JACMQU010000010.1 GCA_014376805.1 Bacteroidia bacterium
GGTATATTTTAATTTGTTGCAAATGCACATTCTGGTTTGATGAACTTGCATTCGCATTAATAATATGCTCGGACTTGACATTTTAATATATGTTCTAATGGATTCTCTCAATTTCGAATACACATCAGCACCACGGTCAAAAGTTGTTAGAGGTGAACTTCGATTAGAATTTCCATCTTATATTTTCCTCTGCTTTGGTCATAAGAAGAAATACTAAATAGAACCTCAGCAACTAATTTGTTAATTATTATTTATTTGACTTATATATGTTTATAATTTAATCACCTGTTTTAATCAATTGATTAAATTATTTGATTAAAACTCATTTTTTATTCATATTTTTGAGTGATTAATTACTTCTCTTCTACTAATGACAAAAAATAAATTAGAAATAACGGACACTACTACCGGAGAAAAAATAAAGGAAGCAGCCCGTAAGGTGTTTACTAAAAAAGGCTATGCGGCCACCCGTACACGCGATATTGCTGAAGAAGCCGGAATTAATCTCGCTTTGCTCAATTATTATTTCAGGAGTAAAGAGAAACTTTTTGATATTGTTATGAGGGAGAACATGCAGCAGTTATTAATTGGCTTAAGAAGTGTGCTGTACAATGAGACAACGACCTTGTTACATAAAATTAAAGCAATTGTTTCAAATTATATAAATCTGCTAAGAAAACATCCGGATTTGCCATTATTTATCTTAAGTGAAATTAAAGCCAACCCGGATAAGTTCGCTATGAATATCGGTGCCAGAACATTGTTGTTGAAATCGCATTTTTTTAAACAGGTTAAAGAAACAGGCAAAGGAAAAATAAATCCGATTCAGATCATCATCAATATAATTGGGTTAACTGTTTTCCCGTTTATTGCAAGTCCGCTGCTTAAACATGTAGGAGATCTGAATCAAAAAGAATTTGATGCGCTGATGAAAGAGAGAAAGAAAATGATTCCTATATGGATAAATGGAATGTTAAAAGTTAAATAAACTGTAGCCGGGTTATATCAGGAAAATCTAAAATTACATTTCTTGCAAAAATTTGAATGTTCTAAAATTAATATAAAATGAAACAATTATTATTTATGATAAGCATTTCGATGGTTATCATAACATCAAATACGCAAGCGCAAATAAGCCTTACTATTGAGGAATGTTACAAATTGGCCCGGCAAAACTATCCATTGGTTAAGCAAAGCGGGCTCCTTATAAAGAGTGCTGAGTACTCGGTTCAAAATGCATCAAAAGGATACCTGCCCCAATTAAATATTAACGGGCAAGCCACTTATCAGTCTGATGTAACCCGCATACCACTAAACTTACCGGGGTTAAATATTCCTACTCTTAGCAAAGATCAATACAGGATATATGGAGAGATTAATCAGACTGTTTATGATGGAGGGCTAATTAACCTTTTAAAAAAAACACAGGAGGTTAACAGTGTAATTGAACTGCAAAAAGTGGAAGTAGAACTCTATAAATTAAAAGAACGGATTAACCAGTTATATTTTGGGATCTTATTGGTAAATGAACAATTGGTTCAGACAGAATTGATTAAAACAGATATGGAACAAACCCTTGAAAAAACCAAAGGGGCCATAAAAAACGGAGTTGCTTTAATAAGCAATGGAGAAATATTGCAGGTTGAGATCTTAAAGATCAGTCAACGAACTATTGAACTAAAGGCTACACGTAAAGCTTTTATGGATATGCTCACCTTGTTCATAAACCAACCGGTGGATGAAAATAAAAGGTTCGAAAAACCATCATCTATAGTAATAACAAATACTATTAACCGGCCCGAATTATTGCTATTTGATCACCAGAAAAAAATGACGGATGTGCAATCTGTATTTTTAGTAACGCGTAACTTACCAAAGCTGGCATTGTTTTTACAGGGAGGCTATGGGCGGCCCGCTCTGAATGCACTCGATAACACTTTTAACTTTTATTATGTTGGGGGAGTTAGGCTTAACTGGGCTATTTCAAGTATATATACCTTTAATAAAGATAAGGCTATACTTGAAATAAGCCGAAGCCTTATAGATCTTCAGAAAGAAACATTTTTGTTCAACACCCAATATACTTTACAACAACAAAATGCTGAAACTACAAAGCTGAAACAGCTTATAGAAAGCGACCGGGAGATTATAGCATTAAGAACAAAAATAAAGAATACTGCCCTGGTACAATTAAAAAACGGTGTAATTAATACCACCGATTACCTACGAGAATTAAACGCGGAAGACCAGGCATTACAAACCCAATTATTTCATGATATCCAATTATTACTGGCTTTATATATTTTACAAACAACATCTGGTAATTAAATCTTAACAAAACAAGCAAATGAAAAAAATTAATATAGTTGTTATAATTGCATTTGCATTAGGTTCATGCAATAAAAATAAAAACCCTTTTGATGCTTCAGGAACATTTGAAACTGTAGAAATCATTATATCGGCTGAGGCTACAGGCACTATTAAACAACTTAATCTTGAAGAAGGACAACAATTAAAAGCAGGTGAAGTAATAGGTTATATTGACAGTGTTCAACTCTATTTAAAAAAGAAACAACTCCAGGCACAAATTATCGCTACTCTAAGTATGAAACCGGATGTTGGCAAACAGACTGCAGCCTTAAAGGTTCAGCTAAAGGCTGCAGAAGCTGAACAAAAAAGAGTTGCCAATCTGTTAAAAGCGGATGCCGCAACACCTAAGCAATCAGATGATGTAAACGCACAGATTGAAGTAATAAAAAAACAGATTGAAGCGCAGCAATCGTCACTCAGTATTAACAATGAAAGCATCATCCGGCAAACTAGTCCACTGGAGGTTCAGATAGAACAATTGAATGATCAGCTTGCTAAATGTATCATCACAAACAGGGTAAATGGCACAGTAATAAATAAGTATGCTGAACCGAATGAACTAGCCGTTAATGGCAAGGCATTGTATAAGATTGCCAATCTCTCCACCCTACTCCTACGGGTCTATCTTACAGGCGATCAGTTTGCAGGAGTCAGGTTAAATCAAGTGGTTACAGTAACGATAAATGAAACTGAAGGAAAACTAAAAGAGTATAAAGGAATAGTTGAATGGATAAGCAATAAAGCAGAGTTCACCCCAAAAACTATTCAAACAAAAGAGGAAAGGGCCAACCTGGTTTATGCTGTTAAGATAAGGGTTAA
>JACMQU010000137.1 GCA_014376805.1 Bacteroidia bacterium
GCAGGGTAGTAATGATTGGTATATGAATGCCCTCACTAGCTAAAATCTGTTTAGCCATAATTGCTGCCGATGCATGCGGAATGGCATAATGTACATGAAGGAGATCGAGTTTTTCAAATTTTACTACATTTACCAGGTGACCGGTTAATGCAGTTTCATAAGGTGGGAAATCAAATAAAGGGTAGTTAGAAACATATACTTCATGATAAAAAGTATTACCCGAAAAAAAATCAAGCCGGGCAGGTTGTTTATAAGTAATAAAATGTACTTTATGTCCGCGAAGTGCCAAAGCTTTTCCTAATTCTGTAGCTACAACACCACTGCCTCCATAAGTGGGATAACAAACAATTCCAATTTTCATATTTACGCTTTCCCTTAAAAGATGCAAAGGTGCTAAATTGTTTTTAAATAAATGGGATTTTAATACGTAAGGCTTATCCTGTTTATTTTTATATCAATTATTGTGGGATATTAATACTGTTAATTGGTACATAATTTATTCGAAATTGCCATTTACAAATGAACGGAACGTTTAGGATCTCTTGCAATAATGGTAACACAAAAGTATTACGCATTTTAAATCATTTATTTCATACCATTGATAATGCCTATCAGTAGGATTTCATTACATTAAATACATTATCTTCGCAGCATGTTTGAAAACGCAGAACGCACAGAACTCAGCACACTTGGCGAGTTTGGCCTCATTGATCACCTTACCAAAAACTTTACGCTCAGAAATAATACAATTGCGGGTGTAGGCGATGATGCTGCCGTTATAAAAACCTCAAACGGAAAATGTACCCTAATTTCAACTGATATGTTACTGGAAGGAGTGCACTTTGACCTTAGTTATTTCCCGCTTAAGCATCTAGGTTATAAGGCAATCACTGTTAACTTAAGTGATATGTATGCAATGAATGCAAAACCTAATCAGGTAACGGTATCCATTGCCATGTCGAGCCGTTTTTCTCTGGAGGCTGTTGAAGAGATATACCAGGGCATACAATTGGCTTGTGATAAATATGAGGTTGATTTAGTTGGAGGCGATACTTCTACATCAAAACAAGGACTTGTAATTAGCGTAACTGTGGTTGGTGAGGCCACCGAAAATGAAATAGTTTACCGCAAAGGTGCCCAGGTTAACGATCTGGTTGTGGTTACCGGCGATTTAGGAGGTGCTTATTGTGGCTTTCAAATGCTTGAACGCGAGAAGAGGGTCTATATAGACAATCCTTCGGTTCAACCCGATTTGGCAGGATATGATTACATTTTAGAACGCCAGTTAAAACCCGAAGCGCGGAAAGATATTATTGAAATTTTTAAAAATCTTACTATACACCCAACTTCTATGATAGATGTGAGTGATGGCCTGGCATCAGAGTGTTTTCACCTGGCCAAAAACTCAGAGTTGGGTATTACTTTGTATGAAGATAAAATTCCAATTGATCCAACCACCTATAATTTTGCCAGAGAATTAGATCTTGATCCAACACTTTGCGCCCTAAGTGGTGGTGAGGATTATGAGTTATTATTTACTATTAACCAAAGTGATTTTGAAAAGCTAAGTACCCATCCTGATTTTAGTATTATAGGATATGTTACAGATAAGAGTGCAGGCATGAATCTTATAACCAAAGGAGGCAATAAGCATACCTTACAAGCTCAGGGCTGGGCCGCATTTTAAAAAACTAAGATCAACAGGAGTTTACTTATTTTAGCACTTCTCTGGAGATTACAATTCTTTGTACCTCGCTGGTACCTTCATAAATCTGAGTAATTTTGGCATCGCGCATCATTCGTTCTACATGGTATTCTTTTACAAAGCCGTAGCCGCCATGAATTTGTACGGCTTCAGTAGCTACCCACATAGCGGTTTCGGAGGCAAAAACCTTGGCCATAGAACTTACCAGTGCATAGTCTTTTTTGGCATCTTTTAAAACGGCAGCTTTAAGGCAAAGTAAGCGGGCAGCTTCAATCTGTGTAGCCATATCGGCAAGCTTAAATTGTATAGCCTGGTGATGCATAATTTCTTTGCCGAATGCCTTACGTGTTTTAGAATATTTTAACGCAAGTTCATAAGCACCGCTGGCTATACCCAAAGCCTGCGAAGCAATTCCAATTCGGCCGCCGGCTAATACCTTCATGGCAAATTTAAACCCGAAACCGTCTTCACCAATCCGGTTTTCTTTAGGTACTTTCACATCCTGAAACATAATGGAATGGGTATCACTACCCCTGATTCCCATCTTATCTTCTTTTTTGCCAATTACAACACCTGGCCAGCTTTTCTCTACAATAAATGCATTTATACCCTTATAGCCTTTCTCTACATGTGTTTGTGCAATAACCAGATAATATGTTCCGGTGTTGCCACTTGTAATCCAGTTTTTGGTGCCATTCATCAAATAATGATCACCCATATCAAAAGCTGTAGTGCGTTGAGATGTGGCGTCACTTCCGGCTTCGGGCTCAGAGAGTAAAAAAGCACCATGGCATTTACCGGTAGCAAGTGGCACTAAATATTTTTGTTTTTGTTCTTCGCTTCCATAAGTTTCAATTCCCCAGCAAACCAATGAGTTGTTAACAGATACCACTACAGAAGCAGATGCATCTACCTTAGACAATTCTTCCATAGCCAATACATAGGAAACAGTATCCATACCAGATCCTCCATATTTAGGATCAACCATAATACCTAAAAAGCCAAGTTCTCCTAACTTCTTAACCTGTTCATAAGGAAATTCCTGCTTATTATCGCGTTCAATAACACCGGGTAACAATTCAGTCTGGGCAAAATCTCGTGCTGCCTGTTGTACATTTAAATGCTCTTCTGTTAACTCAAAATTCATATGCTGTGCTATTTTATAATTAGCGAATATATACTATCAATAAAGATTATCAAACCTACACGATACAAAAACTAAAACACAAAAATCTAAAGCCTCCATATTATCAACTATCTTTAAAGTTATATCGAAATAATCTGAGGCATAAACCTCTTTAACTCTTTTAATTTTTTATGCTGCTTTTATTAAAAAAATCAGCGATTTGGATTTTGAATCTCTTTTATTTTTTTTTCAATAAGGCTGGTAGAATAACCCTCCATATAATCTATGGTTTTAACGGAACCGCCTTTGGCCATTACAACATCATAACCTATTATATCCTGAGGCTGGTAGTCGCTTCCTTTCACCAATACATCGGGCTGAACCAACTCAATTAACGCAAGTGGTGTGGGTTCATCAAACAATACAACAGCATCTACAAATGCCAATGAGGCAATTATATGAAGTCTCGATTGTTCATCTTGTATAGGCCTGTGTATGCCTTTTAAACGACTAACCGATGCGTCTGTGTTGAGGCCAAGAATTAATATATCTCCCAGGTCGGAAGCTTTTGCCAGATAATCTACATGACCGCGATGCAACAGATCAAAACAGCCGTTGGTGAAGACTACTTTTTTGCCGGCATCATTCCATTTTTTTACCTGAATTTTAAGTTCAGCCCGGTCATAAATTTTTAGGGAAATGTTACTGTATTTGCTCATTTGTTTTTGTTCTTTTTTGCTGAACCAAAACCAACAGTGAAGCAACAGCGCCTAATGCGAGCAATAAGATCATTTGCGCTCCGTGTACCATGGTTGCATAAGCGATTCCATCTTCTTTTGCCACACCGAATAAAAGCAATGATTGCATTACAAAAAAATGATATGTTCCTGCACCGGCACCAGGGGCAGGCAACACCACACCTAAAGTTCCAATAGCAAATACGGTTAAACAATCTACAAAGGAAAGATGGGAGGTAGCCTCCATTGCAAAAAGGCACAGGTACATCATAAAAATATAACATACCCATATAAGAATGGAAAGCAATATAAATAACATTGGCTTTTTAATATGCCTGATGCTTAAAAGACCATCGGCAAAACCTTGAATGAGGCTAAAGAATTTAACAAATAACGGACTGTTTTTTAAACGTTTGCGCAAAACAAATATTAATAATACAATGGATCCGAAAACAATCAGTAAAATCCATTTAAGTATTGAACCCTCATTAGTAGATGCTCCTCTTTCATTGATAGATTTGGTGATAAAACCAATAAACATATCAAATTGTAAAAGAAAAATAAAACCAAGAATCATTAACAACAGCACCATATCAACAATTCTTTCGGTTACTACAGTTCCTAATGACTTTTCAAGTGGCATTTTATCTGTTTTGGCTAAAGAGGCGCAGCGGGAAACTTCTCCCGCTCTGGGTATAATATAGTTCATCATATAACCAATAAGAACTGCATAAAAACTATTAATTGTGCCAACATGGTAGCCCATGGCATCATATAAAAGTGTTGCCCGGTAAGCTCTTATCCAATGACTTATTACACAAACCACCATGGCAAAAAAGAGCCATGTTAAATTGGCTGATTGCATGCGGATAATTAAATCAGTCCAATTAGTATCTTTAAAAACAAAGTACATAAAAATACCGCCTGTAAGGGTAATTACAATAAATTGTATGGCAGACTTTAAGTTTGTACTCAATGTGCTAATAGGTTATTATGATCGGGATAAACAACAATAGGTTTGTGTTTTTTAGCTTCTTCAAAGTCCATAATACCATAAGATATTATAATAACCTGATCTCCGGTAACTGCTTTACGGGCAGCAGGGCCATTCAGGCAAATCATCCCGGATCCTCTCTGGCCTTTTATAACATAGGTTTCCAAACGTTCGCCATTATTAACATTTACTACCTGCACTTTCTCATTTTCAATTAGATTAGCGGCTTCCAGCAAATCTTCATCTATGGTAATGCTACCCACATAATGCAACTCAGTTTGCGTAACCCGGGCACGGTGAATTTTTGATTTTAATAGTTGTATCTGCATAAAATATTGCGATGCAAAGGTAGGCAAAATCCTTAAAGCCCCAAATTACATGTTCTGAGTTATTACCTTGATGAAAGGTTGTTTTTAAGTTGTAATAAATGTGTCATAATCAACAAAGCTGTTAATTGTCATAAGGCTACTCGCATATTGTGTTGTTTATTTGCGCCTCAATTATTATTACTTTACATGAAAAAACTGTTACTTGTTGCAGCCATTTTAGGAACATTACCCCGATTATTTTCACAAACAAATGATAGCTTAAGTATGCTTTCGGGAACACCGCTGGATATTTACTATAATTTAACCACCGGACATAGAGACACTGTTCGTAATAACAACTGGCATATCGCTTTTGGTATGAGAAGGGCTTTACCTCCTTATCAAACCATGCAGGCTGCAACTATTAGAATTAATGAAGGCAGAAGTGTTGAGATCTATAAATCAAACACCACAATTAGCAACTGGTCTACTTTTGATACTGCCGGATGGATGGGTTGGCCTTCTTTTTATAATAACGACAGTACCTGGGATATAGGGGCAATGAATCAAAGCCGCAACTTAAGTAATCCATATGATTATGGTTGGGGTCAGTACAGCCAGAGTTCACACAATGTGGAAGGCAATAATATCTGGTTGATTGCAATAACTACTTCTCCTAATCCTAATGATCCAAAAACTTTAAAAAGACTAGCGGTTCATAAAATTGCTTTTGATTCAATGTGGGTTTTTACCTTATCTAATGTTAATGGTTCAGACAGTACTACCATAACTATTAATAAGGCCGCATTTGCAGGTAAAATGTTTGCCTATCTAAATGTATTAAGCAAAACAGTAATCGATCGTGAACCCATGTTAAATACCTGGGATCTATTGTTTACCCGATATAAAACACAGGTAACTATGTTTGGTCAAACTCTTATGTATCCTGTAATGGGCGTTTTGCAAAACCCGGCAGTTACTTCTGTCAAACTTGAAGCGGCTGATGCAAGAAACACTGCCCCGGCAAACACCCTTGTATTTAAGAAGAATTATAACCAGGTTGGTTGGGATTGGAAAACCATTACCACATCACCCGGTCCGTGGCCTATCCGCGACTCATTGGCTTATTTTATTAAAGTTGGAGTTAACAAAATTCAGCGTTTGGTTTTTACGGATTATTATGCCGATGGAAGTAAACAATTTATTAAATTTAATAAAAAAGAATTTATTGTAACAGGTACAGAAACGGTAAATAAAGTTAATCCAACTGTTACCATATATCCTAACCCGGCAGGCCAGCAGGTAAATATTACCGCTACATTTAATATGAAAGTTAATAAGTTAAATGTAAGGTTATTTGATGTTACCGGCCGTGAAGTAATTAATGAACTTTATGATAATGTAAATGGAAGTTTTTCTGCTAAACTTATTACGGCTTCGTTAAAAAGTGGTTTGTATTTTATATCCTTGGATGCTGATGGAATGGTAGCGTCACAAAAATTAGTAATTGAATAAATAATTGGATAAAGTTTTTTTATACCGGATTAACAAAATACATGCAGTTATATGGATAGTGTATGTTTTATTGCCCCTTAATTTAAAAGCTCAAACAGACTCTCTAAAAGCACAAACAGAAGCTAAAAAATTTGATTTGGATGAATTGGTTGTTACCGGCCAGTATGGTGAAAATACACTTACCAAATCGGTTTATAAAGTTAAGGTTATTGATGCCGGGAGAATAAAGTTGCAGGGAGCTTTTAATTTGCAACAATTGCTTGTAAACGAATTAAATGTAAGGATCAGTCAGGACCCTATTTTGGGAAGTAGCGTTCAACTGCAGGGGGTAGGCGGAAACAATATAAAAATTCTGATTGACGGAGTGCCGGTAATCGGTAGAGAAAACGGGAGTATAGACCTCACCCAGATTAATTTGAATAATGTTGAGCGGATAGAACTTATTGAAGGTCCGATGAGTGTAAATTTTGGCACAGATGCTTTGGGAGGAGTGATTAATATAATTACTAAAAAACAAAAAAAAGAAAGTATCAATACTAAAGAAAATGTTTACTATGAAAGTATTGGCCAATATAATGCAGATGCAAGTGTTGGCTTAAGCAATCTTAAATATAATTTACTTGTTAATGCAGGAAGGAATTTTTTTCAGGGTTATAGTACGAATCCTGATAGTAGAACAAAACTCTGGAAGCCAAGAACCCAATATATGGCAGATCTGATTTTAGGTAAATATACACTTAAAGGTAACCTGCGCTGGAGCAATCAGTTCTTTACAGAAAAAGTAACAGATAAAGGTGAACCTACAGTAGATTGGACCCGTGCTGTTGCAACCGACAGGTATTATATAAACAGTCGTTTTACATCCTCTTTTTTCTTTGATAAAAAGTACAAAGATAAACGCCACATGAATGTGGTGGCTTCCTATAATTTTTATGAACGCAGGCAAAATTCCTATCAGATAAACCTTGTAGATATGAGCAAAGAACTGATACCTTCTGTGGATAATCAGGATACAAACCGGTTCCATCTAATTATGAGCAGGGGAACTTATGCAAGTGCGGTTTTATTGAAAAAAATCAGTTACCAAATTGGATATGAAGTAAATCATGAGTTTGTTGTTGGGCGAAGGATTGAAGGGAATATGCAACAAATTGGTGATTACAGTTTATTTGGAAGTACTGAGATAAAAGCATTGCCACGGTTACTGATAAGGCCTGGAATGAGAATTACTTATAATACACGTTTTAGTGTACCTGTAATTCCTTCCCTCAATTTAAAAGTTGATATTACTGAAAATTGGACCATTAGAAGTTCTTATGCGCGTGGGTTCAGAGCTCCTTCTTTAAAAGAACTTTCCTTAAAATTTGTTGATATCAGTCATAATATTAAGGGTAATGAAAATTTAAAACCGGAAACATCCGATAATTTTCAAATAAATATAATGTATCAGAACAAAACAGCGAAACGGGTTTGGCGTTTTGAACCCTCTTTATTTTATAATCATATTAAGAGTATGATAGATTTGAAGAGAACCGGATCGGGCGATAATGCAGGATACCAATATTTTAATATTAATGAATTTTCGAGTGCCGGTATGAATGTAAATTGCGAATACAATAATGGCAATTACCAAATTATTGTGGGTTATGCAAGAACCGGACGACAGAATAATTTATTGCAAAATTCAGGAAGTAGTCCGTACTTTTTTAGTGATGAATGGCGCTTAAACTTAGCCTATAATTTTATAAAATATGATGCATCCGTTAATTTATTCTTAAAGCACAATGGTAAAATTCAAACCTATCAGTATAACTATTTAACTGATGGGGTAATGCTTAGTTATATTGATCCTTTTAGTTTGATGGATATGAGTGTAAGCAAAAATTTTTGGAACAAAAAAATTGCTTTAACAATTGGTTCAAAAAATATTTTAAATGTAATAAATGTCAATGCAAGTTTTAATTCAGGCGCACATAGCAGCATGAACAACTTTGCTATGACCGGATTGGGACGTACTTGGTTTGTGGGTTTGCGTTATTCTATATAGGCCATAAGTAATGAAACTTTGTGATATAAAATTTGTTTCGGAAGGTAGGTGTTTTCTTGTTTTAATAGCGGCTGTATTCCTCTTGTTTGCGGCCTGCGAAAAACAGGAAAAAGGTTATATTTTGCCCGCAAGGCCCAATAACCTGTTTAATGTTTACCAATTTAATCTTGGCGAGAATTATGAAGACCAGGTGTACCTTAATTTTTTAGACAGCAATCCTGTTAAAACTACCATTAAATGCAATTCATGGGACCTGGCTTTTGATTGTAATATATTAAGCACAAGAATTTTTATGAACGGGGGCAAAGGTGTTTTAATTGCCACAAATGGCAGAGGAAACTTTAGTGATAATATTAATCTGAACCAGTTAAAGTGGCGTTGGGATGAAGCAAGTGGGGGAGATTCAATTGTTTTTAACCGCTGGCTTAATCCTTTACAACCCGGTTATGATTCGGTATATATTATTGACAGAGGAGCAGAAAGTCCGCCGGAAGAGCGATATTACCAGTTTAGACTTGCTTTTTTATTTGATGATTTTGCAATTGATGTGGCAGATATAAAAGGCAAAAAACTTTTTTCAGGCAACTTGCATAAAGACCCAGGTAAGAACCTTTTATTTTTTGATTTCACTAAACCTTATCCTTTAAATGTTGAACCGCGTAACAATGACTGGCATTTTTGTTTTATGCGTTACCGTTGGATTTATTATGAATTTAAGCCACCTTTGTTATACTATGTTACAGGCATAAATATAAATCCTAAAACCATAAGCGTAGCTGTAGACAGTACCCTTACTTTTGAAGATATAGGAATACATGATATAGAAAATTTAAGGTACTCTAACCGCAGAGATGTGATGGGTTTTGACTGGAAAGTTTATGACTTTAATAAAGGTAAATACATGGTAAGAAAATACGTTACCTACCTTATTAAAACCAAAGGCCGTAATGCAAGTTATTTTAAATTGCGGTTCATTGATTTTTATAGTAGTAAAGGAGTAAAAGGTTCCCCTAAATTTGAAGTTTTTAAAGTGATCAGATAAATCCTTTTTTAAAACTGTATTTTTTAAAAATAAAGTGCCGGCTATTTTTTTAATGCTTTTTTATAAATTTATAACAGGGCTTAAAGGTTAACTTTGGCCCAATTAAATCGCCGCCGGTTCAATTAGTAAGCCATGGCTAATCATCAAAATTGTATATGCTTAAAAAATTATTATTCCTTTCGTTTGTTACGTGCTGCTTTCATTTAACCAAAGCTCAACAGGCCGAACAACATTTAAAAAATCTAAAACAGCTAACCTTTGGGGGCGACAACGCCGAGGCTTACTGGAGTTTCGATAATAAGAAAATTAGCTTTCAGAGCAATAACAAAGCATGGGGTTTACATTGCGACCAGATTTTTATGATGGACCTTGCGCATACTGATACAGCCGTTCACCCAAAAATGATTAGCACCGGTTTGGGCAGAACTACCTGTAGTTTTTATATGCCCGATAACAAACATATTTTATATGCATCAACCCATTTGGGTAATAAAGATTGTCCGGCCGAACCACCGCATACCGGAAGATACTTATGGGCAGTGTATGCCGACTTTGACATTTTTATAGCCACGGAAGCCGGCAAAATTACCAAACAGTTAACCAACCAAAAAGGGTATGATGCAGAAGCAACGGTAAGCCCCAAAGGCGATAAAATAGTATTTACCAGCACACGCAACGGCGACCTTGATTTATACACCATGGACATTGACGGTAAAAATGTAAAGCAAATAACTTTTGAACTGGGTTATGATGGTGGCGCGTTTTTTTCGCCCGATGGAAAGAAGCTTGTGTTCAGGGCTTCGAGAATGAAAACTGAAGAAGAGAAAAAAGATTATATAGAATTACTTGCCAAGGGCTTGGTAGCACCTACCAATATGGAAATTTATACCTGCAATATTGATGGCAGCGATATGAAGCAAATTACAAATTTAGGCAAGGCAAACTGGGCGCCTTTTTATCATCCCTTGGGTAAGAAAATTATTTTTTCGAGCAACCACCACAGCACAAAAGGCTACGACTTTCAATTGTTTATGATTAATGTTGATGGTAGCGGACTTGAGCGCATAACCAATGAAAGTTTGTTCAATGCCTTTCCTATGTTTTCGCCCGATGGTAAAAAACTTATCTTCTCAAGTAACCGGAACAATGGCGGCACAAGAGACACTAATTTGTTTATGGCAGAATGGGCAGAATAGTTGAGCGGAAAGTAATTTTTAAATCAACTAACACGCACCAATTTTGTTATTCTTTGATGAACTTACTTGTTAATATTTTCTCATCATACATCAAGGCTATAAAATACAAACCATTGTACAAATCATCGATGTCCATTTTCAAATCATCATACATTTTTAGTTCAACAGTTTTAACTTAACGGCCACTATAATCGTAAATTTTTATGTTTAAATTTTCAGAACTATTTCTTTTGATGCGAAAAAAGAGTTTGTCTTTGGCCGGATTAGGATAAACAGAAATGCCTTCCTCCTTTTGAGTAGCCTCGTTCTTGCGAAGTGCGAGTTCAGGCGCATGGGCTGTATCGAAACGAATATGTTTTAAACCATTTAAATAAAATACCGAATCAACTTTTATCCAAACATCTTTATCCAAAAACTTTGTACCAATAGGTCGGTGATAATAATAATGAAAACTATCGCCTGTGTGTAATGAAAAATCACAAACTAATTTTTCAGCAGTATCTGTTATTAAATACTTTCGCACCCTTTGTAAAATTATAAAGCGTATCAAAAGTATTTTGCGCATTACCCTTCAATAAGCAAATAATAAATGTAAATAATAGTATGAAGTTTTTCATGAGAAAAAATTTTATAATTAATTTAAAAATATTAGGTAGATTGGATCAAGTTTATATTTGTTAACTATTAATTTTATTTCATTAATTTTTTCCTTCTATATCAAATGTTAAAAACATAAGGCACATAACCTAATTAATTGCAGTATGTGTTAAATTTGCCGGCAGTCATTTCAATTTTTATAATAGCTAAAATTGATATATTTGGTCTTAGTGAAAATATGAATACACCTAAAATTTTAAAAACCACAGGCATTATTTTAATAGTGATGTTATTGGCAATACAGTTTGTTCATTTGCCCCAAAATGAAGGCGAAGCCTTTGGCGAAAACGACATCGGAAAAGTTGTACCGTTACCTGAAAGCATACAACAAATTTTAAAAACAAGTTGTTACGATTGCCACAGCAACCATACCGAATACCCCTGGTACAGCAATATACAGCCTATAGGATTGTGGTTAAGTGATCATGTTAACGAAGGCAAAAAGGAATTGAATTTTTCTGAATTTGCAACTTACAAACGCAAGCGTCAACTGCATAAATTAGAGGAAATAGGAGAGCAGTTAGAAAAGAAAGAAATGCCTTTAAAACCTTACCTTATTATGCATACAAATGCAACCCTTACTTTGTATCAGGCCACACAATTAAATGAATGGGCAAAGCAGCGTATTGAATTTATAAAAAATAAGGTGGATACGGTTGTGCGATAATTGAATTATTGGCCCTATGTTGGTTCTACCGTGTAATGGTGCTTTTAATTTGAAACGACTAATTAATTCCTGTACTCATTAAATTTGTTACATGTGTTTACTTTGTTCTTTTTTCATGCCTTCGCTAAAGCTATGGCAAACAAAACTTGATAGAAAAGAAACCAAAAAATCAAAATTTATTTTTATTCCTTGTACCTGTAAAAAAGAATGGTTTTGCAGTTTAGCCCAAAGAGCAAGGCCTCTTGGTTGCAGCGCAGGGCCTTGCTCGGGGCCACTGCACACCAATCTTTTAGCAGGTAATACAGCAAAAGAAATAGGTCAGTCCTCAAATCCTTTTGATGATTTTTAAAATGTTGAGTGGTAAAATAAAAAATAATCTATCCACTTTAAACAACAAAGAGCTGAATTTTTTTATCCTGTTAAATCCAATACAACTTTATTCAATTTCTGCCATTGGCAGCTCAGCGCGCGGGTTTGGATAGATTTTCAAAGCTCTTGACTTAACTATCAGATCAAGTGTTTCCATAACAATAGCGCCTAATAATGCGTAGGTTTTATTAGGTTCAATTACTGCTTCAAACACACCTTTCCTTCCGCATATTACAACCTCAATACACCAAACAATATCTCTTTCTGTGGTTACTTCATTTGCATATTTTACTGTGGCTCTTCTTAGCTTTTTATTAAATGAATGGCATTTATATGGAAGTAGTCGCATTAGAATTAGATAAGCAAACGTGCCATTAGCATCCTTAAAATTCAATTCAGCCATTAATGGTAATGGAAATGAAAATAAAATACAAAGCACTTAACCTTGAATAATACTCCTACAAGGTAAATTTACATGGTTTAATCGTGTTTTACAAGTTCCTTCACTTAAGCAAATCATTTACCCCATCATCAACTTTAATTTAAGCACAGCAGCCACACTCATCGCATCTGTTATTTCGCCGTTCATTACCATATTGTATAAGGTATCAAAAGGTATTTTACGCAGCGTTAGTTTTTCAGTTTCTTCGGGTTCAGCCTGGGTAAAAGTTAAACCTCGGGCCACATAAATAATAGCATACTCATCGGTTGCAGAGTTGCTTAAATGTAAAGTAATTAGCGGCTGCCAGTTGTTAGCAACAATACCACATTCTTCCAGCAATTCACGTTTGGCCGATTCAATAGGATCAACACCAATTTTGCCACCACCTTCTGGGATCTCCCAACAGTATTGTTTTAAGGGGTAACGGTATTGCCCAACTATCCAGGTATTGTTATCTTCATCAAGCGGTATAATACCAATGGCTAAATTTTTAAAATGTACCACCCCATAAATACCTTCGTTTCCCTGCGGATTTAAAACCTCATGATGGATGACATCAAGCCAGTTGTTTTCATAAACTGATTTGCTGCTTTTTGTTTGCCACGGGTTTACATCTTCATTTGGGTTCATGCAAACAAATTAAGGTAAAAGTAGGTATGAACACCAAATTTAAAGAAATGTACACCTTATGGAAATTTAGGGAATTTTTTAAAGTCGGGTTTGCGTTTTTCGAGGAATGAATTTTTCCCCTCTTTAGCTTCTTCACTCAGGTAATAGAGTAATGTCGCATTACCGGCTAACTCTTGTATACCTGCTTGTCCGTCAAGTTCAGCATTAAAAGCACTCTTGAGCATTCTAATGGCAATCGGACTTTTTTCCATCATTTTGCGGCACCATTCAACGGTGGTATCTTCGAGTAGTTCGAGCGGTACAACTTTATTCACCAAGCCCATTTGCAGTGCTTCCTGTGCATTATATTGTTCGCATAGGAACCATATCTCTCTTGCTTTTTTTTGGCCCACCAGGCGTGCTAAATAGCCGGCACCAAATCCGCCATCAAAGCTTCCTACTTTTGGGCCGGTTTGTCCAAACTTTGCATTTTCGGCGGCTATTGTTAAATCGCAAATAACATGCAGTACATGTCCGCCGCCAATGGCATACCCTGCCACCATAGCAACCACAGGTTTAGGGATACGGCGTATCTGCATTTGCAGGTCGAGCACATTTAAGCGCGGCACACCATCATCACCTACATAACCACCATGCCCGCGCACACTTTGATCGCCACCGCTGCAAAAAGCTTCGCCGCCTTCACCGGTAAGTACCACGCAATAAACATTTTCATCTTGCCTGGCCATTTCCATCGCCTCACTCATTTCTTTAACAGTAAGTGGTGTAAAAGCGTTGTGTTTTTCGGGGCGGTTAATACTTATTTTAGCAATGCCATCAAAGAATTGAAACAAGATTTCCTTATATTCTTTAATTGTGCTCCAGGCGTATTTTGATTGCATACAATAAATTTTAGTTAAACTAACAGCAAAGGTAATTGTAGAAAGGGAAAGTAAAAAGTGAAATAGAAAAACGTAATTTATTAAAAAGTGTCTACAGCACTTTCATGTTTTTAAAAAGCTTAATGTTTTCCACATTTTCAGCATTAAAAAAGGGCAATTCTAATATTGCCATTTGATCTTGTGGTTTATAAAAGTGCCAGAGAATTGAACCAAGGTCATTAAAGTTATTGCAGATAAAATAATTGATCCCATATTGCTGTGTAAGTAGTTTAACACTTTGCTGCTGAGGTGTGGTAAAGTAGTTTAATTCATCCGGATGATCAGAAGGGCCATCGATCCATTCAAAAATATTACCTCCCCTGTTATTAAGTACAATAATACGCAGATTTAGCGGAAGCTCCTGTTGCCAGAAAGCATTGCGGTCATAAAACAGTGAAAGATCGCCGGTAAGTAAAGTTACTGTTGTTTGCATTTGTATCCGGGCTGATCCAATCGCTGTTGAAATCACACCATCAATCCCACTTGTGCCCCTGTTGCCATAAACCTGAAGTTCTTTATGGGTTAAACCCAGCCAGCTTGCATACCTTACAACAGAACTATTTGACAGTTGTAGTTGAGATTTTTCGGGTATAGCGTTTAATAAGTGTTGCACCACTGCAGGTTCGCACCAGATCTCTTTTTCTACAAAGTTATTAATAGCAGTGGTTACTTTTTTGGTGTACATTTTCCAATCGGCTGCATATGGCTTCATAAAGGTTTGTCTAAACCGGTTGCGTTCAGCAAATGCTTCCAGAAATTCAAGTTCACCAGATCTGATAAAATGCGTAACATTATTATAGGTATCCACTAAATCTGCCGCTCTCTGAATTCTGAAATGAAAGGCTGGTTTTTGAGTTTTAAGCCAGCTTTTTAACGACTTTGAAACTAATGGCCCCCCAATTGAAATTATAAAATCTGGTTGCAAATCTTTCAGTTCATGCCAGGAAACAAATTGCAGAATACTATCAAACAAGGGAACATTTGCAGATTGGTGCTGGTTAGAAACTACATCAGCAATAATAACCACATCATCCTGATTTTGTAAAGTCTCAAGAACTATTTTAAGTTTCTCAGAAACCGGCAGTTGCCCAACTATAAGCATTCTTCTATGGCTTTTTAACCAGGCATTAATCATTTCTTGCTGAAATAAATGTGCAGAGGCTAAAGGAGGTATTTGCAGTTCATTAAGCAGGTGAAGTTTGGGAATGCTTACTAAGGAATTTAAATTATACAGGGGCTCACTAAAAGGTGCGTTAATATGAACCGGTCCATATCCTGAATTCTGCATAGTTTCCTGCAGGGCTTTGGTTACTATTTTTTCTGTAAGCTGGTAATCAATTTTATCGTGTTCATAACATAGCAGTTCATGGCTTCCAAGAACGTGTTTGCCAAACACACCTTTTTGCATAATCATTTGTCCATCCTGTTGGTTCAACAATTCCGGCGGGCGATCAGCAGAAATAATTAACAGTGGTATTTTCTGATAAAAGGCCTCTGCTATGGCAGGAAAAAAATTGAGACATGCGGTGCCGGAAGTACAGATGAGTACAACGGGTTTCTGTAATTGCTGAGCCATACCCATAGCCATGAAAGCTGCACTTCGCTCGTCAATAACAGAGTAACATTTTATTTTTTTGTTTTGGGTAAATGCAAATACCAGCGGAGCTGAGCGGCTACCGGGGCAGATTACGGCGTGTTCAACACCATAGTGACTGCATATTTTTGCTATGGTAAATACATGTTGTTGCACAGTTAAATGTTGAGTCTTTTGGTTTCAATATTAACTAAACTATTTTAATACCATTAAATGAATAATAAACATGTTGGTTAAAACTGTATCCGAAGTCCAATATTATAACCCCATGCCCTATGAGGTACGTTTAAATAGTTGAGGCGGTGAACTACCCCGAATGTTAAAAACTTAAAAATATTTTCAACTGTCGCTTCAATTTCAATATAAGGTTTACCCATTGTAAACCCATTTGCCGTTAATACCTTTTTACCATTTTCATCAAAAGAAGGAATAATATTTTTATTAGCATTGCTTAAACTTCCATAAGCGGCCTTAACAATAAATGCGTTGCGTAGGTTCAGTGTTTTAATGAATGGAATTTTGTTAAAGAACAATCCTTCAAAATGCTGAGTATAGGATCCATGTATATAGGCATCACTTACAAACTCATAAAAGTTCATCAGGCTATAATTAAAATCGCTATAGATATGGCTCTCATTGCCACGAGCAACATCAAGCAAAGGATAGGGAAGTGTACCGAAAATTTTACCGGAATAGATCCACCAGTCTGCAGTGCCAAAAACAGATGTATTCATGTGATGCATAATTATCAGACTTAGTTTATCGTAGGTAAAATCACTATTAAATAAACCTTTGATCCCATGCCTGTAACCAAAGATTAAAATCGGAATTTTGGCCCGCTCTAACCTTATTCTGTCATGCCCCCGTGAGATCATTACTTCTTTATAGGCCCATCTTGCTTCTATACCGGCTTGGGTATAAGTATAGGTATTACTTACAGGAGAATTGCCATTAGGGTCTTCAGGGTTAATTTTCCAGGCGAAAAAAAATCTCCCAAGCGGGGTAAATTTACTGTTATCGAAAAGTAATTTAACTGACCAGTAGCTTGTAAATGTTCTTGTAAAACTAAAGTTATATTCTTCGGTCTGGTTGATCCTGATTCTTCTTCCAACAAAGTTTAATACCTGGAAAATATTACTAACAGAGGCTGAAATAGGCGAATTGGTAACACCCAATATGTCATAATCATTCCGGTACCTTGCCGTAGCCACCGTCCAACGTTGCGAATTGAAAATATAATCTACTCCAAAACTGTATTTAAACTTTTTATCCCTTAGTCCGTAAGCCAGGTATGATCTTACTACAATTTTTTTGTTAAAGTCATAATTGGTTTTAAATCCTAAGCGCAGCCTTAAACCTTCAACATGGTTAAAACTCACAAAACTCAGGTAAGGCCCCCAGTCTAATGGCCCAATTCTTTTGTAGCCCTCTATTAAAGTTGATATAATACTGATATAAGATTTAACTACAGGTAAATTATTTACCGAATCAACTTTGTTGAACATTTCCTGATCAATAGAACTGAGTGCTTCAGTTCGTTTCTGTTTCCAGTAAGTACTGTCTTTATTGCCCGCTCCCTCCAGCGTTTGAAAATGTAGGTCGTAAAAATCTTTAGGTCGTAATTTTCCTGTTTCAACCTGCGTGTATGATCCATAAAACTCTGCAATTACACCACTGGCATTTTTCTTAACCCTGTCAAAATCAAAAATAGCACGGCTTTTAGTAACCATCCAGGCAACGTCTTTTGTTGGCATAAATTCCTGCTGAATTTTTATCCGGTTCAGAAAATTAAGATTCGAATTTTTACCTACTTCAAGGCTCACACGTTTTAAGGCATATGAAGTATCTGCAACCCAAATAGTGCCTTCAAAACCCAGATCCTGCTTTCTTTTTAAGTTAACCTGAATTTTATAACACCGGCTACCTTCAATTTCAACAGAATCGAGCAGTGTATAAACATAATAAAAATGCGCCACATCCGAAACCGGGGAAACAAAATCTTTACCCAAAATGGTTATAAAATTATCATACATGTTAAACCGGTTCAGCTCACCTCCTAACAAATCGGTAATGTAAGAATCATCTTTAACCCCTATGCCCGAATATTTACTGCCTTCAATTATTTCCTTAGATTTTCCTGGATTTTTAGAGTAATAAAATTTCGAAAATGTTTCACTAACAAATACGGGTAATATATGTTTGCCCTCCTCATTTTTCATTTGGTGTAAAGTATCAAATAACGTATTTAGTGGTTTAAACAATTTTCTGTTTTTTAACTCTTCAGATATATTGGTAAGTGATACTCCTACTTTGGTATATGAGTTATACTGATAGGCTTCCAGATTATCTTGATTATTAACGTTCCTGCGGGCCCTTGCTTCATCAATAATCCGTAGTGCAGGATTAATTCCCGGCCTGATCACCACTTCATTCATTTCTGTTGTCAGCTCCTCAAGTTCTATCAGTATAGTCTGATTTTGTAAAGGTTTTATTTTAACAGCGAACCGTTTATATCCAATATAACTTGCAATGAGACTGTCGGCCGCCTTATTTATAGTTAATTTAAAACGTCCTTCAAAGTCGGAAGTTGTTCCACCTCCAGAACCTTTAAAACCAATACTAACATAAGGCAACGGCTCTTTGGTGCGTTTATCCTGTATTTTGCCTGTTACCGTAGTTTCGGTTTGAGCCCATATTAAAAAGGGCAAAAAATTTAATAAGAGGAGTAACCGTAAGTTCACTAAAGCAGGCGTATTTTCATTCTTACATTTTGTAATGGCCTGTTATCACTGTCGCGTGTAGGCAACTTTGCAATTCTATCTATTACGTTCAAACCACTTTCAACTTCTCCAAATACGGTATAATCACCATCTAATTGCGGTGTTCCGCCAAGTGTCTGGTAAACTTCTATCTGATCCATATCTACTTCGGTTGCCTTAGGGTATTTTGCAGTAAATTCGCGGTCGGCAGCAGGCTGTAATGATTCGATATACTTTCTGGTAATTTCTTTGTCACCGGAACTTTGCAATGCATTAATTTTTTCCTGAACAGTATCTCTTTGGTACAAATCATATAGAACTTTTTGTTTACGGCCCATGTTAATGTTATTAATCATTTGTTCCAGCTCTTTAATAGTATATTTTTTACCCTGTACAATATAGAACTGGCAACCACTCGAAGCCTTTTCAGGATTATTATCCCGAGCCGCCGCTAATGCGCCTTTTTTATGAAATAATGCAGGATTAATTTCAGCCGGTATTTTATATCCAACATCACCACTCCCCAACATTTCTGAAGTATCGGAATGTTTTGAATTGGGATCACCACCTTGTATCATAAAAGTATTGATTACCCTGTGAAATAATAAGCTATCATAGAAACCTTCTTTAACCAGTTTTACAAAATTATCGCGGTGTTTTGGTGTTTCATTATAAAGTTTTAAAACTATTGTACCATATTCAGTAATTACCTCAACTCTTTGTATTTTCTGGGCGTTTGAATGAACAACCTGGTGTTTTACAGTTGTTTGTTTTACAGCAGGATTTTTTGCTTTAGGTTTGGGTGTAGGTTTCTTTACCTGGGCCATACCCATCAGGGCTGATCCCAAAAAAAACAGGAAAATAAACGATAATTTTTTCATGAATGTTAATTTATTTATTGCAAATGATTCTGGTTATAACAGGCTTTTTAATAGGTTATATACAAAATCAATCTGCAACTAAAGCAAGGCAATATATAAAAAAGGAATTTAGTTTTACAAAGGATCAATATAAATGGTTTAAAAATGTTTAGTTTTTCCTTTCTTTTCCTTAGTTTTATTACCCGTTTCGCTAACAACAATTCAATATAATCTTCAAAAACTTTAGCGCAAATTTCTTTAAAAATGTCCTGCCTTGTACTAACGCTCTTTAACATTTTTGTAGGTAAAAAAATAATTTATAAGATTACAAAAGCCCATCACCCTGTTTTTTTCAAATAGCAGTATTTTCAGTTGATTTTGTAAAAGGCAAAACGAACAGTAATATAAACAAATTAAGAGTACCGGTAAAACGATGTTTTTTATTCTTAAATACGGTAACAATAGCTGAGATTTAATCATCTCGTATTTAATCCAGTAAATACCATATTTTTTCCATATAAGCGAGGTCTGTAATTTTATGCTCAGCCCCTTCTGCTATAATGTGTTCAAGCAAAATGTCGTTTCTTTTCCCCTGATCCAGGGCAAATAAATAGGGGCTGTTACTAAACGTAGTTAACGCATATTGAGATTTAAACTTATCGGGATATAAATCACCTAAATTATGTTCAAGGGTTTTTTTGTGAAGGAAATGTTTATCGCCAACTTTATCTGCCATCTCATAATAGTTTTGTATTGCCAGATCAGCAATAGCATCTGTATTAGGTTTGCGGAGTGCCTGGTATTTACTAAATATTTTCGTCCAGTCTGAACCAAAATTTTCAATACATTCATCCATTACGGTTACATCTTCAAAACTTGCGTTCATTCCTTGTCCGTAAAAAGGAACTATTGCATGTGCCGCATCCCCCATCAGAGCAATCTTATCATCTTTAACCCAAGGAAAACACTTTACCGTTACAAGACTTGAGGTGGGATTTTTTAAAAAATCCCCTGTCAGTGTTGGCATCATTTGAAAAGCATCAGGAAATTCTTTTGTAAAGAAAGTTCCCACCTCCGCATTTGTTTTCAGTGTATCAAAAACGTCAAAAGGCATGAACAAAGTACAGGTAAAATCTCCGCTTGGGTTAGGTAAAGCAATCATCATAAATGCACCACGGGGCCAAATATGCAATGCATTTTTTGACATCATAAATTGTGCGCCTTCACCCGCAGGTATTTCAAGTTCTTTATATCCAACATGCAGGTAACTTTGTGAATAATTAAAACGGTCTGAGATTTGCAGTTTGCCGCGAGTTGCCGCAAAAGCCCCATCCGTGCCTAAAATTCTATCTGATTGAAAAATTTGAGAGGTGCCATCTTCCAATTCAAAAGTAGCTGTACTCTTATCTACATCCACATCGGTACAACGCGAATTAAAATGTAAGTTAATGTTTTTAAAACCATCTGCTAATTCAAGTAATCTTGTGTTTAGCCGGCCACGGGATACTGAATTAATTGCCTGTCCGTCTTTACCGTATGGCTGATAGGTTAATTCGTTGTTCTTACTGTGTATCATTCGTCCAAACATGGGTATGGCATCTGCTAAAATTTCTTTATCAAGGCCAATTTTTTTAAGGGCAAGTAAGCCTCTTGTGGAGAGGGCAAGATTGATTGATTTGCCAGCAGAAATTTTATTTTTGCGCATATCAGGCCTGCGTTCAAACAAGTTAATTTCATAACCTCTTTTGGCAAGATAAATAGACATTAAAGTACCACATAATCCGCCGCCAATTATTGTAATTTTATCAGACATAATTTATTTTTTAATGGGTTGTTGTCTCCCTGTTTAAATAACTTTTTACGGCCAGCCCAACTTTGTAAACATCTTTAAAACTATTGTACATTGGCACCGGACTCATTCTAATCACATCAGGTTCGCGCCAATCGGGAAGTATATGGTTATCCTGTAAATGATCAAATAATTTTCTGCCATCATTTTTAACCACTATGGATAACTGGCATCCTCTTTCAGTAGGGTTAGATGGGGTAATAATAGTAAAGTTGACTGTAGAATTCTGGCCGGCAACATCCTTTAACAGGTACTCCAAAAAGCCTGTTAGCTTTTCACTTTTCATTCTTAATTTCTCCATACCTGCTTGTTCAAACAATTCAAGAGCGGCTTTATGAATAGCCATGGGAAAAATCTGCGCATTGCTAAGCTGCCAGCCTGCTGCACCTTCCATTGGTTTAAAGCCTTTTTTCATTTTAAATCTTTCTTTTTCATCATGGCCCCACCAACCCGCAAAACGGGGCAGACCAGGATTGTTGCCATGTTGTTCATTTACAAACACCCCACTTGTGCCGCCCGGGCCGGAGTTTAAGTATTTATAGGTACACCAAACAGCAAAGTCAACGTTCCAGTTATGCAGTTGAAGCTGTAAATTGCCTGCAGCATGCGCCAGGTCAAAGCCCGCAACAGCACCTGCTTTATGAGCTGCATCAGTAATTGCTTTCATGTTAAAAGCCTGCCCTGTATAATAGTTTACTCCGCCCATCATTACCAAAGCCAGGTCGTTTTTATGTTCATTTATTTTAGCAATTATATCTTCTGTATTTAAAGTATATTCACCATCCCGCGGCTTCAATTCAATAATGGCATCATCAGGGTCAAAACCATGAAAGCGCACTTGTGATTCCATCGCATACTGATCAGAGGGAAATGCCGAACCCTCCATTATAATTTTAAAGCGCGTTTTTGTGGGTCGATAAAAACTCACCATCATTAAATGTAAATTAGCTGTAAGGTTATTCATGATAACCACTTCAGAAGGTTTTGCACCTACTAAGCGCGCAACTTTATCTGTTAATAAATGATGATAGTACATCCAGGGATTTTTAGCATTAAAATGACCTTCTACACCTAACTCGGCCCAATCCTTTAATTCCTGTTCTATAGCTGCAAAGGCAGTTTTTGGCTGTAGTCCAAGTGAATTGCCACATAAATAAATGTATGGTTTTCCATTTTTATTAGGGATATAATATTGATCTCTGAAAGATGCTAATGAATCTTCTATATCAAGTTGCTGAGCAAAGGCTAATGTATTTTGATACTGCATTGGTTACAGGTTTGGATCACAATTTTAACATCTTTTGGTGGTATATTAAAATAAATGGTAAGCTAAAGTCTTTAGCTGTATATAAAATGCTCTTTATTTGACCCTTTATTTTGCTGATAGATAATTAAATACATACACCATTTTTTAGGGCATTATAGCTTAAAAATTGTGGTATTTTTATTTATATTTGTTTTGGCTTGATATTTTTGAAATCTAATTTTTTACAAGCATGGAAACCTTAACACAAACCACCTCCATTAAAATAATAGAAGCAGGCTGGAAGCATTATGCTTTGTTGGCAGAATTAGGCACGGCTACTTTTAAAGAAACCTTTTCTGATGACAATAGTGAAGAGGATATGAACGCTTACTTAAGTAAGACCTATAGTAAAGAAATGATGCTGGAAAATATTAAAAACAATGCCGTTAAATATTTTATAGCATATAGTGAAACCGGAGATACGGGTTATATAAAATTATTACATAATGCAAATTCGCAAAACCTTGCCGGAAGAGTAATAGAACTGGAAAAGATTTATGTACGTAAGTATAAAATAGGATCAAAAACAGGTGCAGCTTTAATGGAAAAAGCTATTGAATACGCTAAAATGAATGGTTACAATTATCTTTTTTTAGGCGTATGGCAGGATAATGAAAGAGCAATTTCTTTCTATGAAAACTTTGGGTTCAAAACATTTAATACCCGACAGTTTAAACTAGGTAACAGGGTGTGTGATGATTACCTGATGGCATTAGAATTGTAAGGCATTTATACTCCAAATTGACGGAGGTGATGGTTTGTATGATTCCAGTTTAATTTGCCCCAATCGGCTTTACTAAATTTACCAGCAACTTTATTTATAGGTATTAAAGCCTTGGCAATTACAAAAGTCTCTATCATCGCTTTTAAATTATTCTTTTCAGCTTCAAATATTTTGGGGTTAACCATGTTTTCAATCATGTTCATTTCTTTAAAAGTTTCTGCTTTTTCTTTGGGTAGAGACCTGTTTAACAGTAAAAGTTTAAATAGCCATTTAGGTAAGGGTGATAATTTGCCAATGGTGGGGTTTAGTGTTCCTAATGGAATTTGAAATGCAAGTGACATATGCCTTAAGTTCTGATTTATATGCATCCTCCCCCATATAGGTTTTAAATCAGGCTTCAGAGAATCGATTTTTTTTATGAGTTCTTTTCTATGTTCAGAATTGAACAAGTTTTTCATTTCTAATTAATATTTTATGGTGCTGCTAATATAAATAGTTCATACTTGAATTTCAAATTTTATGCGTAAGTTTAACTACGTGTTTTAATTTCCAGGCAAACAGCAAACCAGCTCCAGTAATTTCCATCATGTAAACAAATCCAGCTTAAATGTAATTTTTTTCATACCAGAATAGGATCAATGCATGAGACTGACTTCTTTTTTATTAAGCTGATTTTGTTAGCTTTGTATTTGTTAACATTTAAACAATGAATAAAAAATTTACTTTTATCCTCCTTACAGTTTTAATGAGTTATTGTTCATTCGCTCAACGTTACCAGCAAAAGGTTTTCGATAGCGTGCAGGTTGTCTCTAATATTCAATATGGCTTTAACTATGATTGTGTAGATACGCCAACCAATTTGTATTTAGATATTTATAAACCATTTGGAGATACTGCCCATAATCGCCCATTGATTGTATTGGCCCATGGTGGCTCCTTTATACAAGGCAGCCGTTCCTCTTCAGATATGCAGGCAATATGCAAACACCTTGCTTCCCGCGGATATGTTGTTGCTTCTTTTGATTATCGTCTTAAGATTAACTTTAACAGTGGCAACACAATTCAAAAAGAATTTTCGCAGGCAGTATGGCGAGGTGTGCAGGATGGAAGAGCAGCCATCCGGTATTTTAGAAAAGGCATAGCAACAGGTAATGCATTACAAATTGATAATAATAATATTTATACCGGAGGTGTTTCTGCAGGTGGTGTTTTAGGCTTACAGCTTGCCTTTTTAGATACGTATGCAGAGTTCAGTCAGCTTGGGCTTGATACGTCATTTATTGGTGGAATTGAAGGCAACAGCGGCAACCCGGGTTATAGCTGGCGTGTAAAAGGTGTGATTAGTTTATGTGGTGCTTTGTCTAATACTGCGTGGATGAATAATAATAAAAATGTAACCATCTGCAATATGCATGGAACCAATGATAACACCGTTCCCTATAAAACAAATTACTTTAAATTTGCTGGTGTAAATGTTGCTTTTTTGCAAGGTGGTTTTAGTGTTGACAGTGCCGCCCGTAAACAAAGTATGGACTCCCGTTTATACACTTTTTATGGAGCCGATCATGTGCCATTTGTAGGTAATGCATTGTATATGGATACCACGCTGAAATATGTAACGGGTTATCTGTATAATCAGGTTACCGGACTGATACCTCTGGCTGTTAGAGAAACAATTAATACTAATCCGCCATCCTTTACCTTATATCCTAACCCTGCCACAAGTAGTGTTACCGTGTCTTTAAATTCAGCAATCTCTGAACCCTACACTGTGGCGTTAATTGATATGTGTGGTAAATTGCTAAACCAATACACAAGTGCAGACAATACAATAGAATTAAATACATCATATTTAAGTGCAGGTTTTTATTTTATAAAAGTAAGTAGTGAAAGGCATACTGCTATTCAACGCTTAATTATTCATTAATGCCTTTAAAGTTTTATAAGGTTTACGATTTTAAAAAAGATGGTGCCCAACCTCAGGCAATTCAATCTGTAAGAACCATTAATCTGGATGGAACTTTACTTACTATGATCCGCTTACCTGAAGGCTATTTTGCTGTTGCAGATCAGTGTCCGCATGCAGGTGCCCGTTTAGGACATGGGAAATGCACACCGGAAGGCAAAATCATTTGTCCGGTACACCGGTTTCAATATGATGTTAAAACCGGTAGGGGTTTACCGGCGCAGGGAGATTATGTTGAAACCTATCCGGTGGAAACAAGAAAAGACGGAGTATATGTAGGTTTAAAAAGCAAATGGTGGAAGATTTTTTAAATAGATTTTTTCATTTTATCCAAAGCAAAAAAAATGCTTTCATTTTATAATGAATGAATCGTTTTTACAACCAGCTTTAAACAGTGCTCATTTATTTCATGCTTACCTGCGAACATCTCGAATAAAGTTTTCTTCCCCAATAACTCCTTCATCATTTCTACCTTTTCTGCTGTAAAAAGGTTATCGTTATTACCAATAAAAAATGCTTTAGGCAGTACCTTAATTTTATCCGGTAAATGTTGTTGCATCTCTATGGCTATTTCGCCGGCTATTAAAATAAAGCCATCTATTTTATGCGAAGTTGCCTGAACCCAGCGTGAAGAAGTGGATACCCCCTGAGAGAATCCAAGTACGATAACTTTTGCTGCGGTAAAATTGTTTAAATTAAGGTGCGTGTAGAGCTGATCGAAGTAATAAATATAATCAGCTATTTCTGTTTCGCGTTCAAGACTGGTCATCCAGTTTGCCGTAGGTGTGCCACCAAAGCCACGACTGTAAAACCGATTTAAACCTTCTGGTGCTAAAACAAAACAATCTTCACTTACAGACACGAAATTTTCAATAATATGGGCAGCTGTTTGGGCATATCCATGTATAACAATCAATATGGTTTTGGTTTGATCCGACAAGGTATTCAGCGTAAAATACCGCGCTGTTTTTTTAGTTTCTAAATAATTTTTGGTAACCATAAATATTTTTTTGATGATGATAAACTGAATAAATAAAAAGTTATTGTTTTGCTTTTAATTTGTTTAAAATTACGTCTATTAAAATTATTCAATAATTGTAATCTGTAATGAATATAAAATTAAAAATAAAATTTTATTTATCGCATTCATACGCAAGTAAAAAATACATTAATATTAAATTTTATTTTTTTGCTGCTTTGGTAATTTTAAGTTCCGGGTGAGTAAAATTTCAGATATAAGAAAAATTATCTGTTTACATTTTACAAATAAAATTCCATTTAGCTACAAAGTGATTTTTGTATTAAATAAAAGCGTAATCTTTTTGGTAAAACGGGCAAACAATTATTGTTACTCATGGTGTTTAAAATATTTTCAGAAATTGCCCTAAAGTGGCCTTAATAAATTTTCTATAATTTATTTCCTGAACCGGATTGCCATGAAAACAAGTTTTACTGGAGATCTGTATTTAAGCGATACCTGCAAATACGGTTATTGCCTTTATCGCAAACATAAACTGTTCGGTTAAAATAGCAAACCCCTGTTGGATCAACAAAATTAAATGGGCCACTTGCTTTGCCATCAGAACCACTTCCGCCAAATGATACATTTATCTGTTTTTTAATTTTGCTGTTTGCGGGTGGGTTCACCCCTTCATAACCAACATTAGTGAAGATATATAAGGAATCTGTTTCGCTATCGGTTACAAAAATATAAGCGTTCACATCGGGTGCAACGTAAATATCTTCCGGCTTTTTAAAGCGGAAGCTCTCATACATAAAATGATCTGCCTTGGTTGCATCAAAGTTAAGAAATGCCGGGTTTTCACTGTAAATCATTCCTGCATTCGGATCATCAACAGCCTGAATACCTAATACACGGTATTCCAGATTTTTACTCTTATCGCCAAGTGTAATAAAAAAGTTAGGGGAGGTACTAATGCCTGATAAACGTTGTGGTGGCCCCGCCATAGTAGCCAGACTACTTATACCAACAGAAGATTTTATACTTGATTCATTAGGGTTTAGCCCGCTTGAATAATTTATATTTACACCATTGGGGTCATATACTAATATTCCATTATCCGGACGTGCAATGCCATTTACATCATTTCGCGGACCAGTTCGGGCCACGTAGAGTGTATTATCGTATAAACAACCTACTCCGGTAAATTGTATAGCAATATCATCTGCTCCTCTAAAGGAAGTGTTTCTTCTGCTTTCATCACATTCAAAATGCTTAAGTGTATCCATAAAAACAGGCATACCGGTGGCAATATTTGCTATCTTGTAAACTGCGGCCAGGTGAACTGTTTTATTAACATCGGCATAATAGCGGCCCGCAATAAATGTGTGTAAACTGCGATCTTGTGTTACATCTGTAGCTCCCGGAATATTAATACGGTAACTTAATACAGACCTTTGATCATATACGAGCAATTCATTATCGGCAATTGTTTGTTCATCATTTTCAACCACCACATATAACATTTCATCATAACCCAGGTAAACATCAAGTGGCTTTTTTACGTTATTAATAAATGGATAAACTGGCACATAGCTAACATTGTTAGGCACCAGATTCGGATCAATATTTCCCTGCCTGAATACATCATCCACGGTTTTATTTTTTTTGTTTCCAATTAGGTTACAGGAAACCGAGAGAGTTGAAAATAAAATTATCAGCCAGGCAAATGGCAAATTATTATAATTAGTTTTCATTATTTGATACATATTGATATGGTTAAACGTTGTAGATTACCTAACCGGGCTTTATTGGTAAAGCTGTAATCAAATCTTAAATTACCGAATTTTCTTGGCAATCTTAATCCAAAACCAGCAGTTGGAAGCCGGTAATTTTCATCACTCCCAAACTCATAACCGGTTCTGCCAAATAATATCCTCTTATAACTGTATTCTGCACCAAAAGCAAATGTTTCATTATTATCTGTTGGGTGATTAAGCTGCGCTGCAATTGTTAAAATGTTTTTGTTGTTGTGAATTGGATCAAAAGCTCCGCCAACCCTGAAAACACTCGGCACTGAAACTTCAGAAAAGTTGCTGAGTGTTTTTTCACCGTTTAACTTTAATATCTTTACCTCACCTGCAGGTGAAACATTTAACCCGAAGTTACTAAAAGTTACACCAAAACGGCTGTAACGCAAACCAATATTATAAGTTAAACCAAGATCGAATAAAAAATTATTGACGCGCACATCGGCAATTCCTTCATGTGCCCATTTGCCCGTAATGCCAAAACTAAAATTATCGGTAAGTATTTTGGCATAGGTTAATCCCACAAGTACATTGCTTAAGTTAACATTACGGCCAGTTCCATAAGGCTGAAATTCAGTTGTTTCTTCCAAATCTCCATAATTAAGGGAGAGTACTTGCATGCCTAAGTAACTAAGTTTGCCGGCTTTTATAACAGCACCTGCAAAATTTACCTGTGTGTTTGCATAATAGCGAGTATGAGAAAGCATAAAATTAACTTTGCCGGTGTCTGTTTTTGTAATACCTGCAGGGTTCCAGAAAAGGGCAGATACATCATTGGTAATCCCAACTACTGCGCCTGCCATGCCGGTTGAGCGGGCGTCATGATGTATTTTTAAGAACTGCATGCCACTACCACCTGTGCGTGAATTACCAAAAGTTGGCAACAACTGGCCCTGAGCAGATGAGGTGAATAAATAACAGAAAATAAATAATAAAAAAATTCTCATTGAGTTCGCAAAATAATAGATTAGGTTCAACAATAACAGCATTTTGCAATTATTTAACAACTAAATGAATTGCGGGTTATCAGGTTAAATACGTATTGTATATTTTGATATACTGAATAAATTGGGGATTGGTATTCTTTTAAATAAAATAGTCAATGTAAATTTTGGCCAAAATGGGCAACATCTTTATGTTTAAGTATAGTACATTTTTCTCCATCATATTCTACCACGTACAAACATAAATTACTGTGCTCAAATTTTTCCATTTCACTTAACGGCTCATCAAGCAAAGAGCATAAAAAACTTTTCATAGCCCTGCCATGCATGCATATCAGAACACAGTCTTCATTTTGCTGTTTTTTTAAATATTGAATAAATGGCAACTGCCGGCTTTGCAATTCTATAGCACTTTCTCCACCCTTAATTTTAGTTGTATAATTACCAGTTTTCCAGGCATTCACTACTTCCTGATAAACTGCACGCTCTTCCGCACTTTGAGGTTTCCCCTCAAAAACACCCCAACTTATTTCGTTTAACGCTGCATGAACTTCATATTTTCTTCCATCTTCTATAAATGGAAGTACAGTTTGCCGGGTGCGTATTAACGCAGAAGTATAGATCATTTTAAACCTGATTGATTTGTAATACTGATAAAACTTTAGTGCCTGTTGCTGGCCCAGTTCGTTTAATGGCATATCTACACCACTTCCCTGCACTATCCCTAAACGGTTGTATTCAGTTTCTCCATGCCTGATAATATAAATTAACTTATTCGTCATTTTTCTTTTGGTTCAGTCTAACCAGTTGCGTGGTTATATATATTTACTAATAAATTTATACTTTATTTTTGCGGTAAAAATAATAAAAATAATAGCCAATAACCAATAGAGATGCATGCTTAGCCAGACGGAATCTGAGTATCAGTTAACAGAAAAATGTTATTACTGATCCTATTTATAATTATAACTTAAGTTGAGGTATAATAAGCAGGTATTTAAAAAACCATAGAGTTACCCGTTTCCAGCCTTTTGGTCTCAAACTAAAATAAAAGGTTACTTTTTAGTGTAGAAACGCCAACAATTAGTATTTTGCAGCAGGATTATTTTAATATAAGATGCATAGGCTCCTCAAACAACAAATAAAAACGCACTTTGGTGAAGAGATTCCATCTGCTAAAGTAATGCAGGATTTTATTGAAGTTGTAAATATAAGTTATATGCAATTTCAGGATAAACTGAAGAAAATTGAACTAGAGGCAGAAACAATAAAAAAGCAAACGGTTAATGCGTTGCAGGATTCAGCAAAAAACGATTTAAATGGCGAAGGTGGAAAAATATATGATGCGCCATTACTGGATAATAATATATTATTACAAGCCATTAATAAGGCCGCTGCAGAATTATTAGGCAATCGTAATTTTAATGAAGCCATAGGTAAATCCATCCAGATTGTTGGAAGTTCAATTGACCTGGACAGGGTTCAGATTTTTGAACATTTGGAAACCATCAGCTCCGGTTCTAAATCATTTAGTCAGCGGTTTGAATGGAAAAAAGAAAACAATGACCTATTGATTGACCATCCTGAAATGCATGGCCTTGATTACGAAACATTGGGGCTTAAACGGTGGCAACAGGAGTTGGGTGCAAACAGGGTGGTTAAGGGTATCGTAAAAGACTTGCCGGTATGTGAACAAAAGAGTTTAATCGATCATAACCTGGTTTCATTTATGGCAGTGCCCATTTTTATTCTCAAAAACTTCTGGGGCTTTATTTCTTTTGACGACTGTTCTAAACAAACAGAATGGACATTGACAGAAGAACAAATGTTGCGCAATTTTACCAACAATATTGGTGCAGCTTTTGAAAGTCATTATACGGAACGGAAGCTGAAAGAAAACGAAGAAAAGTTCAGACTACTGATTGAATCGGCAACGGATATTTTTTATTATACGGATGAAGTAGGTAACTTTACTTATGTGAATAATATTGCTACCCAAATAACAGGATTTTCAAATGATGAATTGTTGAAAATGAATTATCTTGATTTGGTAGAGCCGGCCCAAAGAAGCAACGTGGAGAGCTTTTACAGGAAGCAATCTTTATTAGGAAATAAAGTTACCTATAATGAGTTCCCCATTAACACTAAAAATGGTAAAACATCTTGGATTGGGCAGAATGTACAACTTATTGTAAATGCCAATAAAACTAGAGGTATACAAGCAATTGCACGTGATATTACTTCACTTAAAAATGCGCAACTTGAAATTGAAAACTCGCACAATTTTTTAAATGAGATTGTTGATTCAATTCCGAGTCCGTTATTTGTTAAAAACCGCCAACATCAATGGGTACTTGTAAATAATGCTTACTCTGCCTTAACCGGAATTCCTAAATCTAAGATTATTGGGCAAACAGATTATAACTTTTTAACCAAAGCTGATGCAGCAGATTTTATAGCTTTTGATGAAAAGCAATTTATAGAAAAGAGCGATACTGAGCGCGAGATTACATTTGTTAATGCGGAAAATACCAACATTATTTTACTGGTAAAAAAATCGCATTTTGTAAATCAGGATAAGGAGTTTATTATTTCAGTTATTACAGATATAACGGAGATTAAGGAACGTGAAAAGGAAATTGTGCTTTATAATAATATTTCTAACCAGATAAGCGATGCTATTTCTGTGGCAGATACAGAAGGAAGTGTTTTATACGTGAACCAGTCATATGCGCAAAGTATTGGCAAATCAAAAGAAGAACTTATTGGAACTTCCATATTAGATGTTGAAAATCAATTTGGAAACATTTCGCACTGGAAACAATATTTTAATGAAATAAAGTCTAAAGGGGAACTTTTAATAGAAGGAATTAATACGCGCACAGATGGTACACGTTTTCCGGTTGAAGCCAGTGTTAAATATGTAAATATAGATGGTAAAGACACTATTGTATCTGCTTTTAGGGATATAACAGAACGTAAAAAAACAGAAGACAAGCTAATTCAGAGCGAGAACCGATTCAGATCTGTGGTTCAGAACGCAACTGATATAACCACCTTATTAAGCATTGAAGGTATTATAAATTATGAAAGCCCTTCATTTTACAGGGTTTTTAATTATTCCGAAGGAGACGTTTATGGCAAAAGTGTATTCGATTTTATTCACCCTGATGACACTGAATATTTAAGAAAACAGTTTACCGGTTTAGTAAAAAATGGAGGAGTATCAGATACGTTTCAATACAGGTTCAGGAAAAAGGATGGCGCATACCTGTACATTGAGTCTGTAGGAAATAATTTATTGCATGAACCCGGCATACAGGGTATTGTTGTAAATTCAAGGGATATCTCTGAACGTTTGAAGGCTGAACTGGCTAATAAGGAAATGAAAGAATTTTATGAGACGCTTATAAATAAAATTCCTTCTGATGTAGTTGTTTTCGATAACAATTACAGGTATGTGTTTATAAATGAAATTGCTGTAAAAGATCCGGAGATTCGCAATTGGATGATTGGGCATGATAATTATGAATATTGCGAGCATTTTAAACGGCCTGTTAGCATAGCCCATAACAGGCAGGCACTCTTTGAAAAAGTAAGTGAAACGAAGAACCAGGTTGAGTTTGAAGAGAATTTAAAATTACCGGACGGAAACCACCGCTGGTTTCTTCGAAAATTTTACCCGGTACTTGATAAAGATAATAATATACTTAATATTATAGGTTTTGGTGTAGATATTACCAAAAGAAAGGAAGTAGAAATAAAAATTCAGGAAAGTGAAGAACGGCTTTCACTTGCTATTAAATCTGCTAACCTGGGCATCTGGGATTGGAATCTTACAGATGATGATTTGCTTTGGGATCCATCTATGTACACAATATTTAATGTTGATCCCAAAGAGTTTTCAAGCGACCTTGAAGCTTTCGAAAGCACAATACACCCGGATGACTCTTTAAAAGTAAAAAATGGATTGGCAATGGCTTTAAAAGGAGGTTATGATTTTAAAGATGTTTACCGAGTTATTGATAAAGAAAAAGAAATAAAATACATCTCCTCTTCCTCAAAAACTTTTAGGTATGATGATGGTACTCCTTATCGCATTATTGGTGTAAACTTTGATATTACTGAAGCTACACTGATTGAACAGACCATAATGAAACAGCAGCATGAACTGGAAGAGGCACAACACATTGCCCGTTTGGGGGGCTGGGAAATTGATGTTAAAACACGAACTATTATTTGGTCAAAAGAAATGTATAACATCTGTGAGATAGATTCTAATGTGAAAAAACCAACCTTAAATGAAACCTATGAAATGTACACACCCGATACCCGGGAAGGGATTATTCAGGGTTTTTTTAATGCCATAGATAAACAGGAGTCTTTTGAACTGGAAGCCAAAATTGTTACCCAAAAGAAAAAACTTATTGATGTAAGAACTAAAGGAGTTCCTTTTATTGAAGATGGGAAGGTACATACCATCCGTGGTATTTTTCAGGATATAACTGAAGAAAAGAACGCCAAACTGCAAATGGAGTTATACACCCAGGAGCTGGAGAAAAAGAATAAAGAACTTGATCAGTTCGCCTATATCGTTTCACATGATTTGAAAGCCCCACTTAGGGGAATTAACAATTTAAGCATGTGGATAGAAGAAGATATGGAAGGTAAAATGGAAGCAGATACCAAAACCAATCTCGATCTGATGCGTAAAAGAGTAAAGCGTATGGAGGGACTTATTGACGGGATTCTTCAGTATTCACGTGCCGGAAGAATTAAGCACGAAAGCTCTGTGTTTAAACTCAAAACTGCTCTTGATGAATTGGTAGAAAGCTTAAGCGCACCCGAAAAGTTGAAAATCATTATTCCCGAAACCTTGCCGGTGATGACTGCTGAAAAAATTGCTATTGAACAGATTTTCTCCAATTATATCAGCAATGGTATTAAATATAATAACAATCCTGAACCAACTATAGAAATAAGTTTTAAACAGGTGAAAGATTTTTATGAGTTTTGTGTGGCTGATAACGGGCCCGGTATTCAGAAAGAATTTCACGAAAAAGTTTTTGTAATTTTTCAGACACTGCAGGCACGGGATACTTTTGAAAGTACAGGAGTTGGTTTGGCAATCGTTAAAAAAATTGTTGAAGACAAAGGTGGCAGGGTATGGATTGAATCAGAAATGGGTAAAGGAACTAAGTTTTTCTTTTCATGGCCAATTACGGAAATAGATTAATGAGTTGGAAAAACAATTCGTTTTTATTGCTTTTATTTTTAAACCTTTTTCTGGTTCATGTTAAAACCAATGCACAATGTATAGATCCATTAGGGGTTAATCCTACTGCACCGTGTCCGGTAGAATATGTACCCGTATGTGGTTGTGATAAAATTACCTATAGAAACAGTTGCATTGCTCAATACCGTAGCGGCAATTATACCTGGGTAGAAGGTCCGTGCTCAGGCTTTGAATTTGATTTGTATCCAACTTTTGTTTCGCAGAATGATGTCTTACGTGTAACATTTGTGCAGAATACAGGCTTGCCTTCAAATTTTTTTATTCTTGATTCTTTTGGTAAAGTTGTAGTTCAGAGAACACTGCCTGCGCGCAGCCAGTTTAATGATCCTTTTATTTTTGATATGCCTGAAATTATTGATTTTCGGCCCGGTACTTATATAGTAATGATGTATAACGCCCAGGGAACTTACAGGTATAAAAAATTTGTACGTTTCTGATTGGTCTGCATTGGTTCAATCATTTAAAAAAAAAATGGAATAACCGTATAACAATGGCAGTTTAAAAAGATCGCCAATTTCCTGTTTCGATCCAATTTAATGTCTTTAAATACTTTAATAATTTGTTAAATAAATAACATTTGATAATATATTTTCAGGATCAAGCAAATAGAAATGGCTAAACAATGGTCTAATCCATTATAAATTTTTGCGCTGTTCAAATGCAAATTTTCTTACATGATAAAAACTTTTTATGCCTGTTCTCAACAGTTAAAGGTAAAAAAATTGCTTATGTTTGCCTATACCATTTAAAGCAGAAAAAGGTTTTTTAAACATTTTGTTGTGAATTACAAATAGATGACCTACTTTTGCAACCCCTATAATAAATCTGTAAGAGCGTGGACGCAATAAGTTACAAAACAATTTCAGCCAATAAGGCAAGCATAACCAAAAACTGGTTAATTATTGACGCTGAAGGACAAACATTAGGTCGCTTTGCAAGCAAAGTAGCTAATTATTTACGTGGCAAACATAAGCCATCATTCACTCCCCATGCTGATTGCGGAGATTATATCATTATCATTAATGCCGATAAAATTCGTTTTACCGGTAACAAACTCAATGATAAAGAATATAAATTCTTCTCAGGTTACCCGGGTGGTTTGCGTTATGAAGTTGCCAAAAACATACTGGTTCGCCGTCCTACATACATCGTAGAACATGCCATTCAGGGAATGTTACCAAAAAACAAATTAGGTTCCGATCTGTTCCGTAACCTGCATGTTTATGCCGGTGCAGAACATCCGCACGGAGCGCAACAACCAAAAGAATTAAAATTCTAAGATAATGGAAGTGAATAACGCATTAGGAAGAAGAAAAACAGCAGTTGCCCGTGTATATATGACGGCAGGTACCGGTAGCATGACTGTTAACAAAAAGGATTACAAGGTTTATTTCCCAACACTTAATCTGCAGATTGCTGCAAATAAGGCATTTGAAGTAACCAATACTGTCGGTCAGTTTGATACAACCATCCATGTAAATGGTGGTGGGCAAACAGGCCAGTCGGATGCTATTAAATTAGCCATTGCCCGTGCTTTGGTTAAATACAATGCCGAGTTAAAACCTATGTTAAAGGTTCAGGGCTTATTAACCCGCGACCCCCGCATGGTAGAACGTAAAAAGCCTGGTCAGAAAAAGGCACGTAAACGTTTCCAGTTCGTAAAACGTTAATCAGAATTTATATACCGTATGTCAAAAATCACGCACGAAGAGTTGCTGGAAGCGGGAGTGCACTTTGGTCACTTAACCCGCAAATGGAATCCGAAAATGGGCCCATATATTTTTATGGAGAAAAACGGAATCCACCTCATCGATCTACACAAAACAGCCGTAAAGCTGGATGAGGCCGCTCAAGCCATTAAAAACATTGTTAAATCAGGCCGTAAAATTCTTTATGTTGCTACCAAAAAGCAAGCTAAAGAAATTATGGAAAACGAAGCTAAGCGCGTTAATATGCCTTACGTTTGCGATCGTTGGTTAGGCGGTATGCTTACCAATTTCGGAACCGTTAGAAAAAGCATTAAAAAAATGCAAACCTTAGAAAAACTTTCTACTGATGGTACTTATGTTAATATCAACAAAAAAGAACGTTTAATGATTGAACGTGAAAAAATTAAGCTGAGAAAAGTATTAGGCGGAATCTCTGATTTGAACCGCTTACCTGCTGCTTTGCTTATTGTAGATATTAAACGCGAACACATTGCAGTGGCAGAAGCTACTAAATTAAATATACCTACTTTCGGTATTGTAGATACCAATTCTGATCCAACAGTTGTTGATTTTCCAATACCTGCCAATGATGATGCGGCAAAATCTATAGCTTTGATTACCCGTTACATTACTGATGCAATAATTGAGGGGCTCAGTGAACGTAAACGTGAAAAAGAAGAATCTGTAGATAAAGAAGCAGTCGCAGAAAAAGAAGAAGCATAAAAAAAAAGCCATCAACTTAGTCTGATGGCTTTTTTATAAGAGTATTTTTTGAAAAACATTTTTAAATTTTATAAAACAGATAACAAATGAGTATAAGTGCTGCAGATGTAAACAAACTTCGCCAAATGACCGGTGCCGGTATGATGGACTGCAAAAAAGCTTTAGAAGAATCTAATGGAGATTTTGATGGAGCTGTTGATTTTTTACGTAAAAAAGGAACTAAAATTGCCGCTAACCGCGCAGATCGTGATGCCAAAGAGGGTGCTATTATTGCCAAAGTTTCGCCTGACTATAAAACAGGTGTAATTGTTCAGTTAAGTTGCGAAACAGATTTCGTTGCTAAAAATGAAGACTTTATAGCTTTTACGCATAAACTTGCCGATATAGCTCTTTCAAATAAAGCCAAAGATGCCGATGCCTTAAGAGCATTGCCAATGGATGGTTTAACTGTTGGAGATAAAATTACCGAGCAGGTAGGAAAAATTGGTGAAAAAATTGATGTAGTACGTTATGAAATTCTGGATGGCCAAAACATCGTTCCATATATTCATGCGGGAAATCGCTTAAGCGTTTTAGTTGAGTTGAACCAGGCTCACAACGAAGCCAATGCTTTAGCAGGAAGAGATGTAGCTATGCAGATTGCTGCCTTAAATCCTATTGCAATTGATAAAGATGCGGTTGATCCAACTGTTATTGAACGCGAAATTGCAATCGGCATGGATCAGGCACGTGCAGAAGGTAAACCAGAAGCAATGCTCGAGAAAATTGCACAGGGTAAACTAGTTAAGTTCTATAAAGATTCAACCTTGTTAAACCAGGAGTTTGTTAAAGATAGTAGTAAGTCTATCGCGCAAATGCTCGATGGTGTAAGCAAAGGACTAAGTGTAAAAACGTTTAAACGCGTTTCGTTATAGTTTAAAAATCCTCTTCGTTTTTACGAAGGGGATTTTTTTTACACCTTCGCTAAAGCTATGGTGCACGCAGTGCACCCATGTTAAGGAGAAAGTGTACTTTGTACACCGTAGCTTTAGCGAAGAAAGAGTACTTCGTACACCGTAGCTTTAGCGAAGAAAGAGTACTTCGTACACCATAGCTTTAGCGAAGAAAGAGTACTTCGTACACCGTAGCTTTAGCGAAGAAAGTGTACTTCGTACACCGTAGCTTTAGCGAAGAAAGTGTACTTCGTAC
>JACMQU010000011.1 GCA_014376805.1 Bacteroidia bacterium
ACTCTCACTAATTTACTTTCCTTATTTTGAATTGATCGAATTAATTTATTGTTATAAGCTTTGTTTTTAAAGCTATTCAAAATTGGCATAGTTAGAGCAGCACGCTCACGAAATTCTTCGTAAGAACTTACAGCTTCTACCAGATTTAAATGGATGAATTTGTAAAGTACATAATCTCTAACTTCATCTTTATATACCTGTAGGATTTTATCTAAATAAATTTGGTACTTAGTTCGGCTGACGTCAGGATGCACTTTATCATCATATTTTACCAGATAAAAGAGATGCCAAAATGAGGCGCTCATGAGTCTCCGATAGTCTGCTGAGGCTAAGAATTGTTTATCAGAAATGTTTTTGAGAATGGATTGATCATAATTTGCCTTGATATAATCGTTTACTTCCTCAGGAGTTTTATGGTCCAGCATGATACATGCTCGTCGCATTAAGTTATTCAGTCTGTGGAATTGTATATCATAAAAAATAATCTTCTGAAAGTAGCTGAAATTGGGATCATGAACATCCTTATATGTATTACTGTATTTATGGTATAAAGAGTCCGTGGTTTTCCTGGTAACCTTAAACCAGATATCAAAGTCAGTTTTCCCAGATTCATCAAAATCCCACAAATTTTTATTCATTTCAGAATAAAAATTATTAATTAACGACCCGTGTCCTGACCAAACGAATGTTTCATAGAACCTAATTGTATTTAAAGCGTCCGCTTTTAAAGAAATGCGATATTTTGGAGCTAATAGAACACTTATTAGCAGATAGTCATTTGTATTTTTGAATGCCAAGATTCCTGTCTGGGCAGTTGTAATCAGGCTATCAGGTATGGTAAATTCACCATTTATAACCGGTATTTTATGATTTACATCCCCCAAGGATATATTAGTTAAATAAAGGTCTAAAGAATTACCCGTAAAATTCTCAAACTTGCCTGTCAATATGATCCGATTCTTTGTTTGTGCAAAAGCGTTAACAGTTGCAAAACCCAATTGAAGAATTAAAAATAATACTGACCATCTAATTTTTCTCATCATTTTCTCTTTTAAGTTAGTGTTATTGTACTAGTGGTAAAACTAGTAAGCCTTAATGGTACATACTAGCAGAAATGTGAAAGCAGCGGTTTTCAATGTGAATTGAGAGTTATAGTTTTGTAAGCTAAATTAGGGCTTTTGCCGATTTGGGAATACGGTCAAGAAATACAAATTGATACACATTCATTAATTTTTGGATCAGGGGCTAAGCCATGGTTCGTATCTAGATGAATTGAATCTTCAATTAAGTTTGACCCTATGTCCAATGTTATCACCGCACTACTCAAACACACAAGTTTACATGTGCTCCATGTAATGAGTAATCATATTTCACCCATCACCCAAACCATAATAGTATCTGGCGGAGGAATAATGATAATCTTCCAGGAACAAACACAATCACGCCTTCACCGGATAATGATGAATATAGTCTAGCTTTTGCTTTAATACAACTCTTTAAACATTTTGCACTAAATGGTCTGCGTTCCCAAAACTGGTGTTCCCTATCAGACTGGGTACTTCTATAATTTTTTAGCTAACCGACAGGGGAAACAAATTTATTGTTCCCTAAAATATTCCAAACCATTTCCTTGTGGTCGGTGTTATCACCGCACCACTAACTTATGCAGTTTCCCTTGTGTCGGCGTTATGACCGCAGCCTTAAAACAAGCTAGATTTTACATGTGCTCCATATAATGAGTAATCATGTTCCACTTATCACCAAGGATAAGCCAACATGATCTAAAAATTGTTTGGCATTATTGCATATTGTATATTTGCGATATACAATACAAAGCGTGATAAAATCAATTAATCATAAGGGCTTAAAATTATTCTGGACTAAAGGCGATACTAGTAAGTTACAATCTGAACACGTACACAGAATTAATAAGGTGTTAAACATTATTCAGTACCTAGAGAAAGTACCCCAAGATTTAGAGGTATTTAAAAACTTACGACCCCATCCATTAAAAGGTAACCTACAAGGGTTTTGGTCATTGGATATATCAGGCAACTGCAGGGTAATTTTTAGATTTGAAGATGGTAACGCTTATGATTTAGATTATTTAGATACTCATTAAAATGGAAAGAGCAAACGAAACAAACATACATCCGGGCATAATATTGAAAGAGGATGTTATAGAGGCAAACGGTCTAAGTATCGGTATGGCCGCAGCCTTTTTAGGTGTATCTAGGCTTACTTTATCGAAAATAGCCAACGGCAAGGGATCTATTACTCCTAATATCGCATTAAGGCTGGAAAAGGCATTTGGTGGAAATGCTGATTTTTGGCTAAGGATGCAGAGAGGCTATGACCTGATTGAAGAAAAGATAAAGTTTGAAATAAATCCGCCTAACGTTAAGAGGTTTGAATATAGAACTTAAGGTAAACTCACTGTATCACCGTACCACACCAACTAATAGACAGCAAATTATACCTAAAGTGGCAATTTCCTTGTTGTTGCCATTATCACAGCACCACTTCAACAAACCAGTTTACATTTGCTCCATATAGGGGTTAATCATATTCCACCGATCACCCATACCATAATAGTAGCTGGCAGACGAATAATGATAATCTTCAGGTAACACACACAATCCCACCTTCTTCGGATTATTACGAATATAGTCTAGCTTTTGCTCTACTACATCCTTGTTAAACATTTTGCACTAAATGGTTTGCGTTCCCAAAACTGGCATTCACTATCAAAATGGGTACTTTTATAATTTTTTAATAGAATAAGGCATTTACGCACTCCGTCTAAATTGCGGAATTAATGGTGGGCAGAAAACCATTCTTTCTATCAATTTATGAAAGAGTGTTTGAGGATACTTAAGTCTATTAAACGGATAGCAAAATTGATCCAGATACCGTTGTAAGTGTTTGCAATGATGAT
>JACMQU010000138.1 GCA_014376805.1 Bacteroidia bacterium
ATTTGCTAATCATTGTCGGGAGCAGCTCATACTTTGTGGATAAGTTTGTAAGCGTTTCACGCTCCCGGAGGGCATCAATTGCCACTTTCGCCTTAAATGCGGAAGTAAATTTCCTTCTGTTTTTTTTCATTTTTACTGGTTTTAAATGTACTCGATTTCATCTTAACCAGTGGTACTAAATTTGGGGAGTAGCATATTCTAACCTAATAATTTTATGGCTCACCAGCACTTGTTTAAATTCACAAACGCAATTAAATTAACATAAGTGAGATTTTGGAGTAGCCTTACAAACTCCCGAAGATGCCCTAGTTCTTGGTAAGGGTTTCGTTGACTTTAACCGTAAAACCATACAGATAAATGCTATAGGTGATATAACTTTATGCTGTTATTTAAATTTCACTTTTAAACTTACCGTAATGGGTACTTAAGGATAACCTGGGTATTATAAGGCCTTCACAACTTTTAAAGGTTAAATGCTCTGCACCTTTGCCATACTTAAGTGTAAATTCGATATCGGAAATATTATAAAAGAAGAAAGCAATACGGATGAGGATGGTATTCCAAATAATAAAGATAAATGTGCAGGCACGCCAAAATCTATTGAAGTTGATAATAAAGGTTACCCTCCTGATAAAGGACAAAGATATAATTGTTGATTGGATGAATACCTTGGATGAATCGGAACTGCTGCTACAAAAGGTTGCCTTGATTCTGATAAAGATAGTATTCCTTATAATATTAATCAATGCCCTGTAAATGAAAATCCCATTTATAAATTTTTAATCGGTTGCAATACTGATAACGTTGCATCAAATAAACTAAACATAACTCTGTTTAAAGACCGTACAGATGCTGTGGCAAAGTTTTTGATTAATAAAGGTATAAGTTCCTTTAATGTTTCCATAGTAAGATTATGTAGAAACTAAGCCATGGAATTGAAAAAATTTAAAAACCGGACGTACATGAAAAAGAAAAGTAGAATTAGAAGCAAAGTTTATAGTTATTACAAAATAAACTAGCTTATATATAAAAACATTAATGTCTGGGGTAGGCATTAATTTCATAGGGGTAAAAAGTCTCGAATTTAACAATTCGGGACTTTTTTTATTAATATTATAGGGAATAAAATCTACATATAAGAATAAAATTACACACCGCGGATTTTTATATTAAAAAACATAATCTTAAAATAAATGAAATTAATTTTTTTCAGAGTCATCATACCTGGATATATCAAGCCCTAAAGAAGTAAATAAAATTTTCAGGAATTTTGTAACTTATTAAAAGTTATAAAGACCATTTAAATTATTATATAATAGTTTAGGCACATAGATTGCAGCTATAGGAAAAACCCAAACTTATTAAAACATGAAAACAAAACCCTTCATTCTTACCGAAGCAAACGCAGTATTAATAATTGTGCTATTGCTATCCACTTTTACCTTTTCACATTGCAGCGATAATGGTAAAGAAAACCAAAGAAAAGATCTGGACAATTTCAACACTTATGTAATCGAACACAGAACTGCATCAGAAAAATATTACGATCAAAAATGGGAAGATATGGATCGTGAATACAATGAAAGAAAAACCCTTTTAGAAAAGGATATAGAAAAAATGGATAATGAATCTAAAGAGATTTATAATAAATCTGTAGCAGATTGGGAAGCATATAAAAACGAATTTAACGCTAAGCAGGAAGAAAGAAAACAATTGACTGAAGTTAACAATTTTAAGATGAAATTGCTTCCTTCAGGCACTGACACTGAACTTAAAAGTTTAACTGCTCACAATATTCAATTGGTCTATGTTCATTTTTATGATATTGTTGAAAAGAACAAAGATACTTATACTAAAGAAGAATGGAATCACATCAATAATTTATGGGTTAACATGAATTATATGAGAGAAGGTTTTGAAAAAAATCATGAAATTCCAGAAGCTGAAATGAAAAAAATTAACAATGTGAGACTTAAATATACCGCAATAAAGGCCCTGAATAGACCATTTGCAGATTCAGAACATGATGAGTCAGATCATAAACATTCCGACCATAACGATTCGGATCACAAACATTCGGATCATAAATAAATTTGGGCTAATCAATTCAGATGCAAAAGCAGCAATTCAAGAATTGCTGCTTTTGTTTTTTTGAGCCTAAAAAACTAACCACAAGTAATTTTTTAAGTGGTTGAAATCCCGATTAATGCTATTTAAAATACTTGTAAAAACAAATAGTTTAATATTCGTTGCTGGTTTAAAACATCATTGTTTTAGAAATGCAGAATAAGTTATCGGATACCTTTAAATTATACATTAGAACAAATAACCAATTTCTGTAAAGATTTCTAAAAGAAAACAATTAACAGCTTATACTACATAAGATCATTAGGATATTTGAATTTCCCGGTGAATTAAAAATTTCGAGATACTTCACATTTGGAGGATGAGAAAACCAAACTTCACTTAATTTTAAATCGATAAAATAAGTCAGGAAAATATTCAGGACAGATTTTTAAAGATTACTTATATTTTTATAAATTGTTTACAATTCTGAAATTTTAAAAGCTTTTTATTTTAACAAATTTATTGCTGTTTACTGTATAATTTTTTTATTAAAGTTTGAAATAAAGGTTTATACAATAAAACAGGTTCAGCATACAAACACATTCTAACAAACAAAAGGCCTGTAGAAAAGAATAAAAATTAACCCGATACAAAAAATGACGGATTGGTTATTTATTTCCCTACAGGCCCGAACCCATAAAATATTATTTTTATTACTTCATTTCTAAACTTTCATCCTCACCTTTCTGATTCTTTCTATTTAGTTGAAGCTTAACTTCCCCTTGTTTTTCGTTTTTTAGATCAGCCTTTTTCCATGAATAATTTTCTTCTTTATCTGCCTTCAGATTAATAGAACTTTCAGCAATGTCTGTAAGGTCACGATCGGTTTTTTCTTCTTCCATTAACGTTTTATCCAGAATATCTGCAACTTTATTCAAGCCCATGGTAATAGCCAGTTGAACCAGACCGCCATAGGTAGCAATTTCATAGTGTTCTACTTTTTGAGCTGCAATAATAAGAGCTGCATCGCGTGTCATTGTACCCGTTTTTGTTTCTGCAATAATGGATTCAGCTTCCTTCACCAAACCTTCCATGGCTTCACATTTTTTACCTTCGGCTTTTTTTCCAATCAGATTAAATACTTTTTCCAAACGTGTAACATGCTTTTGTGTTAGATATAAATGATCTTCAAAAGCATCTTTTAACTCTTCAGTTGTGGCAGCTAACATCATTTTCGGTAATGATTTTACCAAGTGTTGTTCAGCCCAATAAATATCCTTTAGCATATTAACAAAGAATTTTTCCAATAACGGCTCCTGTTGTTTATCATTTGTGCTTTTTTTGTCCGTTAAATTTGATAATTTATCAGTCGCAATTATTTCCTTATTATCAGAAATATTTTGGGAGTCTGATAAGTTATTTTGCCTATCCGTAAAAGCAGTTTGCTTATCTGCTAATGTACTGAGCATATCAGAACTGTTTGTTGGCAAAACACCAGTATCACTATGGCTGTTTCCAGCAGCTTTTGTTGTTATATTGTCTGCATTATTTGCAGCGTCATTCTTATTAATTGATTTCATTGTTTTATTATTTTAGATTAGCATAAAATAAATGAACCCGGTATATAATTTTATTTATCCGGGTTCATTTATAATTTAATTATCTTTTTACGTTATTAGAATCTGAATTCGACTTTTTTTGTGAACGGCCACCATAACCTGACTTACCTGAACGGCTCATATAAGTTGAATCTGATGAAGTGCTATCTTCATTAGATTTGTCTTCGCCCCAACGGTTGTTATTCTCCCCATCATCAAAACCTTCAAAATGTCCATTACCTTTCTTGCCAGAATTATAAAATTGCGCATTGGTATTATAGTTACCATAGCTTCGGCTACTCTTGTTCTGATCGTGTGAATTAGCTGAATTACCCTCTGTATTGCGATTGTTCTGCTGACTGGAATCCCTTCTATCGCTTCCCCGGTTTGAAGCATACTCATTATTTCCGGAACCATACTCATTTCCGGAACTATAAGTATTTCTATTATTGGTTCCTGATTCATGATCATTAGCTGAACTATTTCGGTTACCCGCAGTCATTCCCCTTCCTGAACCATAATTGCTTCCCCAATCTCTACCTGAACTATACCCATTACCTAAATCTGAATTACTCCCTCTACCCGATTCAGATCCTGAGCTCTTACGGTTATATGAATTGTTTGGTAAATTGTTTGGCGAATTGCTTCCTCTACCTGATTCATATTCTGAATTTCGACCACTTGAATTGTTATCTCTTACTGATCCATTTTCATTTTCAAAACCTGAATTGCTTCCTATGCCTGATTCATATCCTGTGTTACGATCCCCTGAATTGTTTTCACTACCTGATTCATATCCTGAACTGTTGCGGTTATCTGAATTGCTTTCTGAATTGTTTCGTGAATTGTTACTTCTACCTGATTCATATCCTGAACTGTTGCGGTTATCTGAATTGCTTCCTGAATTGTTTCGTGAATTGTTACTTCTACCTGATTCATATCCTGAACTGTTGCGGTTATCAGAATTGTTTCCTGAATTGTTTCCCGAATTGTTTCGTGAATTGTTTCGTGAATTGTTTCCTCTGCCTGATTCATCTGCTGTATTACGATCACCTGAATTGTTTCCTCTTCCTGATCCATATCCATATTCATTTCCAAAATCTGAATTACCTCCTCTACCCGATTCGTTTTCTGAGCCAGGGTAATCGCGGCCAGCGGAATTATTTCCTCTGTCTGAATAAGAATCATAATTACTTTCTAAATTGTCACCACCATTGCCTCTGTTATTGTCTCTGTTATTGCTTCTGCTGCGGTTATCCGGTTGTGAATTCATACGGTTATGAGGTGCATATTCATTACTATTATCACCTGAACGGTTATAGGAAGCTGAATTTAAACGTGTACCTGTATTATAATCCGATTCTTCATCAGTATTGTCATCGTTCGCATTCTTAAAAGATGACTGTATTCCATGTTCTTCATCATCCATTTTCATCTCACGAAACCTTTCGTATTCATCTTGTCTTCCCCAATCATTTGAATTGTAGTTACCATTGTTATTGTTGCCATAACCCGACGATGAATTATTGTGTGTGTTGCTATTATAAGCCTTGTCATCACCCCGATTTTTTTGGTAAGACCCTTCTGATTTTTCATTATAACTCCCTTCATTTCTAAAACTTTCATTTTGTTCAGAACCCAGACTATTGTTTGAGTTACCCTTGCGGTTAACTGAGCGTTCTTTTTCAGAGTTCATCGATTGAAAACCCTGATTGTTTAAATTTTTTTTCATAATATTTTGGTTTGAGATTTTTAGATTAATGAATCCACTTGTACTATCAATAAAATAATGCCGCAGTAAATTTTTTAGCGGTTATCCAAATATTAAATTTAAACACTTCCAATTAAATATGCAAAGGAGCCTTACATTAATATCTTGCTATAAATTCTGAATAGTTTAAAAAATCAGGTTGGCAAATTGTTGTAGATATATTTACTCAGAAAAAAATTAAAATTGCCGACTTTTTTCTTCAAAAATATAATAAACTTTTCTGCCAAAAGTACTTATCCAACTATCCATTATAAATATTTAAAAATCCCTTCTAACTGTTTTTTCTTAAGAAAGGTAATTTATACCTGAATTAAAACGGATATCCGAAAGCAAGATTGAATACAATATCAGAAAAACCAACTTCTCTAAAAACCCATCTGTGTTTTTCCGGGAGCCAGGGCTTTCTTACAGGAATTCCAAGATCAAGACGTAAAACAAAAAAGCTAAGATCTACACGGATCCCTGAACCCATACCAACAGCAATTTGCGGCAAAAAAGTGTTAAACGAGAATGCAGAATTCGGAATTTCCGAAGTTGTTTTGTTTAGCCATACGTTACCTGCATCCATGAACAATGCGCCTTTTAAAACACCGAAGATAGGGTAACGATATTCAATATTTGCTTCTAATTTTATTTCACCGCCTTGTTGCAGAAAGAAGATACGTTTTAAACTATCGGGGGGTGAATAGGCACCCGGCCCAATTGAAAATGCCTGAAAACCTCTAACACTGTATGCACCACCCGAAAAAAATTGTTTAATATAGGGCATCGTTGACGAATTACCATAAGGCAAACCCCAACCCGCAATAAACCTTGATGCAAACATAGTTTTCTCTGTAAGTTTAAAATAATCACGCACATCTATATCAACCCTTATAAACTGCGCATATCTGATCCCAAAAACTCTTGCAGCATCTGAATTTGGTAAAGTTTGAGCTGGAACTATTTTATGGAAAAGTGAAATGGTATTACCACTAGTTTCAATATTTCCATTAAAATAAACCTGGTTACGTTTAAGTCGTTTTATCTGTTCATTATAAAAAAATGAATAAGCAATGCCTGCTATAAATTGTTCTTCAAAACGGCGCTTTAAAACAACATTGCCATTTATGAGTTTAAGGAAATTTTCTGATGGTTTGCTTAATCTAAAATAATTAATGCTTATCAAACTTAAATCATGGTCAATGGTAAGTGCTTGTTTCCATTTATATCCAAATGTTAATTTAACTGAATTAAGGTTAAAATACCCTACTCTACTCATATAACTATAGTCGAGAATATATTTAGTTCGGGGTACAAAATTACTGTTAATTTTAAATTTTAATTTAAAGGGCAGCATGAACCTGGGCACATACAGTTCTATCCTGGGATTTATTTCGTATGTAAATCTTCCTTTATAAACACCATTCAATTGGGTTTCAAATGAGCCACGTAAATTATAGATCATCAGTTCTGCGCCTTTAAAGGTATTGCGGTTTCTAAAACTGAGGTTAAGAGCAGGGCCTATAAAATTATTTGATTTCGAAGCCGCCTGCATTTCTACACTTATAGATTTTTTGGGCAGTGGGATCAAAAAAATGTTTACAGATAGCCAGTTGCCGGGGCTTGTATCTTTATCGGTGATTCGCAAATTTACAAACTTGAATATACCCAATCCGTTCAAACGATTCAATGTAATATTATGTTTACGTCTGTCATAAACGACATTATTTTTTAAAAAGATAGTTCTTATAACCGGTTCCGGTCTTACATAACCTGTTACATCATAATAATTAGTAGTATCAATCACTTGTTTGGTTCCATTCAGTGAATCTTGTCCAAGCTTGTAATCAGGATAAACATTCACATCGGCTATCTTATAAATTAGTTTTGATTTTTCAGGCGTTTCAGGTTTAATTGTCACATACAAATTCAATCTTCCCAGCCCTAAAGCAGTATCCATTTTAAACAAAATATAATCAGGATTAAAATAATAGAACCCATTATGTTTTAATGTTTCATCCATTCTGCTTCTTTCTTTTATCAACACATCAAGGTCATATCGTTTTCCGGTTTTTAACAAAGTCCTTTTCTGATCTGTTATTAAATATTCAGACAAAGAATCAGATTTATCATTGGTATAAATTATTTCATTATAGGTATAGGCTTCGGTCATAAATAACTGATACGTGATCGTTGTTTTTCTTCCGCTCTTACTTTCATTAATCTGGTACTGACTAAATGAATTAAAAAAACCCATATTATATAATTTTGCATCAATCGCCTTAGAAACAAGTGTAGGATCAGTCATGCTAAAATAGACAGGTGGCTCACCCATCTTCTTTTTTAGCCAGTGACCAAAACCCTTTTCTTTTTTCTTTTTCCCGGCAACATACCATAACCATAAGAGGGGGCGTGAACCCAATATACTTGTATTGGATTTTGGTCTGATTAATTCATTTACAGCTTTGGTGGCATCATTTTGATCTTGTACTTTACCTGGAGTGATTACTTTAATTTTAGCCCCGGTGTACAGGCTTTCTTCCTTAGGTACATGCCTTAATGCAGTGCAACTTGCTATGAGTAAAAAACACCATACTAAGGGTATGAATAATCGTTTCATTCTTTCTATTGAGGATCAACTTCTTTTTTGGGGGCTACACGTAACTCTTTAAGCGTATCAAAATCTCTTGTATAAACAACACCCACACCTGTTTTATATAATAGCCCATCAATAATACCTGCATACTGATTCTCTCTGAATGCCTTGAAACGATAACGCCCATCTTCAGTGATTTTATATTCAACTATTACATCACCTGTGAGGTTGCTGGCATTTGTTGAAGTAGAACCATTATCCTGCACATTAATATTACTGCCCACCTGCACACTTATTCTACTGTTCATAAATTGCTTTTTTAAACCAACCTGAACAGCAGTATTTTGTTGTACTCCTGTAGCCGAATACTGATCGTTAGACTGAATATCAAAATTGAGCTCAACATCTTTAATGTATTTACCAGACAACTGATTTAACTGATCACTTAAAACCTGGTTTACACTATTTCGTGCTATTGTATTTACGGCACTTGATTCTCCAGTATTAGTTGAAGATCCGGATGGTACAAATTTATTCAGCACCAGTAATGAAAACACCTGTTTATTTAGTTCTGCCGGATCATTATTTAAGGAACCAATTTTTGCATACACAATTCCTCCAAATGCATCTTTGTCCCTGTCATCCATATCAAGTAGAAAAGTCACTTCAGGTCGCATTAAGGGCCCTTTCATCATCATGTTTACATCAAAATAAATGGGCTTGCGATATGCATTCTGTTCTGATGCAACAGTGCCTGTCAGTTCTGTTGCCAGTAAGTCGGCCGGAGCTGTGCGTGTGCGGTAAATTGCTGTAATATCAAGTGTTGCATCAAGTGGACTGCCACTCCAGGTTATGGTACTCCCCGATTTTATTTTAAAATCCCGCTTAACAACTTTCTGAAATGAAGCATTATAACTTCCGCTATTTAACAAATAAGTACCTGTTAAACTTTGCTTTCCACTTGGGTCTATACCGAAGCTAAGCAAGCCTTCTCCTTTTACAACTAATGAATCTCCAGACACCCTGTCAACAATAACTTTAAATGAGGTTTGTTTATTGATCTCAATATTTGCTGTAAGATCAATACCTTTAAATACTTCTGATACAATGGCAGTATCAACCTTACCCATAATATCATTTGTTGTAGTAGTATCTATCATTACCACAACCCCACTTCCCCTGTCGGTGCTCAACTGAGATGAAGGAACGATGAAAGTAATATGTGTACCGGCAAGTAATTTTGCCTCTGCATTTATAACAGGTAATGATTCATCACCTTTCACTCTGATATTACTGCTCAGTATAATTGTGCCAAAATACAAACCATTATCTTTTATATTGGTATTTAACACCATGAAGTTATTTGTTTTGACCGTGAGATCGAATCTCATTTTTTTGAAATCACTGGTATAAACAGCTCCGTCTATGGAGGCTTTTTTACCCGATGCATCGAGTATCGTAAATGATTTGAAATAAATTCCTTTAGGATCTATTTTGATATGGTCATCCCGCAAGTTAAGATAGTTATTAATGTAGGCAACATTAAACCCTGCGTTTTTAAAGCCAATATCACCATTTATCAGAGGTTCACTACCCGATCCGGTAATATGTATTTTGCCGCTGAGATATCCTGAACTTTCCCGAATCTGCCCTCCGGTAAAACCTTCAACAGATTTTAAATTAAGTTTTCCTATATCAATTTTAAAATCAAGTTTCTTATTTTCCGATACCATATAAGTACCGTTTATATCTAACTTATTATCTTGTCCGCTAAGTGCTATATGCGCCTCATACCGGCCCTGCTGTCCTGCAGAATTATTATCAGCCTGTATATCCAGATCGCCAATTGCATTTTGCATATAAACAATATCTGTAATCTTTAGATCTGAAACAAAAGCAAGTGATTTTTGCAGATTGCGCAATTCAATTGTTCCATTAAGCTGTCCTCTGATTATGGCTGTATCTTTTTCTATTATCTGTGATAAGGTAGCTAATTCAAATTTTTTGAAAACAATTTTCAATGGCGATGTCTCATCACTACCTTCAGAACTCATAATAATTGTTTGTTTATGATCCGTTAAGGTAATCTCATGCATGTAAATTCCTGCATTCTTAAAACTTATAAAATTATCTACAGGTAATACCCACTTTTTATTATCGAATATAAGATTTTGATCTATATGAAGAATATATTTTTCTTCCGTTTCCATCTCTTTAATGTTACCTGCAATAAGTAACTTATTTCCACTATCTTTATGTACCACTGCCAATGAAAAATCAATAACATTATTTTGCAGTTTTCCCTTTAAACTTGTAGCAGGTATATTAATGCTTCCACTTTTAAATGCAGTTATTGCCAGTGCATAACTGAGATTATTTTTATCAGAATTGAACTCAAGTTTGAGGTCATTTATTTTAATGCCATTATATTGGATCACGGGTGAAGCAACAACTATGTTTAACTGTTGGTTTTTATTGTTGAAATCAGCAATAATAGAAGCACCGTTAAACTTTTCAAGCTTTGTTAAAAAAACTTCATTGATGATAGGATGTGGCTTCACATTAACAGTAAGTTTGAACTCCTGATTTGAAGTATCACCGGTTAAAAGGGTATCATTCATTTTAAAGTAATGATCAATATGAGTGGTCAGTGCTTTTTTTAAATGAGCCAGAGTTACTGTTCCATCATAATCAATATTGATAAATCCGGTTTTCATTTTCAATGAGGAAGATTTTCTATCATTTACTGTGGCAACCAGGAAAGAATCAATGCGGTACTTTTTATCATCTTTGATTACAAGAATACTGTTTAAACTTACACCACCTGAAAGTTCTTCTATTGTCTTTCCTTTTAAATCTATATTCACTTTGCCACTTGCACGGATATTGTCATTTGTTAGTTTTAAGCCAGCAAGGTTTATACCCTCCAGGTTCACCTCCATTTTAATTGATTCACGGTTTTCAATAACCGAAAAACCACCTTGCATATTCAAACGGAGATTACTGTCATTAACAATAAGTGCGGTAGCAAAAATTCCATTTGAAGCATCCGCACTAATCTTAATATTTCTATATCTGTATTTATTTAATACAATTGTCTCTACTTCAGCAAGGACATCTGCTTTTATCCGTTTAGGGGAGAAATTTTTACCCTTTATTTTTGTCATTAATGTAATTGATCCTAGTACCTCAGGCTTGTTCAATAAATAACCAAGATTAAGATTACGGGTTTGAAGTGCTACCTCATACAGCGTATCCATCATACCCATATTCATTTTAGCATCCACCTTAAAATTACCTGCACTTGATTGAAGTGATAAGTCACTGATAAAATTGCTGAATGATCCATTAAAATTTCCCTGAATAAGGAGATGATCGGGAATGGCAACGGGCAAAACTTTTTGAGATATCCATGCAAGTACATCAGTTCTTTTTGTTACCAGTGTTCTAAGTTTAATATCATAAAATGCTTTTTTGGCATCTGGTAATCCAGTGATGTGTCCATCTAATAATACCAAAGAAGCACGCTCTGCCTGAACCTTAATTTTATCTAAATAAATATCCTTTAGTACGCCATGTATATTGCCATCAACCGTAATCACTTTGTCTTTTTTGCCTGCAAAGAATGGCTGATCCCTTAACTGAGGTGCAAACAAAAAAATATCATTCATTGATACTCTTGTTTTAAGCAAACTTACCTGTATGCCCAATACTGCTATGCTATCACTAAGACTGTTTATAGATGGATAAGATACCTTCAGATAATTGCTGATAAAGCTGTTTGAAGTCACCAAAGTTAGATTTTCGAGTTCCGCATGCTTATCATCATAAGTTGCTGTAGCATTAAATTTAATAAGATCGAGACCACATTGTTCCTTTAAAGAAATATTTTTAATTATGGAAGAAATTCTTTCTGGACTATAAACAGCATCTTGCATATCCATCATCACCTTTTTAAAATAAAGGTGATTGTAATCCATTCCATATACTGTTTTAGGTTTATTAATCACATCAAATTTGAAAGACACATCATTAAACGTTAGCTGGCCAGCTTTTACAAGCCATCCTTTATCAACTGTTTTAAGATCCTTATGTGGCGTAATTATTTTAACAGGTACACTATCCGTTTTAATTCCAACTTCGGCATAAACATTATGAAGAGTTATTTTTTTTAATTGTATCTGTTGCCTGTTTAAGTCAATTTTTTCAGGTATAATCTGTAGTTCTATCCCTTTGCAACGGAATGACTGATCGTCTGAAATGCTTGTATAGTTAAAACTGAACCTGCTAAGCCGGAGATCATTTAGAGAGAGGGAAGGAAAAATTGTTACTGCTGTATCGTGAATATCTATTTTAACGGATTTATGTTGAATTATGCTTACATGAGCATCTGCAAGTAAAAGTTTATCTGCATCGAAATGCAGGTTCCTAATATCTTTATTTTTCATGCTCAGTTCTAAATTTCCCAGGGAAACCATCATATCATTTCCGCTCACTTCATCAATATATGTAGCATTAATATTTTTTAATTTAATAGTATTTACCAATACCTGCCAGGCAGATGAAGTAGTATCCTTTATTGGTGGAGTAACATTTGTTTTTGCATCCCCTTTAAATGCATCTATAATGAAAGCAAAGTTAAATGCACTATCAGGTAAACTCCGTTTGATGTTTCCGTTCAGATCTGCTATTAACAATTCATTTACATCAAGCTTGTTTTTTAAGAGGCCTAACAAATCTACATCTATTTCCAGCTTGCCTAGAAAAATCAGCGTATCATGATTCCGATCTTCTGCATAGAAATCTTCTATCACAATCGATTTTGGCAGTCCGATAAATATCCGATGCAAAGCAACGGTAGTGTGAGTTTTGGAGGAAATAAAAGACGTAGCCTTCTGAGAAATATAATTCTGAACGGCGGGCAATCGTATCAAAAACAGGAGAATAATAAATATAGAGAGAAGGGATATAATAACCCATAATAAAACTTTACCTATTGTTTTAATTATTTTTTTCAAAGCCCAACCATTCCTGGTATAACATTACTGTTCAATAAAAAAAGAATACAAAATAACCTACCTAGCTGGTTATTCAGCTTTTGACCTTTTCCACCATTTTTTAGGTTTCTCATCAGGTGTTTTACCATTAATTTTATCTTGTTCCTTTTGTTTTTCTTTATCCTTCTTCTTAAAAAATCCTCTTAACAGAAAACTATTCTGGGCTGCATCCATATTTTGTTTAAAGCCTTTGGTACCTTGCTGAACATTATTTAAGGTACGGTCGAGATTTCCTGCAAATATAGTATCCATAAACAATTTACCAATAGTACCTCTGCCTCTTCTTATGTTACCCATGATAGCTGAAAGATCATCGGTAATCGAAGCTGCATTATCTACAGTTGCTTTAAGTTTTCCAAATATTTCATCCATACTTACCGGCTGCATGGTTTTTATAAAATCTTCATTTTTGATTTGTTCTTTACTACCACCGGGAGCTATAGAAAGGATTTTGTTTCCCATTAATCCATCAGAGCCAATTACAGCTACAGCATCTTTTTTAATAAACTTCTGCACATCATTGTCAATCACAATTTCTACTTTTACTGAAGTATCGTTAGTAATTTCAATATTATCTACAGTTCCAATATTGATGCCTGCAAATCTTACATTATTACCCACTTGCAAGCCGTTAACATCTTTAAATACGCCCCATACATGAAAGGTATCACTAAACAACTGCTGCTTTTTACCTATAAAGTATATGGCAATTATAAATAATGCTATACTGATTGTAACAAATAAACCCAACCGGATATTATTTCCTGCTCCATTTTTCATATGATCAATTTTTAGTTATTCGAAAAACGATCTGATAAAATCGTCTTCTGATTGTTTAAGTTCGTCGAAAGTTCCTTCTTTAATAAATACACCTTCTTTTAGAATTACAATTTTGTTGGCAGTAATTCTGGCGCATTCTATATCATGTGTAATAATGATAGACGACATCTGGTACTTTTTCTGCATTTCCAGAATCAGTGAACTTATTTCTTTTGAGGTAATAGGATCAAGGCCGGTAGTTGGCTCATCATATAACATCACCTGTGGTTTAAGAATAAGTGTTCTGGCCAGGCCTAATCTTTTGCGCATACCGCCTGAAAGTTCGGAAGGCATTTTATCAATAATATCAGGAAGCTTAACATTTTCTAATGCATCTCTTACAAGGGTATCACGTTCCTCGTCAGATTCAAATTTTGTATTTCTTAGTGGAAACTCAAGATTTTCTCTCACTGTCATTGAATCATATAAAGCAGCACTCTGAAACAAGAAACCTACCTGCGTTCTGAGTTCGTTCAGTTCCTTATCTTTTAATTCATTTACATCCTTGCCCAAAACCTTCAACGTACCTTTATCAGAATCAATGAGGCGCACCATACATTTTATAAGCACAGATTTACCTCCACCCGATTTACCAAGTATTACAACATTCTCACCTTTATTAAGCGTAAGGTCAATATTTTTCAAAATCACTTTACCGGAAAATGATTTGCTTAAGCCTTTTATCTCAACTACTACTACATTATCGGGCTGAGATTGTTTGGGTTCCTTATCACCCTGATGAGACGCTTCTGACATCATGAATTAACAAATAAATCAGTAATTTGCACTGCCAGCATATCAATAACGAAAATAAGTAAGGAAGCCATTACAACAGATGAATTAGCCGCTTCACCAACCCCTTGAGTGCCATTATTACTATTATAACCTTTATAACAAGGAATCAATCCGATTGCGAAACCAAAGAAAAACGTTTTAATAAATGCTGGTATTAAATCACTAAAAGTAAGAACCCCAAACACCTGGTTAAAGAATAACAAAAAACTTGTATCCCCTTTTATATTAACCCCTGCATAGGAGCCTAAAAGAGAAACAGCATCAGAAAAAATAACCAATAAAGGTACCATAATAGTTGTAGCAAGTACTCTGGTAACTACAATATATTTAAAAGGGTTTATTGCTGAAACTTCCATGGCATCTATTTGTTCGGTAACTTTCATTGATGCTAGTTCGGCTCCTATTCCTGAACCTATTTTACCTGCACATATTAATGCTGTTATGGCAGGGCCAATTTCTCTGATAACCGAAACAGCTACCATGGAGGGAACCCATGATTGAGCTCCGAATTCAGCCATAGTGGGTATAGTTTGTATAGTTAACACAAGACCCATTATAAATCCTGTTATTGCAATCAACCCGAGTGATTTATAACCAATAATAAATGACTGTCTTATTACTTCACTAAACTCGTAAGGAGGCAAAAATACCTGTTTAAAAAAACGAATAGCAAAACGTGATATTAAAGTAACCTCCGTAAAAAAAGATTCTAAATAAGATTTGAAAAAACCAACAGACTCTTCTTGCGGCTTATCCGCTGACTTAAGATCCTGTTTTATTGTAGATGTTTGAATTATTTTATCCATACGGGTAATATTTAAGGGGGAGATACAAATTATTCTTTTTCAGGCCTCAAATTATCCGGTCGTTTTGCGAAAGGACTGTGTAATGAATCATCTTTAAAATACTGCATCATTACAAAAGCTATAATTAAACCTGATACAATACCCTCAACAATCATACTTATCATAGCTGATGCCGGGGTAAGATATTTTCCCATGACTGGTGATTGTAATTTAATTTCATCAAGTAAAACTGGATCAATAAAATACAAATAAATTCCTATAAAAACGGCAAACATTACTGTGCTAATCATAACTGTTGTAAAACCCAAAGAAAGTCCTTCGAAATATTGAATATGCCGTCCGGATTTGTAATTAAAATATTTTATGGTGCACCATACTCCTATCAGTAATAACACAAGATTTAGTAAACGTAATTCAGGGGTAGTATCTAAACCTACCAATTTCATTAGGAGAAAGTATACGACCATCCCCATAAAAATGAAAGTGCCGGAAATGAAAGCTAATTTTCTAATAGAAATTTTTTGGGTATTCATATTATTTAGGGTTAGATATAACAATGATTTTCGGGGAATTTTTACACGCCACACTGCTAAATGTGTGGATAATTATACCCTGTTATAAGATTATAATTAGCAAAATAATGATAATAATAAGGGCACCTGCAGATATATAAACACCACCGCCTAGGGGACCATTAAACCTTTCTTTTATTTCTAAAACCTCCTTATTCAACTGTTTGCGTTCAGTAATAGTCGTATTTTTTAAATCCATGTTACGAATTTCCTGTAAACGTGTGTTAAGTAGGCTAAACTCTGCCTTTTCTAGCACTTGCTTCTCGTTATTACAGGTTATTGAAAGAGGTTTTGATTGATTGGCAGCTATTGCCTTAGTATTCAATACGGCGATCGCAAAGAATAAAATAGTAATAATTTTTTTCATTTTTTAGTTTTAATTTCTACCTAGATTAAAGCAAATATGCGACCATAATTTTTCAATTATAAATTAAATAACTATTATTAATAGGGAACAAGATCCGGTTTACCTACTATAAAATCTGCTGCGCGAACGGTATTATAAGAAATAGGATTGAGACGGAGGATGAAATCACCCTTTCCGGGTACAAATGGATATAAACCAATTGACAATTCAAATGTATTTACAATCAGGTGTTCGTTCCTAATCAATAAACCCAAAGCATAGGCCTGATAGACGCCTGTATTAAACAAATCTCCAAGATTGTTACCAAGGGTACCTAACCCGCATAATAATATAGGAGCGAGCTTAAAACCTATTAGTTCATATGGGGCATATAATACAAATTCAAAATTAAGTACCATTTTACTTTTTCCGGTAAGTGATGGACTTTTAAATCCATACATCTGAATTCCATTTATATTTACACTTTGATAAGGTTCTCTGTTAAAACCCTGCTCAAGCTGAAACCTGGAAAAACCTCTAAAAAACCAACGACCTGTTTGAATTAAATCAGAAAAATAAAATCCGTTAATATTTAAAACTCCGGCTCCAAATGAACTGCTGTTATAAAAAGTACCATAGCTGAACCCACCGGAGATATAACCAATTTTTTCAAAATGTTTTCCAGCTCCAAACTTAACGCCATTATAGTACAGTAAGGACGACTGCTCCCACTTTGAAGTTCCTAAAATCACTTCTGCCGAAACTCCCTGCGGAATATCTTCGTTTGCTCCAAACCTGAACAGATACCGGTCGCGGTAATACTTCCGTTGTGTAAAGCCCAGATTAAAGAGCCACATGGTTTGATCACGATTCTGCTTACTGGAATCTACAACAAACGATTCTCCATCAAAAAAATCAACCTGAAAATATCTTGCACCAGTGATATAACTTTTTGCCCGCTGACTGATTTTAGCCTGTTTACTTTCTGTTAAATGATAACTTTTCGCAACCCAAAAATCCTGAACTGTAAAATGTCGCTCGTACTTCTTAATATTATTTACGTCTCCATTAACAGTTTGTTTTAATAAATTAAAATTTCTTGTAAGTAATAGCCCTCCTGCCCATTTAGCCAAAGGAGAATAAAAAGTTCTGTCGAGAGAAAAGCCTAAATTTTTTGTTTCAGCAAGGTCTGAATAAAAAAGGGAGGCAGTAATAAAAGATTTTCTAATATTAAATACAGAATATTTTCCTGAGCTGCTAAGGCGCGGATGCAGATTATCCCAAAAAAGGTTCTCTTCAAACTGATGACCAACACCAAAAAAATTCCTCTCCACCAGGTTAAGCTGAACATTATCTCCATCTATTCCCACTCCTGCCAGTGTTGTCCATTTATCCTGTTCCACCACTATAACATCTACACTATCCCCGCCTTTAATCCGCCGTATATAAATATGTGCATCGTTTACATAAGGAGAGAGTCTAAGGAGCCTTTCCGACTCACTAATCTCTAAAGGATCAAGCGGCTTGTTTTTTTTAAATAAAAGCAAATTACGTATAACATTCTTTTGTGTTGATACGTGAAAATTATTTCCCAGCCTTTCAAATTTACCCGGCTTGGCATATAAAGTATCGTTGGCCGAATACCCGAAAGGATCAAGTGGTTCAACAAAAATATTTCTGATAATCCTTCCTTTGTATGGTGTATATGGATTTACTGTTCTGTTACCTTTTACAAAAAAAGCAGTATCCTTAATCACTTCCCGATGGTCGGTAAAAACGGCATCATACATCCATTGCGTCACTTTATATTTGCTCGCATGTTCCTGAATCTGATTATAAATATCAATAGAATCTATATTGTTCTGCGCACCCACCGTCATTGTGCATGAAATACCGATAAAACATAAACGAAATAAATATTTAGAGAATGCAGACATCAAATTCTTTTGTTCGTTAATGGGATTTATTGTAAAACAAATATCGTTGAATAATAATAACCCTCTGCATATTCAAGCATTATGCCATTAAATTTTCACTTTATAAATCAAAAGTTATATTCCAAAATTATAAATTCAGCAAAACCACTACTCCTCATCAAATTAATTTTATGCGGATAACTTAATTATTTAAGGATAAAACAATGGCAAAATAAATAGTATCCTCTATAAAATTAAACGGTATTTTGTCTTCTTTTTCAGTACCTATTAATTACAGTATTTTCTTTCTCAGGATGTAGATGTTTTTGCTCAGGGCAATAAATTCCAATACTTATAATTGAGTAAAACACTGACTTACAGTAACTACTTAATTTGGCATAGAATTGATATATTATTTTAATACACATTTTAATAAAACAACATTATGAAAACCGAAGAAAACACAACACATGATTCTCAATCAAACCAGAACAAGAATCAAACAGAAATGAACAAAAATAAAACAACCCCGGAATCTCTTCATAAGGATACAACTAATCAGAATCAAAACAAAGAGGATGTTCAGAATCCGAAAGTAAAACCAGATACGACTTCACCTGAAAAGCAAAGAAATGATCCTTATGCTGCTTCTAAGGATCAAAAAAACCAGAACGAAGAAAACGATGAAGAAACGGAAGATTCTGAAGACAATATGTCTAAAACTCCAAAAGGAGCTCATGGAGAGAATTCACTCAAAAACATGCCTACTGATAAAACATCAGATTCGTTACATGACAAAGGCAATACACAAAAGAAAGATAGCAATTCCGATAACGGAAGTAAGGAATACCGAACTGAAAACAGCAATGAGCAGAAGGACAATAACAGAAATTAATTTTGTTATTGTATATATAAAAAAGGCAACCTATGGGTTGCCTTTTTTTTTACTTATCTGTCAAAGCTAAATAAATTACTGTATCTGTTTTTTTTGCCGGATATCAAATCAGTTATAATTTCTGCAGCAATTAAACTAAAGGTGATACCATTACCTCCAAAACCTAATGCATAATAAGTATATGGTTCTTCATTTACACCGATATAAGGTAATGAATCTTTCGTTACTCCAAAGGAACCGGTCCAGCTAAATTCCGGAATAAAGCCTATCTCCGGAAATAGTTTTTTGAAATCGTTTGTTAGTTGTTTAGTTTTCAATTTTAATAGTTGATCGCGCTTAACCGGATTATAAAAAATTTCGTCTCTGCCTCCAATAATAATTCTTTTATCTGCTGTAGATCTTATATATAAATATGGATTTGCTGTATTCCATATTAATGCCTGATCTTTCCAATAATCTTCTGTGTTGTTTAACTGTTCAGAAATAACTGCGTAGGTTGAATGAAGCTTATATACTTTCTTACTAAGAAAACTTTGCACTTCATAACCTGTTGCATTCACTATTTTTTTAGTATAAATTATAGAACCGTTTTCCAGGATTAGTTCAGCCCCGTTAGTTTTATAATTTATCCCGCTCACACCCGAACGATCGTAAACACGTAAACCTTTTTTTATTGAATACTGCAGTAAAGCATGCGTAAGTTTATAAGCATCTACACACGCCCCCTTTTGGGATAATATGGCAGCAGGCGCCATAAAACCATAACTGTTGTAAATATCATTTTCATTAAGAAGTTTTACTTTAAAACCGGCATTTTTTCTAAATTCATATTCCTTTTCAACTAGTGATACATCTTTTTTAAAAGCAGCATAAAATAAACTGCTTCTTTTAGTATAACCAACATGCCTGATAGATTTGCAGATTTCACCGATCTTATCTACTGCATAGCTGCATAAACGATAAGAATTTTCAGCTGCTTCTATCCCTATTGTTTTAGATAATTCTGATAATGGTTTATCTAATTCATATTGTAAGAGAGAAGTACTGGCACATGTGCTTCCTAAACCCACTGAACGCCTGTCAACCAATACACAGCTAAACCCGGCCTGAGTTAAATAATAAGCTGTAAGTGCACCAGATATTCCAGCTCCAATAATTGCTACTTCACACTTCAAGCAATCTTCAAGTTTAGGATAGTCATAAGGTAATCCATCTTTTATGAGCCAGAATGGATATCCGCTTTTTAATTCCATTTTTATTTTTTTACGAATATTTCTTTACAAGAATATAAATTATTTTTTCAGTTTAAAAACGAGAAATCAAAAAATATAAAAAAAATTTGCACTTGGATTTATTCCCTAAAACGATAATGCTATTTTTATTTAATTTTAAATATTTTATAAAATTTCAGCAATCTCTAATTACTTTATTTTCTGGTTATTTGAGGAAAATAATGTAGATTTTTTTGCTCGATTTAAAACTTTTAAAGATTACTAAAGTTAAAAAATACTACGTTTTACGTAAAATATAAAAATGGCATGTTTTTAGTTTAAGTAGTATAAATTTAAACGTTAATTCATGAAAATTATTAATACTAAATTAAGGGGATTAATTGATTACACTTCGGGTATAGCAATGATTCTTACTCCCTGGATTGGAAATTTTACATCTAATACAATGGCTTCTTATTTACTTATTATAACCGGAATTATAACAGTTATCCATAGTTTGGCCACAGACTATGAATTTGGTATAGTAAACCAGATTGGTATGAAAAAGCATATAAAAATTGACATGTTGCTTGGAATATTGATCGTACTTTTACCAATGATACTTAATCTTAACATTTATATTCCACACTTGATATTTGGAACTATTAAATTAGTAGCAGGTATACTTACTCAAAACAATCCATCTTATAAAGGCTATCAGGGTTACAATTATAAAAAATTTGAGGACTCTTATAATAAGTTTGAAAAATTCCCATCGATGAAGTATTAAAATAAAAGAACTGCCAAACGGCGGTTCTTTTATTTTAATAATAAGCTACTAACAACTAATCTAACAACTAAACAAAAACCAAATGAAAAAAACAATTATTATTCTTCTTGCTATCATCGGAATGTATAGCAATGTTTCTGCACAAAAACCTGCGATAATGGCAAGTGACAAAACAGGCTGGCACAAAATCGGAGAAACAAAAGTAGATTTTAAAAAAGAAAGCGACGAAATAGTGGTATGGTTTGCAGATCGCTTTGACGCTATTAAATTTAAAGTTAAAGATGCACCTGTAGAATTCACATCGATGGATGTTTATTTTGAAAGCGGCGATGTTCAAAATGTAATGCTAAATGCTACCATTAAAGCACCGGGAGAAACACGGATAATTGACTTAAAAGGTGGTGAGCGTAATTTAAAGAAAATTGTTTTTGTATATAAAACCTTACCAAATCGTAAAGATGAAAAAGCGCATATTGAACTGTGGGGTTTAAAAACAAACACTAATACTCCTAAAGGTAAGAAATAGTACTTTCTTATTAACTAAAAAAGCCATGAAGATATCCTTCATGGCTTTTTTAGTTTTTGCCCGTTTTGTTTTTAGGTGTTCTCAAAAATGTTAAATCCCTGACATTACAAATAGCGCATTTCCATTTTGACCTCCAAACATTCAATTTGTTTATATTTCATTTTAGGTGGGTTAGGTGTGTTCAGCTTCTTTAGGGTCAATCATTTCACTTATGATACTGATGTAAAGATATAGATCATTAATAGCCTAAAAAGTTAATTTGTAGATAGCCTACTTAAATTAAAATTTGTTTATTATACATTTTTATATTTAAGGGCAAAGGAGGTCTTTTTTAAAATCGCGCTCCCATTATTTGAGAAGTTCATTTTAAAACATGCTTTATCATCATACACTTTTCAATTATCCATTCGAAGTATGCCTACCCGCTGGGGGAGTTGCACAACTATTGGGAAAATCATTTTAAATCCTGAATTAATCAAGGCCCCCAAAGGTTGCATTGAATATGTAATCATTCATGAGTTGTGCCATTTGATACATCGCAATCACACGCAAAAATTTATAGACCTTCAATCAAAAGAAATGCCCGGTTGGGAGAAGTGGAAAATGAAATTAGAAAAACTTCTTGCCTGATACCAGCCTGTTTAAATTAAAATTAAAAACTAAATCAACAACAAGAGATTATTTAGCAGATCTATTTTTCATCAATTTTATGTGATAAACCAAGATGGAGAATTTGCAGTTGATGAATGTAACAATAACCCTATAGAGTTATTAAAAAGCATTTACAAAAAAAGATCATTAAGTATGATAACAATAAATTATCAACACACTTAATGATCTGTAGAAAAGTAGAATTTATATTAAATTTATATTACACCCTGTCTAAAGGAATTAATTGTTTTGGTTTTGACTTTTTAAAGTGAGAAGGAGTAAGACCTGTAACTTTCTTAAATTGGCTCGACAAGTGACCAACACTGCTGTAATGGAGTTTCCAGGCAATTTCAGAAAGTGTTAACTCATCATATACCAGTAATTCTTTAACGCGTTCAATTTTATGCGCTATTATAAAATGTTCTACGGTAGTTCCTTTCACTTCCGAAAACAAATTAGAGAGATAAGTATAATTATACTTTAATTTTTCACTTAGGTAATTAGAAAAATTAATTTTAGGAGGCTCATCAGAATAATGAACCATCTCAATAATTACATTCTTAATTTCTTCGATAAGCATATTTTTCTTATCATCCTTTAATTCAAGACCGTATTTTAATAAGGTAGTTTCCAGGAGGGCATGTTGCTCCGCACTAAGATTTTCTTTTATCTTAACGTTTCCCAGTTCTACAACTGTGTAATGAAGTCCCAATTCATCTAATACTGACTCCACAACCATTTTACAGCGCATGCTGACCATGTTTTTAACAAAAAGGTTCATAATCTATTATTTTAATTTTATTATACTTAAAAGGCAGCTAAAAAGGGGTTATTTCATAGCAAGAAAAAATTCTGATTTACTTCAGGCTTGAACTTTAGACGGTATGGTACTTTTCATAATTTCTTCCACTTCTTTCATAAATTTCGAAATCTCCCTATCTGCATATACGCCATAAGCATCAGCAATTATTCCTTTCAGTCCATCTACTGTTTCCATTGCATATAAAATTGAACTGTCAGAGGGATCCGTTTCACCTTCAAAGCGATAAAAATTAACAATTTTTACTGCTTCCGGGCGATAACATTTATCCGTATCAACAACACATAATTTATCAACTTTTATCATAAAATTTGATACAAATCCATCTGCTTGTAATTTATTCATACAAGCTGACATGGTTTTCATTTCTATTTTTTCATTCTCAATGTTTTCCATTTGGCTATCTTTTAAATTATACTTACTTATGAATTTTTTATAACATCATTAACTTAATGCACACTGTTGTTAAATAATCTTATAATAACTTATCATTACAAAAACAACACCAACCTCAAATACGGTGAAGACACACGACTATTTATATAACATTTGCCCAAATAATTCCTCGGATGTAGAAGTTAATCCCCAAAGCACCCTCTTAATAAGCTTAAATATTCTTTTTAACAGGCTCGGATTAGTTTTTGAAATGTTATCTCCAGGTAAGAAACCACAAGGTTTTGAAGGAGTGCTATGATCACAAATAGTTTTTACAACTCCTGTAACAGGTATAGAAAGAAACATAGCGGGTACTTCACTTAAAGCACCTTTGCAAGTAAATCTGTAATGGATACAGGTGCTTTTAATTTTGTAAGAGTACCGCTAATTGTACCTAATGCGCATTCCATCAGAGATCCGTTATTATTTAAAAACTCACGCCGGGAAATATTAAACCATTGATCTACTCTTGAGAGTTTACCATAAAATGTTTGTGATAATCATTGTTTAAATAATTGAGTTATTAGCTCAATTTTTCCTTGCAAAGAAGGAAGTTTCCCGCAAAGCATATTTAGTCATGATAAAATAAATAAATAAGCGTTGTTAGAATCAAAAAGCCAAAAAAAATAGCAAGAGAAATAGGATCATCCTTAGGTATTTTTTTTTAAGAAAGGAACTAAAGGATATCATAAAATACTTAATAAGCCATAAAAGACTATAAGTAAAGTAAAATAATATCCTTCCCTATTTTAAAGTATATAGATAAAAACATAACCACCAATTAAAATTATAAATACTTATAAAGTAGTATCATTTGCTTTCCTTCCACTTACGGGTGTATAAATGATTTTATTAAATTTCAACAAAGCTAATAAATAAAAAAACCGTCCAACAAAACTTCTGTATTAGATGCTTTGTGAGACGGTTTTTTTAACGATAAAAAATTATCGTTTGTTTTTGTCTGATGATTTCCCTGCATTACCTTTACTCGCTTCCATACTTGTTTTGCCGGCTACACCTTTTTTAGCGTTAGCATCTCCCGGTTTGTTTGTAGTGGCATTTTTTGAAGTTGAATCTTTTTTTGAATCCCCTTTGCCCTGATTTTTTTGAGTTTCCATGATATTATAATTTTAATGTGATACGTAATTTGACTAAATAATCGTGCCTGATTTATTTATCACTTAAGTAGCATCCTGTTATAAACCCTTTTGCCTACAGAAATACATACGTGCAGATGTTTACATTGATTTGAGGATATCAGCTATGTCTTTTTATAATTTAGCTGATGAGAATTTGGATCAACAAACTGAGGAAGTTTTGCTTCAGAAAATATTTGAGAAAAATGTATGAGGCATGCACTATATTAATTCATGATTTCCATTTAGTGGTTTTTACTTATAATTGAAACAAAAAACAGGTGTGCTGTTGATCCCCTTTTTAAACATTACACAGATAAGAAATATAATTATTGCCGATGATGACAGAGTAGATAAAATCTTACTGGAAGAAGTAATTGAGGACCATCAATACCCATTTCAGATTACTACTGTTTTTGATGGGGTATAATTAATGAAAAATACAGAGAGCAGGTTAATCCCTGATCATATTTTACTAGACTTAAATATGCCTGACAAGAATGGAATCAAATGTTTTTTTGAAATTAGTAATAGCCTCGACTTTCAAGAACTTCCTATTGTTATGTTATCTACATCAAAAGATCTCAGGAACATTGAATTGTGTTTTACAAACGGCGCACATATATAATTTTCAAAACCTAAGGGTTTCGATACGTTAAAAACCCGCGTTCACTCCATATTAAATATTAACTGCGTAAATTTCCTCAGGCATCCTGACAAACCTGAATTTGTAAAAATTGTACTAGAAGGTGGTACAATAACTACCATATCAATTGATACTAACTTATAAGAATTTTGTGGATATAATTACTCTTAATGAGGTTCTAATTCATCAAGGTGAGTATGGCCTTCCATGATAAATATTCAAAATTGAATCAGAGTTTAGTTTTTTAATTTCGGCATATCAGTTGCTATAAGTTTGTTATATAACTTCAAGTTTAAATTAAAAAACAATACCATGATCGCTACAACCGACAAAACACAGGCAGTTGTTAAAGACCTTATCATTATCAATAATGATCGATGTGAAGGTTATAAAACTGCTGCACAGGAGACCAAAGACGCTGATCTGAAATCTTTATTTACAAGATTCAGTACGCAAAGCAATCAATTCAATACAGAATTGAAAAGATTTATGTCTGCTGATGAAGCTCCCAAGGAGGGAGAAACAAAAAATTCGGGAAAGTTATACCGGGCCTGGATGGACATTAAAGCTGCGGTGACGGCAAATGACCGTAAGGGGATTTTAAATTCCTGCGAGTTTGGAGAAGATGTGGCCTTGCATACTTATAAAGACGCTCTCGAAGAACATGATATTCCTGAAGAAATTAGGATAACCGTGCGGAAGCAAAAAAATGAATTGCAGGAGGCTCATAATTCTGTAAAATCCTTAAGAGACAGATCCTGATAATTTACAGTAATAAATAGTAAATTCTACAATAAAAAAAGCGGTACCGACGGTATCGCTTTTTTTTTGATCATAGCCTACTTAACTATTCTACCATAGGCAATGAAATTATAAACTCTGCGCCGTTTGCAGGTTTACTAACCACTTCTATCTTACCTCTATGGCTTAATATTATATTTTGAACCGAGGCAAGCCCTAAGCCTGATCCTTTTGGCTTGGATGTAAAAAATGGTTCGAATAGTTTTTCTTTCGTTTCATCAGTCATACCCGGACCATTATCAATAATGTGTATCCGAACATTTTTCTGATCTTTTATAACTTTAATATTTATTGACCCTTTACCAACTTCCAAGGCTTCCACGGCATTAATAATTATATTCAACAGGGCAATCTTCATTTTCTCTTCATCAATTTCAACTGCAATATATGGTTCAGGATAACTTTCAATTAAATTAATACCACTTAATTTAATTCTATCGGTGGCAAGTAAAACAGTAGCTTTTAACACATCAATTACATTTAACTTTTCGAGTTTAACATCACCGAAACGTGTTGAATCAAGGAGGTTACTAACCAACAGATTTATACGTGAACTATTACGGGCAATAATATCAATATAAGTTGCCATCTCTTCATTATCTCCTAACAATTCTTTTAATTGTTCAGCACATAACAAAATACTTGTAAGCGGATTCTTTACTTCATGTGCAAGCATTTTAACAATTCTATCGGTACTTGATAACTTACTTAATGTACTTTGATAATGTTCATTCTCCTTTAATATTTTTATACTGTTGGACCTTTCGATTACATAACGTACCGAACGTTCCAAAGAAGAAGCATCAAAGCTTCCTTTTATCAGATAATCTGCGGCACCCAGTTTCATTGCTTCCATATCAATGGAAGTATTACCTTTACCGGTAAGGATCATCACTGGGAGAACCGGATTTACTTCTTTCACTTTTTTTAGTACTTCAATGCCACTTGTGCTACCAAGCAAATAGTCTGTTATAACCAGATCGGCATCCGTATTGTTTAGATGTTCAATAAATGAATTGTAATTATTAACCCATTCGATTTCGAACTGCAGGGCAGCTTCCGATAAATAATCTTTGATAATGAAGTAATCATCTTCATCATCTTCAACCAATAATATTTTAATTACAGAAGAAGTTTTCATATAACGTTAAATGTTTTTTAAGCGAGGTAAATAAATAATAAAACTTGATCCAATACCTGGTTGGCTGATTGCCTGAATATATCCCTGATGATTTTCAACAATTTTTTTGCATATACTTAATCCGATGCCCGTGCCTTCATATTCACTTCTGCCGTTTAACCTTTGAAAGATAATAAAGATTTTTTTGTAATCCTTTTCAGAGAATCCAATCCCATTATCTTTAATTATAATTTTAAAATACTTATTAAATAAAGGTGCTGTTATTTCAGTGGCTAATTCATCTTTACCGGCAATGGTGCAACTTATTTGCAAAACAGGAGTAACATCCGGCGTTGTAAATTTTATAGCATTAGAAATCAGGTTCTGAAATAATTGAACCAGTTGGAATTTATCTCCCTGCACATCTGGCAAGAGCGTATTCTGAACAAACTGAACGTTTCTTTTCTGGATTATCATCTCACAATTATCCTTGCTGATATATAATATGTTTTCTAAACTTACCAGTACTTTTTCGATATCGCTTCTGCCAGCTTTGGAATAGGTTAACAGATCTTCAATTAGCACCCGCATTCTATTAGCTGCATTAGAAATCCTATCCAGGTAATTCCTAACCTCGGGTGTTGCAATTGCTTCAAACTTCTGATTTATTATTTCACTAAAGGTGATAATCTTTCTAAGGGGCTCCTGAAGGTCGTGAGAAGCAATATGAGCAAACTGTTCCAACTCCCTGTTGCTTATATCCAGTTTTACAATTTTTTCATTTAATTGCTCCTGATAGGATAATAGTTCTTTTTCAACATTCAGTTTAATTGCATACTCCCTGATCAGAATGAGATAAGCAATCAGGATTAAAAAAGCCACCACAATAACAGAGATAATAATTACAAAAGCCGACCAGTTTGACCATTCGTTTAAAAGTGAAATTTCTTTATTCATCTGTGTCTCCTCAATCTCTTTCATGGCACCGATTTTAAGTACCACTTTCATCATCGAAACAGAACCCATCAACTGCCTTATTTTGTTTAGCGTATTTATATTTTCTTTAAGCCACAGGCTTTGGTTAGAGATAAGTGAATCAAGCTCGTGTGCATTTTTAATTTGTTTAGTATTATCAGCTAACAACAGTTTCAACTTTATCAATTCTTTAACCAGGCTATTTTCAATGGTAGCAAATGAGTCTTTAAAACTTTCATGTTGCGTAATAATATAACCTCTTTGCGAACTTTCGAGTTCATTAATTTTAGCATAAATTCTTTCCAGATTAGCGGTTACCTGAACAGAGTGGGTTACAAGTTGAGACTGATCATTATGTCTTCTATTTACAGAAAATACAATGTATAGAATTACACATAAAATTAAGATAGATACAGTTAAACCATATCTAGCCTGTTGTATTTTACTAATCCTATACATTTTCATATCAATGCAAATCTATCTATTTAAATTATTTACTTAGTTAAAGACCCCAAAAAAGTGTAAATTTTATAATAAGCAGAAACTTTATTGAAAATGATGCTAAGTCAAAATATATTTGAACCACTTAAAGTACATAAAATCATCTTTAATTGTCAGGACTTCTTTTTGCTTAATAACGAATATGGAATATTTAAAACACAAACAATCCGTGGTAGATTTTTTTAAACTTTTAAAGATGACAGGAATTGAGGCTGTAAGTGATAATATTTTTAAGCTTGCGGCCGCACTTGCCTATTATACTGTGTTCTCACTTGTACCCATGCTCATTATTATTGTGTGGATTACAGGAATTTTTTACGACCCTACGATGGTGCAGGGAGAACTCCTTATTAAGCTCAATGAATTGATAGGACCACAGGCCGTTACACAAATCCATGAAGTTATGCTTCATTCAAAATTTGATCAGACTTCCGGATGGGCAAAGGCGTTGGGAATATTTACGCTCATTTTGAGTGCTACAGGTATATTTGTGGAGATACAAGATTCAATTAATCTGATATGGGGGTTAAAAGTTAAACCCGCAAGAGGATTTCTTAAACTTATTCTGAACCGGCTTCTTTCATTTTCATTACTCATTTCTCTTGGATTTGTACTTACTGTTTTTTTACTTATAAATGTTCTCATTGCAGCTCTTACCTATAGAATAGAATATTATTTTCCTTATGTTCCGGTTGGATTATTTTATATATTAAATCAGGGCTTTATTTTTATCATTATTGCATTTTTATTTTCCTGCATATTTAAAGTATTGCCTGATGCAAAAGTGCGGTGGAAAGATGTGTACCCGGGAGCCAGTCTCAGTACGTTTTTATTTATGCTGGGCAAATATATTATTGGATATTATTTGGGTAAAAATGCCACCATCAGTGCGTATGGATCGGCAGGATCTGTTATCATCATCTTAATGTGGGTTTATTTCTCTTCTATAATTTTATACTTCGGAGCAGTATTTACTGAATCTTTATTAAAAATGAGAAACATACACATACAACCAACCCGATACGCAGAGTGGGTTGATGCACGCCAAATAACTGTAGAATCCAATACAGAGGTTCACAAGGAAAACATTCCACAGTGATGTAGAATAAATTTCCCAATAAAAAGGATTTATTTAATTATTTCATGAATACTTAGGTTAAAAATGGATTGGCATAATAATTTCAACATCTAACATTACAAAACCTAAAAAAATATAAGCTATGAGTAACCTACTTTATTTAATCGCAGTCGTTCTTATCATCTTTTGGGCTGTAGGATTTTTTGCCTATAGTGCCGGCGGAATTATTCATGTGTTATTAGTAATTGCTCTAATAGCAGTCATTTTAAGAGTGATCCAGGGCAAAGATCCTGTTTAATATACAAACATTTTTTTTTATAAACTTTTAATTCAAAAACTATGAACGATTCATTAAAAACATTGCTAGCTTTTATTAGCGGAGCCGCTGCTGGTGCAGCCATTGGAATTTTATTAGCACCTGAAAAAGGAGCTGAAACAAGAAGAAAACTTTTAGAACGTGCCAAAGACATGTCAGATGGTCTTACAGATGCCGCTAAAGAAAAGTATGACGAATTTTTAGAGTGGAAAGACACGATGATTGATGGTGCAGAAGAAACAGTAAAATCAACTGTAAACAACGGAATGCATAGTGCAGGCCAGACTTACAATAAAGTGGAAAATAAAGTTAAGAACGCACAGTTATAATTTTTTTACCCACATGAGACCGGAAATACAAGAACCGCACGAACACTCCAAATTAGAAGAATTAACAGATAATCTTAAATCATATATCAATACGCTATATGAATTAAATAGACTAAAAGCAATTGATAAGTTATCATCGATGACTGCTGATGTTACAGTTTATATTATATTATTATTATTATTTATGTTAATATTATCTTTCATTAGCATTGGTACCGCTATTTGGATTAATATATGTTTGGGCAGTTCCTTTTCCGGTTTCTTTATTGTGGCTGGTGTGTATGTTCTTATGGCTATAATTGTTGTAGCTATGAAAAGCAAAATTATTAAAGTTCCAGTTTCCAATGCTATAATTAAAAACGTTTTAACAGATTAAATTTTTTGTATATGGAAGCTGTGTCACTGCCCAGAGTAATTATAACCAATTCAACTGAACTCAAGCATGAGATTATGAAGTTGAATTATATGAAAGAAGAACAGGAAATCACCCTTAGGAATAACGTAAAAGAAATTTATTATTCGTTACAATTATCAACCATAATTAGAAAAACTGTTAACGAGTTGAGTGAAGATACTCATTTGAAAAAAACTGTAGTAACCAAAGGAATTGAAATGGGGAGCAGTTTTTTACTTAATAAATTTATGTTTAAAAATGGTACAGGTGTTAAGGGCTTTTTAGTAGGTATAGGTTTGAAAAAATTAGTATCTATCATTCTATCGCGCAAACAGAAAAACATCTCAAAAAAAGAAAATCCCGAATAATTAACTATTATTGATCTTTGTTTTACCCTACAAATAATTATGAAAAAAGTGCTGGTGATAAATGATGAATGCGATACAAATCTTTTGATCACTTCGGCACTTAGAAGTAAAGGCTATATAATTGATAATTCTGGTGGCCTGGAAAGCGGAAAAATTCTTTTTACATCTTTCAAACCCGATTTATTATTTCTTGATATAAATTTACCTGATGGTAACGGGCTCTACAATATTCACTATTTTAAGAGTGCTCTTCCAAATATAAAAATATGTATGATCAGTGCAAATGAAGATATAAGTAAATCTCATGAATTTAATGCTGATGCATACCTCACCAAACCTTTTTCTTTATCCCAGATAATTGATAAAACCAAAGATTTAATAGGCTAAATTATGTATAATATACTTGTAATTGATGATGATGTAGATATCTGCAATTTATTGGATAGGTTTCTATCGAGAAATGGATTTAATGTGCAAACAGCATTTTCATCCAGTACAGCTTATTCGTTAATAGAAAAAAATTATTATGATGTTGTGTTATCTGATTTCAGATTAGGCAATACAGATGGGAAAGACATTCTTGAAAAAGTTAAACAAAAGGATCCTACCTCACAGGTTATTATTATTACCGGCTACTCGGATATAAAAGTTGCTGTTGATGTTATTAAGCTTGGAGCATTCGACTATATCACCAAACCATTACTTCCGGATGAAATTCTTTTATTACTTAATAAAGCATTGCATAAAAAAGAAGAATTAAACAATCAAGCCGGAAATGAAGTTGTTGAGAAAAGCAAAACAGTTAGAAAAGAATCAACTGAAAAAGGCTCATTTATATCAGGGGTAAGCCGTCAGGCAAAAGAAGTGGAAAAACAAATTATACTTGTTGCACCCACTAATTATAGTGTTATCATTTATGGCGAAAGTGGCACGGGAAAAGAATCTATAGCTAATGCTATTCACAAAAATAGTTTGCGTAAAAATAAGAATTTTGTGAGTATCGACTGCGGAGCTTTAACAAAAGAATTGGCAGGCAGCGAACTATTCGGACATGAAAAAGGTTCCTTTACAGGTGCCCTAAATCAAAAAATAGGACAGTTTGAAGTTGCTAATGGAGGGACTATATTTCTGGATGAAATCGCTAATCTCCCATACGATACGCAAGTTGCGCTTTTACGTGTTGTTCAGGAAAGAAAACTCAGAAGAATTGGTGGAACAAAGGAAATTGATATTGACATCAGAATTATTGTTGCCTCTAACGAAAAACTTACAGAAGCTATTTCAAGAGGTAAATTCCGTGAAGATCTTTATCACAGATTCAATGAATTCAGCATACATCTTTATCCATTAAGAGAACGTGGAAAAGATATAGAACTCTTTGCTAATCACTTTTTAAGACTGGCTAATGAAGAGTTAGGGAAAAATATAACCGGCTTCTCTCCCGAAGTTATTGAAGTTTTTAAAAGTTATAGATGGCCTGGTAATCTGCGTGAACTCAATAATATTATTAAAAGAGTTGCCTTGCTTACTGATGGTGAAGACATTCAACTTAATTCATTACCTCATGAGATCTCATTTCAGGATAAATTTTCATTTAACCTTGAATCAGCCTCACAGAAAGAAGATACGGTAGTACAGCCCCATTCTGGTAAAAGCGATTTAAAATCTGTAGCTTTAAGTGCGGAATATAAAACAATTGTGGAAGTGTTAAAGCAAGTAAATTATAACAAGTCGAAAGCCGCCAAATTGCTTGAAATTGATCGCAAAACCCTTTATAATAAACTGAAACAATATCAGCTCTTGTAATTTATTCCGGTAACATTAGAATACCATAAATTGTGTGCTTTTTTTATTCCAGTTTTTAATTTTTTGCGAAAATTTTTACCTTAATTGATAGTAGAATAATAGCTATAATATTTTAATGTTCGTCATAAAAAAATATTACTCAACCCAACTGTTTATGCTAATATATTTATGGCTTAATCAATCATATCCCGCAGTTCAGGATTTGAACCCATGAAATATAGAACAATAGGCTGATCCGGGCATTTTTTAGTAATCTTATTATCTTAACAAAGAGTACTAATTTTATAGATAACGAAACAATAGATTTAACAATTTCTTTTTTAATTGCCAATACTTCTTTGGATTAACCTACCGTTTAAAAAGAAATAAAGATATGATACATTTTAAAGCACATTTAAAGCTTAGGTTTTTTGCCGGTCTAAATTGGACCCTGATGTTTTTTTTACCTTTTACATTCATAGCCATTAACTCCCATGCTCAAAGTATAAGAGGAATTGCAGTGCTTGTTAAAGGCGGTTATATATTCGCTCCGGAGGCCGGAAAAACGCTTGACCAGATTCCTCCCGCTACAACAAAAACCTTCAGTAACCTATTTTATTGTGGCGGAGTAGAATACTATCTGCGACTAAATAAATTTATTGTTGGTATGGAAGGAATGATTGCCCAGCAGAGCCAAGCTCTTATTAATGATCAATTTTATGTACCTCGCATTACATACGGCCATTTAAAAATTGGTTATCTGATTAGAGATAGTAAAAATTTTATGTTTTATCCATCTATAAGTAGCGGATTATCACGCATGGCATTAATCAGAAATTATAAGCTTAATAATGAAAATACTTTCCGGTTAATGACTCCTTCTTTCGATATAGGTATTAATGCTGATTATGTTTTTAGTCAGAGACAGGATGCAAATAAAAAATTTTCTGGAGTGATGATGGCATTTAAAGCCGGGTATCGATTTTCGCCGGGAAGTAAAAGCTGGCGCGACAACAAAAATATACTTGATGGTCTTCCAACTTTTGTTAATCAGGGATTCTATATTACAATTGGTGTAGGCTTTGGTTATTTTGTACAAAAGGTTAAACATATTAAATATCAAAAAAAGTTTTTTGATTAACCATTCTGGCTAAATTGTTTTATAAATATTTCATTTAATGTTTTGGCTCTATTCGTTTTTTTTGCAAATTTATTTTCTAACAACCCTTTAGTAAAATAATTTTCCAGCCATACTGATCCCAATTTAACGAGGAAAACTCGCAATTTCATTAAGTTCTATAACATAACTTTCATTTAATTTCCTGGTTTATAAAATGCAGGAAGCACATTCCATGAATAGGTGAGAACTTTATAAATTAAGAAAAAATCTTATGCTGCCCATAATTATTACTGGCTTTTTTATTTACATTTGGATTCAATTGAAAATTTAGCGCCTTAAACCCTGACTATATTTGCAAGAAATCCGTTATTATTATAAGGGTGGCATAATGAAGCTTTTAATCAATATCCAGAAAATGAAAATCCATACAACCAACTATATTGATACTTTTATTGAAATTGCAATAGACTGCCCGACAACAATTGGAGAAATTCCGCCATTAAAAGGAGAAAAGAAAACTGCAGCAAACATTCAGTTTGAAATGTTATATAAGAACCCTTACAAATACACTTCAGATGATATTTTATTTCAAGTTTTTGCAGATAAAAACGAAATCATTAAAAGTGGATATATGAAAGCAAGAGAACTTTTTTTTTCAAAAGGACAACCCTGTTTTCGTGCCTCTCCATTAACAAAGCGTTATGGTTGGGGTGTACATAATAGCAGGGAAGGTAAAATGGCAATATATGGCGCAGAAAGTGCTGCATATAAACAATTTTTGAAAGACAGTACTCTGAAAGTAGTTAAAGCAATGAAGGCAAGTAAATAATTACAAAGATTAACGACGACAGAAGTTCAACAGAAACAAAAAACCACTGCACTGCTCGCAAAATTTGTATGCTTTTGCAGGTAACCAATACACCTGAATAGTATATAAACATTCAAAACTTATTAGGCAAACCCAAGAAGGACCGTAACCTTAAGGTTTGAAAAATAACCAATATACCGGGCCATTAAAAAAAACAGCATTTCAGGTTAAGCAAGAAGAATCTTGCAGGAACAAATGATTCGTGTTGCAAATGCAAATTAATCTATTCAACGGATTATTTAGTCTTAACATTCAACAGAAGGCAATACTTAAAAGGGAGTGCCTTTTTCTATATTGACGGAAAAGCATTCAATGAATTTCATTTTAATTTCATTTACCTTTTAAGGTCACTATTGGTCATTAAAATTGAATAGTATTTAAGAATAGTCCAGCAACACAAACTTATCCATTAAAATATTTAGTTGTTTTTTTTAATCCTCTATGTATTCCAAATATCAATTATGCCCAAAAGTGAAACGATTGCTTATTTCGGATGAACTGTACCAGTGATTCTGGACGAACTGTACCACTCTATTTGGATAAAAAAATGCAATGCAATAATAGGATTATTTTCTATTTCTAAGTGATGTA
>JACMQU010000139.1 GCA_014376805.1 Bacteroidia bacterium
AAACTGGTAAGTTACGAAATGGGTAAAATGTTGCAGGAGGGTTTGGGCGAAGTGCAGGAGATGATTGATATTTGTGATTTTGCAGTAGGCTTAAGCAGGCAGTTACATGGCTTAACTATGCACAGCGAAAGACCCGATCACCGCATGTATGAGCAATACCACCCATTAGGTATTGTAGGTATTATCTCTGCCTTTAATTTTCCGGTTGCCGTATGGAGTTGGAACAGCATGCTGGCTGCAGTTTGTGGTGATGTATGCGTTTGGAAACCTTCAGAAAAAACGCCTTTATCTGCTGTTGCCTGTCAAAATTTAATGGCCAAAGTTTTAAAAGAAAATAACTTACCCGAGGGTTTGTTTTGTTTAATTAACGGGGATTATAAAACAGGCGAATGGATGAGCAACGATGACCGTGTACCGCTGGTTTCTGCAACCGGATCTACCCGCATGGGAAAAGCCGTTGGGGCAGCATTAGCCCAACGATTTGGAAAAGCATTATTAGAACTTGGAGGTAATAATGCCATCATTATATCTAAACATGCCAATCTTCATCTTGCAATGATTGCAACTGTTTTTGGAGCAGCAGGTACCGCCGGACAACGCTGCACTACAACCCGCAGACTTATAGTACATGAAAGTTTGTATGATACCGTTAGAGAAAAACTTGTTAAAACATACGGCCAGCTTACCATTGGAAACCCCTTAACAGGCAATTTGGTGGGCCCCTTAATAGATAAAGCCGCAGTGATGGCATATAGTGATGCAATTGAAAAATTAAAAGCGGAGGGGGGCAAAGTGCTATGTGGTAATGAAGTGATGCAAGGTGAAGGATTTGAAAGCGGCTGTTATGTAAAACCAACAATTTGCGAAGCAGAAAATTCATACAAAATTGTACAGGCCGAAACCTTTGCTCCAATTTTGTACCTGATGAAATATAAGAATCTGGAGGAAGCCATAGCCATGCAAAACGGCGTAAAACAAGGATTAAGTTCAAGTATCTTTACCGATAACATGCAAGAAGCTGAAGCATTTTTAAGTGCACGCGGAAGTGATTGCGGTATTGCCAATGTAAATATAGGTACCAGCGGTGCCGAAATTGGTGGTGCTTTTGGTGGCGAAAAAGAAACCGGCGGTGGCAGGGAAAGCGGCAGCGATGCTTGGAAAGCATACATGCGCCGCCAAACTAATACACTTAATTATGGTAAAGAATTGCCATTGGCTCAAGGTATAAAATTTAATGTTTGATAATTTTTGGATTTAAATTAAACCTGTTTTTAAGAAGGTATATTTGAATAACAATTCTGTTTTAAAATATGCGTTTTTAAATTTTATTTTCATTCTTTTTTGATAAAATATTTTATTTGGTATGCAGTTTGTAATTATGCAGGTATGAAAAAAAGAGGATACAAAGTTTTATTCATGATGTGCTTAGGCACGGTTATGCTAGTAACAGCGATTGAGGTTCCTTATCAACAAAATAAAGTTAAGTATGAAATAAAAAAAGTAAATAACAATGCTTTTACTTTTGGGGAAGAATTAAATTATAGAATTCATTATGGCCCATTAAGTGGCGGAACGGCACATTTTCAGGTAGAGTCTGATCCCGTAAAAGTTAATGACCGCAATGCCTATCACATTAAAGTTAAAGGAAAATCTGCCGGTATGGTTGACATGATGTTTAAGGTGCATGATGAGTATGAAAGTTTTCTGGATCAGGACGCAATGATTCCCTGGAAGGCAGTTAAGAAGGTGAAAGAAGGCGGATATACTGACAGTGATTTTATTATTTTTGATCAACAGAACGGATTCGCAACCAGTAGGAGAGGTAAAGTTGATATCCAACAACAAACCCAGGATATAGTTTCTGCTATCTATTTTGCCCGGTCTACAGATATGAGCAATGCTAAAATTGGTGATATATTCCCTGTTAATTTTTATATGGATGGCGAAAATTATTTATTGCGGTTTAAATATTCGGGTCGTGAAATAATTAAAACAGATGCCGGTACTTTTAAAGCATTGGTTATTAAACCACAGTTAATTCAGGGACGCGTATTTAAAGATGAAGAAGCACTTACTTTATGGGTTACAGATGATGAAAACAAATTGCCGTTGCTGGTAGAAACAGATATTTTTGTGGGATCTATAAAAGCAGAGCTGGTAAGCTATAAGAATGTTAAAAACCCCATGACGGCTAAGGTAAAATAACTGATTAGCGACACGCCTGTTTTAAATGCAGTTAAGTTTTTAATTCCTTCACATGTTTAAAATACCCTGTAAAATTGATGCATTAATGTTTTGCGTATGACAAGCAACTTTTTTAAAAACTAAATTATTGACTCCACCTATATCCTTGTAGTTTTTTGGTTTTTAGGTATAAGTGTAAACCGTATAAATTACATAAGGCAACTTAAAAATATTACATGCAGTAACCAAAGAGACTAAAAAAATATTAAACCTGTAAGGCATTTTTTTATTTAACCCGAAGTCTTATTTTAGTGCCGTTATAATTAACTCTAATAAAAATGAATTTTCCAGAAAACTTGTATTACACCAAAGACCATGAATGGGTGCGTGTAGAAGGCGATACAGCCTTTATTGGTATTACCGATTTTGCTCAGCATGAACTTGGTGATATCGTTTATGTTGATATTGCTTCTAAAGGCAAAACAGTTCCGCAACATGAAGTGTTTGGTACTGTTGAAGCAGTTAAAACGGTGAGTGATCTTTTTATGCCCGTATCAGGAGAGGTTTTGGAATTAAACCCTGCCCTCGATAGTTCACCTGAACTGGTTAACAGCGATGCATACGGTGAAGGCTGGATGATAAAAGTTAAATTAACAAATCCTTCCGAGCTGGATGGATTGATGAAGGTGGATGCTTATAAAGAATTGGTGCATTAATTTGCTTATGGAGCCTCCCTATATTAATACCTTAGTTTAAATGTATAGGAGGCTCCATAAACAATCCCGTTGGTGAGTTGCCTGTTAAAAAATGGGCAGAATAAAAGCGATTAAAACTTTGTTGCCTATAGAATTAGTTTTAATTAAAATTTAGCCATAACAAATAATCTTTTGTTGCCTCATAATAGGCTGTTGATGGTTTGCCCTCTTCGTTTAAAATGCAAAAATAATTTTGCTTTACGGGCGTTTCTATCCCGGTAAAACACATAATAATTCTATTAGGTAATTTACCGGGTTTGGCTTGAACCAAAATTTGGTTCGAAACAAACAACATTTCATTACTTGCAATTTTTATAAATTCAACAGCTTCCTGTACAGGTAATATAACCCAGAAATTTCCATCGGGTTTTAGCAAACGTTTTACCTGGTAAGCGAGATCTTCAAATGATAACTCTTTATCATGTCTTGCATTGCTTCTTTGTTTATCAGAAATTAATATATTTTTTTTAAACCTAAAGTAAGGGGGATTACTTATGATGAGATCATAGGCAAATTGTTCGCCTTTTTTAAACATTTGCAGGCTACAAAAATGTGCGTTTAATCTGTTACTCCATTTTGACAAACTAAAGTTTTCTGAAGCTTGCTTAAATGCCTCCTCGTCTATTTCTACCGCATCAATATACGCAGTACTTTTTTGTGCCAGCATTAAAGCCAGAAGTCCTGTTCCTGTGCCAATATCCAAAATGGTTTTAACGGCATCATTCACCACTGTCATTACACCCGTTAAAACACTGTCAGTTCCAATTTTCATGGCACACTTGTTTTGTTTAACACTAAATTGTTTGAACGCAAAAATACCAGATGACATAGTGCCGCAAAATAATAAATAAAAACGTTGCCCTAATGATAAAGTGTAGCCTTAAAGTAACATAAAATGAAGTTTATGAAAACATTAAATTTTGGATGCTTACATTATAGGAATATGATTTTTTTTCAATTTAAAGAAGTCAAATTATTTGTTTAATAGTATCACAAGTCTATCAATTAAAATAGGCATCTGTAATATCACGTATGTTTTTTAATAAAAAGAAAACAGGATTGTTGTAAATGTAAATTTGTAACTTTAAGCCTGGCAGTAGGAATAAGATATATTTACTTAAATTTTAATGTACTGGTTGTGTTAAGTATTAACTTGCCGCATCAATATAAATTTCATGACAGCACATAAACATACCAATAAACTCATACACGCTTCCAGTCCTTATTTATTACAACATGCGCACAATCCGGTTAACTGGTTTGAGTGGGGGGAAGAAGCTACAGAAAAAGCGAAAAAGGAAGATAAATTAATTCTGGTAAGTATTGGTTATTCCAGTTGCCACTGGTGCCATGTAATGGAGCATGAATGTTTTGAAAAAGAAGACACTGCAGCCATCATGAATGAACATTTTATTTGTATTAAAGTTGATAGAGAAGAACGGCCGGATGTAGACCAAATTTATATGGATGCCATTCAATTGTTAACGGGGCGGGGTGGCTGGCCTTTAAATGTTTTCACCTTACCTGATGGAAGACCTTTGCACGGGGGTACTTATTTTCCAAAAAAGGATTGGGAAAATGTGCTAATCTCACTGGCCGATTTTTATCTGCATAAAACAGAAGAAGCCGTAAACTTTGCAGAAGACCTTTCTAATGGTATCAGAAAGCTTGACACATATACTTCTTCTGATGAACAGCAAGCTATGGCTATTGTAACAAATGCCGTTTCGGGCTGGCAACATAATTTCGATCTGAGGTTTGGTGGTTATAGTGGCGCACCTAAATTTCCGATGCCCAATAACTGGGAGTTTTTTTTACAATACCATTATTTTACACGGGAAGTGGTATACAAAGATGCGGTATTGGTAACCCTTAATAAAATGGCAGATGGGGGCATTTATGATGCGCTGGCCGGAGGGTTTGCCAGGTATAGTACAGATAGCTTCTGGAAGGCTCCGCATTTCGAAAAAATGTTATATGACAATGCGCAGTTAATGGTATTATATGCGAAAGCCTTTTCCTTTAATAAAAATAAATTATACGAAAAAGTAGTGGATGAAATTCATTGTTTTATTTTAAACGAAATGACCAGTGGTGAAGGTGGCTTTTATTCTGCCCTGGATGCCGACAGCGAAGGTGTGGAAGGGAAGTTTTATGTTTGGAAACAAGAGGAATTAAAGGCGTTACTGGGCGATAATGAGCTTATTTATAGTCTTTATTATTCTATTGATACTTATGGAAACTGGGAAGAAGGCAACAATATTCTTTATAAAACAAGAAGCAGGGAGGAGCTGGAAAAACTAACGGGGAAAAGCATACAGCAAGTTGAAAGTATTATTGATGTATGTAATAAAGTATTACTGGTTGAAAGAAACAAACGGATTAGGCCGGGCCTTGATGATAAAATTATTTGTAGCTGGAATGCCTTAATGATTAAAGGGTATGTGCAGGCCTACAAGGTTTTTGTTAATCCTGCTTTTCTTAAAGCAGCAACCCGTGCTGCAGATTTTTTAACAAGTAAACTTTGGGTTCAGAAACAATTGTTTAGAATATATAAAAATGGCAAAAGCAGCATACCGGCATTTGCCGAAGATTATGCCTGTTTGTGTGAAGCATTATTAGTTTTATATGAAGCAACCGGAGAAGAAAACTATTTAATATTGTCTCATGAATTGTTGGTTCAGGCAATAGATTTATTTTATAGTGAAGAAAAGAAATTATTTTATTTTAAATCAAAAAAGGAGATTGAACTCATTACCCGAAAGATTGATGTAAATGATGATGTGATACCATCAGCCAACAGTATTTTAGCTAAGTGTTTGCAGGCACATGGTTTTTATTTTGATAAACCGGCATACTTTAATATGATAGATGAAATGATTTCTATGGTGCAGGAAAAGATGACAAAATTTCCTACCGGTTTTAGTAACTGGATGCAATTAATACAGCAGCGGCATGAAGGTTTATATCAGATAATTGTAAGTGGCCCTGCGGCTGCAATTTATGTTGAAGAGTTGAATAAGCACTATATGCCAAATGTATTGATTGGCCGGGTTACAAAAAAAAGTGATATTCCTTTACTGGCAGATAAACAGCCGGGTAATCAAACGCTAATTTATGTATGCAAAGATAAGGTATGTAAACTGCCTGTGTCAACTGTATCAGAGGCATTAAGCCTGGTTTTAACTGTTCCCTTATAAAATATTATATTTCAGAAATCATGAACTGTATTTGGTAAACTCCGTTTTAGCGGTGAGGTGCGCAAGGGGTTAATTTTTAACTTACAGTGATTTTTTTCCGGTAATTTTTTTTAAAGAATATTAAGTGCGCTATCCTTAAAAAGAAAAGTACAATGGATACTTAAACTACAACCGATAATCTTTTATCAGAATCATACTAATGAATACTTACTCCTGGTATTATTGTACAACTACAAATTTTACAGAAGCATTTACCGGATCAAGGAAACAATGCCATCTAATTTAAATATTTTACCTTTATGATCTTTTGCATAAGCAATATAAGAATAGGTATCCATAGCATCAGGCTGGCCATTTGTTGTACCGTTCCACCATGACCCGCCTGGTATATGGGTAGTATAAATTTTTATACCCCAGCGATTAAAAATTTCGTACTCAACATACTCAAATTGTGCCGGATTATATACCAGTCTGAACTCATCATTATTATCATCTTTATTGGGTGTAAATGCAGACGGTGCAAATATGTGCTCAACTGCAATGAGGCTGATAGAAGTTGCAAATGAGTCTTTGCATCCTAAACTATCCTGTACAAAAAGAGTAATAAGATAAGTGCCCTCCTTGAGGTAGGTATAAGTTGGTTCAAAATCATTTACGGCAGATAAACCTTCGCCAAATGTCCAGCTATAAAAATGGGCATTGGTACTTTTATTAATAAATTTTACCGGTAAAGGAATGGCGCCATTATCTGGTGTTGGTGTAAAAAATGCAGTAACTTTTGGATTAGGTGTAACCACAACCGTATCGCTACTGTAACAATATCCGTTAAGTGCACTTAGCACATAAGTACTTTTAGCAGTAACAGAAGCAAATGGCTGCATGGCTAATTTATCATTTAACCCCGATGAAGGGCTCCAAGCCAATGAGGTATAATCTGTAACTGAAGCAAGAATTTGAACAAGCTGGCCCGGGCAATGTCTAAGATCTAAGCCGGCTTTTACAACAGGGTATTTGTTAACTTCCACCTGAACCGTATCATAAACATAACACACGCCACCATTGCCAATTTTAACAATATATGAAGTGTCAATAGCGGGAGTAACAGTTGGATTTGCTATACCTTGATTATTGATATTGTAAGATGTGAGCCAAAGATAAGTGGTGCCTCCGTTTGGTTTAAGTATGATATTCTGTCCAACACACATATTTGTATCCGATCCTGCATTTGCAATTAATGTATTTACATCTACCAGCACAGTATCAACTCTTATACAAAGTGTATTTGAAGCGGTAACATAATAATTGGTTTTTGCTGCCGGTTTTACATAAGGATTATAAATACCGGTATCACTAATATTGTATAAAGGCAGCCAGTTAAATTTGGTTGCACCGGTTGCCGTTAATAGCACACTATCTCCCTTACAAATAATTTTATCAGCACCTGCACTTAGATTAAAAATAGTTATGCCCACCTTTACGGTATCTGCTGCCATACAACCACCGTTATTAACTGTAAGTATGTATTCTGTGGTGGCAAGTGGTTTAGCATACGGCTGCAAAGAAGTATCACTTAAGGTAGCCATCGGACTCCATCTGTACGGTCCTATAACAGTTGCTTTTAACTGCGTACTGTCTTTATTACAAATAGTGGTGTCTCTGCCGGCATTTGCCGCTGCATTTTTAACATCAACATTAACACTGTCAAAACGGGCACATACAAGATTGTAAGAAACTACATAATATTTGGTTGGTACCAATGGTTTTACCCATGGGTTTGCTGATGTGGTATCATTTATTTTATAACTTGGAATCCAGATATAATTTGATCCTCCTCCCGTGGCGTGCAGTTGTACACTGTCTCCAAAGCAAATAGACTGGTCGGGCCCACCATCTATGGGCAGGCTAATTACTGTTACTTTTACCGTATCTTTAGCAAAGCAACCAAGGTAGTTTGTTGTAACAATGTAGGTGATGTTAGTATCTGCTACACTATATACATTGTTACCTACACTATCGCTTAAATAAGTTAAGGGACTCCAGCGTGCTGTGCCGTTAGTGGTGATATTAAAAAAGGCAGTGTCTCTCTTGCATAAATCTTTGTCGGTACCTGCGTTTATGATAGGTATTTTAACGGCTATACGCACTGTATCTCTCTTTGAGCAGAGACCGTTACTGGTTATTACAACATAATTTGTATCCGCCTTCGGAAAGACTTTTGGAGTTGCACTTGCAGGTGCTATTATATTATAAGCCGGAGTCCAGGCAAAAGTTGTTCCCCCGTTTAAAACAGTTAAAGAAGCAGTATCTCCCAAACAGATACTTTGATCTATGCCTGCATAAGGTTGCAACCTTACCGTATTAACAATTATCGTATCTCTGTTCATGCAACCGCTAACATCTAATTTAACAATATAAATGGTAGTAGTATCCGGATGCGCATATACATTGCGTAGAGAAGAGTCATTCAGACCTCTTGCCGGGGTCCATAAAAAAGTACCATTTGCCCCCACCGGGCTAATATAAGCACTATCCCCAACACATATATTTTTATCGGTTCCGGCATTAAGTGGAGGTAAACCATTAATTACACTTAGGTTATATAATTTTAAAACCTCCGTAGTATTAATTGTTCTTCCATAAATCCTCACTTCATCGAGCCTTCCGTTAAATAAAGATAAAGTGTTAACATCATTTCTCCCAAGCCGCAGCGGAGTGGTATTAGCAAGTGTAATGGTGGTATTGCCTTTAACAAACCCCAACAATACACCATTGCGGTAGTATCTGATAGTATCATTACTTACTGTAATGGCAAAGAAATACCAGGTAGTTAAATTGGTAGTAGTGCCAATTACCGCATTCCAGCTTTGTCCATCGGCCATTGCATACGCACCATCACTTCTGATCATGGCTCTGTATTGGGCACCAGCAGTATTAGTGCTTTTACTTAAAATAGGGGTATAAGTAATACCGCCGTTAAAATTCCAGTTATTTATCTGAGCCCAGAATGTAAAGGAGATATTTTTAGATGGAGAAGACAGAGAAGCAGAATTAGGCACTTCCAGGTATGAGTTAAAACCATTAAATTGATAAGCCCTGTTAGCGGTTCCGAATCTGTCTGTTGTAAGTGCTGCGTTAAACACTGTGGCATTGTTATTTTTACCGCTTTCATCATTTGCATTTCCTGTAAAAGGAAAGCAGGCAACAACACCTTCATTAAGCGAATATGGCGTACTGCATGTTAAACAGCAGTTGTTTTGAATACTTACTCCTATGGTATCAAATGCGGTACAAACACCCTGTCTGATGGTTAACAGGTAATTGGTATTGCCTGTTGGTTTAACAAATGGATTAGCAATTGCGGTATCGCTTAAACCCATAGCCGGCGACCATCTGTATGTAGTTCCGCCTGCTGCAGAAAATTGTGCGCTATCTCCGGTACAAATCTTAATATCTGAAATTGCCGGTACGGTATAATAGAGTGATTTAGTAATTGTTAAAGTGGCACTGGTATCTGCCGGTGCGCAAAAGTTTTCAGCTATTACTTTATAAATACCCGGGAGCAGGGTTTTAATCAGGTTACCATTTGTGCCGGTTATTAAAGTATCATTTCTGAGCCAGCTAAATTTACCTATCCGCTTATTGGGAATATATAGCACAGCACTATCACCTGTGCAACTTAAAGAAGTTTTAGTTGCACCAATATAGGTGGTGTCCATATTGTCTATTCTTGCTACAAAACCATCTTCTGCACCCGCACTCACCAAACTGGTTGTGCCAACAACAGATGTGCCGGTAAAATATCCACTAACATAAGTATGACCGGCAGTACTGGTATGAATATCAAATCCTGTTCCGGTAGTATCTGTTCCTACTTTTTGTGCATCCATCAGCACATTTGCCGGTGAATATTTAGCATAATAAGCTCCGGAAATATATGTTGGACTTAAAGTTATTCCCCCAAAATTGGTAGTTCCGTTAAACTCTCCGGTAAACACCGGATTTCTGTTCAGATCCAGTGCTACGCCAAGTCCGTATTCTATAGAGGTACTTCCAAAAGCCCTTCCCCACTGCAAGGCACCGTTAAAATCCATTGAAGCAATCATGGCATCATAATTACCATTGGTAGCAACCGGAACTGCGGTACCTCCCGGTCTGGTAGAAATAGTTGTTGGCCCGTTAAAATGCCCTATCACATAAACTCTGTCATACACATCATCCACTACCACATCTGCAAAAGCTTCAAAATTGTTGGTACCTGCATTATTTGCCCACAGCCAGTTTCCCGACGCATCGGCTTTGGCTATAAAGGCTCCCCAGTTGCCTGTGTTAGTTATATTATTGGCACCGAATGGCGCAGTTGAGTTTCCACAACATCCCCAGCCTCCGGCTACATAAACAGCATTTAAACTGTCTACACCAATGCCAATACCATTATCTTGTAAATTAGCTCCACCTCTGTTTACATATTGTAACAAACCGGCAGGATTATATTTTGCTATGAAGATATCCGAACTTCCAAAACTTAACCGGTTTTGATTAGGTCCGCTTGTGCTTGTAAAGATTCCGTTAGCATAAAATAAACCAGTGAGGTAAACATTGCCATCTCTGTCTAATGCGATGCCCTCTGATTCATCATTTCCGGCGGCACTCCCCATTTGGTTGATCCATTGTATTACTCCTGCATTGTTTGCTTTTAACACAAACCCATCATAACCGCCAAAACTAACTTTTGAAAGTGCAATTCCATTGGAAGAAACAAAATTGGCGGTTCCATTAAAGGTAGAAGTTACATACAGATTTCCTAAGGTATCAACAATAAGATCAGAATTATTAAAATCGCCCCCATCTTTTAACGAACTTCCTACTCTAATGGCCCATTGAAATATTTTGTTACAGTCGTATTTAAGAATAGCAATATCCCTGTTTCCGTAGTTGCCAAGAGTTTTAGGTGTGCCTGCACTATCTATTGTCAAATTGTTGTAATAAAACACTAAACTATAATAATTATTCTGTGCATCGGTAGTAGTAGCTCTGGTTATATCACTTCCGGTACCCCCGTGTCTTTGTCCAAAATTAAAGGTTTGAGCCGAAATATTTGTTCTGAGAAAAAGTAAGAAAGCAAGTACAGGAAGTAGATATTTACGCATGTTTATTGATGGTTGTAAAGAGTAAACTATCCTTAAATTTTTAATGCCACACCCTGACTTAAAAAATCTTAGTGAAGTAGTCCTTGTCCAAATATAACATTCAGAATAACAAAAGCAAAGCCCTAGAAATACCTTTCCTTAATTAATAGTATATTAACCAGGTTTTAACGCAAAATTATGGCGATTTTGGTTTTTTGATATCAATAAACCAGATAGGTTTTTAGCTTACTTGATAAGCACAAAGATAAAGCTCAAATTTATTGGTATAGAAAGGTTATCCCCATTAAACGCTTAATAATTGCTATTAATATAGAATTTTCGCCGGAAGTTAATTTTACAGAAAGATGTAACGCAGTTACTAACTATTATAAAATTGCCCTAAATTAATCATTTAAAGCATGGCTGTTGAAGGAAAATGCTAAGTATTATATGAATCATGGATAAAAAATAATTTTGATCTCCTTAGGGTTATTATCCCGGCATCTTAAAATATTTTTAAAAAATGGGTAACATAATTAGCCTAGAGCCAAATGAACCAAGAGAAATAAACGGCAAAATTTATTATAAGTAACAATATAATATTGCGTTATAAAAGAAACTATTTGGCAATCACTTTTAACTCAAAACTATAAATACGGGGACTAGGTTTATGATAGGAAGTCTGAAGAATCATTCCCCAAAAATCTTCTCTGAATTTATAAATAAACAGCATAAGTTTTATTATTGGTTTTTTCCAGAAACTCATCAGAGAGGTGCCATCTGCGTCTATAAAAGATATTGTTTCAAAACCGGCAGATTTCAGCACATAAATACAGCTTCCGGCAGTGAATAAAATAGTATGTGTAAAGTCTTCATATCGCCAGTAAGTTCCGGTAAATGATTGCGCATTGGGAACCATTAATGTAAATGAACCGCCCGGTGCTAACAAATTCATTTTAATATAACGCAAGGTATCTATAATTTTATCTTTATCAATATGTTCAAGTACATGACTCATAATAATGAAGTCGAATTTTTCGGATCCGGTAACCACATATTCGCGGATATCATTTACCTGCGTAACCGATAGACCTTTCTTGCGGCATTCATTGATAGCTTCATTACTAATATCAATGCCCATAAGATGCGTGTAGCCTTCTTCTTTTAATTTTGATAAAAATTGCCCATAGCCACAACCTATATCTAAAACCTTTATATTTTTATCCGTTGGAATAACCGGCTTTAAATATCTTGGAATCTGATATGATTCGTAATAGGCAGGGTCTACAACACGATTATTAAAATAGCTGTCGAGTTTTATCTGATCATTGGTGCTCATGTTTTTATTAATAATTTAGCATCCGAATCTGTTCTGCTTTTAATAGTTTGCTTAATTATATTATACAATCCATATTTGGAAGCTTTTATTAGAAATTTGAAATAGTAATTAGACATTTTCTTTTTGGTGAACATATGAAAATTTGCACCGTTTGTATAGAAATTAAGGTCAAATTTGGCACCTAAAATTCTAAGTGATTCGCTTGTAAAAAGTGCAACATGCTGACCATGATTGAAACCATAATACCACCAATTAAGGTCTGGTATCTTATTGCCGGTTAAAACGGTTGAAAAAATAATATTATCTGAATGGATCAATATTTTTTCCATTTCCTCAACCGGATTTACCATGTGTTCAAAAAGTTCAAATGCGGTAACACATTGATATATTTTTTCTTCGCTATTTTCAAATCCCTTAGAGATAATATTTTGAGCATATTTATCCGTCCAGTAATAGTCGAAACCCA
>JACMQU010000140.1 GCA_014376805.1 Bacteroidia bacterium
ATGAAAGATTTGCTACTAAATTCTTATCTGCATTTTCGAGATAATTTCCCGAATCGTCAATTAAAGAGAAATTTCTTAATTCAAAATTTGTAAACAGGTCGTTTATTAATTCAAAACTATAAATTCTATGTGCGTTAAACATTATTTTTGGTTTCCCCACCGGAACTACTATCAACAAACTGCCACCTGCTTTTACTACCCGTTGTAATTCTGCAATAGCTTTGAAATCACCATCAGGATCTATTTTATCTCCGTACCTGCCCAAGCCCACATGTTCAATGGTGTGCATGCACGAAATTGAATCCACTGAATTGGACTCAAAAAATAAATTAGTTAAATCTGCTGATGTTGACTTGAGATTGGATAGTGTAAGTAAAGCAGGCCGGTAATCATAAAATTCAGTTTTAACGAATGCTGATAATATTGTACAAAAATGCAGGGTAGATGAAATATCTAAATGTTTTTCTGGATTTATTTCCTTTATAATTCTTGCGGCCCACGCAGGGTGATATATATAATGAGCATCAAATGGCGTTGTACCAGTATTATCATTCAAACAGGGATATTTACTGTCCCAACTATTGGATAATTTTTTAATGGAATCTAATTGATTAAATGTATCAAAACTTTGCTTCAATAATTTCAATTTCCAACGTTCAGCTCGTTTACTTTTGATATAAGCGCGTAATTCATTTAAAGTTATCATCCAAAATAAAAATTTAAAATTTCTTCAGTTGTTTTTCAGCTTGTCAGAAAATTGTAAGTATAAAAAATCCATCTTAGAAACTTTCAAAAATTACTAATAATCAAATTAGTTCTAGGATTGTTATCTATTGCGTGAAGAGTAATTAAATCTGAAAAACAAATTCTGGAAGGTGAATGCTATTACCCCAATAATACGATTTCTACACTCATTGGATTTAAAAACAACCCGTTTCCTGAGGTTCTTATAATGGTTTTATTCAACGACCTATCAATAATATCGGAAATTGTAATCGTTGCTACATTTTCTATATACTGAACCGATCTTTCAAAAGAAGATAGTCCTAAAGTGAGGTGATAATTACCAGTAGCAAACATCAAATGCTCTTCTTTAAAAATAGCTTCATAGTTGCCGGATAGCAAATCCATTTTTTTACTCCAAGTAGTCCTTAAATTAACGTCATTCGCATCATTCATCCCCAAACCAATAATAAAATGATTAACATCTTTGTTTAATTTAAAATACACTCTTACCTGCCATGGCTTACCAACCGGTATTTCATTCAGCAGCTTTCCATTACTGTCTTCTACCTGCAGGCGATAAGCAAAACCGGCCATCTCGGCTATATCGGGTGGTGGGGCTATTTCATATACTGCCAGAGATGCATCTCCTGATGCAAGGTATTTATTAATAACCTCATCAATTTTGCCGCAAAGATTTACCTGGCCAAACTTTAGAATAATACCGGTATCACAGAGTTTCTGCACGGCTGCCATATTATGACTCACAAACAAAACGGTTCTTCCTTCCCTGCTGCTTACATCCTTCATTTTACCGAGGCATTTTTTCTGAAACTCTGCATCACCTACTGCTAATACTTCATCCACAATTAATATCTCGCTTTCCAAATGCGCAGCTACCCCAAATGCCAGCCGCACATACATACCTGTAGAATATCTTTTTACCGGCGTATCTATATATCGCTCCACCCCTGAAAAGTCAACGATCTCATCAAACTTGCGTTTGATCTCCGTTTTGCTCATTCCTAAAATAGCACCATTCAAAAATACATTTTCCCTACCGCTGAGTTCGGGATGAAAGCCGGTACCTACTTCCAGCAAACTGGCTACACGACCCTTTATTTTTACGCTACCCGTAGTAGGTGTGGTAGTTCGGCTCAATATTTTTAACAAGGTACTTTTGCCGGCGCCATTGCGGCCAATAATGCCTAATACTTCACCCTGTTTCACTTCAAAGTTTATATCTTTTAATGCCCATACATAATCACTGCTTCCTTTTATTGTACGGTCATTTTCTTCTCCGATTTTTAAGTATGGATCTTCTTTACCTCGAAGGCGCAGCCAAGATCGGTTTAGGTCATGTATCAATGAACCAGTACCAACATTGCCCAATCTATATTGCTTACTTAAATTTTCAACTTTTATTACAACACTCATTAGACATTATATACTCACTATTTTATTGAATTTATTTTTCACACTTTTAATAAATATTTTCCACGCACTTTTAATGCCTATACTATTAAACCGACTGGGGTTGCATGTCATTTCAAGTTCACGTATTCGGGCATCTTGTTGGTGATTTTCACTTACTTTCTGTTGTAAATGTTGGGGGTGCACCAAAGGTAATATGAGAGCTGATTCATTAAACCCTGTCAGGCTTTTGTTGCTAAAAACAAGCATATTTTGTTTGTACCACCAGTCAATTTCTGTTATATTCCATATAAGTGGTCGCAAAATATCGTAACTCTTAAAACCCTGTATTTTAAATAGATTTATCCAGTAAGCAGGCCATTGCTCGTTCAAATGATTTTGGCCACCCTGGCCGGGCACTGCAGCACTAAAAACAATTACATCCGCATGTTTACAAATACTTTTAATAAACCCATTAGCTTGCTTTTTCTCTAAATGCTCTGCTACTTCAAGGCAGATAACCAAATCGAATTTCTTTTTAAGATCAAAACTTAATGTTAAGTCTTTTGCCGTAAATTCTTCTTCATTTATATAATTCCATAAAAGTTTTTTATCTACAAAGTCCCCATCAATTCCATGTACTCCTCGCACCCCATGTTGTTTAAAAACTGATAACCATGTACCAATACCACAACCTACATCCAGAACATTTTTTGGATGGAACAGTTTTATCAGCAAAGGAACCACTTGCCTTGGAGCAATTAAATTGTGTACATCTGTATGATGAATATATTTTGGTTTTTTCTCCATTAATTCATTGTTCAAAAGTGAAAGTCAAGCTAGTTCTTCATACCTTCAAAGCCTCAATCATACCTACTCCCTACATCCACCCAGTGTGCACCGTACCTCCACCCAGTGTGCCCCGTACCTCCTCCCAGTTTGATTCGTCCCTCTTTCGTTGATCTTCTTTTTAATTTCCATTCATGTGCCGTTAGCAATTGATTAATTGAACCCTTC
>JACMQU010000141.1 GCA_014376805.1 Bacteroidia bacterium
AGAATGGGGCGTGGGGGGTGGGGCGAGTTATGAGTTGTGAGAAAGGCTTAAGGGTGGGTTGTGAATTTAAGAAAGACTCTTTCTGTTTCTGGGGAGATGGGCATGCTGCTGGGGCTTAGTTTTATGGGAGTTTTGTGGAGGGTTAAAAGGTAATGGAGCAGGGGTATTGGTTAAGCCACTTTTAAGGCAAGCGATATTTCTAAATTATCTTTTTTAAAAGTCAAGAGCAACCAAATCCAAACAAAAAATGCCAGTATAAAAGAAATGGCGGTATTGTTGTTAAGTATTTGTCTTGCATTTTCAAATTCAAAGGTGCCACTTAAGGCGGAACCGATTGTTAAACCTTCACGGTACAGCAATATGGTAACCATTGCTATGTTGGCAAACAGTATCCACATCATATTGGATAAAATAATTATCCATGGGGTTAACCTGGTTTGTTTACCTTTAAACTTATTATACCCTATATCTCCTAAAATTGCTATTAAAAAGACCATCCCTAATGCAATTTTACCAATAAAAATTGCAATTAAAACCCACCCAATTATTGCAGGAATTGAAAACAATATTGACCCCATAAAACCCAACAGGTAGTTATTTTGCAGAAGTTGTAATTTATACCTTTGTTCGTTAACTGATGCCTTTGTTCTTTCAAAACATTGTACGCAAAGAATAACTCCGGTATTGCTATGGTTATAAAAACCTGTTTTTTCCAAGCTTCCGCAATGAAGGCAATCTGCACCAAAGCCAACAGTATATTTTTTTAAAAGCTCAACTATAAAATCGAGAATTTTATATACTTTTTTAGTTTTGGTAGTGCCCCATACTTCATTAATTTTGATAAAAAGATAGCCATCAGATACATTTGGTTCAGCAAATTTAAGTATTGATTTATTTTTGTGAAGATCATTTGTAATACCGGTTAGTTGCACTTCATTTAGATCTCCTACTGAAGCATTAATAAATTTATAATTTGGCGATGAGAAAATACTCGAATCACCCATATTAAAGAAGCAACCATTATACAAGCCGAATATCTTATCGCCCGTTCGGTGCCACTTAAGTTGTTTTGCGATTTTTCTATTAACTGGTAATATCATACGTAAGCGGTCTCATCAGTATTAACCCAAGCCCCATGCCCCATTCATCTCCGCTAATGTATCCCCGTAAACACCCGGTTCCACCTAACACGCTGCCAGAATTTAGGCGCATTTTTATCCCAACTCATCCAAACAAAAAGTGCTTTACCTACAATATTTGTTTCGGGCACAAAGCCCCAGAAGCGGCCATCTAAACTGTTGTGGCGGTTGTCGCCCATCATAAAATAATAATTGTATTTAAATGTGTATGACGTTATTTCTTTGCCATCCAAATAAAATTTATCGTCCTGCATTTTAAAGTCAGGATTATTCTCATACACCCTAATTGCGCGTTCGTAAATACTATAGATATTTGGGTTCAGCATAACGGCATCGCCAGCTTTAGGCACATATAAAGGGCCGAAGAAATCAACACTCCATTTATAAAATGGGTTGTGTGGAAAAATATATTCCTGGTAAGTTCCATAATCAGAAAACATAGAATCTACTTTTATCACCCCGGCCTGCTGCTCCATTTTTAATTTGTTTTTGTAGGTTAAATACAAACCAAAATCGAGGTTGCCATGCGGCAGTGGTTCACCTTCTGTAATATCATACGATCGCAACATTGCCTGAAATTTTTTATCATTCCAGTAACCCGTATCATCAAACTTTACATAGTATTTGTACTGCATGTTTTCCGGATTATCTGCCAAATGCCCGTTAATATAAACCTGCCCTTCTATAACCTGTATAGAATCGCCTGCAATAGCCAGACAGCGTTTTATATAATTTTCTTTTTTATCAAAAGGTTTACCATCTTCAAAGGGGTAATTAAAAACAACCACATCATTGTTTTTAATATGTTGCAAACTTGGCAAACGTTTATACGGCATTTGCATCCACGTAAGGAAACTTGGTGTAGAATCTGTTAAAGGTAAAATATTATGCGAAAAGGGAAATGACAAAGGCGTTACGGGTAACCTTGTACCATAATGAAATTTACTGACAAACAAAAAATCGCCAACCAGTAAAGATTTCTCCATAGATGAAGTAGGGATAGTATAAGCTTCAATAAAATAAGAACGGATAACAGTGGCTGCAAGTGTAGCAAACCAAAGGGCATCGCCCCACTCATACACCATATCATTGCCCGGCTTATCAACTATTCGCACCAGCGATAATATATATAATACGGCATAAATAACTGGTGAAACAATAAAGGCAAGTATTCTTGTAAAGTATAACCATATTAACGAACAGCCATAGATAAAATTGAGCAATGCTATTCCAACTGATGCACCTGCATTTAAATAAAAAAACATGATCAGCAAATTACCAAAACACCAGAGTGCGATGATCATCCATTGTTTTTTTGTAAATTGTTTTGGACTTTTATAATAAAAGTCGAAAGTTGATTTTAGGTTAAAATCTTTTGTTTGAGACATAAATTTTTTAAGTTGAACGCAAAGAGAACAGATGTATGATTGTGAATTGTGCAGCTTTTACGTAAGCGGAATAGTGACCTTTTAAGCGCTTATTTTTTGATGATCTCATCAAGGTTTAAAATTTCATCCATCGTATAAATTCCTTTTTTGCCAATGATCCATTCAGCAGCCATTAATGCGCCTTTGGCAAAACCATATCTTGATTTTGCATCATGAGTAATTTCTATCGTATCAATAAGCGATTCATATTTTACTTTATGTAAACCTGTTACATCACCTTCCCTGTATGATTCAATTAACAATTCATTTCCCTTAGTACTTTGAGCAGGCAGATTTTTATCAAATATTAAACGGTCTTTAATTTGTTTTTTATGAGGAAATTCTTCCATAATTTGTTTGGCAAGTGTTAAGGCTGTACCACTTGGATGATCTTGTTTAGCTGTATGATGTACTTCTTCTATCATTACATCATAGGTATCAAAATGATGCATCATGGAAGCAAGTATTTTATTAAGTTTATAAAAAAGGTTAACACCTACACTAAAGTTGCTGCTGTATACCATAGATTGTCCTTCAGATATACACCTGTTGCTTATTTCATCAAACTGATCATACCAACCCGTTGTACCAATAACAATGGGAACCCGGGCCTCAAAGCATTTTAAAATATTATCAACAGCTGCAGTAGGCATGCTAAAATCTATGGCAACATCAACATTTTTGAGACTAACAGGCATAAAATCATAGGAGTTACCATGGTTTACCTTATATACAATTTCATGCCTCTTTGCCATCGCTACTTTTTCAATAGCGATACCCATTTTGCCATACCCCAACAAAGCAATTTTCATACCCTTATAATTATGTGTCAATTAAACGATTTTTTGCCAAAATACCAAAGTTTGAGTTGTCTTTTTTATAATTACTTTAAACATAACTTAAAATTTAGTGCTACATAAGTATTACCCAAACTATAATTATAGGAAGGTTTAATCTTTAAACTTAATTTATCAGATACATCAAATCCTTTAAGATGAGCATCTACTGCTGCATCAACCAGGTTTAGCACATATATACCGGCCATTGCAATAATAGAAAGATCGCGCGATTTTCCGTAACTTTCTCTGGTTCTTAATAAGGTTTCTTCGGGTACATTTGCGAACTCCGGATCTGTAATAGGCTCATTGTTTAACTTCTGTTTATAGGCTGTTCTAACCCTGTTATACTCTTCATTATAAAATATAAACGAATATGTTAACAGGCCAAAGCCCACATAAATAACGGGTACTTTCCAGTATTTTTTATTGTATATCTGACCGCCACCGGGTATTAAAGAGTACAGTGTAGCTTTTTTAGGATCAGCCATTGGTACTTTTGTAATTTTTATCCCCACGGTATCAGCCAGTATTTTCTGAGCCAATAACTGGTTCACAAAAAAAGAGGTAATTATTAAAAATAGTAAGCGTTTACAGATCACAGTAAATCAATAATTCTTTTTAAATCTTGTTGCGATTTAAATGGTATCATCACAATCCCTCTGCCCCGTTCATCCGCTTTAATTTTAACATTCACTTCAAATTTTCCACTCAGGCCTTTCTGAAAATCAATAATGGATTGTGGAGTATCATTTTTCTTTTTGCCTGCTGTAGGCTGCTTCTCCAGTTCTTTGCGGTCGTGTGCCATTCTAACCATATTTTCTACTTCCCGCACAGACATGCCGTCTTCCATCATTTTATTAAACAGGTATTGTTGTTCATCTGCATTATCTATGTTAATTATAGCACGTGCATGGCCCATAGTAATATCGTTATCTCTTATGGCGATTTGAATATTATCAGGCAATTTCAATAACCTTAAATAGTTATTAACCGTAGATCTGTTTTTCCCTACTCTGTCGCCTAATTGTTCCTGGTTCAAACTACATTCATCTAATAAACGTTTATAGCTGATGGCAATTTCCATGGAGTTTAATTCTTCGCGTTGAATATTTTCTATAAGTGCCATTTCCAGCATTCCCTGGTCATCGGCCAAACGTATAAAAGCCGGAATATTGGTTAAACCTGCAATACGGGCTGCACGTGTTCTGCGTTCACCACTAATAATCTGATAACTATCATAACCTAATTTTCTAACGGTAATGGGTTGTATAATACCGTGCACACGTATCGAGTCTGCCAGTTCGTTTAAAGCAACTTCTTCAAACTCTTCACGCGGTTGAAATGGGTTGGCCTGAACCTGGCTTATAGGAATCTCACTAATAGAATTTAAGGGCTTTGATTCTGTTGCGGTAATATCTGTGCTTGCATTCTCCAACAAGGCACTTAAACCTCTCCCCAAAGCATTTCTTTGTACTTTACTCATTTGTTCTCTGTTAACTACTAAATATATTAATTTGAATTTCCGGGTGCTTCCATCATACTGGTTTTTGTAAGCCCGTTTTTATGTAACAATTCTTTGGCCAGGTTTAAATAGTTTATTGCACCTTTACTGTCTGCATCGTGGGTAATTACAGCCAAACCAAAACTAGGTGCTTCACTTAACTTTGTATTACGTTGAATAATGGTATCAAATACCAGATCCTGAAAATGCATTTTAACTTCTTCTACAACCTGGTTACTTAAACGAAGGCGCATATCGTACATTGTTAACAACAAGCCTTCAATTTGTAATTCTGTATTTAAATTGGTTTGAATTATCTTAACAGTATTTAACAATTTACCCAGTCCTTCTAAAGCAAAATATTCGCATTGAACAGGTATAATCACGGAGTCGCTTGCCACCAGTGAATTTGTAGTAATTAAACCCAGAGACGGAGAACAATCAATGATAATAAAATCGTAATCATCCTTTACCTTATCAATGGCATATTTCATAATCCGCTCCCTGTTAGGAATATTTATCAGTTCTATTTCAGCTCCTACCAAATCTATATTGGAAGGCAGAATATGCAGATAATTAAAATCTGTTTTAAGTATGGCATCTCTGGCTGGAACTTCATTAACCAAAACCTCATACAAACCTGTTCTTATTTCTTTAGGATCAAACCCCAGTCCGGATGAAGTATTGGCCTGAGGATCGGCATCAATTACCAAAGTGCGAAACTCCAGTACCGCCAAACTTGCAGAAAGATTAATAGCGGTAGTTGTTTTACCTACGCCGCCTTTCTGGTTTACTATTGCTATTATTTTACCCATGATTCGTTTTTAAATGGCTATTTCTTCGCCAATGTTTAAAAGTGTTAATTTAATGCCTGCGTTTTCAAACTTTTTTTCAGCTTCTTTTTTATTAATTTGTATATAGCCAAAACTGTCGTAATGCAAGCCTATAACATGCTTACAATTTACAAAGCCGGCGGCAATGGCGGCATCTCCTGCATCCATAGTAAAATTATCGCCAATGGGTAGTAAAGCAATATCGGGTTTATACATTTCACCAATCAGTTTCATATCCTGGTTAAGGCCTGTATCTCCACTATAATATAGCAATTTATTTTCGGTTTGAACCAAAAAACCAGCGGCGATACCTGCGTAGGTGCCATCAGCCATGCTACTGCTGTGCGATGCAATGGTCATTTTTACAATGCCAAAATCAAAGGCAACTTTACCGCCTACATTCATCGGATGTACATTTTTTATTCCTTGTGTATGTAACCATAACATTATTTCCCAGTTACACACAATTTTTGCATTAGTTCTGCTCGCTAAATAAACCAAATCTGCTGTATGGTCATCATGCCCGTGAGAAACCAGAATATAATCTGCTTCAATGTTATTAATATCAATATCACGGGCCAGCTCATTGCCCCTTATAAATGGGTCAAACAAAATATTTTTGCCTGAAACTAACAGGCTAAAACAAGAATGTCCGTAATAGGTAATTTTCATAATTCCGTGAAACCTCTGTGAAACATGCGTGAAACATATTTTGCTTCGTCAAATAACGAAAAACCGCAGGGTAACTAATGCACCCGTTTTCAACAGGGGTGTTGATTGTTTATTGCTATGATTTATTGACACTTACAAAAAACATCAAATAAATGTTACTGTTTATTTAAAATCTCTAATATAATAAATGTATTACTTCCAACCAAACTCTTCAATCATAAATTTAAAATTCGTAATCATAAACTTTTAAGCATGCGCTGCCAGTAGCAAATCCAAATCTTTATTATATATGCTAAGTCTTTTACCAAGGTGTTTATTGGTTAAATGCCCCCTGTAAATATATACCCCATTTCTTACCTGTGGGTTTGCAAACAGAAAATCTCCAAAACTTGGTGATTCAGATAAACACAATAGCAATGGTGTAAGTACGTTACTCAGCGCATAACTGGCAGTGCGGCATACCCTGCTGGTTATATTTGGCACACAATAATGTATTACGCCGTGTTTTACAAAAGTTGGCTTGGCATGCGAGGTAATTTCGGATGTTTCAAAAACGCCACCCTGGTCAATGCTAATATCCAATATAACACTAGATTCCTTCATTTGCGATACCAGTTCTTCACTCACAATAACCGGACTTCTGCCCTCTTCACTTCTTATGCAACCTATTACAACATCCGCAATAATTATAGCTTTTTGCAATATTTTAGGGTGAATAAGCGAAGTAAAAACGCAATGTCCCAGGCTGCTTTGTAACCTGCGTAAACGAGCCAGTGAATGATCAAAAACTTTTACGGTTGCCCCCATACCTAACGCAGCTTTGGCAGCGTATTCGCCAACCGTTCCGGCACCTATTATAACAATTTCGGTAGGTGGAATCCCTGCTACACCTCCCAGCATTTCGCCTTTTCCACTGTTATTATAACTTAACAATTCAGAAGCGATAGAAATAGCCGTAATGCCGGTAATTTCGCTCATGCTTCTTACAATAGGGAAAATATCATCAGCATCTTTTAAATATTCATAGCCTATAGCATTAATCTTCTTTTGCAATAAACTGCGAACATATGATTCTGATTTTGCACCATGCTGTAAAGCAGAAATAAGAAGCTTTTCTGGTGCCAGCAAATTAATTTCTTCGGCCGTAGGAGGCTCAACCTTTACAATAATATCTGCTTTAAATAACTCGTCACGTTCATAACAAATTTTTGCACCAGATTCGCTGTATTCCTTATCACTGAATTTAGCTGCTTTACCTGCATTGGTTTCTATCCACACTTCGTTTCCATTATTTACCAGCAACTGTACCGAGGAGGGAGTTAATGGAATGCGGTGTTCCTGCAAAGTTGTTTCTTTTGGAACGCCAATATATAATACTTTATTAGACCTGTTGATTTCTAAGAGAGCTTCTTTAGGTTGCAAACTCGCCTGTTTGGCCAGTTCACTAAAACCAAAGGATAAATTATCAGCCATTAGTAAATATAAATTGAGTGAACCCAAAAATAACCCTTTTCGAAATGGTATCAAAACTAAACGTAATTTTTTTGCAAAACTGCCTGTAAATGGGGTTACATAAATTGCAGGCTATTTAAATTCTACCAATAAATTTCTCCCTTCAGCCACCTGTGTAATTTGTATCGAATAATACGGCTCTGATTGCAAAATTTCCTCAATATTCTCAGGCCATTCTATCAGGCAAAAATTATTCGAGTAAAAATATTCTTCGTATCCAATGTCATAAACTTCTTCTATATTTTTAACTCGATAAAAATCAAAATGAAATAATTTTTTTTCTGAGGATGAATTATATTCATTTACCAATGAAAAAGTGGGGCTGCTAACTGCATCAGCCACCCCTAATTGCTTTGCTATTTCTTTAATTAAGGTAGTTTTTCCTGCCCCCATTTCTCCATAAAAACACCATAATTTATAGGAACCGGCATTTAAAATAATAAATTCTGCTGCCTTATAAACCGTTAGCAAATCATAAGTAAGCCTTAGTGCGGTCATGGTCTTTTATTTAGTTTTCCTTCTTTTAAGTTCCGTTTCTATCAAACTTAATTCCCTTCCCGCCTGTCCTTTAACACTTGTATTTTCCTGAGCCCTTCTGAATAAATAGGGCAGAACCGCCTTAACAGGGCCATAAGGCAAATATTTAGCTACTTTATAACCGGCATTTGCCAGATTATAACTCAGGTTATCACTCATGCCATACAACTGAGAAAAATAGATACGTTCATCATTGTTTTTTAAACCTTTTTGATCCATTATCGCCGTTAGTAATTTACAACTTTCTTCATTATGCGTTCCGGCACAAATGGCAACAATGTCAATATGATCGGTACAAATTTGCAAAGAATTGTTATAAGCCTCATCACTCGCTTGTTTTGAAGACTGAATAGGATTCTGGTAACCCATTTCTCTGGCCCGCGCAATTTCTTTTTCCATATAAGCACCTCTTACCAGTTTAACACCATAATAGTAATGCTGTTTAGTTGCATGTGCTATACTCAGTTTTAAAAATGAAAGCCTGTCATGTCTATAAAACTGAAGCGTATTATAAACAATTGGCTGCACCTTGTTATAAAGCATCATCATATTTTCAGCTAACAAGTCAATTGTATCCTGTATCCAGCTTTCTTCAGCATCAATAAAAACCCTTACTTCAAGGTTAAAAGCAGTCTGACAAATTCTATCAATGCGGCTTTTAACCCTGTCAAATTCAGCCTGTTCATTTGTATCAAGTAAAAGTTTGGCATTTACCTTTGCAAGCAAATCAAATCTTGCAATACCGGTAACCTTAAAAACACTAAAGGGAATTTTAGGATTTTGATATGCTTTTTCAATAGTCTTAATAATTTCGGCAGCAGTTGCATCAAAAACTTCCTCGCGCTCTTCCCCTTCAACCGAATAATCTAATATAGTTCCAACTCCATATTCACCCATTAATTCAATAGCAGGCTGACATTCTTCTATATTTTCACCGCCACAAAACTGTTTAAATACGGTAGCTTTAATTATTCCTTTTAGCGGTAATTTTACCCAAAAACCAAAGTTTACTAATTTTGGTCCGGTTTGAACCAACCAATTATAACTTATCGCTTTAAACAAAAGATAGGAGTTACGTAAGTCACCGTTAGTCTTCGTTTTAAATGCAATTTCAGTATCAGAAAAATTTAAATTTGGCGAACTCATATACACGTTTATTAATTTAAGGTTGTAGCTGCTTAATAAATAAGTTAATTTAGCTGCGCAAAAGTATAATTATATGACAGCTTCATGAAAGAAATTTTTAGCAAAGAGTACAATATTTTTTTAGGCGATGATGTTTTCGAAAAACTGGCAGAAACGCTTATCCATAAAGAATATTCAAAAGTATTTGTTTTAATGGATAACAATACCAGTCTTCATTGCTGGCCACTGCTAAGTGCCTACCTCGTTAATTTTGTTCCCATTATTATACCTGATGGAGAAGTTAATAAAAACATCAGACAAGCAGAATTTATCTGGGAAACCCTGCAGAGCAATTTTGCCGACCGAAGAGCTTTGCTTATCAATTTAGGTGGTGGTGTAATTAGCGATATCGGTGGATTTTGCGCTGCTACTTTTAAACGTGGCATCGATTTTATAAATGTACCCACCACACTATTATCTATGGTTGATGCGGCTGTTGGCGGTAAACAAGGCGTAGATATGCTTTCTTTTAAAAATGTAATTGGCGTATTTAAACACCCTAAAGAAGTATTTATTTATCCTCCGTTTTTAAACACGCTAAATGATAACGAAAAGCGAAACGGGTTGGCCGAACTATGCAAACATGCATTGATTTCTGATAAAGCACTTTTTGAAAAACTGGAGGCAATTCCGCCAGATGATTGGGGTGTAAAGTTAAATTCTCTTATTTTTCAATCTTTGAAAATTAAAGTCTCTATTGTAAAAAAAGATCCTCTTGAAAAAGATCTTCGTAAGACCTTAAATTTTGGACATACTATTGGGCATGCTATTGAAACCGCAAGTTTGCTTAGTGATAAAGTGCCGTTAAAACACGGTGAAGCTGTGGCTATTGGTATAATCTGCGAAGCCTTTATCAGCAAAGCAATAGATCATCTTTCTTCTAAAGAATTTAAAAATATTGTTGAATATATTAGCAATCGTTTTCCAAAATATAAACAAAAAATTAACCAGGAGCAGTTAATTCTCTTCATGCGTAACGACAAAAAAAACAAAGAAGGAAATATCCATTTTACTTTATTAAAGAAAATTGGTAAGGCAAAAGTTGATATTATTTGTGAGGATGACCTGATTATACAATCATTAAATTATTATCAAAATCTTTAACATGCAAGGGTGGAAAATAACTTCCTCTCAAAAAAAACTTGAAGCACAAATCGTACTTCCTGCTTCAAAAAGCCTATCAAACCGCACTTTAATTTTACAACAGGTAATTTCGCAACTTACATACGATCATTTAGTAATAAAAAATCTTTCAGAGGCAGATGATACCCAGATAATGAAAGAGGCATTGATGAATAATGAAAGAGTTGTGAATATAAAAAATGCCGGTACATGTATGCGGTTTTTAACGGCTTATTATGCTGCAACTCCAGGTTCAAACATACAATTAAACTGCGACGAAAGAATGCAGAAAAGGCCAATAGCAAACCTTGTTAAAACCTTAAAACAACTGGGAGCCGACATAACTTATACTGAAAAAGAAGGATTTCCACCCTTATACATAAAAGGCAAAAAATTAAATGGAGGGGAGATTTTCATGGAAGCGCATGAAACCAGCCAGTTTGTTAGTGCTATGCTGCTGGTGGCACCACTTTTAAAGGAGCCTTTGCAAATTAACGTTGATCTAAATGCAAGTTCAGTGAATTATATACACATGACGGTTTCTTTAATGTTAACATTGGGTTTTTCGGTTTCGGTTCAAACCACACCTTCTTTAAATATAACCGTAGAAAACCAGCTTAATGGTTTAAAGCAAAAGATTTATGAAATAGAAGCCGACTGGAGTAGTGCCGCATTTATTTATGAAGCCGCAGCATTAGTTGAAGGAGCCCGCATTGCATTACCGGGATTGAGTCTACAATCAACACAGGGCGATAAAAAAATAGCGGACCTAATGCTCAATCTTGGTGTAAAAACTACAGAATATGAAGGATATATTTTGTTGGAAAAAACAGCCATAGCCTTATCGAAAGTACCTGTAATCATAGATTTAAAAAACTACCCCGATCTTGCACCACCTTTAATTTCGACAGTTGCGGCTTTGGGTTCAAATTATACTTTTACCGGACTTGAAAGTTTAAAAGTAAAAGAAAGTGATCGTTTAATTGCGCTTCAACAAGAGCTGAGTAAGCTTGGATATGCTGTAAAACAAGTGGGTGATGGCAGTTTACAAACGACAGAACCAATTGCAACAGTAAAAGTTGAGGACGTATTAACGCAAACCAATGATGACCACAGACTAGCCATGTGTTTTGCGTTATTGGCCTTTAAGAAGAATACTGTTTTTTTATCAGAAACAGGCACTGTTATAAAATCATTTCCCGGGTTTTGGAATGAAATAGAAAAGTGTGGTTTGATAAAGGAACTAATAATTGTTTAATTACGTGCTGCATTTAAGTTTAAGTTTATTAATATTTTACAATTATAAAGGCTGTTATATCTTTTTCAACCAGGCAGGTTCCTATGGCAAAGTGACTACTTACTTTGCCATAGGCATAAAACGAAAGGAAGAGCGTCTCGGTTATCTGCAAAATTACTGGACAACTAAAGTAAGGCACAACGCAAACATCTATCTTAATACCCACCCGAACTGAAGCGAAGTTGTGCAATTGCCAGCGTGGGTATTGTAGAATTAAATCCATCAGAACTGGCAAAAATTTTATTGAACTAAGAAGGATTACCATCGAAGCCTATGCAACCTTTTTCCCAACTTGCAATCCCAACTTATAACCCGCAAAAAACAGGTCTCTGGATGAGTTCCCAATTCAAAGCTATGATTTGGAACCAGGTTTAGGGGAACCTGAGCTATTAAATTTAATTTAACAGCAAGAAAAACCATAAGAATTATAAATTTTTTCATAACAATTATATTAATTAAAAATACAACTAAATCCTAATCTATAATTTGACTGATTAAATTTGGTATTATACTCTGTTGGCATATTTGAAATCCTTAAATGGTTTTTTTTGAGTAATGGTTGGTTATATATCTCCATTTCAATAAAAGTTTTTAGGTGAAATTTTTTAGTTACTTTAAGTGTATTACTAATTCCAAAAATCCAGTTAAAGTACTCAAGCTCATACCCATTTATAAACGATTCACCACTAGTGGTGCCAGTAGTGCCTACAAACTGATAATAATATCCATTGGAAGTAACATAATTAACTTTTCTAAATGCAGTGCCAGTAAGCAATGAAAAATAATTACTTTGCTTAGATTTAAAATTATACATCAGAATCAAAGGAAGTTGATTGCTGTTAATTGTTAAATGAAAGGTTTCTAAAAAAGCATCATTCCTAATGCCGATCATACAGGATTGCTGAGATTTTCTATACCCCATAGACAAAGAAAACCGAGTTGAAATATTGGTAATCAAATTCAAAATTAAACCTTTATCATAACCATCATTATTAGTATAGATGAAACCACTAGATATTGGAGAAATTTTTTGAATCCCCAAATACCCGCCAAATTCTACCTGAACAATAGATTTAAGTCTAACGGAATCTTTAGTATGAATAATTTGAGCATGGGTAATGCCTATTTTTATAAAGATGAGAAAAAATGTTATTCTAATCTTAAAATTTGAGTATTTCATAAGCTAAATCTTAATGACAAATAGGTACCTATAATCGTACTGTTTAATGGAATTCTATTCTGTTGAAAATATCCTCCAAAATCATTAAATCTAGGAGGATTAAAAATATGGTCATCGGAAAATCTAATACCCCAAATATAGCTTAACCTGTTGTTTGTATTTGGGGTATATTCAAAGAAAACACCTAAATCAACAAATGGTGAGATTACATTAATATTCCTTTGGATTGAAGGAATAGTTCCATAATAATTAGTTGGTTTGAAATTGACTAAATAGGAGAAATCCATTCCAAATCCAAATGAAGTCACAACTTTTAATTTATTGCTATTTATTGTACGAAATTGAATTGAAATTGGCACCGACACACTATTGTAAGTTATATCCAAGTTCAAAAAATATTTAGGATCGTTTTGAATCGCATTAATAGTCCCACCCCATTTTTGATACCGAGCATTAATATTTATTGAAAATTTCCGCGTTATAGATCTGGTTATTCCTAAAGAAAAACCATACCCTATCTTAGGTTGAAAAGTTAATTTGGTTTGATTCCACTTTGTATTATAAAAATCAGATTTAGTATTAAGACCAAAATCTGAAACTAATAAATGAGTTCCAATATCATACGAATATTTATTTTGACTATAAGTATTACAACCAACGAATACTAACAAAATAATTAATGCTGATTCTCTAATATGCAAACCACGCTCTTTTAACTCTTCTTTTTCATTTTCGAGTTGTATTAAATATAAAGTTAACTCCTCTACTTTCTTTAAAAGTAAAAGCTGCATCTCACCAAGGTTAATTCCACCATTTGATTTCATTTCTTTTGCTGAAGGAATTGTGGGCAAATGTCTATTGATCTTAATAAATTGGGATAATTCATTTAAAGGCAGCAGTTCGTAATTTTTAGAAAAAACATAATCAGGTAGAATTATGCTTAAATCGACTTTTACTTCACGTCCCCTAACTAAACCATCCTTATATATCCGAAATTGAATATCATCATTATCATCTTTTATAACAAAATCACCCTTAAGAATCATCGAAATAGGAGTAAGACTAAAAAAATCCTTGCTTCCATTACTCATAAAAAATCCGCGGTTATTACTTGAAAATCCATCATTTGGAAGTCTAAGACTTCCAACTGATTTAGCCTCCATAAAAAGATTTCCACTGGTTCGTGTCATAATAAAAGCACCTCCATTACCAATATGAAATGCCGATATTGGATTTGTAGTTCCAACTCCTATTCTATCGTTTGTAACATATAAGGGGTAATAAGTACCGGTACCAGGGCCGTGGCTCAAAAATAATAACGGCAAACTGGGGCCTGTACTGGTCCCGAAATGTTCTGTTTTAACAGAATTATTAGTTTATAATAACCCACATGAAGGACCTATCTGTTGGGAGTATTTTAAATTACAACTATGGAGGAAAAATGATAATACAACATTATGTTTTTGGGTTTTGATTATTATTCTTCTGACAATAATAATCAAAATTTTTAATTGGTACTAAAATAAACTTTCAGCGTAATGCACACTTAGCCAGGAAAATATCCCTACAAGGGAACCAGTAACCAGGACATCTCCCTGCAACACGCCAAAAGGCCTGCCATGAAGCTTTTCTCCTCGCACCACGCTTTAAGCAACGCAAAAAAGCCTCATCTCTATAAAGAGACAAGGCTTTTAAAAAGACTTGGCAATGACATACTTTCCCAGGTGTTACCCAAGTATCATCTGCGCTGATAGGCTTAACTGCTCTGTTCGGAAAGGGAAGAGGTGGACACCATCGCTAAAATCACCAAGAAGA
>JACMQU010000142.1 GCA_014376805.1 Bacteroidia bacterium
AGCGCATTACCGGGTGAAAGAATTATTTAAAGATGTAATTGTTTCGGTGATTGAACAATATGATTCTGTATTCGTTTATATAATTTCTGATAAAAGGGCAATGATAAATGGAGATTTAAAAATTAAACTGATGAATTTTGCAGGATCTGTTTATTTTGAAAACAGCTATTTAGAAACAGTTGAAAGAGACATTGTAAGGTGTTGCCTGAAATACAATAAAAAGTTTTTAACGGGTGATTCACTCAACTTAAATAACATGGTATTGCATGCATCATTCGAATATGATCACGATGTAAGTTCATGCAATTATTATTTTGTTGACCCCAAAGACTTAACTTTACAAAAGCCGGTAATTACAATAACCGGCATTGGTCGGCATGCTTTTGAAATACACAGTGATAAACTTGCTAAGAATGTTTTTATTAGCACCATCAATAGTGAAATAAATCTGTCGGATAATTTTTTTGATTTGTTACCGGGCGAACGAAAAGTTGTGAGAATAATGGATGATACCAAATCGTTTAACCTGCAAGTAAAAAAACTTGTTGTTAAATCATTGTTTGATAGTTACTCCAAATAGGTTGGACAACTATTTTAAGCATCAGCAACAAAAAAGTGGATTCTATCCATTGTTGCTAATGTTGAAAATATGCTAATAAATGTTCAGTTCAGAACAGCAAATTTGGATCAACATATTTAATTGATTTTTATGAATCAGTACGAACAACTCTTAAAACATATTTATACAAACGGTACCTTTAAATCAGATCGAACCGGCACCGGAACACGCAGTATTTTTGGCGCACAATTGCGTTTTAATTTAAGCGAAGGCTTTCCTTTAATCTCCACAAAAAAGGTTCATCTTAAATCTATTATATATGAATTGCTTTGGTTTATAAAAGGTGAAACCAATACACGTTACCTCAAAGAAAATGGAGTAAGCATCTGGGATGAGTGGGCTGATGAAAACGGTGAACTTGGTCCGGTATACGGCTACCAATGGCGCTCCTGGCCAGTTCCCGGAGGTGGCCATATTGATCAGCTAAGCGAAGTTATTGATACCATCAAAAAAAATCCCGATAGCCGACGAATGATTGTAAGCGCCTGGAATGTTGCCGATTTATCAAAGATGGCACTCATGCCTTGCCATGCCTTCTTCCAGTTTTATGTGGCTGATGGCAAATTAAGTTGCCAGCTTTACCAGCGCAGTGCAGATATGTTTTTGGGTGTGCCCTTTAATATTGCCAGCTATGCTTTACTCACCCACATGATTGCGCAAGTATGCAATTTGCAGGTGGGCGATTTCATTCATACCTTTGGTGATGCCCATATATACAGCAACCATTTTGAACAGGTAGAACTGCAACTTTCACGCGATCCTAAACCTTATCCAACGCTTATTGCGAACCCCGTTAAGCAGTCTATTTTCGATTTTACATTTGATGATTTTGCTTTCGAAAACTATCAGCCGCATCCCGCCATTAAAGCACCGGTAGCGGTTTAACAGGATTTTATATTTTTGAATGAAGGAGCTTGTTTTTAATTTAAGGGCAAGTTAAACAAAGATCTTTTTTGTAAGTTAAACGGTGCTTAAACAAAATGGAAGCAACAATATAATTGCTGTAATAGGAAGATGTTGGGTACTCATACGGTCGTTGCTGCAAACTGCAAACATCCAGTTGCCATTCATTTCTTGAGCCTTTAAAATAATCGTAGTTATCCATTATTATATTCCAACCCAATCCATAACTAATGGCTGGGTTCTTGTTGCCATCAGAACCGGGAAATGGATCTATACCCACACCACCTCTTAAGTTTAATTGGTTCCATAGCTGCAGTTCTGTTCCAAATCGCGGGGTATTGTAGTTGCTATGTTTAAGGTTGTAACAGTATTCTAATTGCAAGGTTAAGCCAACAAGCAATCTCTCTGATTTAAATAGTTTTTTGTTTTGATAAGCAATTCCTGTTGAGCCTATAGTTGGAATGTTAACTTCAGGAGAAGGATAAAAACCCGGAAAGTTGTATTTTATAACAGCACCATTTAAATTCTTCATTTCCGACCCTATGAAGATCATACTTTTTTTATTCAACTCAATTTTATACTGTAACCCTGCATCAACACAATAAGCACTCGTCTTATACAATTCATTGTATTCGAAACGGTTTAGGTTCAGCCCAACATTAAAGTTTTTAAATGGTGCAGACGCAACAGTAAATGTGAATTTTTGAAGTGGCGGTCTGTTAGTGCCTACCATATAAATACTGGCTATGCTGTAGGATGCCTCATGATAAGTTATTGCGGTTGATAAATATTTATTCCAACGCATTCCTGCTGAGCCGTAAATATACTTTGCATCCGAGCTGTAATATTGGTTGGCAAATGACCCGGCTACCTCTATACCGTTCATGTTTTGGATACCCGCCGGGTTATAAAATACTGAAAACAGGTTTGTACCTAATGCCGTATTAGCTCCTCCCATAGCCTCTGCAGCAGCATAAGGATTTCGTCCAAACAAGTAAGGTGCTGCAGGGTTCTGCCCAATACAAACTGCGTTTAACGCAAAATAAATGATAAAGAAATATTGTATTCGTTTCATGAGTAGATTATTTTAACTTTTGCCTTAAACAAAAAAAACATTATGAGGATTTGAGGACCAACCTATTTCTGTTCCTGTAGTACCTGTTAAAAGATTGGTGTGCGGCTGGCCTGTGAAAGTTGCCCTTAGCAAGGCCCCTGCGCTGCAACAAAGGGGCCTTGCTAAGGGCTGCGCTGCAAAACCATTCTTTTTTACAAGGACAAGGATCAGAAATAAGTCTTGATTTTTTGGTTCTTTTTGATCAAGCTTTGTTTGCCATAGATATAGCGAAGGCAAGCAAAAAGAATAAAGTAAACACATGTAACCAATTAAATTTAGTACCAGAATTAATTGGTCTTTTTGGATTTTTCTTACAAGATTGCACTACAAAAAACATAGTGCCAAAATTAAATTCTTATCGAAAAATTCAGGAGATTATTTATTCCAAAATATTTACATTCACCTTACTCACGTTCTATCCTGAACTCATTTACCTGCAAACCATTGCCATTATCCTTCATAAAAATATAGGTTCTGAATTTTCCATTAGTTGCTTCATAAACAGCAATTGCATATTTAGCTCCTTGTGCAGAAGATCCTCTGTGTTGGATATTTACTGATTTTGGAGGGTGTTGTGCAAAAAAACTCTTAAGCATTTGTTCAGCCTGAAGTTTACTGTATATGCCTTCATTGTCTAATAAAGTAAGTTCAACATTGTTATTAAAAAATTTGGTTACCCCCTGTGCCTGTCCAATCCGCATGGCCACCATCAGGTCGTCAAAGCCGTCTGCCCACGCACATACTGGTAAAAGAATCAAGGCAAACAGGATCAATCGTATACTTTTCATTTATTTATTCTGGTGTATTTAGCTGCATAGTCCCAAAAATCGTGCCACCACTTTTCTTTTTGCAGTCAAATTTAGTACAAGTTTAATCAATTATAAGCAATATTTTTGCGGTATGAATAAACGTGTAATTCTGTTGATACTGGATGGCTGGGGCACCGGTAAAAATTATAAAGGAAATGCCATTAACCTGGCTCATAAACCCAATTTCGATGCACTCATTAAAAAATATCCCGATAGCGAACTCCATACCTGCGGCGAATGGGTTGGGTTGCCCCACGGTCAAATGGGAAACAGCGAAGTTGGCCACATGAATATAGGCGCCGGCCGCGTAGTGTATCAACAACTTGTTTTAATTAATAAGGCTTTTAATGAACGTACCGTTTATAAAAATAAAACGCTCCTGGATGCAATTGAATACGCTAAGTCCAATAATAAAAAAATTCATCTAATCGGACTTGTAAGCGATGGAGGAGTGCACAGCAGTATCGAACATGTGAAAGCGTTGTGTAGTTTGCTGCATGATGAAAAATCTGATAATTATTTTGTGCATGCTTTTACCGATGGTCGTGATACTGACCCTAAAGGTGGAGTAGATTACTTAAAGGATTTACAACAACATCTGGCTAAAACCGGTGGGCACCTTGCAAGCGTTACAGGGCGCTATTATGCCATGGACAGGGATAATCGTTGGGAGCGCATTAAAATGTCATGCGATAGCATGATAAAGGGCATAGGTGAACCAACAACAGATGTTATTAAAACAATAAATGAACGCTATGAAAAAGGAGAAACAGATGAGTTTTTAAAACCCATTGTTTGTGTTGATTTATTAAATAATCCGATAGCACTGATTCATGACGGCGATGTAGTGATTAACTTTAATTTCCGCACCGACAGGGGCAGGGAGATTACCACCGCATTAACCCAGCGTGCCATACCCGAACAGGGTCTTACCCCTTTAAACTTACATTATATAACCCTAACCGATTACGACAAAACTTTTAAAAATGTGCAGGTTGTTTTTCCAGATATTGAATTAAAACATACCCTCGGAGAAATATTGTCGGACCACCATTTAAAACAGGTACGCATTGCCGAAACCGAGAAATATCCGCATGTAACTTTCTTTTTCAATGGCGGACAAGAAATCCCTTTTCCCGGCGAAACCCACCACATGGCCCCTTCACCCAAAGTAGCCACTTATGATTTACAACCCGAAATGAGTGCAGAGCAGGTATGCCGTTTTACCCTGGATGAAATAGAAAAAAATGAGGCCGATTTTATCTGTGTAAATTTTGCCAACGCCGATATGGTTGGGCATACAGGTATAGTTGCAGCCGAAATAACAGCAGTTCAAAAAGTGGATGACTGCCTTGGACGTATCGTACAAGCCGCATTGCCACAAGGCTACAGCCTGCTCATTACCGCCGATCATGGCAATGGTGAATACATGATCAACGAAGATGATGGTTCGCCCAACACGGCGCATACAACCAATGATGTTCCGTTCATACTGGTTGAACCCAATATTACACATCAGGTAAAAAACGGCAAACTCGCCGACCTAGCTCCAACCATTTTAGCATTAATGCAATTGCCCCAACCGGTAGAAATGACCGGGGAAAGTCTGTTGGTTTAAGGGAGTGGGTGATTTTATGTTTGATTAAGGAATCGATATCTAAAAGTTTAATTTATGGTCACAACCTATTGGTTATCGGTAAACGTTATGGACTTAGCGAAGGGCTAATATTCAGCATTCAAAAACAAAAAATCGAATGACAGAAAAATGCTAAACCGAGTCGTTTTATGAGCAGGACGTAAAAGTTTATTTTTAAAAGGCATGCTCATAAAACGACTCGTCAAAGTTAGAAAAATTGATTGGAATTTCCGACATTCGACTATCCTAATAAATGGGAAAAAGATTTCGACATTTAGGGTGCGGCTGTGATCCAACGGTGGTGTGAACTGTAAAATGTTTGGCCCGAGCGGCGTTGGCCTGTGCGACAAAAACATTTTGCAGTTGGC
>JACMQU010000143.1 GCA_014376805.1 Bacteroidia bacterium
AGAAATGCTATAACAAGAGAATGGGCCGTGGAGTTATTGCAATATGGCATACGGGTAAATGCTGTAATTGTTGCAGAGTGTTATACGCCCTTGTACGAAACATGGATAAATACTTTGCCTGATCCACAAAAAAAATTAAGAGAGATACAATCAAAAATACCATTGGAAAATAGGTTTACTACTGCAGAAGAAATTGCTAATACAGTGGCTTTTTTATTAAGCGAAAGATCGAGCCATACTACCGGGCAATTGATACATGTAGATGGAGGGTATGTGCATTTGGACAGGGCGGTCGATTGTGGTAAGTAATGAATGAATAATATTTAGAAACAGTAAATATTTTGTGGTTAATAATATATTATGACTCAGTAAAAAACTATAAAATTTACTGACACAAAAAAATATTGAATTCATTTATGAATATTTAATATATAATTGCTTTACCCGTTGTAACAACGCATCACCGTTTCATCGGTAGAAACCAGAATTCATTTTCACATGCATCAGGAAAATTGTCTCAGCTTCTCCGGGATATTTCTCTGGCTGCAAAAATAGTAAGCAGGGAAATTATTAGGGGTGAACTATCTGATATATCCTGTTCTGCAGACTCACATAATAATCGAGGTGAACTCCAGCAAAAATTAGATGTGGTTGCTGACATACGTTTTATGAGGGCTCTAAAAATAGCAGACAGGTTGCTGCAATTGTTTCTAAAAAAAGGAAGATATGATTGACACAGGAAATTTACATGCAAAATATGTGATAGCTATTGACCCTTTAGGCGGCTTTTCAAATATTGAAGGAAATGCATTTATAGGGAACTGTTTTTTCAATTTACAAACATATAACAACACCGGTAAAAATCATTTCTGAAAAAGATCTTTTATAAAGGCAAAAAGTAGCAGGTACCCTAATGAAAATGCAAGAGCTTATGATTAAAATTTATAAGCGTTAGTCATAGTTGTTTTGATCGGAATAAGGGATATAGTGATTGATAGTTTAGAATAATTTGTAGGATAATTAAATTAAGTGTAAATGCATAAAGTTGGTTTATTTATACCCTGTTATCTTAACCAGTTTTATCCGGAGGTAGCAATAGCAACTTTGCAACTGCTCAAAAAATATGGATGCGAAGTTTCTTTTCCGCTAAACCAAACCTGCTGCAGACAACTAATGGCTAACAATGGTTTTTAAAATTTGGCGAATGGATGTAATAAAAACTTTGGGTAAAGTGGTCTGCATCTGTCAAGCATGAGCAAATTAATGGAACCTTTATTTTCAAAACCGAAAGCTTTATTCAATGGGGTAAAAGTATTGCGGAGGTGAACACCTGTTAGGTTGGATGATGTTTTGATTTTGGTGGTACATTTTGCGTATTTAAAAAATGCGGTAAGCGTAAAGATGGCAAACACTCGATTGCCGCACATGCAGTTTACATAACCAGTTGCTATGTAAGTTGTTTAATGCTTTTAAAAGGCACATTAAAAAGGATGGTAGTAATGTAAAAACAGTTCATACTGCAGAGATATTTAACAGCAAGTTTTACATACTCTGTTTTACATAAAAAATAGCAATTTAAATATTCAACTTATACTCATTTTTCTAACTTATGAATCAATTTTTAGCTAATCTAAAGGATGTCGGTATTAATGATATCGAAACTGTCGGGGGCAAAAATGCCTCCCTTGGAGAAATGCTGCAGAACTTAAATAAGCTTGGTATAAAAATACCCAACGGATTTGTAATTACTGTTGCTTCCTATAGAAAGTTTATTGAAGAAAATATGCTGGATGAAACCATCAGGTCTATCATAAATGGCATAGACTTTAATAACCTGGAATCTTTACGAAGAGGTGGTTTGCATGTAAGGCAGTTAATTAGAAATTCTAAGTTTCCCCGGGATTTGAGTAGGCTGATTATCGAAAAGTATTATGAACTTTCAAAAGATTATAACCAGGAGGAAACCGATGTTGCCGTACGTTCATCAGCAACTGCAGAAGATTTACCTGATGCCTCCTTTGCCGGTCAGCAAGAAACCTATCTTAATGTTCGTGGGCCTGCTTCCCTGATAAATGCAGTACGAAATTGTTTTGCTTCTTTATTTACAGATAGGGCAATAAGTTATCGCAACACTTTTGGATACGATCATTTTAGTATTGGGCTTTCCGTTTGCATCCAAAAAATGGTTCGGTCAGATATTGGAACTTCAGGTGTTGCATTTTCACTTGATACAGAAAGTGGGTTTAAAGATGTGGTATTAATTAACGGATCTTACGGTTTGGGAGAAATGATTGTTCAAGGGTCAGTTTCGCCTGATGAGTACCTCGTATTTAAACCAACTTTAAAAAATGGCTATAAAAGTATAATTGAAAAGAAGCTGGGAGCAAAAGCTACCATGATGATTTATGGTGATGACCCTGATGAGCGGGTGAAAATAATTCAGGTTGAAAAATCTTTGCAGGAAAAGTTTTGTCTGCAGGATAGTATGATATTGCAATTGTCTGAATGGGTAATAAAAATTGAAGATTATTATTCTGAGTTGAAAGCGCATTGGTGCCCAATGGATGTGGAGTGGGCGGTTGATGGCTTAACTAAAGAATTATTTATTGTTCAGGCCAGGCCCGAAACCATTCATTCACAAAAAGATTTTTTAAAGATTACTGAATATGCCATTGAAAACACTGCTCAACAAAAACCAATTGTTAAGGGTATTGCGGTTGGTGATAAAGTGGCAGATGGTAATGTTTCCATTTTATTCAGCTTAGATAAACGTTTAGGCGAAGGTCATGTTTTTAAAGCTGGTGATGTATTGGTTACTGACATGACTGACCCCGATTGGGAACCCGTAATG
>JACMQU010000144.1 GCA_014376805.1 Bacteroidia bacterium
AACTTTTTTCAATTAAAAATTTGAAATTATCAGTTAGCGAACCCCCAAACCTATTTTTATTTATTATTACATCGTTTCCTTCAAGATAATAACCGGCTCTTCCACCCATATCATTGTCAACAATTTCCAGAGATTTTGAATAAAGAAAATTGTCTCCATTATTATTAAAGCCTTCTTTAACATTAATCTTGTTCTTATACAATCTTGTATTGTTTGCCTGATAAATTCCTATTTGACCCGCAAAATTGCTGGAACGAATATCATTTATTTTAGCCTCACTCATGAATAAAAACCTTTCGTTGGTTCCTTCAAAAAAATCACTGTTAGATATTATCAAAGAATCAACTTTTATTGAACCATAAGTTGCATTGTGGTGTAAAAAGCGAGAATCGGAAATATTCATTCTCCGTGGATAAGTGGATGCAATGAAATTCAGAATAACAGAATCAAATCTTGAAGTTCTGATCTGATATATGTCCCCATCCTTGTAATACATTTTAGTATTGTGAATTTTAACATTATCAAGCAAGCCTCCCTTTGAATAATACAGGGTCCCTGCATTTTTAAATATTACTCCTTGCAAATGAGAAGTAGTAAATTCATTAGTTCCCCAAGCATTTCCAGATATATCAGAATAATTACCTTTTATGAGAACAGTGTCTGATGCACTTTGAGAATATCTTTGTTGAGATAGACCATCTATAAAAACACTATCTCCAAAAATATTCTCAACCTTAGGTAAACCAGTTTTAAGCTTTATTTCTTTTGGGTAATTTCCAGGAATGGCAAAAGAGATCGTCGGCTTTCCGTTATTTGAAAAATTTGCACAACGAATAGCCGCTCTCAAAGAACCTGATATATCTTTATCAGTGGTATCTGATATTACACAAATTCCATCTGAAAACGAACTCAGAACATTACTGAATTGTGATGTATTTTTTTGTAAATCAGTTAATGTGGCAATTATGTATTGCTTACTTGAACCTAAAAGGTTTTTAGGAACCCTTGCAGTTACTGTTCTTATTTCATTTTCAGCAACTGGTGAATCTATAAAAACTGATCTTATGTATTCTGTTGCTTCATTTAATTTACCATTCCCTTTAAAAATCTCAATAATTCCGTTTCTCCTTGCCGTAATTTCTACATCAACGGAGTCCGGATTAGAAACTCCTAAAAGTTTTAATTCGGGGGCTTTGACTTTCATATTGGAACCAGTGTCCAATGCAATACCGTTTACTGCAACATTATAAATTATGTTTTTTGATGCAGTATTGAATTTTGCATTACCAATTATTTGCAGACCTATCCCTGTTCCATAATTGTCAATAATATTGTTTGCCAAATAATTATTATCAGCTGCACTTGTTGAGACTCCATATACACTTAATGGGCCTGATGTATTAGTCCAGGCTCCATATAGATAATTATTTGTGACAATGTTGTCCGAACCAGATACGAAAATTGTCCCCTTTTCCAGAACATTACTATCTGCAAGACATGAACTTGACCTAGATAAAGACAATGTCCCAAAGCTATTGTTAGGGTTTAATGAGGTATTCGATATGTATTTAATATTTTCGCACCGAACAAAAGTACTCCGTGCTCCATTCAAAAAAGTATTGCCTTTCACGAGCATGCTTGTAACATCTAATACACTTAAATAGAACTTTCCATTGAAAACATTTCCGTTAAATCTATTACCATTACACCACCTCTGAGTCCTAAAACCTAATGTAGTGTATGTAGCAGGCCGCCAATTCATTTGATTTCCCTGGAATACACAATCCCATGAATACTGCCACAAAATTTTACAATCTGTAAATATTAGTCCCTTTATGGTGGCGTGTGCCATAATAAATTCTAAATGGCCATGAGATGGGGATCCGATTATATGTACTTTTCTCGCATAGGTGCCAGATTGGCTATATCCGTCAATTATGACCCCATCTCCATCCTGGTAAGTCCAGTTTGTGTTCAAAGTAATAACTGCTGTATCTGCAGTTGGAATGGCAAATTTCACTGTATCAACAGTACCTTGTCTCATGGCACAACCTAGTGCCCATCTAAGACTTCCCTCTAAATAATCGTCCTGTGTTCTTGTTACAAGGCAAACTCTCGGTTTACTATAAGTAAAAGGAATTGAAAATTCTCCTGTTGTAGAAAGGGTAGATGACACAACAATATAATTTTGATTAGGTAACAGGGCCTTGTTGGTATCATTAGGTGTATAAGTGAACCTATAATAGCTGGCATTATCATAAGCATACATATCATTGTTGTATGCCGAAGTAGAACCCATGTATTCTACAGCGTTTACATTTGTTTCATCAGTACGGTAAATTTCCATTTTTACTCCTGCAGGATTAACTGTTCCAAGTTGTACAGACCCGTCCTGGTTATTGAGGAAAATAGAACTTTTAAACCCTGGATTCTCTATATTCTTTTTATTCCCAATAAATAAAGATTTAGTAACCAGATTCTTATTATTAGCTCCATTTAGAGATGCTTTAGGAAATCCATAAAACTTACAATCAATAAACCTCCTTTGAGATAAATCTCCACCATCTTGTTTAGCAAAACCTGATAGTGGTTTCAAATCTGTTCTTGTCCTCTTGTAATCTGATCCGAATACACAATTTTTGAAGTTCAAGCTTTCATTAGAACTTAAACCCTGTATTCCCATAAACACGGTAAAAGTATCGGAAGGACTGTAACCAGGTTTGTCCTCAAACATAAAACATACATGTTCGGCCAAAAAGTTGTTTTGGGACATATAATGTATAAATGAATTTAGCTTACCCCCATTTAAAAGATTTAAGCCTTTAATGTTTGTATATTTTCCAGGTAAGGATCCTATGTAATAATTATATATGTTGTTAAAACTAGATTGATATTGAAAGTCGATATTGATTAAAGGTGCCTCACTGGAAGAATAGCCAGAAATAGTTGTTCCGTCTACAGTAATATTATCGCCTTCTAATTTCAGATCTCCGGGAAGAATTTTTATAGTCTGATTTTTCAAAGATTCTGCAAAAACGATTCTTGTTTTAACAGTATTGAATCGAGCAGCCGTGTTCAATGCCCAACGAAGGGTACCTATATACTGGCAATTATTTTGTTGCTCAGCGGTTAAACCAGTTGCATCATAATCATCAGTTCTCGTTACTACAAAAACATTGTCATAAGTATTTCCCTTACCGTCTGTTTTATATTGATCCGTATTTACAACCAGATTGGCACATGCTAAAGTATAAGGATCAGAAAACTCACCAGAATATAATGCAGTGGATGAAATTGCAATGTAATTTTTGCCAGGTAAAAGATCCATGTTGTCTCCTCCAGGAATATAAACCCACGTTTTTGGACCTTGACCAGTTTCAAGTGCAACAGAACCAACATATTTTACAGCATCAATTCCAGTGCCGTTTGTCTCAAAAATTTCGACAGTAGTTGCATAAGGTAAAACAGAGGTACCGTAAAGACGTCCATCTGTATTCACCCCTGATATTATAGTCTTTGTATTAGGATAATTTACATTTTTAGTATTAGAAACTAAAACTGACTTAGTTGAGACGCCATTTGGATAAGCACTATTATCAATTACTACATCGAAATTATACACTTCACTGTTCCTAAACACAGCATAAAAAGAGCCATAACTTGGTGTTAGGTATGCAGTGGTAAATTTGCCTGTGAAGGCATCACTGGAAGTTCGGTCCTTACCAAGTGTACTATTCGTGAAAACATGTGAATGTGACCTAAGAGCTTCGATCAGATTGGCTTTTTCATGATTTTTTGCATTAGCTATTACGCAATTGATGTATTCAGTTGCACCATTTGAAGCAATTGATTTAGTAAA
>JACMQU010000145.1 GCA_014376805.1 Bacteroidia bacterium
ATATCAGAAACCTGATTAAACAAAATCGCTTTTTAACGCCATTAACTTTTAAAACGTATAGTAGTACAGCACCAAAACCGGGCAATTTATACTTTGCTTATGATTATGAACATGAAACATACGGTGGCTGGGCTTATACCGTAATTAACAGTGCTGATTGGGTTCCGGAGACGCCAATTACTATTCAGACAAAAAACGATTTCAATAAAACCAATGCTTTCAGCAATGTTAACAAGGTTATTAAAAACCTGCGTTTCCCAACTAACCTGATATTCAGGTATGGGTTCAACCAATTAGATAAACCATTAAATAAAGCGCAACGAAAACACGAAAAATATTTAGGCAGACTTGTATATAAAAGAGTTAAAAAGCCTCTTAATAATGAGCCTCAGCCGGCATTTGTACATTCAGCAAATTATACGAGATGTGGACAACAGATTATTTTACTGGCAGATGACTCTTACTACAAATTGTTCCCTGATGATCCTAATACCATCTTTGTTCACCATGCGTTTGAACCCTATTTGTTTCTTCTGAACCAAATTCCGTAATAAACTTTTTGTGATATGAATTAACGCAATCGGATTTTTTTACCTGCTTTAATTTTGGCTTTGCTTTTGATGCCGTTTAGTTTTGACAAGCGTTTTGAACTGACACCATAGCGGCTAGCGATACGAACAATAGTATCTCCTTTATGAGCTTTAACATATTTTGGGGTTTTGATATGTTTGGCTCTTAATTTAGCGGATTGCACTTCATATAAATGTTTAAAACAACCTGCATCTATCTGGAAAGTATCGTTCATTAAAGAACCTGTAGGAAAATGAATGATGTTTGAAGGGTCAACTTTTTCGCCTTTAAAACGCACTTCAAAATGCAAGTGTGGGCCGGTTGATCTGCCGGTGCTGCCTGCTAAGCCAATTATGTCTCCACCTTTAACAGGCTGCCCCGTATAAGCAAGCAACTGCGAGAAATGTGCATAGAGTGTTTCCAAACCATTATTATGCCTGATGAGAACAACATAACCATAATCAGCACTGCGTTTGGCAATGCGCACAACACCTTCAAAAGCCGCATACACAGGATCTCCCACTTCCATCCTGATATCTGTTCCAAAGTGAAATTTTTGCCGTCGGCCCCAGTTTCGAAAACCAAAAGTGGAAGTAACATCCCCAATTGCAGGCGGATGGAATGAGCAATCATCGTAGTTGGCAAGGATCAGTTTAATGGTATCATTCATTAATTTCAGATCCTCTTTATACGGATTGATAGTGATAGTATCCCAACCGATATAAAAATTATTAGCGGGTGCGTATGCCGTATCAAATAAAAAATTGCGGGGTCTTATAAAATCCCAGTACTTATCAAACGGACTTACAATTACACTGTCATATTCACTTGCTTCTTCTTCTTCTTCCTCCTCCTCTTCAATATCTGTAACAATAACAGAATCCGGTTCATCAATTACCTGCGCTTTTAAAAGGCTAATTCCCGATCCTAAAAAAAATACTATAAAAATATATTTAACCCACTTCATTATTTGTGTTCAATTGATAAACGATCAATCATTTCCAATGCATTTAATTCATCTTTTTGTAATTGCATTTTTAAATCTTCCAGGCTGCTAAATTTCACTTCATCCCTTAATTTATCTACAAAATCAATGCTTAAAATTTGGTTATATATCTGACCATTAAAATTAAAAATGTTTACTTCAATACTTCTACCTTTACCGGGTACCGTTGGGTTATTGCCTATGCTAAGCATGCCATTGTATCTTACTTTTTTTGTTTCACTTACTGCATTTTTAACCCATACAAAAACCGCATAAATTCCATCAGCAGGAATTAATTTATGAGGATCATTTACGCTAATATTAGCAGTGGGATAACCAATGGTTCTTCCCAGTTCTTTACCATGTATTACTGAACCTGTAAGTGAATAAAACCTGCCCAGATACCTTGCAGCCAATTTCACATCACCTTTAGTTAGCGCTTCTCTTATACGTGTTGAACTCACAGAAATCTCATCAATATCCTGTTCTGCAATTTCTTTAACTTCAAAACCATAGGCAGGTGCATATTCCTTTAAATGCTCAAAACTTCCTTCTCTGTTTTTACCAAACCGGTGATTATAACCAATAACAAGAAAACGGGTACCAATACTTTTCACAATAATATCCCTAATAAATTGTAATGACGATAACCTTGAAAATTCTCTGGTAAAAGGGAGGATCAATAAATGATCAATGCACTGGTCCCTTAACAATTCAATTTTTTCCTCGAGTGTACTTAATAGCTTAAGCCCATGATCATCCGGATATAATACCATACGCGGATGTGGATCATACGTGATCAATACAGTTTCTGATTGAGTGGTTTTTGCCAGATCTTTTAACTGTGCAATGATTACCTGATGTGCTGCATGCACCCCATCAAACGTGCCTTGTGTAACAATGGCATTATCGAGTTTTGGAAAATCTGCTAAGCTATGGTAAACCTTCATGTATCTTGTGCAAATCTAAAGGTTTGCCAACGATAAAAAAATAGGCAAGTTCACGTTATGTCAATGCTAGTGGCGTCATGATTTAGTTTTCAGCTTTTTACAAAAAAGTAAAGTGTTAATAAACTCTTTAACCTATTCATTTTTTTGCAAATTATCTATTTTGTTTTGATCTATTTAATATTTTTTTCGGTATTGGGGAATGCTTGCAGAATCTTGTTTGTACATGAAGTCTTCTATAATTAACGCTTCGTAAAGTACCCAACGTTTACCCCCTACCTCATTGCTACCTCTCAATGTAGATTCGAAGTTCCTCAGACATTTTCTGAGAAAGTGTAATACATACTTCGCGGCTAATTTCCTCCTTAGTTAATATAATTCGCTTAATTGCCCCAAATTGTTCACGCCATTCAACAGAAGCCACAGGCATCATATTTCCTTTGGGCAGCGCCGGATATAGGTTATTTATATTTCCATTAAAGTCACATACATGGTTTTCATCTGTTAAGCCTTCTGTGAGTTCATCACTGGCTACCACCTGCCCTGTTTGAGTTGAAACCAACTGATAAAAAATCTTATAATAAACCTTCCGCTTTTGAAATGTATCTGCATACTTTACCTTCTTAAATTTAGTTGCAGTTTGAGGTATGCCTGATTGTAGGTTAGTTGTTCTTTCTGTAAAAGCGAGGTATGCATCAACAGAATCTGTACGCGGGCCTGCTGTTTCGTATTGTAATTCGCTTAATGCAGTCATTAGTACATATTGCAAACCAATTAATTTTCCTGCTCTGGCTGCATTTTCCGGGTCAGTTAAATTGCTCATTTCAAGTTTCTGATCATGCAATAATTTATCCAGTGCATTTCTATCAACTATTGACAAAAATGGACTTTTACTTTTAACAAGTTCCGAAATAATCTGCTGGTATAATTGTAAATCAAATCCTTCGGTTTTTGTTTGATTTTGAACGGGTAAGATACCCACTCCAATGCTGGCTTTTTTCAATACTTCTGTAAGCAGGTATTTTGTATTTTTATATGAGTCGTTCTGCTTTATAACTTTGTTAAAATCGCGGTAAGCTTCTTTATAGTTTTCTGCCTCCATCATTTTTATCCCATGCTGATACAAGGGCTCAATAATACTCTGCAACCTAAGTACAGAGGCATCTTTATAAATTGAGTCGATAGCGGCAATGTTCTGGAAAATTATTTCTGCCTTATCGTATTTTTTCTCCAGCATCAACGTTAAACCTTCATCATATTGTTTGCTTACATATTCGTTTTTTATGTCTTCAAACACTTCGTTATACATGGTTGGCCAATTGAGCTCAACGCCCACAGACATAACCCGGTTATAGTATTTTTTGCACAACAGGTATTGCCTTACTGCACTCTCCGGATTATTTTCAACTACATACTTTCCAAATGCGCTAAATTTAGTGTTGAGCACAATATTGGCGGCTTTTTTTAAGCCTTGTTGTGCAATCGTATTTTTAGAATTTATCAATAAAGCATTGTAATAATAATTTGCGGCATCATCGAAGTTTCCGGCTAAATAATAGGTATCACCCCGTGTAACCAATTGCTTACTTGTATCGCAGGCTGTAAATAACAGGAAGAGCAATACAGGTAGGGCGATAGATTTTTTTTTGAACATATAAATTATCATTTCTGCAATGGTTTGAACCTACATTTTTTCGGGTACGTTGATCCCTAATAAAGCAAATGCAGATTTAATAACCCCCGAAGAAAGTTCACAGGTAAAAAGACGCATATTTTTCTGGTCGGGGTTGGCTTCCTTTAAGATAGGATGATCGTGATAAAACTGGCTGTAAACTTTTGCCAATTCATAAACATAATTGCAAAGAAGTCCAGGACTTAACTCTTTCGCTGCTTCATTTATCACTTGCGGGTATTGATATAATTTAATAAGCAAATCTTTTTCTACCTTACTTAATTCTATATGCTGTTTATTGAAATCACTTGTACTTAATTGGCCTGCATTTCTTAAAATAGATCGGATGCGGGCATAAGTATATTGAATAAAAGGTCCGGTATTTCCATGAAAATCTATTGATTCTTCCGGGTTAAACATCATTTTCTTTTTGGGATCAACCTTTAATAAATAATATTTTAGCGCACCCATGCCAATGGTATGATATAACACCTTGAGATCATCTTCGCTTTCACCTTCCATTTTACCAAGTGCCCTGGTAGTTTCTGCTGCGGTAAGTTCCATTTCTTCAATCAAATCATCTGCATCAACCACAGTACCTTCCCTGCTTTTCATTTTTCCATGAGGCAATTCAACCATTCCATAGCTTAAATGATATATTCCCTGTGCATAAGTTTTACCAAGTTTTAATGCTATTAACTGCAATACTTTAAAATGATATTCCTGTTCATTACCCACTACATAAATAGAACGTTTGCACTTAAAATCTTTGTATTTAAGTTCCGCTGTTCCAAGATCCTGGGTTATATAAACAGAAGTACCATCGCCTCTTAATACTAATTTCTGATCCAATCCATCTTCGGTCAGATCAATCCATACAGAACCATTATCTTTCTTAAAAAAAACACCTTTCTCTAATCCTTCCTGAATAATTTCTTTGCCTAATAAGTAGGTATCAGATTCATAATAAAATTTATCGAAATGAGCTCCCAGTTTTTTATATGTTTCATTGAAGCCTGCATATACCCAATCATTCATGGTTTTCCATACCTTGATTGTTTCTTCATCATGGGCCTCCCATTTAACCAGTAACTCCTGCGCAGCAAGTATAGACGGTGCTCTTTTTTCGGCTTCTTCTTTAGTAAATCCTTCTACTACCAAAGCTTCAATTTCCCTTTTATACTGTTTGTCAAATGCTACATAATATTTACCTACCAAATGATCACCTTTTATATTGGAAGTGTCTGGAGTCTCTCCTTTTCCCCATTGCATCCATGCATACATACTTTTACAAATATGAATGCCACGGTCGTTAACAAGGTTACAGGTTTTAACTATGTGTCCGCCGGCCTGAAGAATATTAGCTACAGCAAAACCAAGAAGATTATTCCGCACATGCCCGAGGTGTAAAGGCTTGTTGGTGTTTGGCGATGAATATTCAACAAGAACGGCCTGTTTGCTATTGGGTTCTGCAAAGCCAAAATTACTTTTTTTATAATTATCTGATAAAAATTGTAACCAGTAATCTGGACGGATTTGCAAATTTAAAAACCCTTTTACCACATTATAAGATTGCAGTTGAATAAAAGAATCTTTTAATAAATTTCCAATCTCTGTAGCGGTTTGTTCCGGATTTTTACGAGAGGCTTTCAAATAAGGAAAAACAACAAACGTAAAATCACCTTCATAATCAGAAGAAGTTTTTTCAAGGGTAATTGTTTGTGAAGCATCTACCTTATAAAGATGCCTGAGAGCGTCTACTAAGTGGGTTTTTATTATATCCTGAATCATTCCTTTAGGGTCGTTATAAAAGGCCAAATATACAGCAAGAGAAATATTTTAGGGCTATCTTTAAAAAATAGCCTGTTTAGGAATACTTATTAAAAGTATTAACTAAATAATTCAACATTTTTTAAGTGCATAACAATAAGGTGTTTGGTTTAACAAATTATAATCTTATAAAGCCAATTTAATGCAAACTAACCGGCAGTTAAGCATACTAAAAAACAATAATTATTAATAAACAATACTAAGCCCTGCACCTAATCCCATATCACTATCATAATGGGTAGAAAGTGAAGTGTATTTTGACAGGATAAATCTAAAACCGGCCATATATTCTTTATCGGAATTAAGCATAAAACTCATGCGCAATCTTTTTGTAACAGGTATGCCTTCACGTTTTAACTGAACCAAAAAAGTGCCATCCATAAATGCTTCTGTCTCTAATTTTAAAAGCATAGGTAAGGTGTAAAGAATTCCCAGTGAAAAGGCCTGCCGTGAATCTTTGGTATCTGTTTGTCCGAATATATTCGATTCCTGGAAATTAATCCCCTTTGTTCTGTAACGATAATCGTAACCTACAAAAGGCATAATCCATTGCATCCTGCCAATGTATCTTCCAATATGATTTTCCACCTCATAGCCATGGTAAGCATGGTATCCTAAACGCCATTCAGAGGAGATACTCCAACGGGTATTCGAAAGCATGGCTTCTCCATCATTTCCATTAGTTTCAAAACTGTTTTGAGCCATGAAATGAAATTGCCTGTCATCTGAAAATAATTTTCTTTGTGCTCGTTTCGGATTTGGTATTTCAGGATTCGGAGCAGAATTTTCATAACTGAATACCCTGCCCATACCACTCATCATGTGGTATAAAATATGACAGTGAAAAAACCAGTCACCGCTTTCAGTTGCGGCAAATTCTATGGTATCTCTTTCCATGGGCATAATGTCTATGATATTTTTCATCGGTGCATATTCATCTTGTCCGTTAAGCACTCTAAAATCATGTCCATGCAAGTGCATAGGATGCCGCATCATACTATTATTAAAGAGAATTATTCGCAGATTTTCCCCTTTTTTAATTCGAATTTTATCGCTTTCTGAAACTGTTTTATTATCCAGAGTCCAAACATACCGATTCATATTTCCTGTTAAATCAAACCGGAGCTCCCTAAATATACCAGCGGGTAATTTTGTTTTTTCGGTAGCCCGTAACATGCCATAATTAAGTGTTACAATATCAGTATTACTATTATCCATATCCATTCCGGCCATACTGTGGTTGCCATTGTTCAATTGCATCACTTTGCCTTTTCCGGCAGGGTCTTCCCTCAACTTCAAGTCCTTCATTTCATCTGCAGGCATAGAATCTATTGTTTTTTCATAACCTGTAATTTCAGGGTACATTACTGTGTTCATATCCATTAACTGATTTTGCATAAGCATGCCTTCCATCTCCACCATATTGCCTTTCATGTCCATCATTTCATTCATCATGTTCATGCCTGAGAAATATTTCAGTTTAGGCAATTTTTTAGCAGGTACTTTTTCACCACTACCCAGCCAAAGGGAGGCTGTGTTGGTGCGGTCTTCCGGTGTTACTAAAAATTCATAACTTTTATTTTCGGGTATAGTTACTACCACATCATAGGTTTCAGAAACAGCTATTATCAATCTGTCTACTTCTACTGGTTCCACATCGTTGCCATCACTTGCCACCACCGTTATTTTTCCCCCAGAGTAGGTAAGCCAAAAATAATCTGAAGCCCCTCCATTTGCAATGCGAAGTCTTATTTTATCCCCTGCTTTATAAGTTGGATATACGCTTTGATTTTTACCATTGATTAAAAATTTATCATAATAAACATCACTTACATCCATAGCATTCATTCGCTTCCATTCATTGTTAAGCTTCGTTTTAAAATGACCAGTATGGAGAGCTTCTGCATAGCTTTGCGTGGTACCTTTTTTTATAGCGAACCAATCGGTTGCATTGTGCAGGCTACGATGGATTTCTTTGGGATTCATATCAGCCCATTCACTTAGCACAACCGGAATTGTTGGAATATCCAATTCTTTTCTTTTGTTCATAATAAACATTCCATACATACCAAGCTGTTCCTGCAATTCTGTGTGGCTATGGTACCAATGCGTACCATGCTGTATAATTGCAAATTTATAAAGGTGGGTTGTGTGAGGCTTTATTGGCATCTGTGTTAGATTGGGTACGCCATCATACCGGTTTGGTAAGAAAAGTCCGTGCCAGTGCAATGAGGTTTCTTCATTCAATTCATTGTGCACATAAATTTCTGCTGTATCACCTTGGGTAAAGGTAAGTACAGGCATAGGTATTTGTCCGTTTACGGCTATAGCTCTTTTAGTTTTACCGGAAAAATTTACAAGTGTATCTACAATATACAAATCATAGCGAACTGTGCGTGGTGGTGTGTGATTTACAATTGTTTTTATCGTTTCTGATTTTGTTTTAGGTAAGGGCTTATTTAGCAAGCTATCCATTTTACTGTTACCCATATCCATTTGCATATTACCCATGTCTGATTTATTTTTCAGAGAAGTATCAGAGATCTGCATTTCAGGAGTTTTTTGTTTTAACTGTGGCTTTGCTTGCTTCTGTTTTTCCTGAATCAGTTTCATACCACACTTAGTACAATTTCCGGGTTTAATTGAATGAATCCCGGGGTGCATTGAGCAGGTGAAAATAACAGCAGGTGTTTGCTGCCTGCTGTCAATTTCAATCATATCCATGCCTTTCCTGTTCTGTGCTTGATTATAACCGCTCAGCAAAAGTATGATGAGTAAATTTGTGATGCATTTCATTTATGGTATATAATAAATTCTTCTATGTTTTAAAGCTTTAACAATATAATATTCCCTAAATCTTCACAATATGTATAACCGATTAGCGTGTGCATTGATTTATATAAGTTTTAACTGAAGTTGTTCACTTGGTTCTTATGAATTAAAATTTTATCCAAAATCTCTTGTGTGCCTATGTTTTTTATTATAGATATTTATGTACTAAAAAAGATTTGCCCTGCATAATCACCTTTAAAAGATGCCGTTTATAAATAAATACGGAAACATAAAAACAAGTTGATTTAAACGATAGCGCAACTTATAAAATAGATTTAACCTGACCACAAGTTAGCATTTGCTTGCCATAGTAGGGGTTTTTAACAGCCTTTTCATTACTTAACCAATAGTTCTTTTTCATTGGGCAGTACATTTGGAAAACAGGGTTGCTGGTTGGTTTAGCTGCTTTAACCAACAGGTACATATTGGTGGAGAAGGAAGAAAAATGATCGCGTTGATGAGATACATCTTTTGTCTCAGAAATATGTGTAGCATCAAACTCAAGCTTTTCTTTTAAAGAGTTATACGTTTTCAGATCAGAAACAGAAAGCGTTTTTTCATCAATAGCTTTCATCTCTTTAACAAAATTTGCAGCCTTTTCTGAGGCTGTATTTGCATCACTGTTTACCAATGCATTTTTAATGTCGTAATAAGAATTAAGCAGAGCACTCAAAGGGTTAACAGGTGAAGTTTTTTCCTGTGCTGTTACTGCAAACGGCAGTAACATAATAAGCGCAATTAATAACTTTTTCATAATTTTAAATTTTAAATTTGTTGTTAATAATGGTTTAGTTTATTTAAGAAGTTCTATTTTGAACCCTGATTTTTTTACTGTTTCTATTATTTTTTGAGCAGACAAATCAGCAGTCTCAACCGTTAATACTTTATCAGCATTATTGGTATCAATCTCCCATTTTTCAATTCCTTTTTCCCCATTTAAAAAAGGTGTTACTTTGGCTATGCAGCCTCCGCAATTTATAGTTGTTTTAAATTTTAAAGTTTCCATTTTCAATAGTTTTTATTGTTTTATTACAGATACAAATTTCACAAATTTTACAGGAATCTGATTACATCATTCCCTGAAATTGTTACATCATTATCCGTTTTAAATTTTCTTAGTTTTTAAAAGTAAACTGTTCCCTATCACACTAACCGAGCTTAACGCCATAGCGGCACCAGCTATCATGGGATTAAGCAGAAAACCGTTATATGGATATAGTACCCCTGCTGCCAGGGGAATACCGATTATATTATAGATAAAAGCCCAAAACAAATTCTGTCTGATAGTAGAAACGGTTTGTCTTGATAATTTAATGGCCTGTAAAATTTTAGTGAGATCAGAAGAGATAATGGTCATCTTAGCAACATCTATGGCTATATCACTACCTTTTCCCATAGCAATACTAACATCAGCCTGGGCCAGGGCATTGCTATCATTGATCCCATCTCCCACCATTGCCACTGCATTACCTTTAGCCTGCAACTCTTTAATAAATGCAGCTTTGTGTTCAGGCAATATTTCTGCTTTAAAATTTTCAATACCAACCTGAATTGCAATCACTTTTGCGGTAATGGCATTGTCACCAGTAAGCATATATACTTCGAGCCCGGCATCATGCATTTGTTTAATTGCATCTACAGAAGAGACTTTAACTTTATCAGCAATGGCAATCACCGCAAGTGCCTGTGTCTGGTCTGCAAAAAAAATCACTGTTTTTGCCTGGTTTAACCATTTATCTGAAACAGCTCTAAGAGCCTGATCAATTTTTATAGCATTAGTATCAAGAAGTTTAAAGTTTCCGGTATAAAACGTTTTCCCTGCTACTATTGCTTTTGTACCAAACCCGGTAATGCTTTCAAAATGCTGAACCGGAAGATAAGTTTGAAATTGCAGGTGTTTAATAATTGCCTCAGCTAAGGGATGTTCAGACTGGTTTTCGATGGCTGCCAGCACTTCAGCAAATTGTGAATTATTGTTTAACCAGAGAAGATCCGTTACTTCAGGTTTACCTTCTGTTATGGTACCGGTTTTATCAAGCACTACAGCGTTTACATTTCTTGCCTGTTCCAGGCTTTCTGCATCTTTGATGAGAATTCCGAGTTCAGCACCTTTACCTACTCCAACCATTATAGCAGTAGGTGTAGCTAAACCAAGTGCACAGGGGCATGCAATAACCAGAACAGTAACCATTGCGAGCAAGCCCTGAGTGAAACCGTTTTCTCCACCGGCCATCCACCACACCATAAAGCTTAACAAGGCAATACCCATCACAACAGGAACAAAAATGCCTGCAATTTTATCCACCAGTTTCTGTACCGGAGCTTTACTTCCTTGTGCATCCTGCACCATTTTTATAATATGAGCCAATAAAGTATCTGCTCCAACTTTATCTGCGGTAAACTTAAAGCCACCCTTCTGATTAATTGTACCTGCAAATACTTTATCGTGCAGCTTTTTCTCAACTGCTATCGGTTCACCACTTAACATACTTTCATCAACAAATGAACTGCCGGCACTAACAGTGCCATCAACGGCTATTCTTTCGCCTGGTTTAACCAGTAGCGTATCACCTGTTTTTATACTGGCAAGCGGTATATCCATCTGATGCCCGTCGGCATAAATTACCGTAACTGTTTTGGGTTGCAAACTCATTAGTTTTTTGATGGCAGATGAGGTATTTCCTTTAGCCTTTTCTTCCAATAATTTTCCAATCAAAATAAAAGTGATCACGACTGCTGCTGCCTCAAAATAAACGTGTGCATGTAAATCTCTGCTTTGCCAGTATTCAGGAAACAAGGTGTTAAATATACTAAATAAATAAGCTACGCCTGTGCTCAATGCCACAAGTGTATCCATATTTGCGGAGCGGTGTTTTGCCTGCTTCCATGCATTTATAAAAAACTGCTTTCCAAAAAAAAGGAGTACCGGTGTAGCCAGTATCCACATTATGTAATTTGCATATGGAATATCCATAAAGAACATCCCAATAAGCACAAGTGGCAGAGACAAAATTACGGATCCGGTTGTTTGTATTTGTAATTGTTTTAATTTTTGCCGGTTCAGTTCTTCCAGTATATCTTTTGCCTCCTCACTTTCATCAATCATCAGATCATATCCGATAGATTGCAATGCTGATTTTAGTTTATATGCATCTGTAAGCGTTGCAATATATTCGATCATTGCAGTTGAATTAGCATAATTCACTGTTGCTTTAACAACGCCATCCTGGTTTTCTAATATACTTTGAGAACTAATGGCACATGCTGCACAGCTCATGTTTAAGACAGGAAAACTTTTTTTTATGATACTTACCTCATATCCTAATCCTCGTATAATTTCTGCTGCCTTTATCACTACACCAATTGAACCATCCGTTTTTATAACAGCCCGCTTATTATTAAACTCTACTTTATGCGAAACAATTCCTTTAACTGTTGCCAGACCTTTATCGATTATCAATGCACAATGCTCACTTTCCATGCCTTCCAAAGGCAGATATACCGTATTCATATCTGTTGTTATATTTGTTAATTTCATAATACAAAGTTCGGGGTACTTTACTCCCCTGCTGTTACATAATTACATGATAGAATTACATTATTTGATTTTTTGTTAAGGGAATTTCTTTATTTAAAACATGGTTATATTAAGCCAGTTGAAAATAAAGCATTGCAATTGCGGCAAAACTCATTAATAACAGCGTAATAATTCCCAAAAAATTGGATAATTTGTTATTCGTAAATTCTCCCATTATTTTTTTGTTATTGCTAATGTGAATAATTACAGCAATTAATACAGGTGCAGTTACTCCATATAAAACCGCTGTATAAATAAGAGCCTTAACAGGGCTTATTCCGATTGAATCGAGTGACAAACCAATAAGGAGTGAAATGATGATAGTAATATAAAACCATTTTGCTTCATTAAATTTTTTGTCAAGGCCTTCTTCCCATCCAAAAGTTTCGGCTAACATATAAGATTGAGATCCTGCAAGCACAGGTATTGCTATAAGGCCGGTACCTAAAACACCTACTGCAAAAATAAAATAAGTGAGGTTACCCGCTAATGGTTCTAAAGCCTTAGCAGCTTGTTCAACTGTTTCAATCTGGTAGATTCCTTCATTATATAAAACGGCTCCGGTGGAAAGAATAATAAAGAACATAACCAGGTTTGAAAAAAACATTCCAAAATTAACATCCGTTTTCATTTCGCCAAGGATCCTTTTATTTACCACCACGCTTTTTTTTCTATGGGCAATGCTTTCGGCCTCCATAGTAGCCTGCCAAAAAAAAAGATAGGGTGAAATAGTTGTTCCAAGTATAGCCACTAATATGGAAATAAATTCTTTATTGAATTGAAAGGAAGGTATTAAAGTGTTTTTGGCCACTTCACTCCAATCAGGTTTTACTAAAAAAGGAACGATGATATATAGGAGTAAGGAAAGACATAGCCACTTTAATAACATAGCCAGTTTTTGATAGGGGTATTTAATAATAATGAGTATAAGAATAGCCGTTACCATAACGCTAAAAAAAGAAACAGAAATTTGTGGGAATAGCATATGTGCAACGGCTCCCATGCCTTGTATATCTGCTCCAATATTAAAAGTGATGGCAGGAAAACTAAATAAAAGTACGGTGTATAAAACACTTTTGGGATAATGCTTTTTTAAGGTTACAGTTAAACCCTGTGAAGTTACAATACCAATTCGTGCGCACATACCTTGTATAGCGGCCATTAGCGGAAAAGTAAACAAAGCAGTCCAGAGAGTAGTGTAACCAAAACTGGCACCGGCCTGAGAATAAGTGGCAATGCCTGATGGATCATCGTCACTTGCGCCAGTAACTAAGCCAGGGCCTAATACCCTTAACATTTTTTTCACTCTAACTAAAGCCCTTGTTGTTTTGTTCATGCAATTTTATTGATTATTCGCCGATTTATTTTCGGGTAGTAAAAGCTTAAAAAATAAATGAGCAACGGCAAAATCAAAAATTGCAAAACAGGAAAGAGCCCAACTTTAACATAGGGAATTAGAGGCATTGAAGAAGCATAGGTCCAGCTTCCCATATAGATATGCCGCAACTCAGATAATATGGCTCCGGTTCCTCCAATAAATATTATAAGCACCATACGATGCCATGTTAAATGTTGAATCCAATTTGAACCGCTGAAAATAAAATTAAGGCTGAAGTAAATAAGCAGAACCATAATAATATCGGCAACAGATGCCAATGCGCAAAATGAAATATGCCTTACATCATATAAAGATTTATTGTAAAATGGCAGTTGAATTAATTCCCAGGCAAGGTTTAAAATAAATGCAAAAACAATTATATGAAGAACATAACTGCTGAATGCCTTTTTATCTGATGCCTTTTTATGCAAAATGTAAAACATTACTCCAATAATAATGAACGAAAGTACCGGAACTAAAAAAATAACTGGTTTTATATCATTCATCAGATTTTTAATTAATAGCGGCTGTTAATGTAATTTTATTATCCGGAAATTTATTTTTTTACTATAAGTACTCGCATTAATGGCAACTGCAATGGTACTTACCGTCATTAATATCGCCCCGGCTGCCGGACTTAACAAGATATCCCATTTATAAATACCTGCTTCTAATGGCAATGCTACACTATTGTATCCGGTTGTCCAGATTAAATTCTGGAACATTCTTTTATAAGTTGCTCCCTACTAAAGTTAAGCCACTTCGAATTGCTAAAAACAAACTGAAGTTTTGTAACATTTATACCATTAAGTAAACTTTTTTATTTCTTCCATATTTTGCCGGAACAATCCGATATCATATCTGCTTTGGCTATGCTAGCACCCTCCTTTGCGGCCGCAATTGCTCATAAGTAGCCGATTACACGATTCCAGATAAACCGCCGATGATAAAAACTATTTGCTCTCTAATTTATTCAGGATGTTATTATGTAAGATGTTATTGTAATTTTAGCATTTGCCGAATTAAAAATATTTAAACATATTTAAAAAAAGATGTTCAAGGGGCATTTGAAAACAATTTCAATCGAGGCTATTTTATTTATCCTTATAAAACAAAAAACACCTGCATCTAAATCAGATGCAGGTGTTCCGCATTTTACAATCCTATAAATTAATTACTATTTGTATGTCCTTTGTGACCTTTTTCCTTCATTCCACAATTATCCATTTTACCATTCATGTCCATACAATCGCCTTCTTTCATCATCATTTTTTTTCCATCTTTCATCACACATTCACCGTTTACCATGCACTTAGTTCCGTTTTTCAACGTCATGTCTTTCTCCATTGGCATCATTTTACCATCCTTCATCAGCATCATCTTTCCGTCTTTCATCATGCAGCAATCTTTCTTCATGCCCATTTCCTTTTTGTTTTGCGCATACACATTGCTTGTTGAGAAGCATACAGTCATCATAAGCATTAAGGCAAACACGGATGCCATCTTTTTTGTAGTTTTCATTTTCATAATTTTTAGTTTATTTTCAGTAACGCTGTTGCCCGCTTTTCAGTAACGCTGTTACCCGTTTTTTAAATTTTTTACTTAATTTTAAGCCATCAAACTTTATTTCAGGAAGAAGAAACAGCGCCATTAAAACTGAGCCATTTCTTTGGTTGATTTAATTAAAACTTGCAATAAATCATGAGAATCAAAGATGCTGCATATAAACTGAGAAGCATTATACAATTTTCGTTAAATATTACATAAATCACACTAATGTAGGGTATGATTTTTATCAGCTTACGAGATTAACTTTTAAGTTAAAATAAATAAAATTCAGTGCTTAAAATATTATTTACAGGAGCTCTAATTGGGATAATTTTAATATTTTGAAAAATGCAAATGATGCATTCACTCTTATTTTTGGTCTTCACAATAATTTATTATGATTTAAATTTTTAAACAGGTAGGACATTTTTGAAAAGTGCTATATAAAAACAAGAAATATGCTAAAAGCACTTCTGCAGGTGCCATTAAATTTAACCCATAGAATTGTTAAAATGTATGCGATTTAAAGTGTGCAAAACTATTTATAGTAAATAGGATAAAATGCATCTTCGAAATGGGCTATATCAATTTTACCATTAAAAAAATTGATAGAAATAATATCAAACCGAATGGGCAATATTATTTTATTGCGGTTAAGATAAGCATCGGCTCCGCGTGCAATATTTTTTTGTTTGGCTAGTCCAACTGCTTTTTCGGGTTCAATAAAGGCATTGAACCTGGCCTTTACTTCTACAAATATAATTTGCTGCTGATGGCTGCACACAATGTCTATCTCCACATTTCCAGAACTAAAATTGCGTTCCAGAATCTGATATCCCTTCTTTGCCAGAAAATTCGCAGCCAGGTCTTCACCAAGTTTTCCGGTTTCCTTATTTTGTGATTTATCTTTCATGGTTATTTAAATATAGCATAATCAAAATTATCAGACAAACCTCTAATAGCATTAAGAACCATAAGAGGCACATGTTATGTTTAAATTTGAACAGATTTATAAACCGGCACTTTGGTGATCCCTCTTTTTCCGGATTTTTCATTACTTTTGCCTAATAATTATTAACACCTATCAGCCGGTTCACCACATCAGCAGTTTATAGAAAATCCTTGTTACCTTGGTTTGCGTTTGCAGTGGTTTCTATTTTTTGGGGCACCACATTTTTAGCCATACGCATTGGTGTGGGCAGTTTTCCTCCATTTATTATGGCAGCCATCAGACATAGCATAGCAGGGCTGATATTGGTTTCCTGGTTTTTATTAAAGGGCTATAGATTACCCGATAGAAAAGCATTAAAAACATTTTCAATTAATGGCATATTAATGCTTGCAGGCGGTAATGGTATTATTAGTTGGGGTATGCAATATGTTGACAGCGGACTTACGGCGTTGATCTGTGCCTTAACACCCGTATGGATTGTGCTCATCAATAAATTATCCGGAAGCAAAGAGAAGATTACAAAAATTGCTGTAATAGGTTTTGCCGTATGTCTTTTAGGACAAATAATATTGTTTAAAGACAAAATGAATTTGTTTGAAAGCCGCAATTATTTATTCGGCATTATGGCTATTGTTGTTTCAAATATTTTGTGGGCTTTGGGCACAGTATATTCAAAAAATTATGTAAGTACCATACCATCATTATTTGCCACGGGTTTGCAAATGATACCGGGAGGAATAATTTTATTTATTGCGGCATGGCTGAGAGGTGAATTTGAAAATTTGCATCCACATCAAGATGCTTTGTGGGCACTCGTGTACTTAATTATTTTTGGTTCATTGTTTGCTTATAGTGCTTATATTTATATGATTAAACAACTGCCTGCCAGCATTGCCTCCACCTATGCCTATATCAATACCTTCGTTGCCATTTTACTGGGTTGGTTGTGGCTTCATGAAACGCTTGATGCTTCAACCAGTATCGCTATGCTTATTACTATTGCTGGCGTTTACCTCATTAGCAGAAATTATAATGCCTGAAACAAGGTTACTGGTTTTATGTAGGAATCTGCATGCTTTGAACCACGGTAAATAAAGTTTTCATGAAAGCAGAACGCTTAGTTATATACACGTAATTTTTCAGTAATTCCTCCATTTCCCATGTCTGGAAGGTTTTCTTTTATGCATACTTTGTGCAACCAGTTCATTACTTACCACACTAATGTTTCCATCTCGTTCAAGCACCGCAAGTGCCACATTAACCACTCCATTTACGCCATGTTCGCGCACCACTTCTTCCAGTTCCTGCATATCAATATATTCGTTTTTGAGATTTATTTTATTTACCACACCTTTATAAACTAATATCACTGCTTCTCCTTCAATTGCTTTCTCTAATGCCGGAAATTTATACACCACTTTTTTAATTATAAAGTTAAAAGTAAACAAACAAAATGCAGCTACAAGCCCACCCTGTAAAGAATTGTCGGGACCTACCATAGCATTTTGAACGGAGTTGCTGATAAGTAAAATAAGGATCAGGTCAGTAATATTAAGTTGTGATAATTCTTTTTTGCCAAATAACCTAATCGCGAAAATCATAAAGAGATAAACAGCTCCACTGCGTAAAACAATTTCAAAATAATTATTCATATAATGTCAAATGTAGTAAGTTCGCAACAACAATGAAGACTATACTAATAAAAAATGCCCGGGTTGTAAATGAGGGCGAAATTTACCATGCCGATGTATTGATAAAAGGCAAGTATATTGAAAAAATTGAACGGCAGGGAATAGCTATGCCGGCAGATGAAATAATAGATGCTGCGGGCTTGTATTTGTTACCGGGTTTAATTGATGACCAGGTTCATTTCAGAGAGCCGGGCTTAACCTGGAAAGGAGATATTTATACCGAATCAAGAGCCGCTATTGCGGGGGGTATTACATCGTATATGGAAATGCCCAATACAGTTCCGGGTGCAACTACTATTCCGTTACTCGAAGAAAAATATAGGCGTGCTGCCCAATGCTCATTGGCTAACTATAGTTTTTATATGGGCACCACCAACCATAATCTGGAAGAACTGCTGTCTATAGATAATTCGCGCATTTGTGGTGTTAAAATATTTATGGGTTCAAGCACAGGCGAAATGCTGGTTGATGAACCCAAAGCTCTGGAGAATATTTTTAGCCAGGTAAATTCATTAATTGCAACACATTGTGAAAATGATCCGCTAATCAAAAAAAACCTTGCTGCTTTTATTGATAAATATGGTGAAAACCTGACGCCGGAAATGCATCCGTTAATCAGAAGTGAAGAGGCCTGTTATTTATCTTCTTCATTTGCCGTTGAGCTTGCAAAAAAATATAACACGCGCTTACATATACTACATATCAGCACTGCAAAAGAACTTGCCTTATTTGATAAAGATACTCCCTTACTTAAGAAAAAAATTACGGCTGAAGCCTGCATTCATCATCTTTGGTTCAGCGATAGAGATTATGAAGCAAAAGGAAACCTGATTAAATGGAATCCTGCAATAAAAAAAGAAAGCGACAGAGCGGCCTTACTTCAGGCTGTTGTTGAAAACCGCATTGATGTAATCGCATCGGATCATGCACCACACACGATGGAAGAAAAAAAATTACCCTATCAAAAAGCACCTTCGGGTGGACCATTGGTTCAACATAGTTTAAATGCATTGTTGCAATTACACAAGAAGGGAAAAATAACTTTAGAAAAAATTGCTGAGAAAACCGCACACCATGTAGCTATGTTGTTTGAAATTGACCGGAGAGGATTTATACGGGAAGGTTATTTTGCAGACCTGGTGCTGGTAGATTTAAATAAGTCATTTGTAGTAACTAAAGATAATATACTTTACAAATGTGGTTGGAGCCCCTTTGCAGGAGAGCGGTTTGACTCTCAGATTACACACACTTATGTTAACGGTCATTTAGCATATAATAATGGTATTTTTAATGAAAGTGAAATGGGAATGCGTTTACATTTTAACCGATAACTATTATCTTTATTCCTAAGTTAAATAATTTAAGATTTATTCTATTGAATTATCCTAATCAGGTAAGTGAGCGCTTTTTGAAATAATTTGTTTTGAATCAGGTTTTAAACTACCTAAAATCTGATAATATTCTTTCCAGCATTTTGAACACCTGAGTTTTTTGAGGAAAAGAAAAAACAATAGATATTTTGAAACTTTACCCCTGTTGATTCTTTTAACATGCGTAATACTCTTGCACTTTGGACAAGTTTCTGACCAGGAGGCATAGCGCATAAAAGACCAAGTGACCAGAATCAATAGAAGAATTAAAAATATGATAAACAATTCTGTTAACATACAACAAAATTAAATTAATAATGTTAAGATTAAAAAAAAAAGCAATTAATCTTTAGTTAAAAATCAAACTTTTTTAAGTCTGGTTTAAACTAATATATTGAAATCATCTCCACATGCAAATCCAAATTGAAACCCCATGTAAAAGCATCTTTACTTTAAAATATCTGCCCGTCAAATGTTTTAAGTTTCCTGGCAATAAATATACTTCCAAGGGTAAAGGCAAAAGCAATATAGCCTACAATATTATAACCTTGTAGTGATCCATCTGCTGATTTGGTTACAATTACACCTGCCAGATAAGAGGCCAACCCTGCTGTTAATTGCTGTAATGATGAGCTGATACTCATAAAGCTTCCTCTTATCTGTGGATTTACAGCACTGGTAACCATAGCTTGTGCGGGGCCAAATCTGCCACCTGAAAACACAAAAAAAAGCGCAGTTACACTTAATGCCCAAACGATATTAACCTGTGGCATATGGGTGATCAGAAATATAGGAAGAGTGCTTAATAATACAAAAACCCTAAACACTTTAAATTTCCCTTTTCTATCGGCCAACTTGCCAATGTAAGGAGAGGTAAAAATAGTTAATCCGCCTCCAATAATATAAATATATGCCAGGTCGGCTTCTTTAAAACCAACATTAGAAACCATGTAAGGACTCAGAAAAGGGATAATTGAAAAATGCCCCATCATAATTACAGCCATTAAAATCAAGGCAAAAATTTGGTTCCGGCTTGAACCAATTGCTTTTAAAACCGCTATTGGATCAATATGTGAATCTAATTTAACATGTTGCCTTAAATGAGGAACATATTTGAAAATTAAAAAACCTATAGGAATTCCGCATATCCCTAATAAAAGAAAAGGGGCATGCCAGCCCAGTGTACTGTTAGCTGCCATAAATAAACCAAAAGGAACACCAAATACAGAAGCAACAGAAAAGGCCCCCATAATCATGCCCATTGCTTGTCCTCTTCGCTCCAGAGGCACAACATCGCCAACAATAGATAATATTACCGCACCCAATACGCCTCCAAATATGCCGGTAAATACACGCGCACTCATTAACAATTTATAACCAGGGGCTAAGCCGCATATAAACGTGCCGATAATAAAGCCGATGTATAGAATAGTCAAAGCTCGTTTTCTATCGAACCTATCGATTAAAAAGGCTGCAAAAAAGCCAGATATACCGGCACTGATAGTATAGCAGGAAACAAGTAATCCAAATTGCTGGGGAGTTATTTCAAAAATACGCATCAATTGAGGACCTAGCGGCATCATGATCATAAAATCCATGATATTTGTGAAGTTTATGGCGGCTAGGGTAAGCAGGAGAATACGTTCTTTCTTATCCATTTTACGGATTACGAATATAAGTGTTAACGTAAACTTCCTGCTATTTTTTAACGGATCAGGTAAAATAAGAAAAAGAAAGGTATCACAAGAAGTAAGCAGGTATATAAAATGTAAAACAAAGATAAATCGATGACTAATTTTTAAGGTTTAATGATAAAGAAATTAAAACTTGCTTTTATTTTTAAAATGGAATGCATAATTCATCATTTTTTTTTCTAACTTTCACTTAAAAATTATTGTAACACACGTATTACCATCGTTACCTTTCTCTCATTTCAATAAATATCTTTTCATCCGCTCCCAATAAAATTCATTCCAGCCTCGTTTAAGGTTTTCTATCAAATGTTCGGGAATTTTTGTTTGGGTAAAAGTTAACCTGGTACCCATACCTAAATTTTCAAATTCAAAAATACAGGTTGAGAAATGATCATCGGGCCAGCCATTTTCGGCAAAATGCCAGTCTTGTACAATTTTTTTATCTTCTACCAACTCAACATTGCGCCCGTGGATATATCCATCATAAGTTTCAAATTTACCATTAGCTTTCCTGCTCATCTTTACTTTGCTTTCAGAAAAGCCACTGTGCTTTTTTGAATCCATGAGGAGTTCATACACTTGTTTGGGTTCCGCCTTAAAAGATACAATTTGTCTGATAGTTTTAGTTTTCATGAGTTTATATTCAGGAGGTCTTTAAAGTTAAATATTGGTAAAGCTTTTATTTACCGCTTTCTTCCTTTATTACCACTTTTAGCATTAGCGGGTTTCCTATTTGACTTATTTTTAGATCCGACTTTTGATTTTACTTTTGTAACGCCTGTAGCTAATTTGCGGTAGCCGGGTTTACTTTTTTTAGCGGCAGTTTTATAAGCGGTAAAGGGTTTACTTTTTCCTCTGTTATCGGGGTTGGATTTAGTTTTTACAAGGCTTTTTTTAGCCGTTTTACCGGGTGTTTTTTTAACCGCATGTTTTGACTGCGATGCTTCTTCAGTGGCTGTAGAATTTCTCACCATTGCGGCTATTCCATCAAGTTCCTTTGGTGTAAGTTCGCGCCATTCTCCCGGTGGCAAACCCTTTAAACCTACATTCATAATACGAATCCGTTCCAGCCTGGTAACCTCGTAACCAAACTGCTCGCACATGCGTCGAATTTGCCTGTTAAGGCCCTGAACCAAAATAATTCTAAAGATAATGGCAGATTCTTTTCTAACAAAACACTTTTTGGTTGTTTCGCCAAGTATAGGTACGCCTTTGCCCATAGCTTCTATAAAGGCATCGGTAATGGGTTTATTTACGGTAACGAGATACTCTTTTTCGTGTTTGTTTCCGGCACGTAAAATCTTATTAACTATATCACCATTGCTGGTTAAAAAAATAAGTCCCTGAGAATCTTTATCCAATCTTCCAACAGGAAAAATGCGTTTATGATAACTTATATATTCAATAATATTATCTTTAACACTTTCCTCGGTGGTACTGGTAATTCCGGAAGGTTTGTTAAATGCTAAATAAACTTCTTCCTCTTTTTTTTTCGCTTTTATTTTATTACCATTTACCACTACCTGGTCGCCCTGAAATACTTTTGTACCCACCACTGCTTTTTTGCCGTTTACCGTAACAACTCCCTGTTCAATATGAGCGTCGGCCTCTCGTCTTGAACACAGTCCGCTTTCGCTTATAAACTTGTTTAAACGGATAGGTTCATTATCTAACATTTATAATATTTTTTTTGCAATATAACTAAAGTATCAGAATGCTTAACACAACCAGATTTTGAAAAGTAGTTAGCTGTATAGCACCCGACATTATTTTCACAACACGCCACGCCTTCACCAATTTTAATAGGTAAAATTAACCGGCTTTAGGTATTATTATGTTTTTACCTGAATTATGTTGGCTATTAAAACACCACACCTGAACACTGCCTGAGTGATTTTTTATAGATTAACTTTGCCCACAAAATTTTTTTTAATATACCTTAATTTCTCTGGCAATTAAATCAATTTCAGGTTTTGCAAAATCCAACATATTAGCCCCGTTTAGCCATTGTTTTTCATTACCGGGGGTAAGAATTACTGGCATTCGTTTTTTGGTATGGTGTATTTCAGACATCAACTCATTTGCTTCTGTAGTAACTATACTAAAAGTATTAAGTATTTCGCCGGTGCTTCTATCTGTCCATTGATTGTAAATACCTGCAAATGCAAACAGTTCATCATCGGGCAGGCTCAGCAGAAATTGTTGTTTTGTTTTACCTTTTGCATCAAGCCATTTCCATTCGTAAAATCCATCGGCCGGCACCAAACAACGGTTGTTAACAGAGCTTCTGAAAGAGGCAAGTTCAGTTACGGTTTCTATACGTGCATTTAATGTATTTCGCCTAAAACTGAGATCTTTTGCCCATGTTGGTATAAGACCCCAATTGTATAATTGTACAGCACCGCACATTGCATTTGTAATAACAGGTAATGGAGGGTAAGTAAATCCATTGCTCCGGTGGTACGTTAAGTTCATATCAGGTTCAATTGTAACATTAAACCTGGCCTGCAATTGTATCGCATCTTTGCTTTGCTTACTATAATAACACATAATTTAAGCTTTAACTTTTATTGCTTCAGAAATCCTTGTGGAATATCTTGGGGAGAGTTTTTCCTGTTTCATTTTCCAGGTGCAATTAAGATCCTGAGCTGCCAGTTTAACTTTTATATGGCCAATGTCTTTATTAATCCCATCAACAGCCTCCATCAGTTTTTTATGTCTTGAATTACTATTGCCAAAAAGGTGTATCTGTTGTTCCATCACCGGAGTAATGTTCATAACAATAACTCCGGCTTTTTTATAGGCAAAACCATTTCGGTAAATTTTCTCTAAAGCAAAGGTAGCAAATTTACACAGCTCTATATTTGAGTTGGTTGGATAGGGTAATTCCATTACAAAGTTACGCGAATATTGTGGCAGGTCTGGTCTGAACCTATTGGTATGAATAAACACCATGAGGGTATTGGCACATGATTGTTGCCTTCGGAGTTTTTCTGCACAGGTAACAGCAAAAGTTACTACCCTTTCCCGTATCATGTCAAACGTTGTATAATTTTTTTCAAAGCTTCTGGTGGTGGCAATGTTTTGTTTGTTTGCGGGCATTTCTAAATCCAAACATACATTACCTTTTAATTCATGCAGCAGCCTTAACCCCACAATGCTCATATTTTTTTTTACCCAGGCATCTTCCAACAGGGTAAAATCATAAGCTGTATTTACATTTAATTTTTTCAGCTGCTTTGCATGTTGTGCACCTATGCCCCACACATCCCCAACAGACAACCATTGCAGTGCTTTTATTCTTTTCTCATCCGAGTTGATACAATATACATTGCCGGTTTTATCAGGAAACTTTTTGGCAATTTTATTTGCCACTTTTGCCAATGATTTGTTCGGAGCAAAACCCACCGAAACAGGAATGCCTGTATCGCGGGTTACTTTATACCTTATTTGTTTACCAATTTCTGAAAGGTTAAAGTGTTTATCATAGCCCTCAAACTTTAAAAAAGCCTCATCAATACTATACACTTCCATATCGGGGCAAAAGGTACTGAGGGTAGCCATTACCCGGCTGCTTATATCACCGTATAATGCATAATTGGAAGAGAATACCTGAATGTTTTCTTTTTCAAAAATGTGTGCAAACTCAAACGCAGGGGCACCCATAGGAATGCCCAGTTTTTTAGCTTCATTGCTTCTTGATATAACGCAGCCATCATTGTTAGACAAAATTACCACAGGCAGATTTCTTAACTTAGGTTGAAACAGGCGTTCACAACTTGCATAAAAATTATTGCAATCAATTAATGCAAACATGCTTAGTGTTTTTGAATTGAATAGGTTACAATACCCCAAATTTCAAAATCCTGAAATTCAGTAATTCTGATCGGTTTATACAGGTTATTGGCAGGCATCAGCCACATGCCTGATTTATCCACTTTTAGTCGCTTCAATACAAATTCGCCGTCAATAATGCATACGGCAATTTTACCGTCGGCTGGTTCAAGCGATTTATCAATAATTAAAAGATCCTTATCACAAATGCCTGCATCAAACATAGACATGCCATCAACAAAAGCAATATGTGTGCTGGCAGGATGTTTAATCAGGTATTCATTTAAGTCTATCGAAGATTCAAGAAAGTCTGTTGCGGGGGAAGGAAAACCTGCGCTGATTCCGCTATTAATAAAAGGCAGTTTACATTCGCTAAGTGTGTTAACGGAAAGAATATGGAATGCTGTGTTTAATTTTCTTTGTGCCATTATGGTTATATGTTAAAATTATTAACAATTTCATAAACCCTAAAATAACTAAGAAAATGGAATAAAAATGCAAGTAATTTTAACCTTTGGCAAACAGTTCATATTTAATCGTTTAAACTAAAAGGTTTAATAACGGAGGTTTTACCTTCAATAAATCAGAATGTATTTTTATATCTTATACTGGGGTGCACTTGCTACTGAATAAAAAAAAATAGTGATTATACATTAAACAGAAAACATTCAATTATCTTAGTTAAAATATAAATTATTGTGTACTACCAACCTCAGATTTATACTTATTTGAACACCCATCAAAATAGGCTTAACACAAAAAAAGTTGAAAATGAAATACAATCGCATTTCATTTTCAACTTATAGGAGGATTTCTTAAATTTTAGTAACACGTTTGTTTTATAAACGCTAATTCAGCGTACAGAAAACAAGTTATAACTGATCAATATTGCGTTGTATAAAGTTAGTAAGTTCTTCACCTTTTAACAGATTTTGTGAAAGCCTTGCCAAATCAAATGATTGTTTCATTAATTTGGTTCTTTCATCACTCTCTGCAAGGCCTGCAAGTTTAAGGCTTAAGGCATGGTTACTGTTTATTACTACATTGTAACTATCAGGCATAACACCAAAAATATCCATACTCATTCCCTGCATTTTTTGCATTTCTTTCATTCGGCGTTCCCATTCAGGTTTAATTAAAGTCATAAACTGATCATCCGGTGCAAGTGCTTCCGTTTCAAATTTAAACTGACCATTATTGGCAAATTGTTTATCGAATGTTTCCTTTAAACTGGTTTGATCAACCTCGTTCAGTACACTTTCATTTTTTACATCTTTGTCAATTAGTTTGTCAATACTTTCACTATCCACACGCTTCCATACAACACCTTCAAATTTGTGTTCAATATTACTAATAAAGTGATTGTCGAGAACGCCATCCATTTTCATCACATCGTAACCACGCTTCTCCACTGTCCTTACAAAGCTATCGTGAGCGGTCATATCATTGCTGTATAAGAAAACAACTTTGCCATCTTTATCTGTCTGAACGGGAGCAACTTTTTCTTTGTACTCGTTAATGGTAAAATAATCGCCCGGCTTATTCTGTAACAAACAAAACTTAACAGCGCGTTCATAAAATTTTTCTTCACTAATCATGCCATACTTCACAAAGGTGCCAATGCTTTCCCATTTACTGTTATATTCAGTACGGTCAGACTTAAACATCTCTTCCATTTTATCAGCCACTTTTTTGGTAATGTGACTATTTATTTTCTTTACGTTAGAGTCGCTTTGAAGATAACTTCTACTCACATTTAAAGGAATATCTGGGGAATCAATTACCCCATGCAACAACATTAAAAACTCCGGTACAATATCTTGTACACTATCTGTTACAAATACCTGATTACTGTATAACTGAATTTTATTTTTGGTAGGTTCAAACTCATTTTTAATTTTCGGGAAATATAAAATGCCTGTTAATTTAAAAGGATAATCAACATTTAAATGAATCCAGAATAAAGGTGTTTCACTAAATGGGTACAACTCTTTATAAAATGCTTCATATTCCTCTTTGGTGCATTCGGCAGGTGCTTTAGTCCAAAGCGGTTTGGTATTATTAATTAACTTTTCTTCAAACTCAATTTCAACAGGTAAAAATTTACAGTATTTATCTAATATTGTTTTGATCCTGAAGCTATCGTTGAATTCTAAAGAATCTTCAGCAAAATGCAAAATTATTTCTGTACCACGTTCTTCTTTTTCTTCATCACTTATTTCAAATTGAGTGCTTCCATCACAACTCCACTTAACACCAGTTGAACCTTCTTTATAGGATTTAGTGATCAGTTCCACTCTTTCTGCCACCATAAAGGCACTATAAAATCCTAAACCAAAATGACCAATAACCTGTGCACCCTTATCTTGGTATTTTTCAAGAAATTCTTCTGCACTGCTAAACGCAAGTTGGTTAATGTATTTGCCAACCTCCTCTTCAGTCATGCCAATACCCTTATCAATAATGTGCAAAGTTTTAGCTTCCTTATCTACTTTCACGGTTATTTTAAGATCGCCTAATTCACCTTTTGCCTCACCTGTGCTGGCCAGGGTTTTCAGTTTTTGGGTAGCATCCACCGCATTGCTCACCAGTTCACGCAAAAATATTTCGTGATCGCTATACAGGAATTTTTTGATAATAGGGAAAATGTTTTCGGTATGAACACTAATGTTTCCTTTTGTTGCCATAATAAATTATTTGTTTGGGCAACCCATTTCAAAATGTGTTCCATAAGACATCCGGCTGTCAAATTGTCTAAAAACATCTGCATACCTGTAATTTTGGAGTGAAATATTCGTTAAAAACCATATTTTTGAAAACAACAATGCGATTAAAATTATTTTTACTTCTGGTTCTTCCGGGGTTGTTAGTTAAGGCCCAGGTTGGCGGTATGGGAACTTACCGTTTTCTTTATCTGCAGCCGAATGCGCGTATTGCAGGTTTGGGAGGTAATGCAATTGTTACACCTGATAATGATGTAAATTTAATTGTTCAGAATCCCTCTTTACTTAATAAAAACTTTCATAACCAGATAGGGCTTAATTTTGTTAATTATTTTGCCAATATTAAGGCAGGAGATTTTAATTTTGCATTTCATATAGATACCTTGCATACCACTTTCTCTATGGGCATTCAATTTGTAAATTATGGTGATTTTACAAAGACAGCACCCGATGGCCAGGTTTTAGGTACCTTTAGTGCGGGGGAATATAATTTACATCTAACGGCTGCCCGTGTCTATAAACAATTTCAGTATGGAGCAAGTTTAAAATTAATTAATTCAACACTTGAAACCTATAACTCTTTTGGTATAGCAGCAGATGTGGCGGCATCGTGGTTCAGCAAAGACCGATTGCTGATGACTACTGCTGTTATAAGTAATGCCGGTATACAATTAAAAGCATACAGAAATGATCACTATGAAAATATTCCCATTAATATTCAGGTTGGATTTTCAAAAAAGTTTGAACACAACCCCTTACGCATAGGAATTATTTTACAGGAATTGCAAAGTGCAGGTAAATTATTATACCAGATAAATAATCGTAATAATAAAAATATAGATCTGGAAACAGGCTTACCAATTCAGGAAAAATTTAATATTTTTGACCAGGCACTTTCACATGTAGTAGTAAATACGGAATTGATTTTTGGCAAAACCTTAAATATAAGATTCGGCTATAATGCCTTGCGCAGAAGAGAACTGAGTTTAACAGATGTGCGCGGCATGAATGGGTTTACCTGGGGCTTTGGAATAAAGATTAACAGGTTTCAGATAGCTTATGGAAGTGGCATTTATTTGACAGGACGAAATACAAATAATTTTAGTATTGTTACACGGCTTGATGATTTTAAACGAAAAAAAAACACCACCAATTGAAAGATATAATTGTTGCAATAGATGGCTACTCTTCCTGTGGAAAAAGCACCATGGCCAAACAGTTATCAAAACTGCTTAACTATCATTATGTAGATACAGGTGCGATGTATCGTGCCGTAACACTTTATTTATTACGTAATCATATAGATATTCACCACCCTGAGCATGTGAAGGAAGCTTTGGCAGATATTCAGATTGCCTTTGATTTTAACGAATATACTCAAACTCAGATTACTTTGCTGAATGGTGAAAATATAGAAAACGAAATTCGCGTGAACCCCCGTATAGCCAGCACAGTGAGCGATGTAAGTGCCATTAGTGAGGTACGCAGATTTCTTGTTAAACAGCAACAACTGCTTGGATCCGTTAAAGCTCTTGTTATGGATGGCAGGGATATTGGTACTGTTGTATTTCCGGATGCAGAACTTAAATTATTTATTACGGCTGATCCAACCATTCGCGCACAACGCAGACTGGATGAACTCAAGGTAAAAGGTCAGAATACAACTTTTAATGAAGTATTAGCCAACCTCACCAAACGCGATCACATTGATACAACCCGAGCCGATAGTCCGCTAAGAAAAGCGGATGATGCCATTGAACTGGATAATTCTTATCTGAGTAAAGATGATCAGGTGAGTTTAATTCTTAAGCTGGTTAACGAACGAAAATCGGCTACCGCTTAAGATACCTGCTGCCTGTTTTGTTTTTTACCGGTGTAATCTGAACAAGCGATGAAAAATAGTAAATAACAATACGGTAAGCGGCAGTGCAATTAAACCCCATGCTAAAATAGCAAGCAATTGGGCCTCAAAAACTAATTGCAGCCCTTCCCAAAACCCATTGGCAAATTTGGCTTTCAGGTTTTCAATACTGAGTGCCGAACTTTTTGCTCCGGTTAACAATTCTCCGAGTTTTAAAAATGGGATCAAACAGAGTAAATGTAAAGGTGTCATAAGCCAGTTTACTAATTGAACCGCAACAATGTTTAAACGAAATACCACAGAAAAAGCAAATGTTAGTATGGTTGTTGCACCTATAACCGGGAAAAGTCCAACTACAATGCCACAGGTAATGCTCCATGCCAGTTTTTTAGGAGCTATACCATCTTTTAACAACTTTAAAACAGTATGTCTTACATGGTAAATTTTTTTTAGAATAATTGAATCAGCTACTGCCATCAGTTGGGTTTAGGTTTAACTTTATATGCAAGATACTGAAGTTTTAAATCAGACAGAACATACGTAATAAATATTTTACTTTTATATTCAGTAACTCCATATAAAATTAGCTAAAACAAAATGTCTTAATACAAATCTTAACATTTAATATTTATAATGGTTTTAATTGCTTTACTTTTTACTATGTTGTTTACGCGCATAAATCATGTAAACTGTTACAGGTATATGAAAATTAAACCTGTTTAAGAATGAATAATGCTAATTAAAGTGCTTGTTTTGTTTACTTTTATTATCGCTTCTCCTTCGTTTGTTTAAAATCTGTTAATGGTAAAAATTTTTTGGACATGAATAAGATTTAGTATTTTCGACAATGCTTGTATTGGATAGTAATGCTTATAGAAATTTTAAAGGATGCACACCTTATTCCTGTTTTTTCTTTTGTTGTATGGCATAAAATACGGGTTGCACACTTCATTAAAATCATATGATGTTATAATAAATTAAAAATCAATTCACCTGCAAACAATGTTTCTATCAGGTATGCTGAACCAAAAAATTTAAAATTATGTATATTAAAATGGTTCATATTTGAAACTCTAATTATGCAACATGCCAGCAACACTAATTACAACTAAGGTAAACCGGTTTAGCATTTATCTGATACTTTTTTTAACAGGTTTATATAATCATTTATACGCACAGGTTGATTATGCTAAAATGGTTAATCCATTTATAGGAACAGGCGGGCACGGACATACATTTCCCGGCCCGGTAGCACCATTTGGCATGGTGCAGGTTGGCCCCGATACTCGCGTTGACGGGAGTTGGGACGGGTGTAGCGGTTACCATTACAGCGACTCAATGATTTATGGATTCAGTCATACCCATTTAAGTGGAACAGGCTGCTCGGATTATGGTGATATACTGCTCATGCCATTAATGGGTGAAGCAAGTTTTGATAACAAAGTGTACCGTTCAAATTTTACCCATGCCACAGAGAAAGCAAAGGCCGGTTCATATAAAGTTCACCTGAATGATGACGATATTGATGTTGAATTAACCACAACAACACGCATTGGTTTTCATAAATATACTTTTAATAAAAGCGGTAAGGTAAATTTAATTTTAGACCTTATGCACCGCGATAAACTGTTGGATGGTAATATAAAAATAATTGACAGCAATACCATTGAAGGCTATAGAAGAAGTGAAGCATGGGCCCGCGACCAACGTGTTTATTTCAGGATAAGTTTTTCTAAAGCACATGTTAAACATAAAATACACACTGCACTTAATTTAATGCAAACAGGAAGTGCATTTGAGTTTGATGTAAAGAAAGGGGAAACTATTTATGTTAAAGTAGCAATTAGTGGCGTAGATACCGAAGGCGCTAAGAAAAACATGGATGCCGAACTGCCAGGTTGGAATTTTGAAAAATGTAAAAAAGATTGTGAAGCCTTATGGAATAAAGAACTTAATAAGATAAAAGTTAAGGGTGGAACACCTGATGAACAGGTAATGTTTTATACGGCATTATACCATTGTTTTATACATCCCTCCATATATAATGATGCTGATGGAAGATACCTTGGCCGCGATTTTAAAATACATAAAACTGATGGATTCAATTACTATACAGTCTTTAGTTTATGGGATACTTTCAGAGCACTTCATCCATTGTTTAACCTGGTTCAACGCGAACGTAATGTAGATTTTATTAAAACATTTTTAGAACAATACAAGCAGGTTGGAAGGTTACCGGTTTGGGAACTAAGCAGCAATGAAACCGAGTGCATGATAGGCTACCATGCTGTTAGTGTAATTGCTGATGCCTATGCTAAAGGCAATAAAAATTTTGACACAAAACTTGCGATGGAAGCTTGTTTAAATGCCACCAGATATGATAAATCCGGCATCCCTGCATTTCATAGCAAAGGATTTTTAGAAGTTGAAGATGAAAGCGAATCGGTAAGCAAAACTCTTGAATATGCTTATGATGACTGGTGTGTAGAAAAATTTGTAGTGAAAGAAACTGTTGAGCAAGCGTTGAAAACGCAGACTTTTTTGAAAGAGGCTATAACTTATAATACTTTGCAACTTAATTATGCAAAAGGCTGGAGAAACCTGCTTGATTCGCAAACACAGTTTATGAGGCCCCGGTCAAACGGAGGTTTTTACGCTCCATTTAACCCGGGCGAGGTAAACAACAATTATACCGAAGCCAATGCATGGCAATACTCTATGTTTGTTCCTCATCAAATAAATGAATTAAAACAAGCATTAGGTGGCGATGCAAAATTTGAACAGAAAATTGATGGGTTGTTTACAACGAGCAGCAAAATAGAAGGCCGGCAACAGGCTGACATAACCGGCATGATCGGGCAATATGCGCATGGCAATGAGCCAAGTCACCACATGGCGTACCTGTATAACTATGTAAACAAACCTGCCAAAACTCAATTACGTGTAAACCAGATCTTATCTGAATTATACCACAACGCTCCTGCCGGTCTTTCGGGTAACGAAGACTGCGGGCAAATGAGTGCCTGGTATGTAATGAGCGCAATGGGATTTTATCCGGTTTGCCCTGGTGAAGATAATTATGCCGTTACAGGCTCCTTGTTTGATGAAGTGAGGTTTAAATACAACAATAAAAACGTTGTAATGAAGCACGTACGTGAAAACAAAAACAATATATATATTAGTAAAGTTAATACCAATCATAACTTTAATGTATCGCCGGCAATACTTAAACAAGCAACTATGGTTTGGAACGCACCTTTTGAAAATACGAATGACAGAGATTCAATTGTGAGCTATGAATTTTATTACGCTTCAATTCCTGAAAACAAAATTGTAAGAACATTAAACAACAACCCTGAAACAACACTTCCTGAGCATGAAGATTTTATATACACTCAACTGCTTTCACCGGTAATTACAGCAAATAAAAAATCATTTAAAGATAGTTTGCTGATCCGTATAAAAACAATTAATGATTTTTATACGGAGATCTTTGTCAGGGAGAATAACACGATAAAACATTTGGAGAAAACAGGCAAAAATGACCTCAGCTTTTATATTTATAATTCTTCCGAAATTGAAGTGAAAAGTTATAAGAACTTTGCAAATCATCCTATGGGTAAATCATTTGAGGACAGTGCATCTGTTATAGCCCGTTTTTATAAGATCCCGCATAGCTGGAGTATTCAACTCATCAGTAAATACAACATGCAGTATACAGGGGGTGGTGATGAAGGATTAATTGATGGCATAAGAGGCGATGAAGAATGGCGCAAAGGTGGTTGGCAAGGGTATCAGTATCAAAATTTTGAAGCAGTACTTGACCTGAAGCAAATTAAGGAAATCAGTACATTTTCGTCAACTTATTTACAAGAACAACGTGCATGGATATTACTGCCAACTGAGGTGGAATACTTTGTTTCAACTGATGGAATAACATACCAAAGCGCAGGCATTGTTAAGCACACGGTTGAACCTAAAAATGAAAAAACTATAATTGAGAATATGAAATTGCAATTGAATAAACTTGTATCGGCTCGTTATGTAAAAGTAAAAGCCATAAATTTTGGCAAACTTCCTGCCTGGCACGCTGGTTCTGGTGATGAAGCATTTATTTTTATTGATGAAATAGACGTAAAGTGAAGGACAGGTTTATTTTAGAACCCGTTTATAATTTTATTTTACCGCAAAGAACAGAAGAAAACAACTTAAGAAAAAGTGTATTACTTGATCCATCCTATTTGCTTTATTTACCCTTTTATTTAATGTTTTTTTTTACACAACAGGCATAGAGGTAAACATTGGTTTCACAGAGATTTATACTTCAGTTGAATTTTATTTTTTATCATTTATACTTTTTTATCTGCCTTTGCATTAAAACTGAAATCACCTAACACTTTACCAATTAAAGTAGTTCTTTATTATAATATGCATGAAGGTCTTTGTTAGCAGGACCGTTAATAACCTTGCCGGTATAAGTAAACCTACTGCCATGGCAGGGACAATCCCAGCTAGTTTCGCTACTATTCCAAACTACCATGCATTTTAAATGTGTACATTCTGCCGACACTAAGAATAACTCACCATTGGCATTGCGATAAGCCCCACATTTATTACCTTCAATTTTAACAATTTTTGCTTCATTGTTTTTTACATCTTTTAATTCAACTAAATCACTGAAAAACCATTTTTTAAGAACTTCCACTACATCGCTCTGCAACATTTTAAAAAAAGGTTTGCTTGATCCAAAACTAAAACGTGAAGGCTCATAAATTTCTTCCCAGGGGTTGTTCACTTTGTTAATCAGGTCGGTAATAAGTAAGCCACCTATCGTACAATAAGTCATTCCTATGCCGGCATCTCCGGTTATGATGTACACATTGTCTTTATCAAAATTGTTCCGGCCCATATAGGCAATCGTATCTATCGGTACCAACACCTCTCCCGACCATTTATGAATTACGGCTTCAATAGGAAAGTGCTCCCTTGCCCATGCCTCAAGCAACAGGTAACGATGTTCATCTGTTATATCATCAGGCATACCCACTTTGTAATCCTCGCCACCGCAAATTAGTAAATCATACGCATCATTGTAAGTATGCAACCTCACATAATGATAAGGCGTGGCGTCCTGGCGGGAGTGGTCGCCGGTATCCCACCAAATTGCGGTTGGTATCAGATCTTTTTTAATCAGTGCTGATATTACACAACTGCGGTATGCCCATTGTTTAAGCATCATTGCATAGGTGTTGTTTACCGGTGCATTTGTTGCCACTACAATATGTGAAGCATTAATAGTGAAACCTTCCTTACTAACAATATGCGTATGATCTATTTCAGAAGCATGAGTTCCGGTATAAATTTCGCCACCATTATTTATGATAGCTTTGCATAAACCCAACAGGTACTTGAGGGGTTGAAATTGAGCCTGCCCGGCAAATTCTATACACTTACCTCCTGTTGGTATGCCGGGTGTAACTTCTAACAATCTTACATGAAGGCCACAAATAAGCAATGCATCAAATTCTTTTTGCAGGTTAGAAGGCTCATCGCTATCATGCAAAAAAAGATAACCGTTTACGCGTTTAAAATCGCAATCAATTGCCTCTTTTATTACGGTGCGTTCTATAAAATTAATAGCTTGCACATGACTTTGAGCAATGAGCTTTGTATTGTCTTCACCAAAAGTTTTAATCATTTCAAAGTAGCGGGTATCTAATGCAGTAACAATTTGTGCTGTTGTTCTGCCGGTTTCTCCGCTGCCAATGTTGCCATCGTCTATAACAATAACCTTTTTACCCGCTTGTGCCAGGCAGTAGGCTGTAGAAAGGCCTGCAATACCTGCGCCAACAATTACCACATCGGTTACTTTGTTAGAATTTAAACAAGTAAACCCATTTGTATTTATGTTAGGTTCAAACCAGATAGGCAAGTTTTTACCTGCAGTATTTTCACTATAATCGTTCAAATTGCTGTGTGTTGCTATTTCCAAAATACCCTAACAATAAGTGCAAGTTAATTTACACCTTCAGCGGGTTCAATCTGCTGTTGCTGTGGAGTAAGTGATATTCCAACATGATGCTTTTGTACAAGGCTCCAGCCAAGGAAACCGGCAACCACAGTGAGTAAAAAACCTAACGAAGTAATTACAATAGAAGCGGTTACATCAGGCGCATTTTCGTTTTCAATAGTGCAAACAATATATATGTTTATTCCAAACAAAACGAGTGCTGTAACATTGCATAACATATGTTTCAAACCAGTTTTTTTTGCCATTTTATTCTTAGGAATATTAAGCCAGTCAATAAACCCGGGAATGGCAGCTAAGGCTCCGGTTGCAAAGCCTGTACAATTTGCTATTACCGCAACCTTAAACCAAAAATTATCCATGTTAAGTTTATATGTAATAAAACAAACTACGGTGGCTGTATAAAAAGCCACCGGGAAAGAAACAAGCATAACATGCAAAGGATGTGATCCTATTTTTACTTTGCTGTACATGGTCATAATTTTACTATTTAGATTGTTTAATCAAATTTAAAAAAATTAATTTAAATCCTGTTACAACATTCACGGCTTATAATATCAAACTTGCCAAATTAGCATAAGCATTATCTGATACTTTACAGCTCAGCAATATTCACCATCTCTGCTGCCCTTATCCCCTTATCGGTTTGTTGAACCGTGCAGGCTTCATTAAATGGATCGTGTTCAAAATATAGTATATATCCCTCATTAACTGCCTGCTGTAAGATGCTTTGTTTTTCTTTCATTGTCTCCAGTGGTCTCACATCATAACCCATTACATAAGCAATTGGAATATGCGCCACGGTTGGAATCACATCTGCTAAATAAATTACCTTCCTGCCTTTAAAAGGTATAACAGGATGAATCATTTGATTTGTATGTCCGGTGGAATATATCAATGGTATATCAGGATGAAATAAATCCCCTTTCTTAAATAACTTTAACTGCCCGCTTTCTTGTATGGGAAGTATATTTTCTTTTAAAAAACTTGCTTTTTCCCGTGGGTTGGGTGCCTGGCTCTCCTCCCAATGTTCCTGTGCTATCCAGTAAGTTGCGTTCTTAAATACGGTTTGATATTTTTTTCTGTCGGCATTCCATTTTATGCTGCCACCACAATGATCAAAATGTAAATGGGAAAGTACCATATCAGTTATATCATCGCTTGTAAAACCATATTTATTCAGCGATTTTTCAAGGGTAACGTCACCATGCAAATAATAATGGCTAAAGAATTTATCATCTTGTTTATTGCCCATACCATTGTCAATAAGTATAAGGCGTTTTCCGTCCTGAACCAACAGGCAACGCATAGCCAGGTTAATCATATTATATTCATCGGCCGGGTTTAACTTATGCCAGATGCTTTTGGGAACCACGCCAAACATAGCTCCCCCGTCGAGTTTAAAATACCCGGTATCGATTGTATATAAATTCATTGCGGCAAGGTAGGGAAAGGAAAGGGAAAGGGGAAATGAGCACTGAGCAATGGGATATGGGGAAAAAGGGGAAATGAGCACTGAGCACTGAGCAAT
>JACMQU010000146.1 GCA_014376805.1 Bacteroidia bacterium
CACTAAAATATAGTGGAGCTTCACTATAATATACTGGCGGTTCACTAAAATATAGTGGTGCTTAACTATAATATACTGGCGGTTCACTAAAATATAGTGGAGCTTCACTATAATATACTGGCGGTTCATTAAAATATAGTGGAGCTTGAACCAAATAGAGTGAACGTCTGTTAAATACTTTAATGCAGCACTGTATTATACCGGCTAGTACAAATACCTTAAATGGTTATTAAAACACGCATGCAAAGCACCATACATAATAGGAAAATGTTTATTTGTAAAAGGTACAAATAAAGTAGAAATCTGGCGGGAAATAAGTATAACCCTTTTTGTTTTAATAGCCTAATGTATATCATGAATGGATGATAAAGCAGGTGGACACTTTTATTTTAACAAATTGAAAGAGCGTGTTTATCTGTTGGTTAGTTTTGTTCTGTAAACTTAAAAACCATATGAACAACCAAATTTCTATCTCTATCAGCCAGTCTGATATTGACGCAGTAAAAGCTGCCATTGCCGTTTTAGAAACCAAATTAGAGCCACACCTCAAAGGCGTTTCTGACGTGGAGCGAAGTAATCTTAACAAGCTTGGCGACAAAACGCAGGTATTTGTTGACAAAGCCTACGGTTATGCTTCCGGTAATTTTAAAACACACGTAGGGGGTTTAATTAATGTTGATGAATTCGGTGTTGATTATAACGCCTTTAAATTGTTGGGCGAACTCAACTTAAAAGTAGGGCAGATTGCACGCAAGTTAGAAGACAGCATGATGCTTTCTGGTGCTGAAGCCCTTGATGCCGCGCAAATTGTATATGCAACGTTCGAACTATGCGTACGCAATGGTGTAGCCGGCGCGCAGGAAGCCCACAACGAACTTGCAGCACGCTACAAAAGAACCAAACGTACTCCGCATATTAAAACTACTTAATTTAATTTAATTTGATTGATTGATGAACAAAAAAAGCCATTCTGTTGAATGGCTTTTTTTGTTGGTGAGGTGTTTGTAAAAATATTATGGGGAAAGTAGCCGGAGGCCGGAGCTCATTTTAAGAAGATGTTGAACTGATTAATCCGCATGGCCAATAGGTTTAATCAAAGGTAGAATTTTAACAGTTATAAAAAATCAGAAAGTTTATAGTTTTGTAAACTATTCGTATATTTGCTAATGGAAATCAAATGATAATAGAATTTGAAAACGCTGAATTAGAAACGCTATATGTTACTCCCTTGAACGCTTTAAAAGGAAAACAAAAGTTTCCGGCAGAGGTTATCAAGCAGTACAAAAAGAAACTCTCTGTGTTGATAGGAATAAAAGCATTGGAAGATTTAAGGCCCTTTAAGGGTTTGAATTTTGAGTATCTAAAGGGAGATCGCAAAGGCCAATGTTCAATAAGGTTAAACGACCAATACCGTTTGATTTTTGTGCCAACACAAGACGGAAACTTTCAAATATTATTAATCAAAGAAATATCAAAATATTATGAATAAGACCGAAAAGAAAATTGCAAACCTTATGATACCCGGAGATCTATTTCACCCCGGAGAACATCTTAAAGAAGAGATAGCTGCCAGAGATATGAGCCAGCAAGAGCTGGCAGATAAACTTCATGTAAGTAAATCGGAAATCAGCCTGATTATAAATGGACGCAGGAATATCACTCCCATCATTGCTGTTAAATTAGAAAAGTCTTTAGGTATTAATGCCGAATTTTGGATGAACATTCAAATCAAATATGATATTGATCTTGTAAAAAAGAAATACCAGCAGGATCTTCAAAAGGCAAAAATCCCTTTGGTTAAAAAGGGCAACATGAAAAAACTTATTTCAGCAGCATAATAAAAATTTAGATGGAGTCTGAAAAATTTGATTTCGCCCAAATCTTATATGCAGCTATCGAACTGCGCATTTGTAATGGTGTTTGCCGGCGCGCAGGAAGCCCACAACGAACTTGCAGCACGCTACAAAAGAACCAAACGTACTCCGCATGTTAAAACTACTTAATTTAATTTGATTGATTGATGAACAAAAAAGCCATTCTGTTGAATGGCTTTTTTTGTTGGTGGTAGAGGAGGTTCGCTTATACTTTGTATAGTATCAGTTTTTTATTGAACCCCGCTTTAACAATTTTCCCCAGCGCAAATAATTCAATGCCTGATTGGTTATTCTCAATTCTTAAAATGTATGTTCTTGACGTGCCACTTAAAGTAGTTACTTCGTTTTGGGTAAGTTCTTCTTTTACGCTCAAAGTTTTAAGCATCACTCCCATCTGAATCGCTTCTCTTTGTATATCAGGTTTACTCGCCTTAAAGAGTACATATTCTCCAATCTCATAAGGCAATTCCAAGGTCTTGTCTTTTAGTTTAACAGTAGTTTAGGCATTGCTTAACGAAAGCTTATAATTATTTAACATAACCTTCTTAAATTCTCGTGATTTGAGGAGTTTGTATTACAGAGATTTCTTATTTACGTTGAGGTTATGAAATACTTTTTCAAAATCTATAATTCTATCATGCAATTATCAAACAAAACAAAAATCTTCAGTACTTTAACTTCATTAATTCTCAAAATTTTTGGCAAGCTAACGGTTTTCTATTTCATCCTTCTGATATTCATCTTTTCGCTTGCTAGATCTTTTTCCCGGATCTCTGTAAGTGTTAATGAAGCGGATTACAAAAATATCAGAACCATGTATTTCAATATAATCAGGTAAGGAAACCTATCAAGGAGAGCTTGGCTAAAGTTCCTTTTTTTCTTCTCTTAACCTTCAGGGGTTCGTTGAATATGAATAAGTGCCTGATCCCAAGAATTATGTTCTGGCAAATCAATGTTTTTTTTATTCGTATTGCATAAGCATCGTCATACGCGTCTTGAAACATCACATTGTATAAAAATAATGTATCGGCTAAATTGATTAAATTTGTTTATAGCTATAAAAATGTTGTATGTAGTTGCAGGATGCAATGGAGCGGGTAAAACTACGGCATCATTTAACATACTTCCTGAAATGTAAGGAATAGGTAAATGCTGATGAGATTACCAAAAGAATATCTCCCTTTCAACCTGAAAAAGTTACAATTGAAGCAGGGGATAACTTTGCCATCGAAACTATATTGGCTTCAAAAACGTTTGGTAAAATAATATCACAAGCCCGAGCCAATGGATATTTTGTTACATCGCCCATCTCCCATCACCCATCCCTCATCTCCCAGCGCCCATCTCTCACCTCCCAGCGCCCATCTCCCATCTCCCAGCGCTCATCTCTCATCCCTCATCTCTCATCTCCCATCTCTCACCTCCCAGCGCCCAGCGCTCATCTCCCATCTCCCAGCGCTCATCTCCCATCACCCAGCGCTCATCTCTCATCTCCCATCTCTCACCTCCCAGCGCTCATCTCTCATCTCCCAGCGCCCAGCGCTCATCTCCCAGCGCTCATCTCCCATCACCCAGCGCTCATCTCCCCACACCATCCAAATACTCCGCCACCGCATTTCGTAAACGCGTATTGCGCTTATTAAGAGTTTGGTTAAACATGATAACATACCCGGTGCCGCTACGAGGATTTATACGCAGGCGTGCATCAATGCCCAGGTTCATGCCGGTGCTTCCATAAGCTTTGCCGTAACGTTTCCAAAAGATTCCATATTCATACATGTTGTTCCTGTCATCGCAAACAAGGCTCAGGGTTGAACCGTTGCCAAATGCGGTGTTGTTGTTTTGCGCTGTTAGCATGCACAAGAGTTTGCTTATATCTGTTGCAGTGGTATATAGCGTACTTGAGGGATATGATCGTATGGTATAGTGCCTTAAACGTAAACCGTTAGCCATATATTTTTGCGCAAGGTGTTTACCTGTCAGTTGCTTAAAAAACCATCCGGTATGCTGCATACCCGCCTTGTTAAAAATGTGCTGTTGTGTAAATTGTTCAAACGATATTCCAGTTAAATATTCCACCACCAATGCTGCCAGGGCTGCGTTAAGGTTACTATAATCAACAGGGTAAGGCTTTGCTCCGCGCTTATTAAATGAATGTTTGCTATACCACTTTCCTGTTGGTGAAAGAAAATTAGCTACAAAGTTTGTCAACGGTATATCGGGGTCTTTGTAATCAGTGTACTGCATGGTATGAATGAAAAATTGCGGCGCATCATGTATGCCGGAAGTATGTGTAACTACGTGCCGGAGGGTGATTGCCTCAGCGAGTGCATAAGGATTTACAACAGCAAAGGGCAGCATTTTATTAATAGGTGAATCTAACGTGCATAAATCCATTTCAACGAGGCGTGCAATGGCAAGTCCAACCATGGCTTTACTTAGGGAGGCTACTTCCATCATCGTGGCATCTGTACAAAGCATTTTGCTTGCCCGGTCGGAGTAACCAAAACCTTTACTGTATAATACCTTCCCATGTTGCACTACGGCTACTTCCATACCCGTCAACTTGTTACCATGCTGCGCAAGAATCTTCCTTAGTGTTGTGTCAACGCTTATGTTAGATTGTGCGCTGCTTTGATGTACCAGGCAAACAACATACAAAGTAATTAGGAGGATATAAGTGATTATATGCCCTTTCTTCGACAGCAAATTTTTCAGCTCTTTATATTTACCAATAACCTTATATATCATCCTTAGAGATTTCTTTCATCATGCTACATTTGCCTGTTTTTTTCGGTTCAAAACTACTTCCTTTACTTCATCAATAATAGTTGCTGCTTTATTATTATGAAATAGTTTGGCCAATACAAATAAATGCTTTTTTGCCGTATTTGCGCTTTAACCGGCAACCATTGTATTATGCATGCCATAGAGATGAAAATTAATTGTTAAAAAATATTATTACATTTTGATCCTTACGTGTTTAAATTGCATCATAAAAAACAAAATATGGATGTGTATTATAAACTGGAAAGAGATATTCATAAACTGAATAATCTTGTTAACGAGATACGTGCTTATAACGAACAGGAGATGCTGGAAGCATTTACTGATTTAATCAGACATCAGTCATTTCTTACTACCCTGTTAAGCGATTACAATGCAACTCTAAGCAGAAAAAAACTCACGTTGGTTGTTTATGATCTGGTGCTTATATGGAAATTTTTTTGCAATGATCCAAAGGCAAATAAAGTTCAGCCAAGTGATGAATTATTTGAATCAATTAAACTTAAAAACCAACACTTTTTAAAATATGTATCAGGGGAGCCTGATGGTGATGAAAAAACAGAAATCATAAGCAATCAAATGGGCAAAATTCAATCCGAACCCTTACTAAATATTATTTATAGCAAATATAGTCCCGGCAAAGAGAAGTATGACGGAGCAATCTTATTAGACCTGCAATCACTGGTTGAATATTTTGATAAAGTGGTTTATGGTTAATATGATTTATGAAGCTTGTGCAACCATTAAAAAATTTCTCTACTTGATATAAAAAAAATTTAATTTTAAAAATAAATATTAAGTGAAGTAATGAGAAGAGGTAACCTGAGTTTGTATGTTTTCCTTTCGGCTGGTCGCAGGTTTTGTAATTTATATTTCTTATTTGCTAATTAGGAAGCGTATATATAATAAGGTGTTTAAAATTTTCGTTATTGTGGTTGACATAATGGTAATTCTTATCATTATTGACTTTTAACTTTTCGAATTGAGTTGCTCGAATTCACTTGAGCATTATTCGTTTCACCATTTAATAAGAGCTTATTTCCCAGACACTGCATTTTAATTGTTAGTAATCAAAAAATAAAGCTTGCACTAAATAAGTTTCATTATAAATATCTGTTAACTTATTACCTTGGTATGTCCAATATGGCTCCGGAGCAACAGAATAATCATAAATCAATATCAATCGGGTGGCTTGGGTTAATGACACTTATTCATTTCTGAACATTACGCTACGCTCCGTTATAATGAATGCAATTTCTTTATTTTTAGTTGATAACTATGCGCTGCCAATGGGGATGCCCATTTCTAAAAAGTTTAGCTGTGGTCTCCGTTTAGTAAATTCTTTACCGGCTTCAATCTCCGCCTAATCAATTTCTATTTAATTATTTTCTAGTTCTACTTCATTGGTTGTATCTGCAATTTTCAATAACTTTATAATACTTATTGTCTGGGAAGAATCTATTTCAAAATACTCTCGTTTAGGGTTTACTTAATGAGGACCAAATGCAATGTGTAAAACTGATTCAACCTTTAGTGGGTTATTTACTTTGGCAGCACAAGCAACTTCAAATGGAAAAAGAACATTTGTATTGTATAACTGATTCATTCTTGTTTTGATATCTTCGGAATAAGTGATACCAATTTTAATCAAACCGGTCATAGCTGTATTAGAGAGGAGATAGATAAGCCAATGGCGTCTTTAAACAGTATTTGTTCGTTCATTTTATTATATATCTCCAACAGGGTTCTTTCTCAACCTAAAATTTGATATTGCTTTTGAATAATTTCAAGAACATTTTCATTATATAAACCCTGGTTGTTGTAGGAAATTTTTTTATCATGCGCAAGTTTGCCAATAACAATTGCGGGATGAATATGAAGATTGCGAGCGCATTCTTCAACTCTGACTGCATTTAAATAGCCAAGGTAAGGATTTAAATATTCCACAATTTCATTATGCTTCAACTTCTCAGAAGCAAGGTTGTTTGCTTCAACCTCCATTTTGTTTAATTTTCCGTCTTTAAGGTTATCTAAAACAAATGTTGTTTTTTCATTTAAGTGAATTAATACATGAGCAATTTCATGTGCAATTGTAAACCAAAAGTTATCAATGCGTTTATATCGACCTGTGTAAACGATAACCGGATTTTGTTTTGAAATAAAAGCAGCGCCATCCAAACATGTTTTCTGTAAATGTGGGAGAACAAAAAATATCACACCTGCTTCAGCAAGTTCTTTTATAAATAAGTTAAGTCCTATTTTGGAAGTTGTATACGTATGAAGGTTGTTGTAAAGTTTTTCAAGTTTGTGGGTTTTATAGGTGGCCACATTAAAATTAAAAGATTCATATAATGCTTTTCGATACCATGAAATAGCATATGAAGCGTTAAATTGATTATATGCTTCTGATTTACGTGTTAAACACGGTATATATTGTTTATCAATTATAGCAAAATCAAGTTCTTGCCAATCCCAATATTTTAATACTTGTTCCTTTAGTTCGTAGGCATTATTAAAGGTATTTATCCAACCTTTATTTAGCATATCTTTAATCGGCATACGCTCATAAATCAGGCTTTTAATTTCCGCCTCATTTTCTGCTTCGGTTTTCTCTTGCGAAAACCATAGTCTGTATGAAGTATCTATATTTATCCAATATTGTGCAGAGTTGTTGAACACTTCGCCAAGAACTTTTGCCATGTCCAATGTAAGAGGTTGTTTATTCTGTAAAATTTTATTTAAATGTTTTACAGTTACCCCAATAACTTCAGATAGATCATCCTGGGTCCATTCACGCATTTCCATTTGTTCGCGTATAAAATAGCCGGGTCCAAATTTTCTTGCTGCTTTTAATTTAGTAGTTTCCACCATGTTAATTTTTTAATCACCGTAATGATTTGAGATTGTTTTAAGATAGAATTTTGCAATAGTTTGTTTGTCGTCTATCCAGATTATTTCCGCTTCCAGTCTATACTTTTCAGAGAGTCTCATAGAATATCGGTTTTTGGTTCCCCGAAGTTTTTCGAGTCGCAATCCTTTATCAGCCCGAAGGTCATGAATACTTATAGCAGACTCTATTTTTTGTATGGTTGCAAAAAATTTTTCTATAACCTGTTCAGGAAGTTTAAGTTTTCTAGACTGCCCGGTAGTATATAGTTTTTCTAATTCTTTATCATCTAAGATAACGTCCAAAATAGTGAAGTGTTTGGCAAACATACACCTAAATGGTTAATATGCAATATTTATTACACCTTTTAGGTAAATATTAAATAATGATCCTGATTTTATGATTTTATCAGCGGCGCTGATGTGAAGTGATTATATTTTAGTTATCTAAGGCAATTTAATAAACTTAGTTATTTGTATTTGATAGGCTGAATCAAAACGGACCCCCACACCAGATTAGGTGGCATTCTACCTCCAAAAAAAAATTGCATGCAACTTTTTACGGTTCAATACTTCTGCACTTCATCATGAAAAAACTCTAATGCCACACCGGCATTTTTCAGCATCTCTTCGCTTTCGCCACCGGCGTGATATTTGCGTTCGCATACTACTCTTTTTATGCCACAGTTTATAATCAGCATGGCACATACGCGGCATGGGGTCATGCGGCAATAAAGGGTTGCACCATCTAATGCCACACCGTTTTTGGCGGCCTGGCAAATGGCGTTTTGTTCGGCATGTACTGTGCGTACGCAGTGTTCGGTAACGCTGTCGTTTTCGTGAATTACTTTTTTCATCTGGTGTCCAACTTCATCGCAATGTGGTAAGCCTACCGGCGAGCCTACATAGCCTGTTACAAGCAGTTGGTGTTCTTTTGCAATAACACAACCACTGCGTCCGCGGTCGCAGGTTGCGCGCTTGCTTATGGCTTCCATCACCTCCATAAAATATTCGTCCCAGGTAGGTCTTATATAATGCGTTTCAGGTTTTATAGTTGTGTTCATGCTAATGTGTTTTTTATAGCTTTATCAACCTCTAGGTAGAGCTCTTCAAAACTTCCGTTATTGGTTATATGGCTTTCGGCAAGTTTCATACATGCGCTAAGGTTTTGTTTGTTTGGGTCGGTAGAAGTCATTTCTTTTTCTTCACTTTCAGTAAAGGTATCATAAGAAACATGGTCGGTTTCCGAACCTCGTTTTAAGATCCTTTCATAACGTATGCGGCGATCAGTATCAACCGAAAATAATATAAAGTCTCCTTTTAATTTCAATGCCTGTATTTCACCCACATTTCGTATGCTTTCAATAATGCAATCGGTGCCACTTTTTAAAGCTACTTTGTACAATTCTTCAGCAATAAAGCTGGGGCTGTTTTTTGAGCGCAGTTCATTGGCTAATTGCGTAAGGCTATCGCGGTTTACGTGTTTACCGCTTTTTTTAAGGAATTCCGACAGGTAGCCACGTACCGAAAAATGTTTAAAACCATGGTGTTTAACCAGGTAATCAACAATGGTTCCTTTGCCTGCGCCGATTGTTCCGGTAATGCCAATAATTTTCAATTGATTATTTTATAAGGAGAATGAATAAATGTATGACACAAACTTGTTGAAAATTTTGGAGGATAACAAGTGACAAGAATATTTATATTTAAAGTGCAGTGGAAATCATAGTCAATTTTACTTTATATGGCCTCTGTTATATCAGGTATTATTGCAAATTTTTATACGCTTTTACATCAAAGTATTGGCTCATTTTTAAAGGGGTTCTTCAGAAAAGCCATCATCAAATCTTTTTCTATTTCAGGCAGTTTTCATCAAACCACTTTATAAATTTATAGAAGTCATAAACAATTCCTAAACAGAAAAGTTGTTATTTGAGTTTGAATTAATTTATAATACTATCAATTAAAATTCTTCACATTTAACCCAGTGTAAATAACTCTTTCAATTCTTTATTACTTAAATTTCCGATCCAGTTTTCGCCGGTAGCTACAGTCATATTTGCCAATGCTTTTTTACTTTGTATCATGTCATTTATACGTTCTTCGAAAGTGTTTTTTGTGATGAAGCGATGTACCATAACGTTGCTTTTTTGTCCAATGCGGTAAGCTCTGTCTGTGGCCTGTGCTTCTACCGCAGGGTTCCACCAAAGATCATAATGTATCACATGGTTTGCTGCTGTTAAATTTAAACCAGTACCCGCAGCCTTTAACGAAAGGATAAAAATTTTGTCAGCTCTGTTTGATTGAAAATTATCAACCATTTCTTTCCGTTGTTTCATTGAACAACTGCCATGGTAAAAGAGAGGTTCTTCTTTATATCGTTCTGTAATAAAATGCTTCAGCAGATTGCCCATTTCTGTAAATTGAGTAAAAAGTAAAACTTTCTCCCCGCTTTCAACAATGCTATCTAATTTGTCAAAAAGCAGTTCTAATTTTCCACTGAGGGATTTGTCTAAAATATTGTTTTTTAAGAATTGAGTTGGGTGATTACAAATTTGTTTTAAAGATAAAATCATTTGCAGCACCAGGCCTTGGCGTACAAACAATTCTTTTTGGTTAGCAACTCCGGCTTGTTCAATTACCTCCATTGCTTTTTGAAGCGTTTTATGATACAAGGCGGCCTGTTCTTTAACAAGTGTGGCATAACAATCCATTTCAATTTTATCAGGCAAATCGGAGATGATTTTTTTATCCGACTTTAACCGTCTCATCATAAACGGGGCTGTTACTTTTTTTAATTTTTCGGCAGCACCTTCATCATTAAACTGCTGGATAGGGTTTCCATAAGTTTCATTAAACTCTTTTATGTTGCCTAAAAAGCCCCGGTTACTGTAATCCATAATGCTCCATAGTTCACTTAAGCGGTTTTCAACCGGGGTGCCGCTCATTGCTATAAAGTTTCCGGCTCCTATCATTTTTACAGCTTTTGTTTGTTCGGTATTACTGTTTTTTATGTTTTGAGCCTCATCTATAACCAAGGTATGCCAGCTTTTTTTCTTCAATTCTTTTGCATCGCTTCTTATAATTCCATAGCTTGAAATCAACACATCAAAATCATCTTCCTTTTCTAACTTTCGGTTCAGGCCATGATATATTTTTGAAGTTAAACCCGGCGCAAATTTTTCAATTTCACTTTGCCAGTTAGTTAATAATCCTGTTGGCGCTATTACTAAAACTTTTTCATCTTTAAGCAATCCGTCTTCTTTATATTTAAGTAAGGTAGTAATAACCTGCAACGTCTTGCCCAAGCCCATATCATCAGCTAATACGGATCCAAAACCAATTTTTGCGTTGCGGTACATCCATGAAAATCCTCTGTGCTGATAAGGCCGTAAATTCGCTTTGATGCCCTTTGGCAAGGGTGTTTCACTAAAGTTTGTTAACTCATTTATCAGATCTTTAACTTCATTTGTAAATGCGATTGCAGCACCCTGATATTCTCCACTCAGGGCTGCCCTTAACATTTGAAAAGGACTTAAATCTTTTGTGTCCGAAAAATGTTTGTGAAGCTTTTGCAAATCGTTTTGGTTGACATAAATATAGTTGGTTTTGTATTTTATCAGACCATCAGATTTTTTCAAAAATTTATTGAATTCCTTTTCGCTCATCACGGTATCGCCAATAGCAATCTGCCAGTCAAAATCTAATAACTGATCCAGCCTTATAAATGATTTACCATCTTTGGCTTTTGATTTTAACTTAATACTGGCTTTGGGCTTTAAGATATGCTGCAATGATTTAGGCAATAATATATCGATATCAAGCAATTGAATAGCAGGTATCATGTCCATTAAAAAAGGAGTGAACATTTCGTTTTGCATGGTAAGTGCAAATGCTCCCTGCGTATTCACATAATTATCCAGGCCAGTGATAAAATTGCTTAACTGGGTAAGATTTTGCAAAATTTCATACCTCGATTTATCGAATTTTGATTTGGTTAAAATGTCTTTTAACGGATAAGCACCTGTTGAATTAGCTGCATGATTGTTGAAAATGTTTATAGACAATTTAAAGTTGTCATTTGGCAGTTCTTCAACCACAATCTGCGGCTTATAATTCCCCTGTGTTATATAATATTTTTGTATCCAGGCCATGATACCACCGCTCAGGGCTTCTTCGCCGGGCTTTTTAAAATCATAGTTTGCTTTCGTGAAAAATAAATTCAAAAACAAATCATCGTTTTTATCGTCGTCTAAAATATTAATTATTTCAGTAATGAATAAGGATAATAAATTAAAGGCTGGTTGTTTATTGATGATTAGCTCTTCTTTTTTATCCTGCCATATAAATGTTTCGGGAGGCAAAATACTTTCCAGTTTCAAAACAAGCTCTCTTACCTGTTTACTTAACATAGCCGGCAACCACCTGATTGAAAATTGCTGATCAGATAATTTTACGATCTGTGGTACAATTGCGCCGTTAGCCATTAAATGAATTGAAAATTGCAATACCGTATGCAAGGCAGCAGTAGATGGTTGATAATCCTGTATTGTATTTGAGTTAAGTTGTGATATTTGCTTCAAAAAATTGATGAAAGAAAATTTCTTTTCATTTATAATCACTTTCGATTTATAGGTTTCATCAATAATCACCTTCTCCCAGGCATGATGATTTATTTGTTGATCTGTTTGAGAAGCTTTGATGAATAAATTTTCTAATGTAATTCTGCCCTGCACCACCTTTTGCGCATTTTTTATATGGCGGAAAAGTTTTAAAATATATTTTTCTTTAAAATCACCATTGCCATGATAAAATGCCGGATGACTGGAAAGCATGGCTGATAATGGTTCATGAATAGGAGTAAGGGCAGAGAAAGTTAATTTTTGATAAGCTTGATCATTATTAAATGCGCTTACTTTTTTGAGTGTTTTATCAAAATATAAATCGGTAATAGCCGGTATTACGGCTCTCTCTTTTGTAACAAAAATACCAAGTTTATTTAACTCTTTAATCAGGTCAACATTGTGCAATTCAAATACCAGAAAAGGATTGTTATCGATCTCAGAACTTACTTTATAAATAACCGCGGCTAAGTGTTTACAAGGTACTGCCCAATCCGGACAACTGCATTGCATTTTAAAATCGGTCCATTGCTTTGGAAAAACTTTCATCCCCATTGTTTCTGCAATAGCAAGTACCTCGGGGTCCAACTCCCTGTTTAATAACCTCGAAATAATTGTAGGTTTTTTAGACAATACTTCAATAAATTTGCCCAGTTCCGGTTCAAAAAAAGGGGGTAAAATAATATCTACATTATAAGGCTTAGGCAAACTGCCACTTACCTTGGCATTGATTCTGTTTTCAACAATATCAATTTTTTTAACAGAACCATTTCTGGCATAACTACTCCCACGAGGCAGCCTGTTACCATAATCTATATTTGAAAGTGCGTTTAAAAATTGTTGTCCCCACCAGGTTTTGCCAAAAGTTGTAACCATCTGAATGCTTATTTATGATATTATTCCAGTAAATATAAACATGCAATATTTGTTATCTAAAAAGTTGATGATTTGTTTTGAACAGTTGTATTCAATATCGGCAATATCCACAACCAGCATAAAGCTTTGAGTGTGGACAAACTTTTGGGC
>JACMQU010000147.1 GCA_014376805.1 Bacteroidia bacterium
TCTTGGTATGATGCAATTATATGAAACGTATTATGCCAATTATAGTTTGTTTGATGGTAGCAGGTATGATAAATTCAGAACAATTGATGTTCAAAAAATATGGATTTATGGAATGGGGCTGGAGGGTGGATATAAATTTATTATAAAGAATCATTTGTTTATTGAAGGCATGTTTGGCCTGCCATATGGGTTTGCAGCGGGAACAGGTTCAATTTATGTTACAAAGCATCCCGAAGTAAAATCGAAAAGATTTTTAAACCTGATGAGAATGGAATTGTCTGTAGGATACAATTTTTAATAAATTACATTGCTACTGTTCAAAATAAAAAGAAGTAAAAAATGGAACTCAAAATAATCAAGACAGAAAAACAATATCAAACATACCTGGAATGGGTTGATGAAATGTTTGATAAAAAATTAAAACCAATACACCAAGCGGAAATTAACTAGAAATTGCACTACTATTAATAAGGCAGTATGAAGATAAGAAATATCCCATTCCTTATCCTATAGCGGCAATTAAAGCAAAGATGGAAGAACGTGGGCTGAGGAATTATGATCTTATTGGAAAAATTGGTAGTAAAGGTTATATTTCAGCATTGTTAAATAAGCGCAAACCGCTAACACTAGAACTCATAAAATTATTTCATAAAGAGTTTCATATTCCTGTTGAAATATTAATTTCCTGAGAATTAATTTATACATTGCCAATGGCAAGGCAGATCTTAACCATAACAAACTCTGAATGCACCTTCATTCCAGCCTGTAAACAGGTACCCTTTTGTGCTCCGTTTCATAAAAATATGAGTTAACAAAAATAAAATTTAACACTTCATAACTGCTGTTAACTTTATCGGGGTTGGCAAATTTCCAGTCTTCAAATCGCTTTCTGAGTTCCACATTTTCCTCTAATAATTTTACCGCGTCATCTTCAAACACATAATCAGAAAAACCTTCTTTGGCATTCAGAATAGGATCAAAAAAATTCCAGGCAAAAAAGCCATCTTCGGTCTGTGGTTCTAATGCTTCGGCCAAATAACGGTTGCCGGTTTGATTGGTATAAACCAGGTAATCGCCTTTTAAAATTTTTAAGGGCATGGATTTTCTTTCAACCCCGATTTTTGAATTTACATGATGACCTTCATACGGTTTTGCGTTGCTTTCGTACTTTGTAATATATTTAACACCCAGCGTAATGGTGGAATCGCGTTCAAAGCGTTGCATGGTTATATTATTGGCTTTTAATCTTTCTATTACCCTAATCCAACTTTGGGGAATGATATATGCCTTTGGTAAAGCTACTTCAAGGGCCGGTTTAAAAAAGTTAAAGTAATTAATCTCCCTGGTAAATGGTTTGTTCCGGTTGTAAAGTGTTCGCTCGTAATTGCCTAAACTGCTTTTTATTTTTTCGGCTTCAAACCCTTTAAACTTCAGTTTTGAAGGTGCACTTTTATCTACCACATAATTGCTTTCATAAGTTCTTTTCGTTTGATAAATAGTCTGATCTGACATTCGTGCTTGGCGTATTTCGGTTACATGGGTTTTGGTATAATCAATCAGGGTTCGCATAAATTCAATGGTAGCAAACACCCTGTTGGGATAAGGCTTTAGCATGTGGGTTTCGGCTACAAACCCAATGGTGCCGAATAACGATGTATATCCGGTAGAAAATTTAGGGGTTTCAATAAACTCCTCGTAACCTTCTTCATCCGGACTTTTGCCGTAAACATTTACGTAAGGCGCCATTTCCCAATATTTTTTTTGCATGTCGGCATACAGAAACGGCTTCATATTTTTATGCAAAAGTTCAGCGGTTTTGCCACCAAGTTTTTGCTGCTGCGTGCATATTAAAGTCATGGTATATTGGTAATCTGCGCCATTAGACGTGTGGTTATCGAGGAAAACGTCAGGGTTCCAGTAATGGTAAATCTGGTAGAATGCAAAAGTGTTACGCGTATCTGCTTTTATAAAATCACGATTCAAGTCGTAGTTACAGGCATTGCCTCTGAAGCCTTTTTCTTCCGGACCATTTTGGTTTGTGCGTGTATATTTTTTGCGGTTCAACATCCCATCTACATTATACACCGGGATAATACAAATGGTTACATTTTCAGGAATTTCGGTTCTTCCATAAGCCATTTCCTGCGCTAAAAACAAGGAGGCATCAATTCCTTCGCTTTCTCCCGGGTGAATGCCATTCATGATTAAAAGAACAGTTTGGCCTTTTTCGCTTGAGACAGGTTTATTGAAATTTTTATTCCGGTTAATGACCATTAAATGTATTGGAAATCCACCATCTGTTTGACCATACTCAAATAATTTCATCTGTTCCGATAAAGCATCCAGTTTTTTATATTCAATTATAAGTTGATTATAAGTATAAGTTTTGTTTTCTAAAAAAACCGGGTTGGGTTTCTGTTGACCCGAAACAAGAAATGAAATCAAAAAAGCTAAAAAAGTGGTGGTTTTTTTTTTCATAAAGGACTTTTGCGCGTTCGAATATAATCAGTCATTTATTTGGCACCATCTATTTTTGTTGTTTTTTATGGTTTGATCCTAATATTAAATATCAAAAGAAACAGTCTATAACGCGTAAATAGGAGTAAGTTTAAAATCATACCTATAAAAATTGCTATTAAAAATGAATAAAATAGCGTTGAGTTAAATTTTAAATAATTGAAAAACAGTTCATACTTTAAAATTTGGTTCTAAAATTAAAAAATAAGGATTACTAAATTTGACATTGTAGTTTTAGTTTTTACTTTTGCTGCGCTGTTACGCTTCACGTACACTTTAAAATTATTTTTGCTTCCTACTTGTAAACATCTTGCAAAACACTACATTTGCAGTCCTTTTAAAAAAGAAAGGCAAATGTAGAAATTGTTCTTTGCAGGTTAACTTAAAGAAATCAAGGCGATTACGCCTGATCTATAAGTTAAAAAATATAAAAACGCATTCGTTGATTTCAGGTATTGCCTGACTTTAAGGAAATCAAATGTCACTAAAACTCTCCCGATAGTAATCGGGGGCAGAGCAACAACAATTGCTTTTGTTAGTGTAATTATTTGCTATTTTAGCTCCTATTGGGGAGTTAGAGTAACTTAATTGCCTTAAGTACAAGTGTAACTAAATGCCACTTTAGCTCAGCTGGTAGAGCAACTGATTTGTAATCAGTAGGTCGCTGGTTCGATTCCGGCAAGTGGCTCCCATTGATTTCAATATACTGAAATCAAACCGGGGAGATTCCAGAGCGGCCAAATGGGACGGACTGTAAATCCGTTGCGAAAGCTTCGAAGGTTCGAATCCTTCTCTCCCCACCCTTGATTGCTAATGCTATCTTCCCTGATCGCCAAAGTTTTTTTAACAAAGGCAATCTCAACACTTCGGGTTCACACCAATGAACCCGAATTTTGCGTTTAACAATTTCGAAATTAGCTGTCTCTAAGAGCATTGTGTACATAAAAAAGTGTTTTTAAGGATGCATTAACATGTTAAAAGCAACTACTGATAGAAATTTGGGATCTAAACTGTAAGTCTGTTTCTAAAGTTCATTCGTACTTAACGATTGATCTAAATAGGATAGAAATTGGAATAGCCGTGGTAGATGATAATGCAGTATAATGCGAGAGTAGCTCAGTTGGTAGAGCGACAGCCTTCCAAGCTGTAGGTCGCGGGTTCGAGCCTCGTCTCTCGCTCTAAGAAAAAATGAAGTAGAAAGTTTTAGTCTGGAGGAGTAAAGTCCGCCTTCGCTAAAGCTTCGGCGGACATGCCTTTGTAGCTCAGTGGTAGAGCAGTTCCTTGGTAAGGAAGAGGTCGGCAGTTCGATTCTGCTCAACGGCTCAAAAAAAAACAAATTATAAACTATAAATATTAAACACAATGGCTAAAGAAAAATTTGACCGCAGTAAACCTCACGTTAACATCGGTACAATCGGTCACGTTGACCACGGTAAAACTACCTTAACTGCTGCTATTACTAAGGTATTAGCAGACAAAGGCTTGTCAGAAGCCCGTTCTTTCGAATCAATTGACTCTGCTCCTGAAGAAAAGGAGCGCGGTATCACTATTAATACGGCACACGTTGAATACTCAACGGCTAACCGTCATTACGCCCACGTTGACTGTCCGGGTCATGCGGATTATGTAAAGAACATGGTTACGGGTGCTGCCCAAATGGACGGAGCTATTCTTGTGGTTGCATCTACAGATGGACCAATGCCTCAAACCCGCGAACATATTCTTTTAGCCCGCCAGGTTGGTGTGCCTAAAATTGTTGTGTTCATGAATAAGGTAGATATGGTTGACGATCCGGAATTATTAGAAATCGTTGAAATGGAAATAAGAGATTTGTTGAACAAATATGAGTTTCCGGGTGACGAAATTCCAATCATCCAGGGTTCTGCTTTAGGAGGTTTGAACGGAGATGAAAAATGGGTAGGTAAAATTATGGATCTGATGGATGCTGTAGATTCTTACATTCCGGTTCCTCCACGTGCAACTGAATTGCCTTTCCTTATGCCAATTGAAGATGTATTCTCGATTACTGGCCGTGGTACAGTGGCAACAGGTCGTATCGAACGCGGTATTATCAATTCAAACGAAAGTGTAGAAATTATTGGATTAGGTGCTGAAAAATTAACTTCAGTTGTTACTGGAGTTGAAATGTTCCGTAAGATATTAGATCGTGGTGAAGCCGGAGATAACGTTGGTTTATTATTGCGTGGTGTAGATAAAAATCAGATCCGCAGAGGAATGGTTATCTGCAAGCCTGCCTCAGTAACGCCACATACAAAATTTAAAGCTGAAATTTATGTGTTGAGCAAAGACGAAGGTGGACGTCATACTCCATTCTTTAACAAATATCGTCCACAGTTCTATTTCCGCACAACAGATGTAACTGGCGAGTGTCATTTACCTGAAGGCGTTGAAATGGTTATGCCTGGAGATAACATTACTATTACTGTTAATCTGATTGCTCCTATTGCAATGGAAAAAAACTTACGCTTTGCAATCCGCGAAGGTGGTCGTACGGTAGGTGCAGGACAGGTAACTGAAATTTTAGAATAATAATTAACAGATTTACAGATGTTGGATAATTTTTCGATCCAACATTTGTTGTCTATACGGGAATAGTTCAATGGTAGAATACAGGTCTCCAAAACCTTTGATCAGGGTTCGAATCCTTGTTCCCGTGCAACTTTAAAGAAATGAATAAGTTTACAGAATATATCAAACTATCGTATGATGAGTTGATGAATAAGGTTACCTGGCCTACATGGGAAGACTTGCAGGAAAGCACTATTATCGTGATGATCGCTTCGCTGATTATTGCATTGGTAATTGGTGTAATAGATATTGCAAGCAGTACTACATTAGGCTTTTTTTACCAGTTATTCCAAAACTAGACAATATCGGTTAGTAAAATCATGACAGAACAAGGAACTGAACAATTTAAATGGTATGTGGTTCGTGCGGTTACCGGACAGGAAAAGAAGGTGAAGGCACAATTGGAAGTTGAACTTGAAAGGGCCGGACTTACTTCACAGGTCCCTCAGATTTTAATTCCAACCGAAAAGGTTTATCAGATAAAAAATGGTAAAAAGACCAGCAAAGAAAAAGCCTATCTGCCCGGTTATATCTTAATAAATGCAGATATTGGAGGCGAAGTTGGCCACGTTATCACTTCTATTAACGGAGTGGTTGGTTTCTTAGGTGGCAAAGCTTCACCAACAGCTTTACGGCCTTCAGAGGTAAACCGGATTTTAGGGAACGTAGATGATATTTCGGAGCAGGGCGAATCACCTGTTGAACCATATATTGTTGGAGAAAATGTTAAAGTAGTGGATGGTCCTTTCACTGGTTTCAGCGGTGTAATTGAAGAGGTGAGCGAAGACAAAAAGAAACTAAAAGTAATGGTTAAGATATTTGGTAGAAGAACACCATTAGAGTTGAATTTTGTACAGGTTGAAAAAGAAAGTTAATTTTAGAATATTTCCCGTACATACGGGATCAAAAATTTAGATGTTATGGCAAAAGAACTAACAGGTTTTATTAAACTTCAGGTAAAGGGTGCAGCTGCTAATCCGGCCCCTCCAATTGGTCCGGCTTTAGGATCAAAAGGTGTAAATATCATGGAGTTTTGTAAACAATTTAATGCAAGAACCCAGGATAAGGCAGGTAAGATACTTCCTGTAGTAATTACAGTTTATAGTGATAAATCTTTCGATTTTGTCATTAAAACTCCTCCTGTAGCTGCTCAGTTACTGGAAGCTGCAAAAATTCCAAAAGGTTCTGCTGAACCTAATCGTAAGAAAAACGGAACGATAACCTGGGAACAGGTGCGTGCAATAGCAGAAGATAAAATTGTAGATATGAACTGCTTTAAAGTAGAATCTGCAATGAAAATGGTTGCCGGTAGTGCGCGGAGCATGGGCCTTACCATTTCGGGCGAAAATCCTCTAAACAATTAATTTTTTATAGAAATGACAAGGATAAGTAAGAAAAGAAAAGAAGTTTTGAAAAAAGTGGATGCTACCAAAGCATACACTTTAACAGATGCCTCTAAATTGGTTAAAGATATTACTTACACCAAATTTGATGCTTCAGTTGATATTGACGTACGTTTAGGCGTTGATCCCAAAAAGGCAAATCAAATGGTGCGTGGTGTTGTAGCTTTACCTCATGGAACCGGTAAGGTAATTAAAGTTCTGGCTTTAGTACCTGCAGACAAAGAGGCAGAGGCTATTGAAGCTGGTGCAGATTTTGCAGGTCTTGATGAATATATTAAAAAGATTGAGGGTGGTTGGGTAGATATTGATATTATTGTTACTATGCCAGCTGTTATGGCTAAATTAGGTAAACTAGGTAAAATATTAGGTCCCCGTAATTTAATGCCTAACCCAAAAAGCGGTACTGTAACGCAGGATGTTGGCAAGACCGTAAGAGAAATTAAAGCAGGTAAAATCGATTTTAAAGTTGATAAGGAAGGAATTATTCACGCTTCAATTGGTAAATCTACTTTTGCTCCCGAGAAGTTATACGAAAATGCTGTGGAGTTAATTCAAACCTTAGCAAAGTTAAAACCATCATCGGCTAAAGGAACTTATTTTAGAAGTATTCACGTTAGCAGTACAATGAGCCCGGGCATTACTGTTGATACCAAATCTGTCCCAGGTATATAATAGCTGATTGAAATGAAAAAGGAAGAAAAAGAAATAGTAATTGATGCTTTGGCTGAAAAATTCAAGCAATATAAGAATGTCTATATTACAGATATTTCCGGCTTAAACGCACAGAAAACCAGTGATTTAAGAAGACTGCTTTTTAAGCAAGGTATTAACTTACAAGTTGCTAAAAATACTTTGATCGCAAAAGCTTTCGAAAAGTCAGGTCGTGATTTTGGCAATTTAGCTACTGCTTTAGCTGGTAATAGTGCCCTGATGCTAAGCGAGGATACTAAAGCACCTGCCAAAGCAATAAAAGAATTCAGGAAAAAAGGTACTATTCCTGCTTTAAAAGGTGCCGCTATAGACATGGATGTATTTATTGGTGATAATCAATTAGATGCGTTGTTAACTTTAAAGTCGAAAAACGAATTATTGGGAGAAATTATTGGCTTATTACAATCACCAGCTCAAAACGTAATTAGTGGCTTAAAACAAGGCGGTGGAAAAATTGCAGGCATTTTAAAAACGCTTTCTGAGCGTCCTGAAGAAGAAAACAATTAGTGTATTTATTATAAACAATTAAATTTAAGAAAAATGGCAGATTTAAAAGCGTTCGCGGAACAATTAGTGAACTTAACTGTAAAAGAAGTTAACGAGTTAGCTAAGATTTTGAAAGATGAGTATGGTATCGAACCTGCAGCTGCGGCTGCTGCTGCAGCACCTGCTGCGGCTGCTGGAGCTGAGGCTCCTGCAGAAAAAACATCTTTTGATGTTATTTTAAAGAGCGCAGGACAAAGCAAACTTAACGTAGTTAAGATCGTAAAAGATCTAACAGGTTTAGGCCTGAAAGAAGCAAAAGAATTAGTTGACGGTGCACCAAAGCCTATTAAAGAAGGCGTTGATAAAGCAACGGCTGAAGACTTAAAAGCTAAGCTTACTGAAGCAGGAGCTGAAGTTGAAATTAAGTAGTTCTGAATCAATTGAATTAGAAAATGTGACCCCGGCTTTTGCTGAGGGTCACTTCTCTGTTTATGGAAATCGTATTATCGGTTCACCTTTTAAAAAATAAATATTAACATTGGCCAATATAATTAACCCGACAGGGGAAAGAATTAATTTCGCTTCTGTCAACCCTGTAATTGATTATCCGGATTTTCTGGATGTTCAACTACAGTCGTTCAGGGAATTTTTTCAGTTAGACACAACTTCTGAAAGCCGTACAAATGAGGGGTTGTTTAAAGTATTTCTGGAAAATTTTCCGATTACTGATACCCGCAATATTTTTGTACTGGAGTTTCTTGACTATTTTGTTGATCCACCGCGCTATTCTATTGATGAGTGCATTGAGCGTGGCTTAACTTATTCCGTACCTTTAAAAGCAAAATTAAGGTTGTCATGTAATGATCCTGAACACGAAGATTTTAAAACAATCGTGCAGGATGTTTATCTGGGTACTATTCCTTATATGACTCCTCGAGGTACATTTGTAATTAATGGTGCCGAAAGGATCATCGTATCGCAATTACACCGTTCTCCGGGTGTGTTTTTCGGACAAAGCTACCATACTAACGGTACTAAATTATATTCCGCCCGGGTTATTCCATTTAAAGGAAGCTGGATAGAATTTGCAACAGACGTTAACAACGTGATGTATGCATATATAGACCGGAAGAAAAAATTCCCTGTTACTACTTTGTTACGTGCAATTGGGTTCGAATCAGATAAAGATATTCTTAACCTGTTTGAACTTGCCGAAGAAATTAAGGTAAGCAAAAGCGGTTTAAAAAAAGTTCTGGGCCGCAAACTTGCCGCCAGGGTGTTACGCACCTGGGTTGAAGATTTTGTGGATGAAGATACAGGTGAAGTGGTTTCTATAGAACGTAATGAAGTTATCATTGAACGTGATACCATTATTGAAGAAGATCATATTGATCTGATTGTTGAAGCTGAAGTGAAAACCATTTTACTTCATAAAAACGAATCAAGCCACAATGATTTCGCAATTATATTAAATACCTTACAAAAGGATACTGCAAATAGTGGTAAAGAAGCCCACGAGCATATCTATCGCCAGTTAAGAAATGCTGATCCACCGGATGAAGAAACAGCACGTGGTGTTATCGAAAAGTTGTTTTTCTCAGATAAACGTTATGACCTTGGTGATGTAGGACGTTACAGGATCAACCGTAAATTAAATAAGAACGAACCATTAAGTAACCGTGTGTTAAGTAAGGATGATATCGTTTCTATCATCAAATATTTAATTGAATTATCAAATTCAAGGGCTGATGTGGATGATATTGATCACTTAAGTAACCGCCGTGTACGTACTGTTGGCGAACAATTATATTCTCAGTTTGGTGTAGGGCTTGCCCGCATGTCGCGTACAATTCGCGAACGTATGAACATCCGCGATAACGAGGTGTTTACACCAACAGATTTGATTAATGCCAAAACATTGTCGTCCGTTATAAACTCTTTCTTTGGAACTAACCAGTTATCACAGTTTATGGATCAAACAAATCCATTAGCAGAGATTACGCATAAGCGCCGCATGTCGGCACTCGGACCAGGTGGTTTGAGTCGCGACCGTGCAGGTTTTGAAGTGCGAGATGTACATTACACCCACTACGGGCGTTTGTGCACAATTGAAACTCCTGAAGGACCAAACATTGGGCTAATATCTTCCCTTTGTGTTCATGCAAAAATAAATGGCATGGGTTTTATTGAAACGCCTTATTTAAAAGTAGTTGGTGGTAAGGTTATGGCCAAAGAACCTGTTACTTACCTAAGTGCCGAAGATGAAGAAGGTAAAGTAATTGCTCAATCAAATGCGCGCTACGATAAGGATGGTAACTTTAAGGATACTAAAATAAAGGCTCGCTATGAAGGTGACTTCCCAATGGTAGAAGCCGATAAATTAGAGTTCATGGATATTGCGCCTAACCAGATTGTATCTATAGCAGCATCGCTTATTCCTTTTCTTGAACACAATGATGCCAACCGTGCATTGATGGGTTCAAACATGCAACGTCAGGCAGTGCCATTATTGCACCCCCAGGCTCCGGTTGTTGGAACAGGTTTGGAAGGTCGTATTGCAAAAGACTCCCGTACTTTATTAGTTGCTGAAGGAAATGGTGTGGTTGAGTTTGTTGATGCAAATGAAATCCGTATCCGTTACGAACAAACAGAACAAGATAAATTAGTAAGTTTTGGTACAGATACTAAAACCTATCCGTTGATAAAATTCCGCAGAACCAATCAGAACACCTGTATTAATCTAAAACCTATTGTTCGCAAAGGTCAAAAAGTTATTAAAGGTACAGTATTGTGCGAAGGTTATGCAACTCAGGGCGGAGAACTTGCATTGGGTCGTAACCTGCAGGTAGCATTCATGCCTTGGCAGGGATTTAACTTTGAAGATGCAATTGTGATCTCTGAAAAAGTAACCAAGGAAGATATTTTTACGTCTATTCACATTACCGAATATGAACTGGAAGTTCGTGATACTAAACGTGGTGAAGAAGAGTTAACAAACGATATACCGAATGTAAGTGAAGAAGCTACAAAAAACTTAGATGAAAACGGTTTGATCCGCATCGGTTGTGAAGTAGGAGAAGGTGATATATTGATTGGTAAAATTACTCCTAAAGGCGAAACAGAACCTTCTCCTGAAGAGAAACTGTTACGTGCTATTTTTGGAGATAAAGCGGGTGATGTTAAGGATGCTTCTTTAAAAGCAATTCCTTCTACAAATGGTGTAGTGATTGATAAGAAATTATTTGCACGTGCCAAAAAGGAAAAAGCAGCCAAGATTGATGATAAGGTTAAACTTGGCAGACTTAAAGATGAACATGAAAAGAATCTTAAAGAAATTAAAGAAATCCTGATCGAAAAATTGTTCGCCGTACTTTCAGGTAAAACTTCATCTGGCGTTTTTAATGTTTATAATGAAGAACTTATTGCTAAAGGTTCTAAGTTTAGCATGAAGAATTTGAATGATATAGATTTTTCTAATGTAATGGCTAATCATTGGACCAGTGATTCTGAAAAGAATGATTTGATCCGCAGTATCCTTACTAATTTTAAAAATCGTCATAACCAGGAATTAGCTGACTACAGACGTAAAGAATATGCAATTAGTGTAGGAGATGAATTACCTACAGGTATCTTAAAACTTGCAAAGGTTTATATTGCCCAGAAGCGTAAATTGAAAGTAGGAGATAAGATGGCAGGTCGCCATGGAAATAAAGGTATTGTTGCACGTATTGTGCGCGAAGAAGATCTTCCTTTTATGGACAATGGGAAACCTGTAGATATCGTGTTGAACCCACTGGGTGTGCCATCACGTATGAACTTAGGTCAGATCTATGAAACCGTTTTAGGTTGGGCTGCAAAAGAACTTGATGTAAAATTTGCTACACCTATTTTTGATGGTGCAACAGATGACCAGGTTCTTGAATACACCCGTAAAGCAGGTATTCCTGATTGGGGTAAAACATACCTGAATGACGGTTTATCGGGTAACCGATTTGATCAGCCGGTAACTGTTGGCGTAATTTATATGATTAAATTAGGGCACATGGTTGATGATAAAATGCACGCACGTTCTATCGGGCCATACTCACTTATTACACAACAACCGCTGGGTGGTAAAGCCCAGTTTGGTGGTCAGCGTTTTGGTGAGATGGAGGTATGGGCACTTGAGGCTTACGGTGCATCAAATATCTTACAGGAAGTATTAACACTTAAATCGGATGATATTGTAGGTCGTGCTAAAACCTATGAAGCCATCGTAAAAGGTGATAATCTTCCAACACCAGGAATTCCTGAGTCATTTAACGTACTGGCACATGAATTACGCGGACTAGGATTAGATCTTACATTGGAGTAAAATAAATTTGTTGTAAAGCAGTCTTGTTTCTTTTGAGATGAGACTGCCACCAACTTCATCAAATTAATAACAGCGAAAAATGTCTTTGAAAAAAGAACAAAAAATAAAAGCCAACTTTACCAGAATTCGTATTGGTCTGGCATCGCCCGAAAACATTTTAACACGTTCCTTCGGCGAAGTTACCAAACCCGAAACGATTAACTACCGCTCTTTCAAACCTGAAATGGGTGGTTTGTTTTGCGAAAGAATCTTTGGGCCGATAAAAGATTACGAATGCCATTGTGGTAAGTACAAACGTATCCGTTATAAAGGTATCGTTTGCGACCGCTGCGGTGTTGAAGTAACCGAAAAGAAAGTAAGACGCGAACGCATGGGACACATCAACCTGGTAGTTCCTGTGGCGCATATCTGGTACTTCCGTTCATTGCCAAATAAAATAGGTTACCTATTAGGCATCCCATCCAAAAAAATGGATATGGTTGTTTATTATGAACGCTATGTAGTATGCCAGCCAGGAATTAAGGGAAATGATGGTGTACAGAACTTAGATTTGCTTACGGAAGAAGAGTACCTTGACATCTTAGACTCTTTGCCAAAGGATAATCAGCATTTAGATGATGCAGATCCAAATAAATTTATTGCCAAAATGGGCGGTGAAGCACTTTGGTTCATGCTATCCCGGATTGATCTTGATCTGTTAAGTTTTGATCTTAGGATCAAAGCAAGCACAGAAACATCACAACAACGTAAAAACGAAGCATTAAAGCGTTTAAAAGTTGTTGAAGGTTTCCGTAATTCTCAGAAACATAGTGAAAACAGACCTGAATGGATGGTAGTTAAAATTCTTCCGGTTATACCACCAGAATTACGCCCGTTAGTTCCGCTTGAAGGCGGTCGTTTTGCAACTTCAGATTTAAATGACTTATACCGTCGTGTTATTATTCGTAATAACCGTTTAAAGCGCCTGATGGAAATTAAAGCTCCGGAGGTGATCTTACGTAACGAAAAACGCATGTTACAGGAAGCGGTTGATTCACTTTTTGATAATACCCGTCGTGTAAGTGCCGTAAAAACCGAAGGTAACCGTCCGTTGAAATCTTTAAGCGATATGCTAAAAGGTAAACAGGGTCGTTTCCGTCAGAACTTATTAGGTAAGCGTGTTGATTATTCAGGTCGCTCAGTTATTGTAGTTGGTCCTAATTTAAAGTTGCACGAGTGTGGTATCCCCAAAAACATGGCTGCCGAATTGTTTAAGCCTTTTATTATCCGTAAATTATTAGAACGTGGTATCGTTAAAACAGTTAAGTCGGCTAAGAAACTGGTTGATCGCAAAGAGCCTGTTATCTGGGATATTCTTGAAAATATTTTAAAAGGTCATCCTGTTTTGCTTAACCGCGCACCAACACTGCACAGGTTAGGTATCCAGGCTTTTCAGCCTAAGCTAATTGAAGGTAAAGCTATTCAGTTGCATCCATTGGTTTGTACTGGTTTTAATGCGGATTTTGACGGTGACCAGATGGCTGTTCACGTACCGCTTGGAAATGCTGCAATACTTGAAGCGCAACTGTTGATGCTTGCTCCACATAATATTCTTAACCCTGCAAATGGTGCCCCTATCACGGTGCCTTCGCAAGACATGGTTTTGGGCTTATATTATATTACCAAAGGACGTAAATCTATTCCTACAAATCCTGTTAAGGGAGAAGGGCTAAGATTTTATTCTTCTGAAGAAGCAATTATTGCTTATAACGAAGGTCGTATTGATTTGCATGCGTGGGTTAAATGCCGCGTAAATGTAATGGAAAGCGGAACCCTTGTAAGTAAAGTAATTGATACAACTTTAGGTCGTATATTATTCAATCAGGTGGTTCCTCCTGAACATGGTTTTATTGATGAACTGTTAACTAAAAAATCATTACGTGATATTATTGGTAACATGTTTAAAGAAGTTGGTCAGGACAGATGTGCAACGTTTCTTGATGATATTAAATACTTAGGATTTCAATATGCGTTCCGTGGAGGTTTATCCTTTAACTTATCTTATGTAAACATTCCGGATGAAAAGGAAAAATTCATCAAAGAAGCTCAGAAAGAAGTGGATGAAATCTGGGATAATTATAATAATGGATTTATAACCAATAACGAACGTTATAACCAGGTTATTGATATCTGGACACGTATCAATTCCCGCTTGGCAGATACCCTGTTAAAACAACTGAAAGAAGATCAACAAGGGTTTAACCCTGTTTATATGATGCTTGATTCGGGTGCAAGGGGTTCAAAAGAGCAGATTCGCCAGTTAGGTGGTATGAGAGGTTTGATGGCAAAACCACAAAAGAATTTAAGTGGTGGAACTGGTGAGATCATTGAAAATCCGATTTTGTCAAACTTTAAAGAAGGTCTGTCGGTTATTGAATATTTTATCTCTACACACGGTGCACGTAAAGGTTTGGCCGATACAGCGTTAAAAACAGCCGATGCAGGTTATTTAACCCGCAGGTTGCACGACGTTGCGCAGGATGTAGTGGTAAGTGAAAAGGACTGTGCTACCTTACGCGGTATCCCAATCAGTGCTTTAAAAGATAATGAAGAAGTTGTTGAAACTTTATACGAACGTATATTAGGCCGTACCAGTTTACATGATATTTATGATCCTTTAACAGGTGAGCAAATAGCCATCTCAGGAGAGGAAATTCTTGAGCACATAGCTGATAAAATCGAAGCTTCTCCAATTGAAACTGTAGAAATACGTTCTGCTCTAACTTGCGAAACCCGTTATGGCATTTGCTCTAAATGCTACGGACGTAACATGTCAACCGGACGTGCTTCTCAGATAGGTGATTCTGCAGGTGTAATTGCAGCTCAATCAATTGGTGAGCCAGGAACACAGCTTACGCTTCGTACCTTCCACGTGGGTGGTACCGCATCAAACATCGCTACCGAATCACAAATGGTTGCTAAGTTTGCCGGTATACTGGAGTTTGAAGAAATTCGTACAACAGACCTTGCCGCAGAAGATGGAATTAACGCTGTAGTTGTGGGTCGTCAGGGTGAGGTTCGTATTTTAGATGAGAAAACCCGCAATCCTATTCTTACCGTAAACATACCATACGGTGCGCACTTAAAAGTTAAGAATGGAGAGAAAGTAGAAAAAGGTACTCCAATTTGCACCTGGGATCCATACAATGCGGTAATTATATCTGAATTTAGCGGTAAAATTTCATTCTCTGAAATTATTGAGAATGTTAACTACAAGGAAGAAAGTGATGAGCAAACCGGTCACAAGGAAATTGTAATCGTGGAAAGCAGGGATAAAACAAAGGTTCCTGTAATTATTGTAACCGAAGGTAAAGACAAAGCTACAAAAGAATATAACTTACCTGTTGGTGCACATATTATTGTTGAAGAAGGCCACAAGATTAAAGCGGGAGAAATCCTTGTTAAGATTCCTCGTATTGTAGGTAAAACAAGAGATATCACCGGTGGTTTGCCACGTGTAACAGAATTGTTCGAAGCTCGTAATCCTTCTAACCCGGCAATAGTAACTGAGATTGATGGTGTAGTAACGTTTGGCGGTATTAAACGTGGTAACCGCGAAATCATGATCAGCTCTAAAGATGGCGAACAGAAGAAATACCTTGTGCCTTTGTCAAAACATATCCTTGTTCAGGAGAATGACTTTGTTAAAGCCGGTTCTTCGTTGTCTGATGGTTCTATTAGTCCACAGGATATCTTACGTATAGAAGGACCTCTAGCGGTTCAGCGTTATATTGTAAATGGTATCATGGAAGTATATCGCTTACAAGGTGTGAAGATCAATGATAAGCACGTTGAGGTGATCATACGCCAGATGATGAAGCATATCGAAATTTCTGATCCGGGTGATACTACTTTTCTTGAAGGAGAATTTGTTGGACGCTGGGATTTAAAACAGGCCAACGACTGGATCTTTGATAAGAAGGTTGTTGTTGAACCGGGTGATTCTGCAAACGTTAAGGCAGGGCAAATCATTAGCGTACGAAAATTGCGCGATGAGAACTCACAGCTAAAGCGCAAAGACATGAAAATTGTGGAAGTAAGAGATGCGCAATCGGCAACCGTAACACAGATTATTATGGGTATTACCAAAGCGAGTTTAGGTACACATAGCTTTATGAGTGCTGCCTCGTTCCAGGAAACTACCAAAGTGTTAAACGAAGCTGCTATCTCGGGCAAAGTAGACAAGATGTTAGGTTTGAAAGAAAACGTAATTGTTGGTCACTTGATTCCTGCCGGTACCGGTATTCGCGACTACGAAAAATTAGTAGTAGGATCAAAAGAAGAATACGAAGCTTTGATGGCTTCAAAAGAAGACTAGTAATAGTGCTTAACAGACATATTAAATATCCCGTTAGACTTTGGTTTAACGGGATATTTTTTTATTACTTTTATTTGCCTTCGATTGAACAGGAGCATGAAAATTAAATTGCGTGCATTTTTATTTTGTTCAATTTTTTATGGTATACCGGACTGCCGGGTTAATGATAAGGTCATTTATAATGAACAGGCTTTATATTAAAAAAAAATATAGAATTTTCTTTTTATGTAAGGTGTGTTACATGCTTTTTGAACCTGTAAATATAAGGATGCATGATGTGATGAATTAAAGCCTGTAATATAAAGTTGAAAGAAAATGTATCGTAGAGACTGAACCAAATTTACTGGTCACAACACGGTAGTTCAAGCTATGCACTTTAGTGCAAGGCTTTAGCTTCTACAA
>JACMQU010000148.1 GCA_014376805.1 Bacteroidia bacterium
CTTCAGTGTGATATTGGTATTTGTGAACCTGCTTTTTCTTTTATTGGGTGGACTTTTATATTTGTATGCTTACAATCATGGCGCTACATTCAAAACAATTATGTTAGATGGGCAGCCTGTATGGGCATTCACTCAAAATAACTTAAACATTACCGGGGATAACTTATTTCCATCCGTTGCATTGGGATTGTTACAAACGATGCCTTCCTTCATTTCAATCATATTTATTATTGCTTTAATTTCAGCGTTGTTTCCGAGCGCAGATGGTGCATTGACTGCACTTACTTCCACTTTTTGCATGGATATTTTAGGTTTTAAAGAACGGACAGATTTGAATGAAAAACAGAAGCGGAAAATTCGGTTAACGGTGCATTTTACAATGACCCTGGTTTTCTTTATCAGTATCTTAATTTTTAGGGAAATTAATAGCCGCTCTATAATTGATAAGATACTGGATCTGGCTGGTTATACTTATGGTCCGTTATTAGGTTTATTTTCATTTGGAATTTTAACAAAGAGGGTTCTTCCAAATAGTTATAAAATTGCACTGATCGCATTAGTGAGTCCTGTGTTGTGCTATTTGCTTCAAATTAATGCACCGCATTTTTTGAACGGCTATATTATTGGTATTGAAATTTTAATTATAAATGGTTTACTAACATTTACAGGCTTGTTAATTATCTCAAAAAGAAATAATGTCAAACAATAAAAATTTTAAATTTACACTTAAGTAAATGAATTTGTAAATAGTTGATCGGGTTTAAAAAATGAATATGATAGGGCTGGTAAGTAAAGAAGCAGACGTTTATGCAAGTAAAATGTCTTTAATAGAAGATGAGCTTCTGCAAGTAGTAAATGTACAAACATTGCAAACACATAAACATGCGCACATGCTTTGTGGTAATTTGGTAGGTACTTTTTTAACGTTGATCAGCAGATCTCTGAATGCAAATAGAATTTTAGAGATTGGAACATTCACGGGTTATAGTGCGCTTTGTTTGGCTAAGGGGTTAAAAGCGGGCGGCATACTGCATACTATAGAATTGAGAGAGGAGGATGCAGCAACCGCAAAAACATATTTCGATCAATCCATTTACAAAAATAATATTATCCTGCATGTTGGAGATGCAAAGCAAATCATTCCTGAATTAAAAGAAGAATGGGATATTGTTTTTATTGATGCAGATAAAACGGGGTATATTGATTATTACGAATTAGTTTTGCCCTCCGTAAAACAAAATGGATTCATCATTGCGGATAATGTATTGTTTCATGGCCAGGTGTTAGAGCAAACAATCAGTGGTAAAAGTGCTAAAGCGATTGATGCATTTAATGCGCATGTAAAAAATGATTCAAGGGTAGCACAGGTGTTATTAACTGTGAGAGATGGGCTACTATTAATTCAAAAATTATAACAACAAATTTAATTTTAAAACATTTTGATAACTATGATCAAAAAAATATTGTCTATACTATTTATAACTTTAAGTTTCTTTATTAATGCTTATGCTCAAAAATTAACTCCTGAGCAATATGTAGAAAAGTATAAGGATATCGCCATCAGAGAAATGAAACGAATGGGAGTACCTGCTGCGGTAACTCTTGCACAAGGCTTATTAGAAACTGAAAATGGAAACAGTGATCTGGTAAAAAAATCAAATAATCATTTTGGTATAAAATGTAAAAGCTCCTGGACTGCAGGTGGTGTTACGCATGATGATGATGCTATTGGTGAATGTTTTCGCAGTTATAAAGATGCAAACGAATCCTACAGAGATCATAGTAATTATTTAAGGGGAAGCGATCGGTACGCTTCTTTATTTACCCTGCAACCCACAGATTATAAAGCATGGGCAAAAGGTTTAAGAAAGGCAGGATACGCAACCAATCCAAGATATCCTGAAATATTAATACGTAATATTGAACAATATAATTTACAGCAATATTCCTTAGCAGCTGTTGGCGATATGCCGGTAATTGAAACTAGTAAATATGAAGATGATAAAGAACCCGTAGTTAAAAAAACAGATAAAATTGAACAGCAGTCTGCATCTAATGGTGAAGTTGCAGAAACTCAAGCGATTAATAAATTGCAATATATCATTGGTAAAAAGGGAGTTTCCCTGTTGGCAATTGCTACTGAAAATGATATTAATCTGAATAAATTATTATCGTACAATGATCTTTCTGAGGATGGGATTCTTAAAAATGACCAAATTATTTTTTTACAGAAAAAAGCAAAGAAGGGCGATAAAGATTTTTATATCGTACAGCAAAATGAAACGCTTCATGATGTTGCTCAAAGAAACGGAATTCAATTAAAATACTTGTTGGAATATAATCAATTAACTGAAAAAGCTATTCCGGCGCAAGGTCTAAAATTATATTTAAGCCCGACGGCAGAAACACAACTGGTTAAAGCTATTCAAAATAATGCGAAGGAAGTGTTGCCCGTATTTAGTAAAACTAAAACGCATGCTGTATTGCCTAAAGAAGGTTTGTACTTCATTGCAAGAAAATACCAGGTAAGTGTAAAACAACTGCGGGAATGGAATAACCTAAACACCGATGAATTGAAAATTGGACAGCAGTTAATTGTCTCTAATTAGTTTTTAAATAAAATTTAGTCAATGTCAGAGATTCAAGTAATTGATAAAAAATTTAAACCGTACATCAGCGCAGCCCGTATCAGCGAACGGATTAAAGAATTAGCGAAAGAAATTAATATTGAATATGAGGGAAAGAGACCCATTTTTATAGCAATTCTGAACGGTTCATTCATGTTTGCTTCTGATCTTTTTAAAGATATAAACATCGATGCTGAAATATGCTTTATAAAATTGGCTTCGTACAAAGGTACCCGATCTACAGGAAATGTAATAACTTCCATTGGGCTTGATGAACCATTAAAGGACCGGCATGTAATAATTATTGAGGATATAGTTGACACAGGAAATACCTTACATCAATTTTTACCTCAATTATATAATCAGCAACCTGCTTCTCTAAAAATTGCCTCATTATTACACAAGCCAACTGCCTTAAAGTTTCCAATTGTTATAGATTATCTTGGATTTGATGTGCCCAATATATTTTTACTGGGATTTGGTTTGGATTACGATGGCTTAGGAAGGAACCTCGCCGAAATTTATCAATTGGTAGAAGACTAAATAAGTGATTAACAACGTTATGAAGTTTTGTGAAAATTATTAAATAACTTTCCTTAACTTTTGTTTGTTGAAAAAACTATACGTTTATATATTATTAGTATTTTTAATCTGTGATTCTCATGCTCAGTATTATCTTCGTGGCGAAATAAAAGATGATCAAAGTAAGCCTTTACAAAACGTCAGGATTGGGCTTCATTCAGATAAAAATGTTTATTTCTCCGGAACTTCAGGTGGGTATGGAATAAGTTGTGTTCGTCAAAAAGATTCGGTCACCTTAACATTAGATGGGTATTTGCCACA
>JACMQU010000012.1 GCA_014376805.1 Bacteroidia bacterium
CAATTTCATGTTACAGAATTAGGGTAAATTTCTCCATTTCATGTCACAAAATTAAAGTAAATATTCAATTTCATGTCACAGAATTAGGGTAAATTTCTCCATTTCATGTCACAGAATTAGGGTAAATATTCCATTTCATGTCACATAATTAGGGTAAATTTTTCTCTTTCATGTCACAGAATTAGGGTAAATATTCAATTTCATGTCACAGAATTAGGGTAAATTTTTCCATTTCATGTCACAGAATATAGGTAAATAGTTAATTTTTCTATACAGAATGAGGTTTTGTTAGTAACCGGATTTATAAATAAGAGTTAAATTGTATTTTCACAATTGGGAAGTACTATTTTATGGGAATAAAAAAAAATGGCAGATGTATCCTTTACCAAAAAGTAGAATACTAATTATTTTTGAACAAAAGGTGGTTTATCCAGAGGGAGATTCTTTCTTTTACTGCTTCATTAATTAGATTATCTTTGCCGTAAATTTTTTTACATTGTTAAAATTGTATTTTTTTTATAAGCCGTATTTTGTTCAGATTTTAAAGCTTAGTTATCCTATAATTATCGGTCAATTGGGTATTGTATTAATGGGGGTTGCTGATATTGTGATGGTGGGTAAACTGGATGCGATTAACCTGGCCGCAGCATCTTTGGCCAATTCGGTTTATTTTTTAATTTGTATTCTTGGTATTGGCACTTTAACAGCCGTATCCCCATTGGTGGCAAAGGCAAAAGGTGCCGGTCATCCTAATCAGTGTGCTATCTTATTCAGGCAGTCTATACTGGCCGCAATTCTACTCGCAGTTTTTATCTGTATAGTAATATTCATTCTGGCGGAGAATCTACATTGGTTCGGACAATCTGAAAGGGTTACCATTTTAACAAAAAGTTATTTACATATACTCAATGCCGGTACATTACCCTTATTGTTATTTCTTGCCATCAAACAGTATAGCGATGGTCTTTCTTACACAAAACCATCGGCTATTATTACTGTTATTGCATTGGCATTAAATATTTTCCTTAATTATGTGCTGATTTACGGTCATTTTGGAATGCCACGCTGGGGGCTTTTTGGCACGGGGGTTGCCACTTCCTTGTCAAGAGTAGTAATGGCTGTTCTTATGTTCTGTTATGTTCGTTTTAATATTCTGTATAAACCTTACCTGCATTTAAAACAACACGAACACGATGGCGTTTTTTTGAAAGAAATATTTAGAGTTGGTTTGCCTTCTGGTCTTCAGTATTTTTTTGAGATAGGAGCGTTTGCATTTGCTGCCATTATGATCGGTTGGATTAGTGAGTTTGCAATGGCTGCGCACCAGATTGCTATAAATATCGCCTCTGTTACCTATATGATTGCAACAGGGATTTCTGCTGGTGGTTCCATTGCTGTGGGTGATGCATTAGGAAGAAGGAATAAAGCTGATATTATTCGTTCCGGTAATGCCGCATTAATAATGGGTGCTGTTTTTATGGGATTTTGTGCGTTGTTATTTACGCTCTTTAATAAACAAATTGTAGCATTTTATATTAATGATACGCAGGTATCTCAAATGGCTGTTTACCTGTTATGGATTGCGGCTATTTTCCAGCTTAGTGATGGCATACAATGTGTAGGTCTGGGTATATTACGTGGAATAGGTGATACTAAAATGCCCACACTTATTACTATCGTTGCCTACTGGGTAATTGGTATTCCTGTCGGTTATTGGTTAGGTTTTAAACAAGGCTATAGCTTGTACGGAGTATGGTTTGCATTATTAATTGGTTTAACCTTTTCTGCTGTGTTACTTAGCCTCAGATTTATTAAGCTTAGCCGTAAGGTAGATGTTAATTATCACAATCATTTAATGGTTATCAATTAATATATATTTAAATGGTGGGCACTTACTATAACTATATAAATCATTATGGTTTAAAAGCCTTTTATAGTGCTTCAATTTTATCGGATTTAAGCCTTATCCAGAAGTCTTGCAGGAGGTCTGGATGATTAATTAATACTAAAAGTTTTTACCTACAACGAATTCGCTATAAGGGGAAATTGGAATACTTTTTAATCAAATGAAATTAAAATTACGCTGGTACATCACATCAAGTATAGTTAAATATGAATGAACGTTTAAAGGTGCATCTGGCTTTATTATTTGTTTCTGTATTATATGGCGCAACATTTACTATTGCTAAGATAGTGATGCCTTTATATATTAAACCTTTTGGATTTATTCTGATGCGCGTTGGGGTAGCATGTGTGTGCATTTTTATCTTTCACAGATTACATGTAAAAGAAAAGATTACTGATAGAAAGGATTTTATTCCTCTTGTAATCTCAGCTATTTTTGGGGTAGCTGCCAATATGTTGTTGTTCTTTAAAGGCCTGGCGATTACTACTCCTATTAATGCCGCAGTATTAATGCTGAACACACCCATTTTTGTTCTGATATTTGCGGTGATTTTGCTCAAAGAAAAATTAACTTTTTTAAAAGTCAGCGGAATTTTAATTGCAGCTGCAGGTGCGTTACTTTTAATCGGCGGTTCGCAATTTTCCTTTGATTCAACAACTGCAATCGGTGATTTGTATGTTGCAATTAATGCGGTAATTTATGCCTTTTATCTGGTATATGCTAAACGACTAATGGTAAAATATCATCCATTAACTGTTACTTTATACTCTTTTTTATTCGGGTTTTTTATGGTCTTGCCTTTCGGTTTGAACCAGGTTCTTGAAGTTGATTTTCTTCATCTCCCTTCGCTGATTTGGTTTTGTATTGCCTTTATAACAATCGGTTCAACTTTTTTAACCTATGTTTTAAACGCATATGCACTTAGTCATGCAAGCTCTAGCTTGGTAGGTTCCTATATTTATTTACAACCTGTATTTGCTGCGCTCATTGCTGTTTTAGCCGGGAAAGATTTGCTTACTACACAAAAAGTAGTGAGTATGATGATCGTTTTTTGCGGCGTTTACCTGGCTACTTTTAGAAAGAATGTTCATTATTAACGCAAGTTTCGACGCTGATAAATTAATGCCAGTCAATTTATTAGGTAGATTACAAAAGAGTTGATGAATATTTATGATTAAATAAGAGAATACTGCTCGTAGGCTAAAAGAGCGGTTAGCAATAGCTTTGTAGCCTAATATGCAATGACCAATAGTTTCTGGAAATTGTATATGAAACTATTATTGAAAATTTATCAGACAAGAATTCTTCAGCTCAGATTATTGTATTTTTAAATGAAATAAAATGGATGATACCGATGTACCAACTAAAATTGCCAATTAATTTATTAGCTTAATTTAAACCCAAAACTTCAGTTAAAAATATTTATATGTGGGGGGCTTTAGTAATGGACGGACATTTTGTTTTGTCTTCTCTATGTATATTGCTACCTTCGACCCCCTCTAATAAATTTGTATGTTAAGATCTATGACAGGCTTTGGCCTTGCTGAATTTGATACGGAGAAGTTTAACGTTAAAGTAGAAATAAAATCTTTAAACAGCAAATTTCTTGAATTGAACCTTCGTATGCCCCGGCAGTGGCAACACAAAGAACTGGAACTCCGGAAGGAACTCACGAAGTTAATAGAAAGGGGCACGGCTCAAATAAATTTAAACATCAGCTATAAATTGGTGCAGGATAGAATTACACCTATTAACCAGGAAGTAGCTCTTTATTATTTGAATGAAGTAAAAAAAATTTCAGAGATTTCGGGTTGGCCGGCGTCTCAATTACTTAATAATGTGTTCACCCTTCCAAATATTATTCAGCCAGGTGAAGAAACGCCCGCTGAAAATGACTGGAAGGAGATTATGAAAGTGGTACAGACTGCATATAAGCAGTTTGATGAATTCAGAAAAGTGGAAGGAAACATGCTGGCTACTGAATTAAATAAAATGTGCATTTCGGTTCAGCAAAAAATGAATGAGTTAACTCTTTTTGAAGAAGATAGAATTACACTGGTAAAAGAAAGAATATTAAAAGACCTGAACACCTTAAGCTTAGAACAGATTGACAAAAACAGATTTGAACAGGAGCTGATTTATTATATTGAAAAGCTTGATATTAGTGAAGAGAAAACCCGTCTGCAACAGCACTGTGATTATTTTACAGAAACCATATCAACTGTTTCGGCCGGAAAAAAATTAAACTTTATAGCTCAGGAAATGGGTCGTGAAATTAATACGATCGGCTCCAAATCAAATCATCATTTAATGCAGCGGAGAGTTGTGGAAATGAAAGATGAATTAGAGAAAATTAAGGAACAAATTAATAATGTTTTATAAGGAGTTGGATTTGTTACGATGAATAAAAAAGTTGTTATTTTTTGCGCTCCTTCCGGTTCCGGAAAAACCACTATTGTAAAACATTTATTGTCGGTTAACCCTATGCTCGCATTTTCTGTATCTGCATGTACCCGCAAACAACGGGCAGATGAGATAGATTGCAGCGATTATTATTTCTTGTCAGTTGCCGCTTTTAAACAGAAAATTGCGAACAATGAATTTCTTGAATTTGAAGAGGTATATGGTGGAAATTTTTATGGCACCTTAAAATCGGAAGTGGAACGGATCTGGAATATGGGAAAAGTTGTTTTGTTTGATGTTGATGTGATAGGCGGATCTAATATAAAAGAATATTTTGGTGATCAGGCGCTTGGTGTATTTGTAAAGCCCCCTAGTGTAAAAGAGCTTGAACAACGTTTGCGTTTTCGTTCAACCGAAACGGAAGCAACTTTGCAGATGCGTATCAGTAAAGCTATTCAGGAACTCACTTATGAAACTAAATTTGAAAAGATAATTTTGAATGACAGGCTGGAATATGCCTTGCTTGAAGCCGAAGAAATAGTGTACGATTTTATAACTTCTATTTAGTTTATTTTAGCACTACAATTATTACAGTTATGCAGATCGGTTTATTTTTTGGTTCCTTCAATCCTATTCATACGGGTCATCTGATTATTGCCAATTATATGGCAGATTATACTCGCCTTGATGAGATCTGGTTTGTTGTTTCACCGCAAAATCCATTCAAATCGAAAGACGAATTACTTGATGAATGCGAACGTTTGCATTTATTGGAAATGGCGATTGAAAATGATTCACGTTTTAAAGTATGTGATATTGAATTTAACCTGCCCCGCCCTTCTTACACAGAAAACACTTTACTGCATTTAAGAACTAAGTTTAAACAGGATCAATTTACGTTAATTATAGGAGGGGATAATTATCAGAAGTTTCATAAGTGGAAGAATTATGAAGATATTCTTCAACACCATAAAGTAAATGTATATGCCAGGATAGGAATTGTTGAGAAGCCGTTATTGGCTAATCACCCCGGTATAAAATTATTTGAGGTGCCGTTGTTAAATATCTCGTCTACCTATATCCGTGAAACAATACAAGCCTGCAAATCTATCAGGTATCTTGTGCCCGAAGCAGTAAGAATTGAGATAGAACGCCGCAGTTTTTATTTGTAGCACTCAAGTTATAATTGACTCTAAAATTTTAAAGTGACAATGTATTTTGGATTGTTTATTTTTTCTTTCAGCAGATTATTTGTAACACTGAATTTCTTCCATGCCTGTTTACTCTTCAGCATCTCATCTTTTCTTTACCCATATTGATTTTGCATTGCAGAATGATTTCAATCCAAAGCTGCCAATTTCTCTGCCATACCCCGATTTTTTTATACCCCCGAATGGAAATCTTACATCGCTTTTAACAATCTGGTTGATGTAAACCATTCCCGCCTCAATCTGAGTGGCCATGGCGCGTGCCCTGTTAAGATCCTGACTGTATATGCTTGCACCCAAACCATACTTTGTGTCATTAGCAATCGCTATTGCTTCTTCATCCGTCTTAAAGGTGTATAAACTGATAACAGGTCCGAATAATTCTTCTTTATAGGCTCTGGAGGAAGGAGGAATATTAGTTAAAATTGTTGGTGGATAAAAAAAACCATGTGCTGGTCTTTGTTTTGATCTGTATAAAACTTTAGCACCTCTTTCAATAGTAAGATCCACCTGTTCTGTTAATAATTGTAAGAGATCAAGGCGGGCCAGTGGACCAATATTTGTTTCAGGTGATAATGGATCTCCCAATATTTGTTTATCACTTGCTGCTATTAATTTTTTAATGAACTCATCTGCTATTTCCTCTTGGATCAAAAAGCGTTTAGCTGCTACACAACTTTGTCCGTTGTTTTGAAAGCGTGCAAATACTGCCTGCTCAAGTGTGGTATTAATATTTGCATCATGTAATACAATTAGTGGATCACTACCTCCTAATTCAAGAACACTATGTTTAATATATTTGCCAGATTGTGCTCCTACGGCAGACCCGGCCACTTCGCTGCCAGTTAAAGTAGTTGCAGTAATGCGATCGTCTTTAATCAGTTCGCTGATTCTTTCTTCATCTGCAAAGATAGTCTGATATACTCCTTTGGGAAAACCACACTGGTTAATTAGAGCTTGCAATGCCAGACTGCACTGGGGTACATTAGGCGCGGGCTTTACCAGCATTACATTGCCACTCATGAGCGTAGGAATAGCACTGCGCATGATTTGCCAGTAAGGGAAGTTCCAAGGGAAAATACCGAGCACTATACCCATTGGCTCAAAAGAAATTTTTATTTCCAGCGTTTCATCAACCTGAGTTGTTTCGGTTTTGAGGAGTTCTTCGGAATGTGTTGCATAATACTCGCACAAGGTAACCGATTTTAATACTTCGGCTCTTGCATGCGAAAACAATTTGCCCATTTCTTCAGAAGCCAGATGCGCAAGAGAGTCCGCATTTGTCTTCAACAATTCTCCCAGTAATAAAACAGGCTCAGCCCGTTCTTTAAAACTTTTTTTACGCCATATCCGAAAAGCATCATTACCTGTTTCCAATGCTTGATCTGCTTCTACACCACTAATAAATGGATATTCTTTTAATTGATTTTCTGTATATGGATTGATACTGATAAACGGCCTCATAAAACAAAGATAATTGCAAAAAATGATTTTTGGATCAGGCATCTGCAACAGGAGTAAAATTAGTTGCTAAGGCGAGGTAATTATTTAGTTGTTTAATTTTAACAGTTTTAAATTTCTGTAATTAACTGATAATAATGAAATCTTTGAAGACAATTTTTTACTGTATATATAAAAAAAAATCCGCATTAAATGTTTTCAATGCGGATTTGGAGTTCTATAATATTTACTTAGTTACCTCTGAAATTAGCAGGTCTTTTTTCTAAGAAGGCTTTGGTTCCTTCAATAAAATCTTCTGAACCAAAGAAGTTGCCGAATTCATTTATCTCCACATTATTTCCATCTGCACGTTTTTCATAGTAAGCATTTACACAACGAATAACACTTGCAATAGCCATAGGTGCTTTGTTTTTTATCTTGTTTAGAATCTCTTCGCACTTGGTGATGAGCTGATCTGCCGGCACAATATGATTTACCAGACCAAGCTGGTATGCTGTTTGTGCATCAATCATATCGCCCGTCATTAAGAACTCAAGTGCCCGGCCTTTGCCTATTAGTTGGGCCAGGCGTTGTGTTCCTGCGTAACCCGGAGTAATACCGAGGTTAACTTCGGGCTGGCCGAAGCGTGCTTTTTCAACACAAACCCGAATATGGCAACTCATGGCAAGTTCGTTGCCTCCACCTAAAGCAAAACCATTAACGGCAGCTATAACAGGCTTTGGACAATTATCAATGGCACGTAAAGTAGCATGTCCTTCTTCACTCATGCGGGTACCCTCTTCCACGTTAAAGTTTGCAAACTCAGCTATATCGGCTCCGGCTGCAAAAGCTTTGGTTCCTCTACCAGTAATAATAACTCCACGTACTTCGTGATCGTGGTAAATGCTTAAAACCGCATTCTTTATATCTGTCAAAGTCTGAATGTTTAATGCGTTTAATTTATCTTCCCGGTCTATGGTAATATAAAAGATTTGATTTTTTGTTTCGGTCAATATGGTTTGATACATAATTTCTGCAATCATTTTTTTTGTTTTTTATTTGAGCGTGCAACTATAAGGTTTATTTTAAAAATAATGCCTTTTATTTTACATTTACAAAACAGTAACTAACAGTACTATAATTTTTAAAAATTTCTGTTAAGCTGCACCCAGTTCTTAATGTAAGTGGCAATTTCATTTGTATGGGTGCCCGGGGTGAATAGTTTACCCAATCCCATCTCATTTAATTTTTCTATGTCTTCTTTAGGTATAATACCACCACCGGTAATTAAAATGTCGTTGATATTTTGTTGGGATAAAAGTTCTTTTAAACGGGTGAATACACTCATGTGTGCACCTGATAAAATACTTACCCCGATTACATCCACATCTTCCTGTATGGCCGCCTGTACTACCATTTCAGGTGTTTGCCTTAAGCCTGTATAGATCACTTCCATGCCGGCATCCCTCAGTGCTGTTGCTATAACTTTAGCACCCCTGTCATGTCCGTCTAATCCAATCTTAGCAACCAGAACTCTTATTGGCCGGTTCATTTCTTTTTGCCTTTTGGGTTTATTTTTTTAAGATAAATAAAATCTTTCCCTTGCAATTCTTTCTCAAAGTATTGTAAGAATTGCTCATCGTTCATCATAAAATATTTCAGCATATTTTGCCCCTTGCCATCTTCCATGGGGTTGGCAGAACCGTTCGGTACTGGTGCCGACATAATTTGTTCATGATTAAGCGGCGTTTCACGTTCTGGAAGATAGGGTGTAATGCGGGACAGTTTATTTGATTTCTTCTTTTTTTCATCAGAGATCACGTACACCCTTAATCCGTTCGGCATGCTCTCTATTACCGCAAGATTCCAAAGTGAGCTGAAATTGGCATCAGGATAGCCCAGAACCCAATAGTTTTTCAATCTGAACATATAGAATTCCTGATTAATCCTGTTTTCCTGAGTTTCGTTTTTATCAATCTGCGTAATGGCATTTGCGGTAAGTACTATAAAAAAAGAATCGCGTTTAGATGTTTTAAACAGATCCAATTGAATATCATAGGTGCCCTGAATTTCTTGTGGAACAGATTCTTGTTTTTCCCCCGGAATACGGTCGAATTTCGCTTGATTACAACTTGCCAGCAGGCAGGCTGCAAATACAAATACTACAATTTTTTTTAGTGTTTTCATATGCTTATTTTTTCTGATGCTAATTTAATTCTGTTTATAGTAATTTGTTTTCCTAATAATTCTGCAATTTCAAATAGCGGAGGGCCACCGGCAACACCGGTTAAACAAACCCTGAACAATTGCAGGAAATCTTTTCCTGTTATCCCATTTTTATTTAAGGCCACCTCATAGGCTGTTTCAATGTTTGGGTGATCAAAAGCAGGAAGGGCAGAGAATAATTGAACCAGATCATTTAATAAAGCCGGAATTTTTTCATTCCATCGTTTTTTTATAACCCCTTCATCATAGTTTTTCGGATCAATAAAAAAGTATTGTCCATAATCCCAGATCTCTTTATTGAAAGTGATTTTCTCTTTCACCAGATGACAAACTTTTAACAGGTACTGATCATCAAAATGCAACTCCGGGCAGTTGGTTTGCAAAGCTGTGTGCAATGAAGGCAGGAGATCTGTATCATCCATTTTGTGAATATATTGCTGGTTATACCAACGGGCTTTGTTCTGATCAAATTTTGCACCGCTTTTACTCACGCGTTCCAGGGTAAATTTTTCAATGAGTTCTGCCATGCTAAATATTTCCTGGTTGGTTCCGGGATTCCAGCCTAACATAGCCAACAGGTTAACAACAGCTTCAGGCAGGTAACCACTATCACGATATCCAACAGAAGTTTCCTGTGTATTCGGATCAACCCATTTTAAAGGGAATACAGGAAAGCCTAAACGGTCTCCATCACGCTTACTGAGTTTACCATTTCCCTCAGGTTTTAGTAATAATGGAAGGTGAACAAACACGGGCATAACATCTTCCCATCCTAAACAGCGATATAGTAATACATGCAATGGTGCGGAGGGCAGCCATTCTTCACCTCTGATAACATGAGAAATTTTCATCAGGTAATCATCTACCACATTTGCCAAATGGTAGGTAGGCATACCATCACTTTTAAAGAGTACTTTATCATCCATCTGGCTGGTATTAAAACTTAACCAGCCGCGAATCTCATCATGGAACTTAACTTCTTCTTTTCGTGGTAATTTAAATCGGATAACAAATGCATCTCCATTTTCCAGCCGTCGTGTAACTTCATCTTCAGGCATAGTTAAAGAATTCTTCATCGTGGTGCGCGTAATGGCATCATACTTGGCATCTACATTGCTCGCTTTAAGCCGCTCACGCATACCTTCCAGGTCTTCTAACGTATCAAAGGCATAATAGGCGTGTCCGGCTTCAAGTAATTGCATTACATAAGCCTTGTACATAGGCTTACGTTCACTCTGGCGGTATGGCGCATAAGGGCCGTCGCCAAAACCAATTCCTTCATTGGCATTTATGCCTAACCACTTTAAAGATTCAATGATATATTCTTCAGCACCTGGTACAAAGCGGCCCTGATCTGTATCTTCAATGCGGATCAAAAAATCCCCGTTATTTTTTTTTGCAAATAAATAATTATACAAAGCGGTGCGCACACCGCCTATATGCAAAGCACCTGTTGGACTGGGTGCAAAGCGAACTCTTACTCTTCTATCCATAATCAAAGTTCACAAAGATATGGATAAGCGGGTTTTTACCTACTAAACAAAAGTTGGATTAACTGTTTTTTAAAAATATTTCTGAAAATTAGTTAACTCGTAGTATTTTGCGCCCGTCAGTTTAACAATTATTTTATGAGTGACCCTAGATTAAAACCATTATTTGATTCATTAAAAGAGTCAATGGATAATGCCATTGACCATGCTGCATCTGAGTTTACAAAGATTCGTGCAGGTAAAGCGCATCCTTCCATGCTGGATGCTGTTAAAGTAGATTATTACGGGCAACTGGTGCCTATAAGTCAGGTGGCCAATATCAATACACCCGATGCCCGCTCTATAACCGTTCAGCCTTGGGAAAAAAGTATGCTGCAAACCATTGAAAAAGGAATTGTTATTGCAAACCTTGGGTTCAATCCTACCAATGATGGGCTGATGATAAGGATTTCTTTACCACCACTAACGGAGGATCGCAGAAAAGAGATTGTGAAGAAAGTGAAAATAGAATCTGAAAATGCCAAAATAGCTATTCGTAATATTCGTAAGGATATAAATGAGGCTGTTAAAAAAGCACAAAAAGAGGGTGTTCCCGAAGATGATGCCAAGACGGCGGAACAACAGGTTCAGAAAACAACCGATACCTACATTAAAAAAATTGATGATTTGACTGCGGCAAAAGAAGCAGATCTTATGCATGTGTGATTAGGCGAAGGAACTGCAATTATGCAACAACTTAACCTCAGAGATAAAAGATTAATAACACTGGTGATTAAAGTTACCAGTGTTTTTTTATTAGTAATGGTTATCATTTTCTTTTCATTACGTGGTTATCTGTTAAATAAGGCTATTGAAAAAGTGCAAACCAGATTAGCCACAAATTATGCTACACGCTTAACCGTTCAGCAAGCAGGATTTAGTGGACTGGCCACTGTGAATCTGAAAGGCCTGGAAATAATCCCCGAAGGAAAAGACACGTTGTTTAAGGCAAGTGAATTTTCTCTAAGTATAAAATTCTGGTACGCATTAATTGCAGATATAAGAGTTGAAAACATAAATCTGGATAATGGTTATTTACAACTTGTAAAACGCGGTGGACTAAATAACTTTGATCAGTTTTACAAAAAGCAGGGCGATAGCAATTTGGTAAATGTTGAACCAGGTGAAGCAAATGAGAAAACGAATTATGCCAAAGTTGTATATAAACTCATTGTTAGTATATTAAATAAAGTTCCAAATAGAGTTTCTGTTCATAGTTTTGCATTGAAAGGAGTTGACGAAGATAATTACTGTAATTTTAATGTTCAACAGCTTTTATTCGATCAGGGTAAAGTTAACTCGGTTATACTTGTTCAGTCGAATGAACTCACCCAGCAATGGCAATTAAGTGGCATTGCAAATCCTTCAGACCGCAAAGCAGATATCACTTTCAGTAGGGTGGATACAGGAAAAGTAATTATACCTTATCTGCTTGAAAAGTTTCATATTAAAGCAGGATTCAACTCTGTAAGAATGCAATTGAATAATATAAGTTTTAATAAGGATGAATTACGGATTGATGGGTTGGCATCCATACAGTCATTTATGGTTAATCATCCAAAGATTTCGAAAAAGGATGTGATCATTGATAAAGCTGAATTTACTTATGCCTGCAAGATCGGAGGTAATTACATTTCATTAGACAGTTCGTCTGCATTTGTGTTTAATGATGTGGTATTGCATCCTTTTATCAGGTTTCAAAATGCACCTGATACCATTTATTATTTAAGTGTTCGAACAGAAAATACCGAAGCGCAGAAATTTATTAGTGCATTGCCGGAAGGTTTGTTTTCGCATGTAAAGGGGATGGAAGCTTCCGGTAAATTTACCTACCGACTTGATTTTGTATACAACGAAAATAAACCGGATGATATGATTTTTGAAAGTGTATTAATAAAGGATCAGTTTAAAATAATAAAATATGGTGAGGCCAACCTTGCTAAATTGAACGGTGAATTTTCTTATGTACCAATGGAAAATGGACATGCTATGCGCGCTGTTATAGTTGGAGCGGACAACCCGAATTACACACCACTTGCTGACATTTCTCCTTATTTAAAAAGAGCAGTTCTTACTACTGAAGATCCTTCTTTTTACTGGCACCGTGGATTTGTTACTGAGGCATTTCGCCAATCTATTGTTAAAAACATACGTACGGGTAAATTTAAAAGAGGTGCAAGCACACTGAGTATGCAATTGGTTAAAAATGTTTTTTTAACGCGGGAAAAAACTATGGCCCGGAAACTTGAGGAAATCTTGTTGGTTTACATTCTCGAAAACAATAACCTCTGCAGTAAAGACCGGATGTTTGAAGTTTACCTGAATATTATAGAATGGGGACCAAATGTGTATGGTGTAGGGGAAGCTTCACGTTTTTATTTTGAGAAAAAACCATTTGATCTTACACTTAGTGAAAGCCTTTTTCTCGCAACTATTATACCGGCCCCCAAACATTTTATGTGGCGCTTTAATAATGAAGGCAATCCTAAACCATATCTTGAAAGGACCTATCGCTTTCTTTCTAACCTGATGATTGCACGTAATGTAATCTTAGCTGAAGATACACTCGGGCTAACACATGAGATACAAATTAAAGGTGCTGCTCGCAAATTCATTATTAAAAATGATTCGTTGGTTAATGATACACTGATTGATAAAGAGTTTGAACTGATCCAACATCCTGATGATATGGAGGAATAATAAAAAGATCAACTATCTGTTTGTGGCTTTTGTTGCAGAACTATTGCTCATGTTTTATCTGCGCAATGATGTAGGTTATATATTAAGCCCGTTGCTAATTACAACATCCGGAATTTTCTTAGCAGTATATCCTTATTTTATCATTTTAAAGGCTGAACCAAAAGTAACTTGCAATAAGGAGCCGATCGCTTACTTGTACTGCATAAAAAGATGGTCCTGGATTGGTTTTGTGTGCTTATCCGTTATATTTATTTTTTCCTCATATCTGCTGTTCCAGGCGCAACCCGTTAATATTGCCCAGTCTGATATTATTCCATTTATTAGAGATGTGATGGTTAAAAGGTTTATAAATGGTGAGGCTGTTTATGCACCTGTAAAGTTTAATGATTACCCTGTAATGTTTACCCCAAATTATTTACCGTTTCAATGGTTGCCTTTTGCATTAGCAGTGTTGGCAAATGTAGATATGAGATGGATTTCCGTATTAGCTTTTATAAGTTCAACTGCCTTTTATATATATAACAATAATAAAAGTGACGTGCAAAACAAAAACAAATTGTGGCATGCGTTTTTACCTTTTGCAGTGCTTTTTTCAATTTACATAAAACAACCCCGTGATGCCGCACATACCATCGAAATTCTGATTATGGCTTATTACCTTTTTTTATCATCTGCATTGTTTGTAAAAGGCAGTTTTATTAAAGGACTTTCTTTAACTTTACCCTTATTATCGCGCTTCTCCCTTTTATTTTGGCTCCCTGTATATTTTTACGACTTATTAAGTACAAGTTTTAAAACTTTTCTCTTAAGTGGCCTGATGTTACTTTGTTTTATTTTGGTGTTTTTTATCATGCCATTTGTATTGCCGGATCCCGCATTTTTAAAAACTTTTAATGATATTTATTTAGATGGTGCAATTGGCGAATGGAACGGACAGGCATGGCAACAGCCCGGCGATAGACCTTTCCAGTTGTTCCAGGGGTTTGGTTTTGCAAGTTGGTTTTATATGTTTTTTGATGGATCATTAAAAGAGAAAATACTTGCTTTAAAAATGACGTTAATGATTGTGTGTGTTATCAGTTTATTAATACCAATCTTTACCTATAAAAAAGCAAGAAATGTAGTTTCATCAGAATTGTTTTCATTAATGGCCTTAAAGTTTTGTCTTACATTTTTTTATGCGTTCATACTTGTACCCTATATTTATTTATTTTGGGTCCCATTAATGGTGAGTGTAGTTATTTTGTCACGGGTTGCAAAGGAGAAAATATGAATATAAATCTGATTCCATACCCTTCCGTTCAAAGCAAAATTTAGTCAGCTTTAGGGAGATGTATTTTGCTACTTTTTTCAACGGATAAATAAATATTACCCTCTATGTTTAAAAATTAATCGGCATTCAATTTGTGACAGTTTGCCTAATTAGACGCTTCAATAAAAACCGATTGGCTCACAGAGCGAATCAAAGGGATTTTTTCAAGTACATCTCCAATAATTACCGAAGGCTTAATGAGCGCGTCAGGTATGCCGGGCAGTAAGAAATCCTTAAAAGAAACTTTTATTTGCGTAAAGCCTGCTTCTTTCAGTTTCTTTTCAATAAAGGGTTTAGTGAAGGCCATTTCATCGGGTTCTAGATGGGCTTTTTTTCTTAAGGCAGGATAGGTGAAGATTAAATAAATGTATGGATTGTATAAGTTGGGTTCCCAGAAAATAATTTTGCCTTTTGGTTTAAGAAGTTGTTTTAAATTTATCAAAGCATCATCCAGGTGATAATATAAATGATGCAATATTCCATTTCCCACTATATAATCAAAACGATGTTCTTTAAAGGTTTCTATTTTATTAAAATCAAGCACATCATAAGTTAAGCCGGGATGTGTAAAATTCTTACGTGCTTCCTCTATAAAAGGCACACATAGATCGGTGCCTAATACCTGCATATTTGTTTTTTGTGCTAGCATAAATGAAATATCTCCGGTGCCGCATCCTATTTCCAGAATGTTTCGTCCAGGTTCAATCTGCATACTTTCTATCAGGGCATTGCATCTGCGTTCTGCCCTTATGCGCGTGCTTGTGCTGTCTGCCCATCCCTGGTTATATCCTCTGTCGTCTTTTTTATTATTGTCGTGCATAATTAGTTTGTATGAAAGTCGATAGTCAATAGTCCATGGTCAATAGTCCATGGTCCATGGTCAATAGTCCATGGTCCATGGTCCATGGTCCATGGTCCATGGTCGATAGTCTATCGTCCATGGTCTATCGTCCATGGTCTATCGTCTATATTCTATGGTCTATATTCTATGGTCTATCGATTCTTATTATTGTATTTTTTTAAGGATGTTGCGGCGGATAAATTTGGGGCGGCGTTTTGTTTCTTCCAGGATTTTGGCCTGATATTCTCCTATGATTGATATGCCAAGCATCTGCAAACCTCCAAAGAAAAGGATCAATACAATAATGGTGGTGATGCCATGTGGGTTTCCGGGGAACATAAAATAAAAAATTATCTGTATGATTATAGCGAGGAAAGAAAAAATGGTTAATGACCAACCCAAATAAGTTAATAATTCTAAGGGAACAAAGCTAAAACTAAAAATAGCTTTACGCGCCCAGGCAATGTTTTTTCGCCAGTTGTTTGTTGTTACTCCAAACATTCTTTCCGGTCTTATATAATCAACTCCAGTTTGTTTAAACCCAACCCAGGCTCGCAATCCTCTTAAAAACTGATCTGTCTCTGGTAACTTAATTAATTCATTCACCACTTTTCTATCCATCAATGCGAAGTCTCCGGCATCTAATGGGATAGGAACATAGCTGACTTTACGGAACAAACGATAAAAGATGCGATAAAAAAACACCAGGCCCTGATTGCCTTCTCTTCTTATCCTGCGGCCATAAATTACATCAAAACCATTGAGATATTGTTCATAAAATTTTTCAATAAGTTCTGGCGGATCCTGAAGATCTCCATCTAATAAAATTACACCATCACCTGTAGATATCTCCATGCCCGATAAGAACGCACTTTGTGAGCCAAAGTTTCTTGAGTGTTCAATGGCAATTACATGATCATCCACATCAACCAGTTTCTGAAGTACTTCTATTGTATGATCCGGGGAGCAATCGTTTACAAAAATGATCTCATAATCAACACTTAAGTTCTGAAATGTTTTGGTCAGTCGTTCATACATAAATGGAATAGCCTGCTCATCTTTATAACAGGCTATCACCGCAGATAATTTATGTTTGATTTTATCCTGCACTAACTTTTTTTCATATAAAGGGCGTGCATAATTTCGCTGCCATTCGTAAGTTTGTATAAGCCCTTCTTTTAAATTTGTTTCACTGTGCCATCCTAATAATTCTTTTGCCAGAGAAGCATTGCCGTACCATTCTTTAAGATCCCATTTTCTGTTGGGCATATCACCCCAGTGTGGCAATTCATTTATATTAAATAATTCTTTTACTAGGCTTGCAATTTCCCTTATGGTAGTCTTTTTATTACTTGCAATGTTTAATGATTTACCTTTTATTTTATTTATGTTAGTAGCTGCAAGTAAAGTGGCTAATACTGCATCATCAATATATACAAAATCTCTGGAAATGTCTGGTTGAACCAATGGCGGAAAATTACCTTCCATACCAGCATCAATCAACTTTGGGATCAAACGGTCGGGCTCTTCATACGGACCATAAATTGAATAATACCTTAAATTGGTTACAGGCATTTCTTTAATGATTCCATAAAATTTAATCATATGTGCAGCACTAACTTTTGTAACGGCATAATGTGAGTTAGGCATAAACGGATCATCTTCTTTTGGTGCTGATGCATTAAGGCCATATTCTGATGAACTCCCTGCATGCACATACGCATTAATTGAAAACTTTGATGCCGTTTCAAGTATGTTCAGAAAACCTAGTATATTGGTTTCATAGGTGAGGTCTATATTATCTTGTTTGCTGTATGCTCCATAGGCTACCAGATCAAAGATTGTTCTGAACCGGTTATTTTCGAAAAGTTTATTTACCTGATCTTTCTTGTTGATATTGCCATGTAAAATATGCTTCGGTGAAATATCATCCAGACGCCAGGGTATAAATGGTTTACTGGTTACTGCATAAATATCATTCCGGTATGTTAAAATAGTCCTTACAAGATTTGCACCGATAAATCCTCCTGCCCCAAAAACAACAATAGGTCCCTGCAGGTTTAATACTTCTGATTTAATTTTTTCTGTAAGCATGCCTGTTAACTTAAAAATTAATAAATTGTTGCAAAGCCTTTTCAAGAGACTTTCCTCCAAGGCTATTTTCTTCCTGATGCCATTGCTGATCACCATAATTGCCGGATGGATAACCTTGTGCTGACAAGGATTCGAAATGGATATTTTTATTCAAAATGCCGGGATGTTTCAGGAGTTGCATTGCCATCATTTCTCCAAGGCCGCCGGCAGCGAAATGTTCTTCAATAATGAGAACCCTGCCTGTTTGGTTTATCTGCTCCATACAAGCTTCAGGAATGGCATCAAATGGCAGAATGCCGATGGCCCAGATCGCTAAATTTAATTGTAATGTTTCATTGAACACAACGGTGTTTAAAACAACAGGACCGATCCCGATGATTACCCCTGCATCACCATCAGCAAGTTTCCTCCATGCCCCAAAGGAGGCTATAGATGCGGGTCTTGCCACACTGTTGTTTAGTCTTAGGTAATTTGGTCTGATATCATTTACCATCATTTGGATTACCTCTTCAATATCGTTGTTGTAAGCAGGCACATAAATGCACATGTTCTGAACCGAACGCATCAGGGCAAGGTCTTCAAGGCAATGATGTGTTGATCCCATAATGCCGTATCCATAGCCGCCACCATTGCCAACCAGTTTAACAGACATATGGTGCATGCCTATTTCATTTCTGATTTGTTCAAAGGGGCGTGTTATTACAAAAGGTGCGATGCTGTATACAAAAGGAATAAATTTATCGTGCGCCAGAGATGCGGCCACCGAGATCATGTTTTGTTCCGAGATGCCCATATTAACGAAACGTTTTCCTAATGCCGCTTCCAGTTTTTCAAACGCCATAAACCCAAGGTCGCCAGTTAAAAATACAAACGATGAATTTGAATGTGCTAATTTTAAAAGAGATTCAGAAAGTTCTTTTCTCATGAATGATCTGTACTTAAATGAGCGTGTAATAAATCGTAATCTTCTATCCCGATAGGCAGGTAATGACAATCTAATTTGTTCTGCATGCTTTTCCATCCATTACCCTTAATGGTATTTGCAATTATGGCAAGGGGTCTTTCTGTATTATCAAACCTCTCTTTTAGGTCTGCCAATGCTTTTATATTATGTCCGTCTACCATAAAAACATCAAACCCAAAACTTTTTAGTTTATCATCAAGCGGTTCAAGTTCCATTACTTCATCTGTCTTACCATAACCTTGCAACCTGTTTCTGTCAATAATCCAAATTACATTTTTTAATTTATGCTGACTGATAAACAATGCGGCCTCCCATGTACTACCTTCATTTAATTCACCATCAGAGGTGATACAATATGTCATTCTATCAGATTCCATTAATTGCGATGAAAAACCAAAGCCTGCTGCAATAGATAAGCCATGTCCCAAACTTCCTGTTGCAAACGGAATTGCAGGGTATTTATTAACCGGTGGATGGGCAGGAAGTGTAGTATTGTTTTTGTAAAAAGTTGCAATCTCTTCATCCGTAATCTGCTTATCTTCCGCTAAAACACTATATAAGCAGGCAGCAGCATGTCCTTTAGACAGGATCATTTTATCTGCCTCTTTCATCCAACAAAATTTTGTAACCGTTAAAATTTCGGCACAGGAAAGACTAGATCCAAGATGACCAGCATTTACACTGTTATACATATTTAAAAATCGCCGTTTAATACTTATTAAACGGGTTTGGATATTTTTGTAATCTCCTTCGTTCATTTTTTTTACTTATTTAAATAGAATCCAATATTTCTCTTAAGGACTTATTTAATTTCTTAATGCCATAGTTCAAAACCCTTTCAACATACCTCTCCCTTTTATTAACTATGTTCAACAAAATAATACCGGCTGCTAATTTATCATATACAACCGGATTTACAATTAAGCGGAAGCTATGTTTTGGCCTCGATATTGGAAAAATGAGGTTTAACTATAAAAAAAACCAGGATAATAGTTGTTTTGAGAAGTTTTACATTGCCTCCTTCCTACCAATTAATTTGAAAATCAAATGCACTCGGAAAGCATAAAAACCTTAAGTGTAGGTTAGTACACTGTTTATATGGAAGTTTATCACTTCATGGATTTTTTTTAATTGGTAAAATCTGAACTTGCTAATAAAAATAAAAACAGTTTCATTTATATTATTCTCTTTATTAAATAAGTAAGTGAAAATACTAATTATATTTATTTGATTCATTATTTAAAAAATTCTACAAAGGAACATTCTAGCTTGAAGCAGCATATCTGAAATTTATTTGATGTAAGATATCAAGATATGAATGATGGATGGACAAACTGCAAAGAGTAGGTTAATTCTGATATAATTCATTTCTTCGCAAACTGCAAAGGAATATTAACAATGAACAGGAATGCGTTGCTTTTGATTTTGGCCGGGTTCACCTATGTTGCCATTTGTTTGTTGCCCATTTTAAAGAGCGGGCTGTATTCTGATGACTTGCCCAATTTTCAACTCAAAACAATCAGGGCTGATCACAATGAAAATGCGATTGAACTTGCGTTGCCTGGCATAGAAGAATGGAAAGCGAAAGGCCGTTATACACCCATTTCATTTATACTAATGGAATTTGCATTTAAATATTTTCACTCAGTATTTGCTTATAAAACATATATCTACCTATTAAATCTTCTGGCTGTAGCTGTTTTTTTGGTTTACCTGTCTGCCATAAAATTTAATGTTAACAAAGGTATTTGGCTGGTCTGCTTTGGATCAGTAATGCAATTTCGGGTTGAGTATCATGATGCATATACAACCTTTAATGGAATGTATCAGATGCTATTCATTTTTGTGTTTGGTTCCCTCATATTTTATAGCTATTACCTGGCTAACCGGAAACATTTTTTTTTAGGGGTATCAGCTATTTTTTTTATTATCAGTATATTAATTTCTGAAGTGGGTCTGCTAACAATTTTATTGTTTCCCGGCAGTGGTTTGCTCTTAAAAATACCTTACAGAAAATATCTTTTAAGTTTTATCCCTTACTTTTTTATTTCACTAATTTACCTGAGTTATGTTGTTTGGTTAAAAAGTCATGTACTGGATCAGAATGTTTACACGGGGCTTAAAACAAACATTGATTTATTAGCTATGACTGAATTACTTTTTAAACAATTATATGCCACTATCCCATTAACAAATCTTCAGAATACTTCAGCTATCCCCATTAAAATTTTCCATCAAATAACTGATCTCAAAAACCTGTTAAGTATTATATTTATTTTTTTTATTGGGTATCTGATTTTTCAAAGATCGAAGGCGGATCAAGAAAACCGACTTAAAAATTTCGAGTTAAATTATGTATTGTTAGCAGTTGCTTTAATGATACTACCTGCATTTTTTATTCTGCCATCATCTAAGTATCAACTTGAAATTGGATGGGGAAGAGGCTACTTACCAGTGTATATTCAAAATTTTGGAACCGCAACCTTATTGGCTTATTTTTTTGAGTATAGTTTCAGAAATCAGAGAATTGCAAATGCCAGATATGCAATTAGTTTTTTTATTTTCATTTTAGTAAGTACAGCGATCACGTTTCTTTTTAATAATGCATTAATAAATTCCAGATCATACAGAATCAGTTTTCCGGCAGATGTATTATATAAGGAAGTTCAAAACGGAATTTTACAAAATTGCAGGGAAGGAAGTACGATAGTACTAGGCAATGATTTCTATTGGAAATCTCCAGACACCTATCAGGCTTTATTTAAAAAAATAACCAGAAAGAATTTTAAAGTTTATGATATAGGTACAAACATATTGTTTACCGACTCTTCTGAATGTTATTTATTAGAATGTAAGCCCGGAAAAATGGTAATTGTATCACTTTTTAAAATGGATTGTTCTCAAAATGAAATAAAAATTTTAATCAAACAAAAAGAAACCCCATGTGATATTGATGTGATAAAAGAGGATGGTATTTAGATTTTGTTTATTAGTAAATTAAAAGACAAAAATGCAGAATCCCTGCAATTTATATTACAACTTAAATAAGCCATATTTAAGAATGCAATAAATAGCCCTGAACCCATCTTTCCAGTTTATTTTTTTCCCTTCAGCATAGGTTCGTCCATAATAAGAAATGCCCACTTCATATATTCTTATTTCTGGTACTCTGCTTATTTTGGCTGTTACTTCGGGTTCAAATCCAAATCTGTTTTCTTTTAGGTCTATGTTTTTGATGAATTCGGATTTAAACAACTTATAGCAGGTTTCCATATCTGTTAAGTTTAAATTGGTAAACAGATTGGAAGCGAAAGTTAGAATGTTATTTCCAATGGAATGCCAGAAAAACAAAATGCGATGAGCATTGCCTCCAATAAACCGCGAACCGTAAACCACATCTGCAAAACCGTCTAATATAGGTTTTAATAAAATATTTATCTCATTCGGATCATATTCAAGATCTGCATCCTGAACAATAATATAATCTCCAGTTGCGTGTTTTATACCTGTTCGGATAGCAGCGCCCTTACCCTTATTTACATCGTGTTCAATATAGATTATATAAGGTTTAGTTAACATGTATGCATTTACAACACGGGCAGTTTCATCTGTTGAAAAATCATTTACGATAATCACTTCCTTTTCTATATTTCCGGTTAAAATCAATGTATCAATCTTATTCAAAATAAGATGAATAGTGCGTGCTTCATTAAAGGCGGGAATAATGATAGAAAGTTTACTCATTTTTAGATTATTTAGAAGGATTATTATAATACTGTTAATTTAAGAAATAATAAATAAACCAGCTATGCCAACAATATAAATTATCAGAACAATAAATGAATCAACACCCATTCTTAAGATCTGATATTGCGGGCGAAATAATAAGCCCCAGATATAAATGATTGTCATGAACATGGCTATACCCGTTAAATACAAATCAGTTTTTTGCGCTGCAGGCAATACGGCTTCCCCAGAAAGCAATGTGGCAAATAAAAACAGGACAGGCAGAAATGCATTACCTCCAAAAATATCACTTACGGCCATCTGATAGTCTTTAAGTTTTATAGATGCGAGCCCAGTAGATATTTCGGGCAATGCAGTAGCCGCTGCCAGAAATGTTGCGCCAAATACAACACCCTGTATACCCAAGTGTGTTGAGAGGCTTTCACCGGTTATTTCAAGTGCAACACCTGCAACTAAAGTTATAACAGAGCAAAACATAAAAATCAGTAATGTTTTTGAAGTACTCGAATAATTTTTTTTTGTGCCCGTTTCATTTTTAGCATTGTTTATAATTTCATTTTGTTCCTGTGGGTTATTAAAGCTGGCCACCCATGGCATTGTTTTCCTTGCTTTAGATACCAGAAATATTCCGATAACCCACACTACAAAAATTAATAATGCAGGTGGAGTTACTCTTAAAAAAATAAGTGAATTTGGTAGTTCATGTCCTACAACTACCAAAGATAATACAGCCAGAACCAAAGTGCCTTCCAGAATTAATATGATAGAGGAAGCTTTAAAAGTTAAACTTTCTGATTTGCCTATCCCAAAAATATCTAACACAACTAATACTACTGTTTGTATAGCAACTCCTCCTAAAATATTACCAATGGCAATTCCCATATTATGCTGTATGGAAGCACTGAATACGATAGCAATTTCAGGTAGATTTGTAACAATTGCTAAAATAATCATTCCTGCTAATTCTTCTCCAAATCCAAAACGATTAGCTAGTTTATCTGTTGTATAAGATAAGTGAATACCTGCAATCCATATAACTATCGCCGCAACTATAAAGGTAGCAATCAATAACGGAAAAGAGAGGGCATCTGCATTCATTGGTGAGCCTTTAGCGTTTGTTTTTATAAATCAGGTAATTCTGTAATGTTTAAAATCGGGTAAGTAAATCTTTACTCCTTAAAATTAGTAAACCAATGCTTTAATAGGATGAAGAATTTATAAGGAAAAGCCAATGTCAGGAATAGTTTAATGGAAAGAATTATTCTTTCTTTTTGGCATCAAACAATTCTTCCTTACTTACCTTCTTTACAAGATCTCCATGTTTTAGTGTTTTGGATATAGTACTATAAGGACCAGAAATAATTTCTTCTCCATCATTTACTCCTTCTATAATCTGAATAACCTTATCATCCTGAATTCCTGTTTTTACTTTGCGGATACTTGCTTTGTTATTCACATTTACAAACAGCACTTCAATATCATTTTTGTTGTTTTCGAGTGAAACAGTTTTTTTCTTTTCTTTATCTTTATTATCTTCTAAAGTATCAAGTGCACTTAAGCCCCTTACGGTAACCGATTCGATAGGTACTGCCAAAATGTTTTTAACGCGCTCTGTCTGTACCTCAACACTGGCACTCATTCCCGGACGGAATACTGATTTGCGCTTACCGAATTTTTTTGTGAGATCCTCATAACTGCTGCGCAGTATTCTTATCTTAACAATAAAATTTGTAACCTGATCACTTGTGGTTAAAGCTGATGTTGTTGCACTGTTAGCGATCTCTGTTACCTGACCTTTAAATTTTCTGTTAGGATACGCATCAACTTCAATTTCAGTAGTATCACCAAGCCCAACTTTAATGATATCATTTTCATTCACATCTACACTAACTTCCATATCATTAAGGTTAGCAATACGCATCATTTCTGTACCTGCCATTTGAGAAGTACCAACAACACGTTCACCTTTTTCTACATTGAGTTTGGAAACGATGCCGCTAACCGGAGCAAATATTTCGGTACGGGTTAAGTTTTTACGTGATTCTTTTAAGGTGGCTTCAAAACTTTTCACATTATACTCAGCCGCACTTATGCCTTGTTTGCTGGCATCCACTTCAGCTTTTGCATTCAGGTATGCACTTTTTGCGGCATCAAATTCTGCATCTGAAATTAACTTTTCTGCATAAAGTTTCTCGTTACGTTCAAAAGCCTTTGATAATTCATAATACCTGGCTTCTGATTGTGTAAGTCTTGCTTTGGTACTGGCAAGGTTTGCCTTAATGTTATTTAAGGAAGCTTCAGACCGGTCTAATGCCGACTGATATAATTCGGGATCAATACGCGCCAATAATTTTCCTGCTACTACAGAGTCCCCTTCTTTTACGTATAATTCACGGATTTCACCCGATACATCCGAACTGATTTTTACTTCTTTTTCAGGTTGAATCCTGCCGTTGGCAGATACCGTTTCAATGATTGTTTTGCGTTCAACCTTTGCCATCGTAACTTGTATGCCTTCTTGTTTACCAATCCATCCTGCCTGCTTGCCAATTATAGCTATAAGGAGGAGTACACCTACACCTATCCCAAGATATAAGAGGGTATTATTTTTTTTCTTTGCGGCCATTTTTTTATAGTTTTATTTATTTAATAAAGGGATTTACCTAAATAAAAATCCAGTACTTTACGTCTGAATACCAATTCATATTTAGCCTGTGTAAAATCGGCCTGGGCGCGAATGTAACTGTTTTTAGTGTTTAAATAATCAGCCAGGTTCATTGCGCCTAATTCAAATTGTTTATCAGCCACATCAAATGCTTCTTTATTGGCATCAATGTTTTCTTTATTAGCATCATATTTTTTATAAGCAGATTTAAATTCAACATAAGATTGTGCAACACTCCTATACAGATTATTCCGGGTAAGTTTTTCAGTGAGTTTACTGCTTTGTTTATTAATGTTGCTTTTTTGAATGTTGGTATTTACATTCCATGTATTAAAAACAGGAACTATCAGGTTTAATGAAATGCTGGTTCCAAGATTTCTGTTAAACTGATCTTTAAAGGCGGTTGTTCTGTAATTGGAATAAGAGGGAACAAAAGTATAAATTGGAATATTGTCGCCATTATACTGACCAGCACCAATAGGAACTGGCGTATTTGTAATATTACCAATACCCGTAGTGCTTTGTGTTGAATAGAAAGAAGAAATATTGCCTGACAATGTTAGACGTGGGGAACGTGCCCCTAACGCCACATGACGTTGCAGATCCGCACTTCGTTTTCGTTGTTCAGCAGCAAGTACATCCGGACTCCTTTTACTGAACTCATCAAAAATGGCGTCAATACTTCGTGGTTCATCCTCAACACGCATATCATTGGTTTCGGGCATTACAACTCTCATTGACGAATCAGGTTTCACTTCTATCAGTAGCCATAATTCAAGATAAGCCTGCATTAAGGTATTATCAGCGTTAACAAATAGAAGTTCTTCACTTGAAAGCTGTGCTTTTAATTGCAGGTAGCGGCTTTTGTTGCTACTACCCAGTTCAAACATTTTCTGCTGTCGCTGCACTTGCGCCCTTGTTGAAGCAGTGCGTGTGAGAGATGAATTTCTTAACTCTATGCTCTGTAATACCCTTAAATAAGCATTACAAACATTTAAGGTAACTGTGTTTTTGGTTTGCTCCAGATCTTTTTCACTGGCTACTGCATTTGACTTTTGTAAACGCATATTGTTTACCGTTTGAAAGCCGTTGAATAAAGGCATATTTCCAGACAATCCAAATGAATTGGTTCTGAATGAAACCCCTTTTTGAGCAGCATTGGTGGCCGGATTTATGGCAAAACCTGTTTGCCAGTTGTTTGATGCATTTCCATTAATAGTTGGTAATGCGGCCATTTTACTCTGAAAATAATCAGCGTTTATGCTTTGTGTTGCTAAATGTTGCTGTTGAATAGTTATGTTCTTACTTAGGGCCTGTTCCACACAACCTTGTAAAGTCCATACAGTTGTACTTTGAGCAGACAACCCAAATATGCCTAAAAAACTAACATATAAAAGGGACGTAATTTTTTTTAATATTTGAACCTTCATTTGTAAACAAGTTTTTAAATTTTAATGGCGACAAATATAATGTTCAGTTACACAATACCGTATTTTCTTCAAAGACTTGCAAAAAGCTATACATGGAAGGTTAAAACAAATGATAAAAAGCTATATTTAACCTTTGATGATGGGCCGCATCCACTTATCACTCCATGGGTTTTAAATCAACTTGCAATTTATAATGCCGGGGCAACTTTTTTCTGTGTGGGCGATAATGTGAGAAAATTTCCGGAAACATACCGGGAAGTTTTAGCCGGAAAACATGCAGTGGGTAATCATACTTATCACCATGTGAGCGGCTGGAAATGTTCTTTAGCTGATTACAGGAAGGAAATAAAAGAAGCAGCACTATTGATCCATAGTCCCTTATTCAGGCCGCCTTATGGGCAAATAAAGCCCTGCCATGGCAGGTTTTTGAAGTCGGAATACCAAATTATAATGTGGAATTACCTAAGTGGGGATTTTGATAAGAACTTAAAACGTAATGAAAGTCTGGAAGCTATGAAAAAAGCTGGTCCGGGGAGCATCATGGTTTTTCATGATAATGAGAAAGCATTTGAAAATCTCCAAATTTTATTACCTGAAATATTACGCTATTTTAGTTTAAAAGGTTATACTTTTGATACAATTCCCTATTTAAAATAAGATGATTGAAGTCGTTCTCCTGTTTATTCTATGGGCACATTTGCTGGTGCAACTCATTATTATTGCGGGCATACTTGCTGAACCCAAAGTAGTCACAAAAAAAACTAATTTCCCTTTCGTGAGTATTTTTGTTCCGGCCAGAAATGAAGAAGATAATATAGAAGCCTGTTTAAAAAGTCTGCTTTTGCTGGATTATCCATCAGAACAGGTTGAAATTATTGTTGGTAATGATAGTTCAACCGATCGCACAGCAGAAATTATTCAAAGCTTATCCGGTCAGTACCCCAGAATCAAATTATATAATGTGGTGGGAAAGGCTGGTAATGCGAGAGCCAAAGCCAATGTACTTGCTCAATTGATAGGACAGTGTAAGGGAGAAATTATCTTTGTTACCGATGCAGATATTACCGTTCCGGAATCATGGATCAAAAATTTATTGCCTTTTTTACTTGAACCTCATATTGGCATTGTAAGTGGAACTACACTGGTTGATGGAAAAAGTTTTTTTGAAAAGATGCAAGGCCTCGAATGGCTCCTTGCCAATGGTAACTTATTAGGTCTTGATGGTGTGGGAATGAAAAGCACTGCGGTAGGAAATAATATGGCATTCCCTAAAGAAGCTTATTTAAAAACAGGAGGTTATGAAAAAATGCCTTTCTCGGTAACAGAAGATTTTCAATTGTTTAAACATATACGGAAACTGGGTTATAAAACCTATAATCTGGCACATATTGATTCGCTCAATATTTCAAAGGCACAACCAAAACTGATTAAATTACTGCATCAGCGTAAACGATGGATGATTGGTGCCCGTGGATTGCCTTGGTATTGGTTTCCTGTTTTTTTAATCAGTGCATTTTATGTTCCTGCTTTGATAGTTTTAATGTTTATAAATATTAAATCGGCTATCCTCATTGCGGCACTTAAATTTATTTTTCAAACCCTGTTTTTATTATATCTGCAGAATAAGTTCCGGCGCAAAACAAACTGGCTTTATCTTCTTGTTTTTGAACCGTACTATTATATAATAAATACCTTGATGATCATATTTTATTTATTACCTGTAAAGATGGATTGGAAGGGAAGAAAATATTAAAACCCGGCAAACTCCTAATATGATTTTATCAATATTATGTTCGTTTAATAAATAGACGGTTAAACACCAAAATTTTCTGGTTTTGCGGGTAATTTTTTAATAAAGAAGGTATTGTTAATACTTATCGGGCAAACATTTTATAAATTGATAATTTCTTCTGCTTTATATTCGCAAATAATGAATTTTGTAGATACGCATACACATTTATATGCTGAAGAATTTGATGCAGATAGAAAAGAAATAGTTGAAAAAGCTATTAAGAACGGGGTGAACCAAATGTTCCTTCCAAACATTGATGTTAATTCCATACAGCCCATGCTGAACCTCGCGTGGGATTTTCCTGAACATTGCTTTCCAATGATGGGTTTGCATCCATGTTCGGTAGATCAGCATGTAGAAGCACATTTATTTCAAATACGTAAATGGTTTAAGAAGCGCAAATTCTGGGCAGTGGGGGAGATAGGATTAGATTTTTACTGGAGTGTTGAGTTTAAAGAGCAACAAATATCTGCGTTTAAAAAACAAATCTTATGGGCTATTCAGGATAATCTCCCTATCGTAATTCATTCAAGGAATAGTACTGACGAAGTAATTGCGATTATACAGGAAATGAAGCATCCTTTATTACGAGGTATCTTTCATTGTTTTAGTGGCAATGCACAACAGGCCCAACAAATTATTGACCTGGGTTTCTATCTAGGAATTGGTGGTGTACTTACTTATAAAAACAGTGGGCTGGATCTTGCTATTGCTGGCATTGATCTGAAACACATGGTGCTTGAAACAGATGCCCCATATCTTGCTCCAGTACCTTTTAGAGGTAAGCGTAATGAGAGTTTTTATATACTTGAAATTGCGAAAAAATTAGCAATTATTAAACAAGCAGGAGTTCAACAGGTGGCGAATATTACTACAGCTAATGCATATAAAGTTTTTGGGTTTCACGATATAGAAAACGGGAGCCAGTAATACCTAAGTGTCTTTCTGTATCATTGATTTATGAAACCGACCTAAGATGACCTTAACGATCATTCAACCTGCTGCTATTGTGTCTTATTCCTTTACCCATTTCTTCATTACCTTTTTGCCATCGCTTTCTATAACAACTATATAAACTGATGGCGGTAATGCTCCAGTTTGTAAAATGATTTCATTGTTAAATGTAGTATGCCCGATTAACAACTGTCCCTGTAAATTAAATAGTGTTATACGCTTTTCTCCTGAACCGGCATCATTAAAAGAAACATTCAACTGCGTTGAGCCTGGATTTGGATATATGCTTATCTGTTGTGCAAACTCTTTTTCATCAACAGCTAAGGGAGAACCTGCCATAAAGTTAAATCGTAAACTGCTTCCAAAATCGCCATTAAATGATCTCAGAATCCCATAAGGTGAAAGTCTGGTAAGCCTGAATATTCCGGTACCTACTGTACTACTGTTTGCCCACCAGCTCAGTCCGTCATCCCCGGAGTCCGATAATATCAGGTTATAACAGCCATATCCAAGTACTAACGTATCGCGGTACCAGGTGCTTGTTAAGGGATAGCTTTTTTGAATAATAACTTTACCTTCTGTATTAGTAATTTTAAGAGAATTTTCTGCTACTTTGTTGGTGTATGTTTCAACAATAAAAGTTAGTGGAAGCTGAACGGGTAAATTAAAACGGGTGCTTCGGCTATTGTTATAAAGTACTTCATCAGTTTTGCCATTTACTTCATTTATATTTAATAGAAAAACTGCATTTGTTTTTGCACCTGACCAATTTACATAAGGCATTGTTATCATTGCCACTTCATCAAAGCCAAGTTTACCGTACCAGTTATAATTAACAGGTGTCCCATTGTCGATTGTATAAGTAAACATTATTTTTTTTATGGTATCTGTTCCCATATTCTTTACCTTAAACATGGCATTGTTACAGGAAGGATTTTGCCTTGTATAAGCCAGGCCGTTGTTAGGTGAAATGATCTCTTCAAGTGCTGCATCTGTCTTGTATAAATTTGTTTTATAAGATACCAGTTGAGAGCTTATGGTATAGGAAGGGGACCCAGGACTTACCAGCGCATAACTTTCAAAGTCGATATCTAACAAGAAATTCTTTTTTCCTTTTCTGTACCTGTTCATCTCCATTTCATATGCACTTACATAAGAGCCGGGGCACCAGTTGGCGCGGTTATAAATCCAAGTTCCCGTTTGGGGATATAATGCGTTTTCACCACATTTCGCATTCCAGATTTGTTGGGTGTATACGGTATTGTTATCTAATTTCAGATAATAAAACTTGGGACAAAACTCTGCACAGTTATCGCCATTATCACTCCCATGGCCGGTAGGCGTAAACCTTAGTTTGACGGTGGAGGCGGTATCATCAATTACAATGTTCTTGTTTACAATGGCAGTATTAATCGGATTAGCAGCATTGCCATATCCATAACTTCCATTCCAGAGATTTTCTATTTTATATGCTTCACGGGCAGGATTACCTTCAATAAAAATAAAATCAAGCGTTATTGAAAATCCATCGGAATAGCCACTGTAGAAAGAACGGATTTCAGTACTGTCATGTAAGAGAGATGAAAAGTCAGTTATATCGGCCCAGTATTCATAATTCCATTTATCATTTTTATCGCTTGCGTAAGGCGTAATGATCCGCATTATTTCAAATGGATCTATTACATCATATAAGCTATAATAGGCCGTTTTAATAAGGTGTATGGTAGTATCTGGTTGAACCCAGAAACTGTCTGTTTTTTGCCCGGATGTATCGAATGAAAATTTATAATATGCTGCTTTATATACCAGTAAAGTATCTGTTGGAACTAATGGCTTAACGGTATTCATGAACCGCACAATTTTAATTACGGGGTTAACAATAGAGTCTGTCTTTTTGCTTGTTGAATTAAACTGAAAAAAATACGTTGGCTGGTATTTAAACTGAATGGAATCTTTTTGTGAACCATTTACTGTAAAAGATGGGGCTTGTCTTAAAGTTGAATCAATTGCGCCAGTTCTTTTTTGTAAAAAAATCTGGTTGGTATAATCCCAGCCACTGCATTTTTGCCCGTCAGGGCAACTTAAAGTATATTTCAGCCAGATACGTTCAGACTTGATATTTGCAGGAGGGAATACTGCCCAACGATCAAAAGAACCGTAATAATTCATATGTACACGGTTATGACTTCTTACTATAATACTATCTCCGGGGCTGGCAAATAAAAATGTAGTGGCAGAAAAAATGAAAAGGAATGTTAAGATAGAACGCATATTGTATTTGTTAAAACGGTACAAATTAATGCAGTTTACTTTAAAATATGGTAAGTTCTTTTGTTATAATCAGTTTTTTATATCAGAGGGCATTTATGCATCTAACCTTAAAAACGCAGAATTTTTGTTATAGGTGAACAGAACTTTTTTCTTAAAAGTTTAAAGAGCAGTAAATATTGATAATTAATAATAACGGCAAATTTATTATAGAGCTGTTTAGAATTTTTTAATTGAATAGTGCAAACCATGTTTGTAATTTATAATTATTAGTTATCATTGAAATAAATAAATTAAACATATTGAAAAAACAACTTTTGATATTGTTGGTGATTCTAATCTGTGGATATACTCCTTTGTTATGCCAGACCATACTGTCATTAAGAGGTATTGTAAAAGATGCAAAAACAAGTGAGTTACTTATAGGTGCTACCATTGGTATAAAGGGAACCGGACAAGGTGTATCAACAGATTATGAAGGAGCTTTTCTTTTAAAAATAAATCTCCTTTTGCCACAAACCATTGTAGTATCTTATGTTGGTTACCAGCAAATGGAATTAACAATAACTGAAATAGCTAAACCATTATTGATTCGTTTACATGAGAATAGTAAACAGTTAAAAGAGGTGAGCATAAAAGATTCACGCGTTACCGCCAAACAAAAACAAGCGCCATTAACCATTGAAACAATGGATGCGATAGCCATCAAAGAAACCCCTGCCGCTAATTTTTATGAAGGCCTTGCGCACTTAAAAGGCGTTGACATTACCAGTGCAAGCATGGGCTTTAAAATAATTAATACACGCGGGTTCAACAGTACTTCGCCTGTAAGAAGTTTGCAGTTAATTGATGGCGTCGATAACCAGGCACCGGGCTTAAATTTTTCTTTGGGAAACTTCCTCGGCTCATCAGAACTTGATGTTAAAAATGTAGACATTATTTTTGGCGCAAGTGGCGCATATTTTGGTCCGAATGCATTTAACGGCGTTATTAATATGCAAACCAAAAGCCCGTTTTTGTATCAGGGATTAACAGTTCAGTTACGCTTTGGTGAACGAAATTTAACAGAAACTGCCATCAGGTATGCCGAGGCTTTTAAGAATAAAAAAGGAGAAGCACGCCTTGCATATAAAATAAATATTTTTACAATGAGCGCGCGTGATTGGGAGGCTACAAATTATAATGCAACCAGCCAATCGCCGGTTAACAAAAAAAATCCGGGTGGTTATGACGCTGTAAATGTATATGGAGATGAATTTTCTTCACCGAGGTTTAGGCAAACGGGTAACTTATACCTTGGCTATGGTACTGCTGTAAGAAGTGGTTATAAAGAATTAGACCTGGTTGATTACAACACGCGCAATCTTAAATTGAATGCTGCTATACACTACAAAATTCATAAAGAAAACGAATTGATTTTAAGTAGTAATATGGGTAATGGTACAACAGTTTACCAGGGTGATAACCGTTTTAGTCTGAAGGATATTTTATTTTTTCAAAATCGAATTGAGCTGCGTAAAGAAGGAAAATATTTTGTTCGCTTATACAATACCAGTGAAGACGGCGGTAAAAGTTTTGATGCTTATGCCACGGCTTTATTGCTTCAAAATTATGCCAAGCCTGATAATGTCTGGGCCAAGCAATATGGAGAGAACTGGAACACTTACGGCTATAATAGAATTCTGCCCATTAGCCCGAGTCCATATTCTATACCACCGGGTATAGATTATAATACCTTCGGGAGCTATTTTTTAAATCGCTATTATTATGATACCTTAGTAAGCATACATAACCAGGTTAGACATGCTACCGATACATTGATCACAAACCAGGGCGGTTATAGAAGGTTTGAGCCCGGTACCGAACGTTTCGATTCGGCATACAGAAGCATAATCTCCCGCACAAACCGCGATGGTGGGTCAAGGTTTTTCGATCAATCAGCATTATACCATGTGGCTGCCGAATACCAGTTTAGTTTTTTAAATACGGATTTCAGAACCGGGGGTAATTTCAGGCTGTATGCCCCTTATTCAAGAGGAACAATATTTTTAGATACCCTTGATCAGCAAAGAATCTATAATAGAGAAGGTGGCGTTTACTTGGGTGTAGAAAAAAAATTAATGAATAACCATGTTAAAATAAGTGTAACTAACAGGCTTGATAAAAATGAGAATTTTAATTTGTTATGGTCGCCGGCTGCTTTTATGGTTTATACAAAAAAAGAACATGTTTTCAGGATTTCGGCAGGGAGTTCAATACGCAACCCAACCTTGTCAGATCAGTATATCAACCTAAATGTAGGCCGTGCAACATTGCTCGGTAATTTAAAAGGTTTTGACAGTTTGGTTTCAATTGCAAGTTTATTTGACGCCTTCAATTATGGCCGGCAACGACTATCATATTTTAATGTGGCACCTATTAAGCCCGAGCGTGTAAGAACCATTGAAGTAGGTTACAGAGGCAATCTTGGCGAAAAGTTTTTTGTTGATGCAAGCTATTATTTTAGTTGGTATCATGATTTTATCGGCTATAAGATTGGTGCAAAGGCCGACTGGCCGCCTTCAGCTATTTTTGTTAATTCGGTTACCGTTTACAGGATCTCTACCAATGCGGTAGACATGGTGACTACTCAGGGTTTTAGTGTAGGGGTTAATTATTTTTATAGTAAGCCCATTGGCTTATCAGCAAATTATTCATGGAACAAATTAGACAGGCGTGGTTCGCTCGACCCGTTAATTCCGGCTTATAATACACCCGAGCACAAATATAACCTGGGAATAAATGGAAGGGATATTACTTCAACCATTGGTTCAACTACAATAACCGGATGGGGATATGGGGTGAACTGGAAATGGCAGTCGGGATTTAAATTTGAAGGATCACCGCAATTTACAGGTGAAGTTCCGGCTTATGGTATGATCGACGCACAGGTTAACAAAGCATTTGCCGAGCAAAAACTTGTAGTAAAAATTGGTGGCAGTAATTTATTAAATAACAAAGTTATACAGGTATATGGAGGCCCGCGTGTAGGCAGGCTTATCTATGTTTCCTTGCTGTTTGATTTTGGAAAATGACAATGGATGTTATTAAATTGTTTTGTAGTATGAAGTTTATTATTTTAATTAGCATTCTCGAACCTAAAAAAAACCAAACCAATAAAATCATGAAAAAAAACCTCCTAAATCTAATGATGCTTGCCGTGGCAAGTATGCTTACCTCACAAGCCTTTTCCCAAATGCGCTACATCGATAAAATGTTCGCTTCGGTTCAAAAAACAACCAATGTTGAATACGATTCAAACATTTCTGTTAATTTGTTGTACGGGCAAACCTTACCTGGTCCGTTTGCGGCCTTAACTACTTCACCTCTGTATACTGCAAAATTACTTTGTGATATATATCAGCCAACGGGCGATGTAGCCACTGCCCGTCCGTTAATTATCCTACTTCATACAGGCAGTTATCTGCCTACCATTCTTAATCAGCAAACAACAGGTTCCAAAAACGACAGTGCTACTGTTGAGATGGCTAATCAGTTCGCGCTTAGAGGTTATGTTGTTGCTGCCATTAATTACCGTTTAGGCTGGAACCCACAAACTTTAGTGCAGGAGCAGGCTACACAGCAATTATTGCAGGCAACCTACAGAGGTCTTCAGGATGCGAGAAACGCTGTACGTTTTTTTCGCATGAATGCCTCAACTTATAAAATAGATACGTCAAAAATTATTGTAGGCGGACAAGGTACCGGCGGTTATATTTCACTTGGACTTGGTTCAGTAAGTACAATAGCTGATATAGAAACCAATCCTAAATTTTTACTGACAGATCGTATAACTCCAATGGTTCCTACCGCTGCTTTTGGGAACTGGTTAGGCATAGGTGGTTCTCCTACTTTAAATATACAAAACAATGCATCCGTTTCATCCAATGTACACATGACGTTTAATTTTGGCGGTGCTATGGGCGATACAACCTGGATGAAACCTACCAGTTTACCAGTTGTTTCTTTACAGACGACCAAAGATCCCTTTGCTCCTTATAATGTAGGAAATGTAATTGTTCCAACAACGGGTACTATTGTTATTCCAAATGCAGCCGGTGCTTCCAAAGTTATTCGCATTGCTAATCAAATGGGCATCAATGCAAAATTAAATTCTATGCTTTATGTTGATCCGGTTAGTGCAAGAGCATTAATGGTTAACCCAGGTGTAAATAATATTTTTGGTTTCGAATCTTCTTTCCCTTTCGAAAGTGCTCCATGGGAATTTTGGGACAGGCCTTCAGTACGTGCAATTACTGCAATCAACTACCGTGGTTTTCCATTCCTACCTGCAAACGGACGTAACGCCGATTCTTTATCTATGTTAACAAATCCATTTATGGCCCAGGCACGCGGTACTGCTTATTGCGATACCATTGCCAGGTATATTGCTCCGCGCATTGCGGTTCAAATGGATTTAACCGGAAATGTTATGCTTAATGCATTTAGTATAATATCACCAACTCCTGGAGCCAATATCAATATCCGTGATACTGCAGGTCCGGTTGTTATTTCATGGGGGGCTGCAAAAGTTACTGGAGCACAACCTGGCTCTACCACCTATTATGTTTCTTTAGATACCATTACAGGTAATTTTAATACACCTTTATATGGTCCGGTTGCTGTTGTTGATACCACTGCTCTTGTATTAACACAAAAATTCCTTTTCGATCATTTCTCAAATGTTGCAGTTGGACAAAGCATCTTCTTAAAGTTGAGAATATCAGTTAAAAACGGATACTATGGCAAGAACTCAAATACGGATCATCCTGTTATTTTATCTAAAAAAGGTACCACTACCAGTTTAGGAGATGTGGATTTCAGTTCATCACTTACTGTATATCCTAATCCGGCCACTGCCAATATTAAGGTAAGCATGGACCCAGGCAAATCCGCCATAAACCAGTTAATCATTATGGACATCACAGGCCGTGAAGTTGGTCGTATGGATGACCTGAATACACATAGCCAGAACATTTCATTATCAGGATTAGGTTCAGGCATATATTTTATGAATGTAAAAACCGTTAGCGGAGCATTTGCCACCAAACGTTTTATTGTACAATAATTAAATTAATAAGTTTTACCAAATGGCTGTCTTTGATTTCAAAGACAGCCATTTGTTTTTATGATGGTTTTTACACCAATGCACATTTATAAATATTCCAAAGGCCTTTTAAAAATGTTACAGTGGTGAATACAGATATATATTCGGTATTGTAAATGGGTTCATTAATTAAAAAACAAATAAACATACAACATAAATCATAAATTTATAGCATTTCAAATCGTAGATTGTACCTCTAATTTATAAATAATATGAGCTGGATTAACACCGGGAACAATTTAAAGAAGACCTTTACATTTAAAGATTTTCCAGAAGCTTTAGCCTGGATGGTAAAGGCCGCATTCATCATCGAAAAAATGAACCACCATCCCGAATGGACTAATGTGTACAATAAAATTCACGTAAGTTTAAGCACGCATGATGCCGGCAATACCGTTACCGATAAAGATCATAAGCTGGCAGAGGAGTTGGATAAACTATAACTATTTTTCCCGCTCCATAACTTCAGATAGACTTATGTTGTTTTAGATGATCCACTTCCTTTTTAAACGTAAATTTATAATTTATAAGATTCCACCCTTTGGCAATTAAAACCTACTCACATTTTAAACCTAAATGTGTTTCTTTATCGCTGTAATTTTCATCTTTTGCAGCTTTCATAAAACAAGTTTTTACAAGGCAATGTTGGAGTCCTTGTGTTTGGACAAGTTTATGTAGTTTAAAATAACAGATTAAACAGATTAATTTTTTAAAAGCCGGAATGTAAAATTACGAAGGACGCTCCCGGGTGATAACCTAGACCCATTATGCCATAGTTTTTTTTATGACCTTTGGTATGTCTGATGTCATTAGTTGGGAATTTAAAAGTAACATGCCCTGCTGGTGTTTCTGCAATTAGAAACTGTAATAAAGAATCAGCCCTGTAAAGCTTTCTATCAGCATAAAAAGCAGCCTTCAGTAGCCTTTTAGACTTATTGATTACTATGTTTGGATATTTTTTTTCAATTTGGTAAACCATATACCTATAAATGGATACATTCACCATACGCTTGCGCAGCAGCTTCCATTATTGCCTCGCTCATGGTGGGGTGCGGGTGAACCGATTTAATGATCTCCATGCCCGTTGTTTCGAGCTTGCGGGCTACAACTACCTCGGCTATCATTTCGGTTACGTTAGCGCCTACAAAATGGGCTCCAAGGAACTCTCCGTACTTCGCATCAAAGATTAGTTTTACAAATCCTTCTTTGGCACCTGCTGCACTTGCCATGCCACTTGCACTAAAAGGAAATTTACCTATTTTCAGTTCATAACCGGCTTCCTTCGCCGCTTTCTCTGTATAACCAACAGAAGCAACCTCTGGTGAGCAATACGTACAGCCCGGTATGTTATTATAGTTTAACGGTTCAGGATGATGACCCGCAATTTTCTCTACGCAAATAATCCCTTCGGCACTCGCTACATGTGCCAGTGCCTGACCTTTTACAATATCACCGATTGCATAAATGCCTTTGATATTGGTGTTGTAAAAATCATCAACCAATACTTTGCCTTTATCTGTTTTAACACCCACTGTTTCAAGTCCAAGATTCTCGAGGTTGGTTTGTGTACCTACTGCTGATAATACAATATCTGCTTCAAGCTCTTTAAACCCATCCGCTGTTTTTACTTTTATTTTACAGGTTGAACCACTTGTATTCACACTTTCAACAGAGGCATTCGTTAGCATTTCTATACCCGATTTTTTAAATGATTTAGCCACTTCTTTACTAACCTCTTCATCTTCAACAGGCAATATATTTGGCATAAATTCAACGATGGTAACCTTTGTTCCCATTGCATGATAAAAATAAGCAAACTCGCAGCCTATAGCACCGCTTCCCATAACTACAAGGCTTTTAGGCTGGGCAGGTAAAACCATTGCTTCCCGGTAACCTATAATTTTTTTTCCGTCAATTTTTACATTAGGCAACTCGCGGCAACGAGCACCCGTTGCAAGAATAATATGTTTAGCCTCATGTGTGGCTTTAGCATTATCATTGCCTGTCACTTCAACTATGCCGGCACTTAATACTTTACCATGACCAACAATTACATCTATCTTGTTTTTTTTCATCAGAAATGCAATGCCTTTGCTCATGCCATTGGCAACATCGCGGCTGCGTTTAATAACAGCACCAAAGTCACTTTCGGCTGAACCAACATTTATTCCATAGTCTTTTGCATGTTTGATGTATTCGAATACCTGTGCCGATTTTAACAGGGCTTTGGTAGGAATACAACCCCAATTTAAACAAACCCCGCCTAGTTCTGACTTTTCTACAACGGCTGTTTTTAATCCTAACTGGCTGGCACGAATGGCCGCAACATAACCACCGGGGCCGCTGCCAATAACTATTACATCATATTGCATGTTCTGTAAATTTTTATTTGAGCGCGCAAAATAGGGGATAATTTTTAATTGTGGAAATTGAGAGGAAAGTAAGGAAGGGATGAGGAAAATAAGATGGTATAAATTTTTTAATTATATAAAAGTATGGACGTTAAAATTGTTTAATTTTTTTGAGGCAGACAATTTGATTTTTGTACTTTAAATATGATATCTTTATTGAATTTATATTTGCAGAAGAGTCATAAAAAAAAAGGGTATTCCGTAATTATAGATATTTGAAATAATTCTACTATTTCAAATCATTTAGCTGTAAATGTCCAATCCCTCGAAAAGCCCATATTTGCTGCTATTTGCATTAATGGCCTGAGGTTGTTTGATAATGTATCACCAAATTGAACCGCTGTTAGATTAACAATATTTGTAAGGCTGTCTTTAAATAAAACAGTATAATCTTCGAGTGCATTAATTTTTATTTTTTGATTCTGTGTTACGGTTTGTATCGCATCAAATTGTAGGGTTACAAATTTATTAAGGTATATTTCAGAAGGTAGGTGATCGCTTTTTGATGAATTTATTTTTTGTGGAGTTGGTAAGATGTTCCACAAACGGTCATGTGCAGTGAAACTCCATGGCAGGTAATGATCGAGGCTGTAATTGCCCTTAAATAAAGAAATATCGGAATAAATACATTTTGCCTGAAGTTTTATCTCAAAATATGCTTGCCAGAATTTTTTTGCAACAGACAAATCTCTAACTCCTGGTGGGAAAAGTTTCTCTTGAATATTAGGCACATTAGGATTATTTTTTTGGAGATAAAGGGATAAATTCCAATAAGTAAATCCATGTAAAATATTTAAATTATTGAACAGGTAATCACGCCAAACGGGATTAATAATAATACTGTTTTTGCTGGTAAATTTATACAAACCCCCATTAACTTCATTTTCGAAATTTTGGGATGATAATTTTATAATCATTTCATTTTTACGGGCATCAATTACGCCGCGTAATTCGCTTAGGTAAAAAGAAGATAAAAAGCGGTAGGGAACATATCTTGAAAATTCAATGATCAACTCCTTAACTATCACGTTTTTTTTATCTTTTATCAATATCAATTTCAACGCTTCTTTTTTTAAGTGTTTGGGATAATTCAGATAGTTTAAAAGATCTTTTATTAGCCGGGCAAACTGATCTTGTTTACCAAATGAAAGTTTAAAACAATTTACAGGGAACCATACTTCACTGATCATTTCAATGATAATGTCTTCCAACAAAATTTCTCCGGTATTATTAGTTTTAATATTTTCGAGCAGTGATAGAAACCAATAATATTTATAAGAGTTGGTTGTATTATTAAAAATGGCTGCCAGTTTGTGAACTGGTAAATTGTTTGCGTAAGGAAGGATCATTTCATTTGGGTGAGATCAAATATAACAAATATTAATATTTGAGTGTTAATCAACACTTATATAAACAGTTTTAATATGTTAGATTGATGTTGCGTGAATAGGATTTTTTATCAAATTTGCATCTCCAATTTCCATATCCTTGTACACCAATGCGCATTCATCCCCATCAATACATCATTCAAAATTTCGTTATAGGCGAATTAAATTCGTTATTGTTGTTAAAACATGGGGCCGATATTGTAAAGAGCGACAAAAAAACTTACCTCGAATTAATACCACAGCATATTGCTGTTAATTTTGTTTCATTTATCACAGATAATGAGGAAGTTTCGATAAGCCTGGCCGAGCAGGCTCTTGTGCTGAATTGCACATGCGCTTTACCTAAAAATAAATTATGCGCACACCAGGTTCAGGCATTATATAACATTAAAGACAGGCTGCAAATAAAAATCTATTTTGACCCTATTTTAAGACAGGATCAAATTAAAAAAGTTGCGAAAGATTACGGGTTTGAAAATGAAAGCAACTTGGAGGATTTCTTTGAACTTGAATATAATGCAAGAGAAGTTGGAATCAAGTTGACGGTAAAAGAATTATATGCTGTTAATGCCGCAACAAAGCTTTATATAAATGAACAGGTGTTGCCTGAATCAAATAAATTTACTTTGCCTTTAGACACGAATGATTTAGGTTCAAAATTGATTGTGGTGTTTAGTGAAAACAGGTTTTATAAACTTTTTACGATCAGTTTATTTGAAGCACTAACAGGTAATGATGGCAAAATAAAAAATTTATTGACACAGGTAAATCCGCTCGATTTAATATGGAAATTGGAGCAGACAGATGAGCTGAAATTCTTTGGTGGCATTGCTAAGTTTCAAAACAACTATGAAGCGGATAGAAAGGAAAATGACCTGGAAGCCTTAAGGGTACTGGTTAAAAACCCACTTGATATTAAATTTTTCATGCATGATCCAAAAGTATCAGACAAAATTACAAAAGGATCTGTTAAACCTTTTCAGCTAGAATTTTTAAAAATTGATCTGCGTTTAAATGTTGATCTTAAAGGAAGTTTATATGAGTTAAGTGGTGTTGTAGTATTAAATGATAAGAGGTATTCATTGAAAATGTTGCAGCTTGTATTTGATTATTTTATTAGGATTTCTGATACTTTATACCTCATTGATAATATTGATTTTATTAAGGTGATTAGTTTCTTTAAAAAGCACAACGACACTATTATCATACATCCTTCAAAGTTCGATGATTTTCAACGTGATATATTAAGTAAACTCGAAAACCGGGTACAAATCACTTATTCGTACATGCGTCCCGCAACTCAACAACAAATTGAAGAAGGCGATTTGGATCAACAGGTACAGAAAATAATTTACCTTTCGGCTTCCGGTAACTATATCCTTATTACACCGGTTATAAAATATACATCGGTTGAAGTTCCGGTGTTATCCCGCAAACAAATATATAATTCAGACAAGCATGGCAATGTATTTACGTTGCAAAGAAATGAGGAGCTGGAAATTGATTTTACCGCTCATATTTTAAAGCAGCATCCGCACTTTCAGGATCAACTTCAAAACGAATCTTTTTACCTGCATAAGCAACGATTTTTAGATGAAGACTGGTTTTTAAATGCATTTGAAGAATGGCGGGAGAAGGACATTATTATTTTGGGTTTTAATGAACTGGCAAAAAATAATATTAACCCATATAAGGCAAAAGTTACGGTACATGTTAGTAGTGGAATTAATTGGTTCAATACGTCGTTACAGGTACAATTCGGCCGTCAAAAAGTGATGCTAAAACACTTGCATAAATCAATAAGAGATAAGAGCCGATTTGTACAATTGGACGATGGAACACTTGGTGTATTACCAAAAGAATGGATAGAAAAATTTAATAACTATTTTAAAACCGGAGTTGTATTTGAAGAGCAACTTAGAACCCCAACTATTAACTATTCAGCAATAGAAAAATATTACGATAACGAAGCGTTAAGTAAAGAAGCAAAGGCATCAATTAAAAAATACCGGAGCGCACTTTCTACTTTTGAGAGAATAGAAAATACAGAGGTATCACAGGCTTTCCGGGGTGTGCTTCGGCCTTACCAGAAGCAGGGTTTAAACTGGCTTAATTTTTTGGATGAGTTCAATTTTGGCGGATGCCTGGCCGACGATATGGGTCTTGGCAAAACAATACAGATTATTGCGTTTATTTTATCGCAACGTGAAAAACATAAACACAACGTTAACCTTATTGTGGTACCAACCTCGCTTATCTTTAACTGGCAGGAAGAAGTTGCGCGTTTTGCTCCTTCCATTAAAATACATACGTTGCACGGTACTAATCGCGTTAAGTTTACAAATGCATTTAATAATTACGAAATTGTTCTCACTACGTATGGTATGTTATTGTCTGATATTAATTTTTTAAAGGACTATCATTTTAATTATATTTTTCTTGATGAATCGCAAGCGATAAAAAATCCGGAGTCGCAACGGTATAAAGCTGTGCGTATGTTGCAATCAAAAAATAAAATTGTTTTAACAGGCACTCCGTTTGAGAATAATACAATGGATATTTACGGGCAAATGTCTTTTGCCTGTCCAGGTTTATTAGGAAGCAAACAGTATTTTAACGAACAATATGCAATACCTATAGATCAATTTAAAGACAGTAAAAATGCGATTGAATTACAACAAAAAATTCATCCATTTTTATTGAGGCGTACCAAACAACAGGTTGCAACAGAACTTCCGGCCAAAACAGAAATGATCATCTATTGTGAGATGAACCCTAAGCAACGTAAAATTTATGATACGTATGAACAAGAAGTGAGGTCATACATTGCTGCAACCCACGATGAGGAATTACCCAAAAGCAGTATGTATGTATTAAAATCACTCACCAAATTAAGACAGTTATGCAACTCACCTGCACTGGTTAGCGAAGTGGATTATGCCGGAGAAACCGCAGCTAAAATTGAGGTAATTGTTGAAGCAGTGGAGAACAAATCAGCGGAACATAAAATACTTATATTTTCGCAGTTTGTAACCATGCTCGACCTTATTAAAAATGAACTGGATGCAAAAAATATTAATTATGAATACCTTACAGGAAATACAAAAAACCGCTCAGCAAAAGTAAAATCTTTTCAGAACAACGAATCGGTACGGGTATTTCTTGTAAGTTTAAAGGCAGGAGGCACGGGGCTTAACTTAACAGAAGCGGATTATGTTTACCTTGTTGATCCATGGTGGAATCCCGCTGCCGAAAACCAGGCCATTGACCGTTGTTATCGCATTGGACAAAAGAAAAATGTAGTAGCTGTCAGATTAATTTGTCCGCATACGATTGAAGAAAGAATTATGCAAATGCAGAAATTAAAAAGAGAACTGGAAGGCGAATTGATAAAGACAGACACAGCAATATTAAAGTCGTTAAATAAAAAAGATTTGCTTGCGTTATTTAGCTGAGTAAAAATTTGATCTCTTTTAAATTTGTTATTTTTTAATGCCTTCCAGTTTAAACAAAAACGCATAATTTAAAGCCACATCTTTTAAATAATCAAACCTTCCTGATGCACCGCCATGACCGAATTCCATATTGGTGTGTAGCAATAAAACATTCTTATCTGTTTTGTTTGCCCTTAATTTTGCTACCCATTTGGCCGGTTCAAAATACTGCACCTGGCTATCATGAAGCCCTGTTGTTACCAGCAGGTGCGGATAATTTTTTTTCTCTACATTTTCATAAGGCGAATAACTTTTCATATATTGGTATGCTTCCTTATTTTTAGGATTACCCCACTCATCAAATTCATTAGTTGTTAGCGGGATGCTTTCATCAAGCATCGTATTCACTACATCCACAAATGGTACCTGGGCAATTACACCATTCCAAAATCCTGGTGCCATGTTTATAACTGCACCCATTAATAATCCTCCTGCACTGCCTCCCATGGCATACAAATGTCCCTTACTTGTGTACTTTTCTTTAATTAAAAATTCACCACAATTAATAAAGTCGGTAAACGTATTTTTCTTTTTCATCATTTTCCCATCATCATACCATTGTCTACCCATTTCCTGTCCACCACGTATATGAGCAATAGCATATACAAAGCCCCGGTTCAATAAAGTTAAACGGTTGCTGTTAAAAGAGGCATCCATGCTTGCACCATACGCACCATATGCATAAAGTAATAAAGGGGCATTTCCATTTTTCTGAAATCCCTTTTTATATACCAGTGAGATGGGTATTGATATCCCATCTTCTGACTTAGCATATAAACGTTCAGTTACATAATCATTGTTATTATATCCACCAATAACTTCAGTTTGCTTCATCAGTTTCTGAACTTTAGTTGACATCTGATAATCATAAACCGAGGAAGGAGTTGTCATTGATGAATAGCCATACCTGAGTGTTTCAGATTTATACTCGGGGTTATTACCAATATAAGCCGAATAGGCTTGTTCATCAAAATGAATATGATGTTCGTTACCGGCTTTCAGATTTCTTATGCAAATTTGAACCAACCCGTTTTTACGTTCTTCTATAGCTATAAAGTTTTCAAATTCTTCTACCCCTTGCAATAGTAGATCAGTGCGATGAGGAATAACTTCCTTCCAGTATTTAATTTCTGTCAGGGTCAAAGGACATTCCATTAGTCTAAAATTCTTCGCATCAAGATTTGTGTGGATTAGAAATTTATCTGCTAATGGAATTACTGAATAGCGTAAATCTTTGTTTCTTGGCTGAAATATTTTAAAGGGTGAATCAGGTTGATTAGTTTCAATAAATCTTATTTCTGAAGTTAGTGTAGCATTTGACCTAATCAGGATAAACTTACCGTTTTTGCTTTTATAAACATCAATATAATTGCTCTTATCTTTTTCTATATACACTACAACATCTTCTGATTCAACTGTGTCTAAAATATGTCGTTTGATCTTTTCAGAAAGGAGCGTTTCCGGATGATTAGCAGTATAGAAAATTGTTTTATTATCGTTAGCCCACACAGGATCTCCACCTGTTGCTTTTATTTCATCCGCATAGGTTTCTCCGGTTTCCAGATTTTTTATATAGATTGTATATTGTCTCCTTGCAACTTCATCAACACCAAAAGCAATTAGCTTATTATTTGTACTTACTTCAAAGCCGGTAATAGCAAAGTAGGATTTACCTTCCGCCATTTTATCTACATCAAGAAGTATTTCTTCAACAGCATCAAGGCTACCTTTTTTGCGACAATATTTAAAATATTGTTTGCCTTCATCAGACCGGGTGTAATAATAATAACCGTTTTTAAATACCGGCACACTTTCATCTTTTTCTTTGATCCGATCCTTCATTTCTTCAAACAAGTCCTGTTGAATTTTTTTTGTACTGCTCATCATAGTATCCAAATATGTGTTTTCCGCATGCAGGTAATCGACCACATTATTGCTATCCTTACCCTTTTTAAAGTAGTCAATCATCCAGTAATAGTTGTCGGTTACGGTATCTCCGTGTAAGGTTCTGTTTACCGGATGTATGGCTGCTACCGGAGCCATTATATCCTTTGGCCATTGGTTGTTGTCTTTTTGCATATTGGGAGTATTTTTGCAGGTACTGCTAAATTATTATAACTAAAAGAGGTTAAATGATTTCCATGATAGATTGAGAAGGTAAATGCAATCTTTAGGAATTCCTGTGATTAAAAAATAATAATATTGGAAAGCAGCGTTAAACGCATTAGATTGTTGGAATAACTCCTGATAAAATTTGGAAGAAATGTTATTGTAAATTACTGGCAATTGCGCCAGATATGGTGAATATTGAATTATTCTTTTTGGAAATTAAGCATGAAAGTAAAAACATGTTTAAAGAAATTGATTAAAGCTTAAGAAAATAAAAACACGAGGTAAAGCATTTCAGAATGCTTTACCTCGTTCTACATATTTTAATTAAGTTATAAAATATTGTTACTGTAACAGTAAATTGAGGGTAAAGCAAAAGGTTATTGAATGGAAAAATTTAACTTGCATGTGAAGTCAGATTTTTTATCAGACAATAACCTTTTAAATAAATATGATGCCGATTACAAAAATTAAACGATTTCAATCTGCGCATTCTGTTCAACAGGTTCTGTATCTGCTAATGGTTGAGTTTGATTGGAGTTTTCTAATTCTGTTTCTGCTTCAACTTTTGCAGGAGGATTTAACAAACGAATCTTTAACAAATAATCTTTACCCATACTAATCTTATAATCATTGGCCATTAAAAGACTTTTAATATTCATGTCTTCAACAAGTTTTTCATAAAGATCGCGTGCAACCGGTATTCCTTTTACATTATTGGACACCTTTCCTCTAACCATTTCAAGGTTAAAAGAATAATTAGCAATTTTTCTACTGCTAAATACATCAAATTCGTTTTTATAAAGCGCTATTTCGCGTTCCCCTTTTATTGCATTTTTCATTTGCAATGCAATAATTCTTAAATACTTTGCCCATAATGGGTAGTATGCGTTTTTTTCACTCATATTAATTTCCTTTCAATACTTTGTTTAACATCGCTATATACAAATTCTCTAAATGCCGGAGTTTAGGATAATCATGTTGCAATTAATACTCTTGATTTAATTTTTATATCTTTTCTTAACTTATTTCAAGGGTTTTTAGGTAGAAATCTTTAACTTTTAACTGCACCTGATCCATATTTACAATCACTAACTTGCAATCACTTAAATACTTAAACCAAATTGTTGCAATTTAGTTTTAGAATTAATAAGATTTGAACTGTAAGGAAATGAGAATGCGATATTACAATTTTTGTTGTATGAAACAGGTGCTTTTTTTAAATATTCTTATTATTTATGTTTTTTGAGGGGGCAATTAAAGGATAATTTTTTTTAGTTTACAGTATTTAATACTGAATATCAGGTTTAAAAATGGTAGTAATTAACTATTTATAAACTGAAGAAAGATGGCATTCGTCTTTTTGTTGTTTTGAAGATGTTCTAATTAAAGAGAAGGTTGGCTATAATAAAATTAGGGCGTTGGGCAGTTATTTTCAGCAATATAAATAGTATAATGACAAAATGCCCCAATTAAATTATCTTTGATTCTTTCTTTTTAGAAAAAAAATTTTTTTAATCAAAATTTAAGTTAGGCTCAAGCCAATCTGATAATTCATTAAAAAAGTGGAAGTTGAGTGAATTGAAGAATAATAACAATATATTTTAAATATTGATAGAAAATAGATGCAGACAGATTATGATGTAATTATATTAGGGCTTTCCAGGTGGGATAATTCATTAAATTCTTCAACGTTTTGTATTGCCAAAGAGTTTGCAAAAAAACAAAGAGTATTTTACATTGACCGACCTTTTTCATTAAAAGATTATCTTCAAGAGAAACAATTTAATCCAATTTCAATAAGGCGAAATGCTATATTAACTGGAAAAAATATATATAAAGAAGTGGAAATGGATGGAATTAAATTTACATGCATAACTCCACGTATGAGCATTCCGGTTAATATTTTCGCCGACAGTCTTGTTTATGATCTGCTTTCACTTTATAATCTTCAACTTGTTTCCAAAGTTATTAAAAGAACAATCCTGGATTTTAATATTAAAAAATATGTGTACTTAAATTCTTTCTTGCCAACCTATTTTGATGTAATTCCCAAAGATACTGTGCAGCCATTAGTTAAAATTTATCGCTCTTGCGATGATATTAGTCAGGAAAAGTACATTGCCAAACATGGAATTAGGAAAGAAATTGAAGCAGTAGAAGATGCAGACCTTGTGATAGCGAGCTCTTTTGAGTTATGCCATAAACTGGGCAAGTTTGGGAAAAAAGTTCATAGGGTTTCCAATGCCGCCGATACTAATATGTTTAATTCCATATTTGAAGATGGAATTCAGAAGCCTGATGAATTGCTTGATGCCAAAGGAAAGATTATTATGTATACCGGCAGATTAAGTCTTTTGCGGATAGATTATGAGCTTCTTGTTAAAATTGCGGTTTCACGCCCTAATGATACCCTTGTTATTATTGGACCGTATGAAGAAAAAGATATTGCTCAATTTAAACTTGATAAATTTTCAAATGTTATTTTAACTGGTCGAAAACCTATGAATCAGTTATACAAATATTTAAAATTTGCAGACTGTACCATAATTCCCTTCTTGAATAATACACTTACCAAAAGTATTTATCCTTTAAAAATTAATGAATACCTGGCTTGCGGTTTGCCGGTTGTTTCAACAAATTTCTCTGAAGATATTCGTAGTTTTGGTGATTTTATTGCAGTAAAAGATACGCATGATGAATTTATTCAGGCAATAGAAGAGAGAATGATTTTACATGATGGAGATACTGCAAAAAGAAATATTGCCCTGAGTTTAAAAAACACATGGGTGCAGAGAGTTGAACTTTTAAGAGATCTAATTGCTGATTTTAATAATTAATTTTACAAATGATAGAGAGAAGAATATGAGGGAAGTTTAAACGTAAATTAACTGATTGATGGAAGCCAAAAACAATAAATAATCGTTGAGAAGGCTTAATAAATATGAATTTCAAAAAAAAAAGCAGATTAAAATCGTATTATTCAAAGCTTATGTTATCTTTGTATTATAATTCTAAATTGGAATTAAATTAAACAATTTTTTTATGCCAACTGGTTCAGTAAAATTTTTCAACGAAAGCAAAGGCTTTGGTTTTATCAAAAGTGATGACAACGGAAATGAACTTTTCGTACATGTAACAGATACTTTGGACAAAATTCAGGAGAATGACCTTGTAACTTTCGAAATTGGTGAGGGCAAAAAAGGTCCTACAGCTATTAACGTAAAGTTAAAAGATTAGTACTTCTCTCTCCAGGCTTCTTGGCGTTTGATAATGATTTGATAATTTCTTTATTGCAAAATAAGATAAGCCCGAACATCAGGCTTACGCTAACGAACAAAAAAAACAGGCTGATTCATTTAATTGAATCAGCCTTTTTTTTGCCAGTCATTTTTTTGCCATATTAAAATGGAGCTATAATTTTTACTTTATTAAAAACCGGGCAGGGCATTAATCTGGCTTTAGTTTTACACTTTAACTGGAATGAATTGCTAATACTTCTGAACGAAGTGAAGGATGCATGCGGAATAAAAATTATACCGAGTTCGAAACAGTTTCCTCCTCCTAAAAGATTGATCCCGCCGAAGCTCGCCTCATATCCGGAAATAATCTTTATGTTTTCTGTGGGCTGAAATGATACATTAAAAAGAATGTTCTGTGTATTTTTAAATATCTCACCTCTATAAAAGCATGTCCTTAGTCCTGTTCCTGCTGATATTTTATCATTTAGGTACCAGTTAAAATTAAAAATTGAGATAACTGCATTATCTTGTTTATCTACCCTTATCTGTATTTCTTTCGCGTTATCTGGGATTTTGGGATTGGGTTTATAAAAGAAACCATAATGTAAGCTGATCCTAACCGGTATCTGATAATTCGACAGAAAACCTACCTTTGTTCTGCTTGGCCCGTGATTGAAGGTTAATCCAAATGTATTTACACGTTTCCAATCCCACCATTTTATGAGACCTCCTATACTCATGTCTTTTTGACTTGAGAACTGCCTGTTGCTATTTTGATTGCCTGAACTTTGAGCAATCCCATACACCGGATCAAGCTGGTCTGAGAAAATAAACTGATTCCAGTCTATCGTTTGTGAGAAGTAAGATAACTGAAATCCGAGTGTACTATAACAAGATCTGCCCAACTCTTTTCTGATACTCATTATTCCTCCTAAATAGTTTGAATTCAGAAGTCCATCGCCCTGTGTTTCATTGCTGGCTAAAAATCCTATACCAATATTGGTATTACTTACTCCGTAATCGCTCCCAAAAGTGGTGGCATTTAATGGTCCTTTAACTGAACGGTATATATTTCTGTATTGTGAAGAAATTCGTAATTTACCCTGACCGTCATCACCCGCAAATGCAGGATTCACCGATAGGCGGTTTGCGAAAAAATTTGAAAAAAGTGGATCCTGAGCCATGCAGTATTTGTAAGACAATAACAATGATAGAATTGAAATGTAAAGGTGTTTTCCCATATTATTTTATCAGTGTTACGTTGGCACGGGTATTTTTTTTGCCCCTGTATTCCATTCCTTCCCATGTGGTGCCATCTGTAAACACTGCTTCTATAGCCCACACATAAGTACCCTGCATGCATGGATTTCCGTTCAAATCATAGCCATCCCAAGCTGTTACAGGCTCGCCATTTAGCAGGTCTGCTGTTTCCCATAATAATTCACCCCATTTATTAAATATTCTGAGGTGATAGGACTTTAATTCCTTACCAACAGGCCTAAATACTCTTACGGCATCGCTTCCATATTCAGGAGTAAAGGCATTAGGTACGAACAAACCTTTCCAGTAACCGGGTATATAGACGCTATCCACATAATAAGACTCGCATAGCATATCGGAATAAACTTTTAACTGTACTACCTGCCATCCCGAATCGGTTTCGCCATAACGATGATATGTGGCTTCACCTCCATTTATCCAACCACTACCTAAATTCCATTGATAATATTTGCCAAGGATTGACTGACTTGTAAGTTTAACCATCCGGTATGGTTTTGCTGAATTGTCTACTTCCGCAATAAATTTCGGTTTGGGTTTTGGGTATACAGTTATTTTATTAGTGCCTGTTAAACTATCCAAACAATTTATACCTGCATAACCTAACAACTTTACATGGAAATCGCCGTCTTTTAAATAGGTATGTACCGGTTCTTCCGCTGTAGAAGTATCTCCATCTCCAAAGTACCATAAATATTTTTTTATAAACTTACTTTTATTACTAAACTTAACTGTATGTGGTGAACAACCAGATGACAGATCAAAGTTAAAATCAGGCAATGGCTTACTAAAAATAGTAAAGTCGTGTTCAATGGTATCAGTACAATAGTATGCGTTCTTACTTATGAGTTGTATCCAATATTTTCCAACAACTGAATACATTTGTGAAACATGGGTTTGATTGGTTGAATTGCCATTGCTAAAGTTCCATGTATATGCTTCTGCATCAGACGAACGGTTGGTAAATTTTACGAGAGCCGGCCCGTTACAGGTATCCTGCGGAGTGTATTCAAATGCAGCTTTAGGAACAGGCCAGGTATGAAGAATTCCGATGACAGAATCTGCACATCCATTTACCGAAGTTGCCTGAAGTTTTAAAGTGTAAGTTCCCGGCTTATCAAATTTATGATTTACCTGTTGTCCAACTGCCAGATTACTGTCGCCAAAACTCCAGGCATAATAATAGTTTCCATCACTGCGGGCCGTTAAATTAAAGGCATGATACAGGCAATCTTTCCAGGTGTCTGTTTGTATTGATACTACAGGTAACGGATATACTTGAACGGAGTCTGTGAGGGTAGCTGAACAATTATTTAAACCGGATATTATAGTGGCAGTAATAAATTTTTTACCTGCATCTGTATAAACATGTAATGGATTATAAAATGCTGATCCTACACCATCGCCAAATTGCCATATTATGGAGCCACTATCCAAAAGAATCGAAGAGAATTTAAAAGGAGTATTTACGCAGTTATTTCCACTTCCTTTTTGTATAATAAAAATGGGTTTTGCGTGCACGGTTATCTTTATACAACTGGTATCATAACTGCAATTATTATTTACATATTGATAGGCAGTAAAGTTGCCGGACCGGGTATAAGTATGCACCGGGTTTTTTGCCGCCGATGTGCCATTATCTCCAAAATTCCAGCTCACATTGTTTCCCCCAATCGACTTATCTGAAAAACTTACTGTTAAATTCTGACAACCATTATTAACAGAAGTTGTTATAAAAGAATGAACGGTATTTGGTAAGATGGTAATATATTTAACTGCTGTATCTAAGCCGCATTTATTATCTGCAATTAGTGTTATTTTATAAATCACCGTTGTATCAACTGTTGTATATCTTAAAGGATTTTGCAGAGGTGAAAAAAGCGCACTGCTATCTCCGTTTCCAAAATCCCATTTTATATTTTGTGGCTTGCCTGTGGTTTGATTTTGCAAACGAATGAGAATTGGGGAGCACCCGGAATCTATATCTGTAATAAATGCCGCAGTTGGTTCTGGAAATACACTTATAGAATCTTTTTTTATAGAAGTTCCGCAATAATTCGTGATCATTAACTGCACATAATATGTGGTATCTGTGTTTGTACTTTGGAAATAAGTGATGCGGGAAGGATTGAATGAAGTGCTTGTTTGTCCATCCCCAAATGTCCAGGTAAGCGTAGTATTGGAGGTGTGTAAAGATTGATTAGAAAAACGCACCATTAGTGGACTGCAACCTGCTGTATCAGATTTAGTAAAGTTTACAACCGGAGGTAATTGAATGGTAAAATAAGCGGTATCAAAACTAACACCACAAGCATTCATTGCTTTCATAACTATCCTGTAATTTCCGGCCGTATTATAAGTATGATACATGGTGGTATCTTTATCTGTTATCAAAAAACTACCATCCCCAAAATTCCAGAAATAGGCATCTGCCTGTCCGGTGGATTGGTTCGCAATTTTAACTTGTGTTGGACTTAATAGATTTGCACATATTAAAGTGTCCTCGAGTTCAATTATTGCGGATACAATTTTATTTGTATGAATAGGTTTAACCAATGTGTCTCTGCACCCATTTGCAGAAGTAGCGATCAGTCTTATTAAATAAGTAGTGTCAGAATTTGAAGCTCCGGAAAATGTTCTGTTAAATTGGGAAACATTATTAACCAGCGAAATGCCATTGCCAAATACCCATAAATAGGTGCCTGGATTTTTTATTTGAGTAGTATTCTGAAATTGAATATTTAAGGGTGCACATCCTGTATCCTTATCCGTTATAAAGGAGGCTACAGGTTTAGGGAAAGTTCTAAAAGTTTTGTTAAGGGTATCTCTGCAACTTTCCATGCTTACAGCAATTAATCTAATAGGATAAAGAGAATCAATCATACCTTTATGTTCTGGAAATAAAATGGATGTATGTGTGTTTGTGGAATTAGTAATAGCCGGCCCCACTTTCGGGCTGAACCAATTATAATTATATCCAAACAATGTGGTGTTGGAAACATTTATCAAAACATTTCCACATGCACTATCGGAACCGAAATTGAAACCTGAAATTGGCCTGGAAGGTATTCTTAATGTTTTCTGAACGCTGTCTTTGCATCCATATGCCGATCGGTTCACCAACTTTATGTTGTATATTTTAGCCATTCCAGAACGGTTATCACTAAAACTTATCAGTGCCTGTGTATTGGTCGTATCATTATTAATAATTGCCCCGTTTTGTATTACCGACCATTTAAAAGAGATCGGATTAACTATTGGTATTAATCCTGAATTATTAACTACAGTTAATTTTGATGGCCAGCATAAGATAGAGTCGCTTAAGTTAAAATCAGGCTTAGGCAAAGGTTTGATCACTATGCTTTTTGAAATCGAATCAGTGCATCCATTACCCGTGGCCTGTATAATTAATTTGATTATAATTAAAGTATCATTTATACCTTGATTATAAAAGCTGTAAACAGGATTTTTATTATTAGAAACCATTAATGAATTGCCAAATTGCCAATGATAGCTGAGTCCGGCAGACGGGGTTGACGTATTATTAAAACTTACCGTATTCCCACTACAGGCAATACTATCAACCGCTGTAAAATCAGCGCTTATGTTACTTACGGTTCTAAACAAATGTAGCAGCGTATCGGGTTTACATCCTTTGTTGTTAGAGGTGATTAGCCGATAATAAACGGTGTCATTTGGAAGGATAAGAGTATGAGCAGGGGCTATAATGCCAGTTGTTGTATTCAGTGCCATTTGCAGACTGTTTAAAATTTGCCAGATATAGGTACTATTAGCAATCGCATATTGCTGCAGACTGATTACAGAGGAGTTGATGGTAAAAGGTGCACAGGCAGAAAAACAGACAGATGTAAAATCAGACTTAGGAAAAGGAAAAACTTTGGCCTGTGTTTGAAAAGTGTCTTTGCATCCCCATTGAGTACAAGCAATCAACCTTATATTTGTAATGCTATCTATGAAACCCGAATTGGTAAACCTTTCTGTTATGTTTTTTAAACTGTCATCGGGGAGACCTGTAATTGACCACAAGAATTTCATACTATTTAAAGATTCACCATTTTTAGGATCAGAAGTATTGATATAATTTACAGTTAGTGGTGAACAACCACTGTCTGAAGGAGTACGTGTAAATGCAGCCTGCGGTTTTGGATAAGAGCTAACTTCAAAGTTAACGGGAATTCCTGCACAGTTGGCAATACTGGTGCCTACAGGGGTTATTCTATACCTGATAACAGAGGCAATATTACCATTGTTCACAATACGTTGCAAGATATTATTGTTTCCATTTACAAAGCCACTGGCATAACCTGATAGCAGGGAAGATGTATAACTGATACTTGCAGTACTTATATTATAGGCAGGTATAAAACGAGCAGTATCTCCCGCACACAACCTCTGTGTAAGTATGGTGTTAGTAATAGCCGGAACCGGTTCAATAGTTACATATATAATACTATCTGTTGAGTAACAGGTATTGCTTCTCGCTTTAATTGCATACCTGACTATTGCAGGCAGCATTGTAGTATTATATACCACCTGATTTAAAGGCCCGTTAACAGTTGTAAACTGGCTGCTGTATCCGGTAGCGGTGCCGCTATACAAAGAAGCAGCCCAAGTATAAACGGCATTATTTACATTACTGCTTAAACTGATATTAGTTCCATTTCCACTACAAACAATTGCGTTGGCCGCATGCACTTTAACTACAGGATAAATGTTTACTACTACTGTTTGTGAATCACTGGTGCAGCCCGTGTATGATTGTAGGGCAATTATTTTGTAGGTTACTCTTGCAATGTTGTTGCCAGTATTGTAAATGGTTTGTTGCCATGGTGAAGCTATGCCCGTTAACTGGTTGCTGAAACCACTCACTGTTGTATCACTTGCATATGACCTCCATGTATAACTTATGCCTGATGGCATGTTAGAAGAGACCATAATCTGAGTCGTATCACCTGAACAAAATGTAGTAGCAGAAGAAAACACATTGATTAAAGGTTTAGGTTTAATAGTGATGAGTTGCGTATCAGCTATAGATATGCCACAACCATTTGTTGCGCGTAAGATCACTGTATATGTTACTGGAACTATGCCAATGCCCGGAAATATAACTGTTGGATACCTGCTAGCATTATTGCCTTTACTGTAGATAACGGTGCCGGGTATAATAGCCCAGTTAAAGCCTGTAAAAATCCCATAGCTGCTATCAAGCAATAGGGTATGATTGGTATTCTGATCAAATGCTATAAGCTGCGTGTCGCAATAAATTCTGTCAGCAGGGAAGTGCACCACAGGTTTGTCTTTAATAATTATAAGGGTATCTTTAAAATAAATTCCAGCACAGTTATTGCTTATCTGTAACCTGATCCTGTATAGTCCTTTTTGTAAAAATGTAATAACAGGATGAATGCTGTTTGAATCTGTATTGGAAGTATAAACAAAACGCGCTCCTGATAACAGCAATGCTGGTGCAGTTTGTGAAGTATCAAATATCATCCATTTATAATTAGTTACACCACAACTCTGTAATGTATTTGATGTGTTTGTAATGCCAATAGAATTTGATACACATCCATTTAAAGGAGTTTGTACAAAAGCAAATGAAGGTATGGGTGTGGGTTGAATGCAAATATTTTTCTCTACCGAATCTTCCTTGCAACGTGAGGCCGGAGGTAATGAACCCGGCTTAGAGATTTTTAATTTTACAGTATAAATTCCGGGTGTGGTAAAAGTAACATTAATATTATTGCTTCCGTAAACACTGGTGCCACCGGGTGCCAGGGTGCCACTTATAATTAAAAAGCCGGTAGTAGGTTTTATATTCCAGTTTTTATTAAAAATAGTAACACAAATGGGACCGTTAAAATAATTGCCTGAAGAGATATTTGAAATAGTTATACTGTTATTAGAACACACTATTGAATCTGAACTAAAGGATATGGCAGCAATAGGTTTTTGTGCAGGCCTGACTATACCTGGACTGGTAGGGTTGGTGCCACAGGGGTTGGTTACATCGAGGTTTATTGTAAAAGAATTTGCAGTTGGAAAGTTGCATGAAGATCGCGTGAAATGATGCGTAATAAAAGCAGGTAAAGTACTTTGTGTAAATATCTGTACGGCGGAGCTATCATTTACATAAAAGCGGTACCGTGTACCAGGAGTATTTTGATTTGTGTTAAAAGTATCAACCGGCCAGTTTAGTGTATAAGGGATGCAATCACTTGTACCGGCAATAGTTGAAAGGCTTCCGGCGGGTGTATTGCCATTAAAAAAATTATAACTTTTTTGTGTTGAACAGCCGGCATTAAATGCGTTAATTATTATTGTATAATGTCCCATACCGGCATAAGGATGGTTGGTTGAGCTAAATGAAGAGGCCAACACGGTATTATTGCCATCTCCCCAATTAATACTATAACCGGTGTTAACCGAAGCGGTACTGCTTGCATTAGCGATATAAAAGTTGAAAGCAGGACTTAGACGTGAAGCCCCACAATTTCTGAAGATATGTTGTGTAGGATCAAAATTAGCAGAAGAGGTGGCATTAAGGGTATCTAAAGATGCATCAGGTTTCTGTATTACCTCAATTATGAAATAACAAGTATGATTTGATAAACCATTGGCCGTTAAAAAAACAGTATCTGTTCCGCAAGAATCAAATAAAACAGCTACTAAACGTGCTACAGATGTAATTGGAAAACCTGATTTAAAAATCCAGTTACGACTTGTTGAAGATAACGAGGTATCAATAAAAATAAGTGATGAATTTTTGCAGATATGAATTTTTGCACCATTGGGTTGTATAATACCCTGCGCAAAGATGCGTGCCGTTTGTGCCTGTAAGTTTGCTGAGTGCAATAAAATAAATGAAAGAAGCAATAAAATGCAAATTGATAATTTATTATAGTATGGCTTTGCACAAAACAGTTTGCGAATATTAAAAGTAAGGCGTGCTAACATGTTTAAGGGTTGTTTAATTATAATAACAAAATGCTTTAATTCCTATTTTGAAGTGTCGAAGATATTAAACAAAGTTAAGAAGCAACAGGGTGTAAAACGTTTGTAAATCAATAAATTACAACTGCAAAATAAATGACTAAAATTTATATTAGAACAATCCTGTAAACTATTGATAAATAAGGTGTTGACAACGATCATGTAAATAGAATCAACACATATTTTCTCTTCAAATTTTATCTTACTTATAGGATAAAATTGTAATGCCTGTGGAATTATAATAAGCGAGTTTGTTATGATTTATTTCACACTTTAAATTTGAATGCAAGAGATTGTTTTTTATCTAAAAAATTGGTTCTATAATATGCATGCTATTATACTGTTGATTAAATACCTATGTGTAGGTATGGTTTTATGAATTGATTAGTTTAATCTTTGTGATATTATAAACCCTAAACCCAACTTCTTATGAAAACAATTTCCTTCTTTACATGTGCATCACTTTTAATATTATCATTAGCTTTTGTTTCTTTTAAGGGAGCCACTCATGAATCGCAATTGGCTTTAAAGATAGATTCGTTAGAAAACCTTTTAAAAGCACAAGAAATGGTATCAGATGGAAAGTGCTTTAAAAATAAAGAAAGATGGCTGAAACTTCAAGGCCCATCAAAATCATTTTTTAGCGATGTAATAGGATTAGCAACCGCCGAGCAACATGCCTCAAATTTTAGAATTGCTTCGCAAATCTCTATCCCCGTTGCCTGGGAATTTGAGCTAAAACACTTAGCTGAACTATTAAATGGTGCTGATGGTGTAAGATTTTACGCAGCCATGAATGATACAATTTATGACCCAAATTATACACTTTCCTTAGTAGCAGTGAGATATAAAATAGACAATTATGGTTTTAAAAATGATATAACTACTTCCAAAATTTATAATTTTTCAAAAATCTGTCCAACTGAGTGTGATCATGCTCAAAGCACCTTAAACGTAAGTGGTTTTTTAGGCAGAGAATGCAATTAATCTAATGATGGGGATTTCCTTAATAAATTTATCGGAGATTAGTGTTTTAATGCCTGTTATCGCTGGTTTCATTTATTACAAAAACCTGCCCCGATCCTTCTTTATTTTACTGTGTTTTTTTTGTTGCAGTATATTTGTTGAGTTGGGTTCAGAACTAATGGCCCATATTTACCATAATACGATGCCGTTATTACATGCCTTTACGGTAATTGAATTTATAATCTTTACAAGTGTTTTTTATAGCTATTTTGAACGCAATTTAAGAGTCAGGGTATTTTTAATTATTAGCATATTGTTGCTTGTTTTTTTTGAATTGTCAGAGATTTTTTTATTTAAAGGTTTGTGGAGTTTTAATGCAGCCACCCGTTATTATGAAAGTGCGGTTTTGGTGCTATTGGCATTAATGTTTTATTATAAGTTTTTTAAAGAAAGTGTTGAACCCATAACTTTGCAACAGCCTATGTTCTGGTTTTCCACGGCTATTTTTGTTTATTTTTCTTTAAATCAATTTTTCTTTATGCTCATAAACTATTTTAAAACACATGATGTTTACATAGTAGCCACCGGAATAAAAATTCATGCTGTAATCAATATTTTTGCCAACTTGCTTTTTGCTATATCATTCAGATGTTACCGAACAATGAAAACATATTAATTATTTATGTGGCTGGTTCGGTTTTTACCTTTGTTCTGGTCGCATTCATTATAATTTATGTTTACCTGCATCAGGCCAAAGTAAACAGATTTAATATTCACATCAGAGAGCAGGAACTTAAAAAACAACAGGAGTTATTTATTGCACTGCAAAATGGCGAGGAAAAGGAACGCAAACGATTAGCCGAAGAACTGCATGATGGCATAGGTGCCCGCTTATCGGGGTTAAACATGAGCATTGAATACCTTAAAATGAATCCGGATCAGCATCAAGCCTTACTGGAAAAGATTTCAACAGGCATGAATGAGACCATTAATGAACTGCGTGAAATTTCACAGAACTTACAACCCTCATTTCTTCTGTCAAAAGGGCTGGAAACAGCTTTAGCTGAATTGATTTCACATTTAAATAACAAAGAGTGTTGTTATTATCAGCTATTTGTTGAGACCAATTGGGAAGTTTTTAATACTCATATTCAGATCAACATTTATCGGATTATATCTGAATTGTTGCATAATGTTAAAAAGCACGCTGCTGCATCGCAGGCCTCTGCTCAGGTAATTGGCGGCGACGGAATGGTTCAGATAATAGTAGAAGACAATGGAACAGGGTTTGCTAATAAAGAGACCGGAATGGGCATAGGTTTACTAAATATAAAGAACAGAGTAGATTTGTGCAAGGGTAAACTGTTAATTGATACATCTGTTAAAGGAACTGTTATTATTGTTGAATTACCTGTAAATAATTTTACCGGAGAGTGCTGATCACTAAATATTGCTAATGAATTTAAACATTCGTAAAATGGGTTCAAACACATAAAATTAGATGAAAGAAAGTATTAACATATACCTGGCAGATGATCATCAGATTGTTATTGACGGTTTGATTCTGTTGTTAAAAAATGAGCCTGATATTTTCATCACAGGTTATGCTAATGATGGACTAACTGCTCTTAAAGAGATACAGAATATTAAACCTGATATAGCATTAATTGATTTGAGAATGCCCGGTAAAGACGGCTTACAAATAATACAGAGTTTAAGAATTAAATTGCCCGTTAAGTTTATCATTCTTTCCATGCACCACGATAAAAGATTTATTACAGATGCAAAAAATTATGGAGCTGATGCTTACCTGTTCAAAAATACCGGACGAGTAGAATTACTGGAAACCATAAGGAAAGTAATGGATGGGAAGAAGTGTTTTCCTGCTTCAGAGACACAACCGGATCAAAATAAAAAGATATTTTTAACTCCCCGGGAAATGGATGTATTTAAACTTGTTATTAATGGATATACAACTTTTCAGATTGCAGATAAACTATCACTAAGCGAGTACACAATTGATACACACCGTAAAAGCATTGGCAGAAAAACAGGTGCAAGAAACGTAATTGCTTTGTTAAAATATGCAATTGCAAATAATGTTAGTTTTGATGAATAACTGGATGTAAGTTTTGTGTATCTGATGTTTTTAATTTTACCATAGATTATACATCCTTACTGTTAAACATTTTCCTTTTGAAACAAAGCAGGTACCGTTTTTAAAATAATTATGATATCATTCCAGAACGAATAGTTTTTAGCATATTCATTATCAAGCTCCATTCGTTCTGCTTCACTCATCGGACCTCCCTTACCACGTTTGGTTACTTGCCATAAACCGGTTATTCCTGCCGGTGCAAGAAAGCGTTGTGCAAACTGATCGGTCGTTAATTTTTCTGCTTCATATAAAGGCAAAGGTCTGTTACCTACAATGCTCATGTCTCCTTTAAACACGTTAAATAATTGCGGTAATTCATCGATGCTGGTATTCCGCATTATTTTTCCGAATCGGGTAATGCGCGGATCATTTTCAATCTTGATGAATTTAGAACCTTCTTTAATCCGTTTTACCTCGCCAAAAACTTTTTCACAGATCATATCACCATCCATATATAGTTTTGATCTGCACGTTACATTTGCAGCAGTGCATTCCGCACAGAGATAATTTTTATAATCTTCAATACTTTCAGTTTCCTGGGTAGCGTTGTACTGATTTAAGTGTTTTAAATTCTTGAGCATAGCATCAGCACCCTGGCGCATAGATCTGAATTTATAGAAATCAAATAAGGTATAGCCTGACCCAACTCTTTTGGCCGCATAGAAAACAGGGCCTTTGGATTCAAACATGATGATGATGGCAAATAGTAAAAAGAAAGGTGATAAAAAAAGTAAAGCAAAACAGGCTACAGTTAAATCGAAAATCCTTTTAGCAATCGGAATAGAGTACTTTGGGAAAATTGCTTTTGAATCTAATATGGATTTATGATATCGCGGGGGGTTAGCAATAAGGTAAAGGGTTCTGGCGAGAAAAATTTCACGGTTCACAGGCCTTTCAAATATGTCGGCAAACTGTTCAATTAAAGCAATGTTTCGGTTTGCATCTGTTATTCTATCAACGATTAAACAAAAGGGTACATTAGCCGTTTTAGGAACATTCTTGCAATTCTTGCGCAAGGTAATGCCATTGGCCCCTAATAAATCAGAATATGTTATGATGAGTTTCACTGCATCATTTATATTGGTCCATTGTATAAACTGAAAAATATTATCAAAGTGAAAGATCTCAAAATCTTCCCTGAACAAATGCGAAAATTCCACAATCGAATCGGCATCAGTAGAAATAAAAGCGACTCTGTGCTTATTTAAGTTTTGCTCCATGAATTATACTTTTTTAAGTCTGCGAAAAATATTGTCAATTCTGGCTTCCAGTTCTTCCGGATTAAAAGGTTTAATCAGATAATCATCGGCACCTGCTTTTAAACATCTGATTTTATCACTGGTACCTTCATTGCCCGAAAGCATAATTAAGGGAACATCTTTAAAGAAACCGCTGGATCTGATTTGTTTAATAAATTCAAGTCCGTTAATTTCGGGCATGTTCACATCTGCAATAATCACATCCGGAATCACACCTTGTTGCATCCATTCTAATGCTTCTTTTCCATTCTGTTTGGCCACAACATTATAATTCTTATTAAAATAGAAATCAAGGATTTTTAAAATACTTATTTCGTCATCGAGTGCAAGTAGTGTTTTTTTCATGTGTTCAAAATAAAAAAGGTAGTTCAAAGAACAGCCTGTCAAGTTATCTTATATTTAAGTAGGATTATTTATTGTAAATTTTTTGAAACGATTCAGTTTTCATGATCCGGTATATGGTTGATTTACCAATATCAAGTTTTTTAGCAACCGTTATAACATTCTCATCGTAACGGTCTAAATATACTTTAATGATGAGGTTGGTATAATCATCAAAACTCATTTCCTGAGCCAGGATATTATTAATAGATTTATCTGAACTATAAGTTATGTCTTTGGCTTCAATAGCAGCTTCATCGCATAAAACACAGGCAAGTTCTATAATGGCTTTAAGTTCTCTTATATTACCGGGATAATTATAATCAAGTAATTTTTTTTGTGCTTCATTATTTAAAGATATTTTACCGGATTTATTTTCTGAACAATATTCATCAATAAAATATTTTGCCAGGTGAATAATATCATTTCCTCTATCCCTTAACGGTGGCAATTGAATGGGCAACCCAAGTAAACGATAGTATAAATCTTCTCTGAAACGACCTTCTTTTACTTCTTGTGCCAAATTTTTATGAGTAGCTACAATAATCCGCACATCAATGGGTATGGTTTGATTTCCTCCAATACGCGTTACTTCTCTTTCCTGCAGCACTCTTAATAATTTAGCCTGCACATTCAGATCCAGTTCTCCTATTTCGTCGAGGAAAATAGTACCTTTAATGGCCTGTTCAAACTTGCCTATTCTGCGCGCATCGGCCCCTGTAAAAGCACCTTTTTCATGGCCGAATAATTCACTTTCAATGAGTTCTTTTGGAATGGCTGCAACGTTAACAGGTACAAATGCAAATTTCTTTCTTTCACTATGGTAGTGAATTGCCTTGGCTACCAACTCTTTTCCTGTGCCCGTTTCACCTGTTATCGACACTGTAATTTTACTGCTTGCCGCCTTTTCCACCAGCGAAAAAGACTTTTTTAAAGCATCACTGTTTCCAATAATGGTTTTGCTGAAATCATACTTTTTCCCTAAATCTTCCCGAAGCTCTGTAATAGTGGATTGTAAAGTAGTATTAAGTAAGGCATTGTGAATGGAGTTGAGCAACCGCGGTTTTGTGTCTTCATTTTTAATCAAGTAATCAAATACACCTAGTTTCAATAATTCAACTGCTGTTGCCACATCATCCTGACCAGAAATTACAATAAGTTGTATAGAGTCATCTACCTCTTTAATCCTTTTTATCAATTCTGCTCCATTCATCCCCGGTAATGAATAATCAATTGTTATCAGATCAGGCTTCAGGTGAAGGTTGTTTAAACAATCTTTTCCATTTTCAAAAACCCTTACTTCGTAATCCGGATTAAGTTGAATGGAATAACTTAAGAAGTTACGATACCAGGTATCATCTTCAACAACAAAAATTTTATAATTGTTTTTTCCGTTTGTCATTTTAGTTTAAGGTAGTTAATACAATAATGAGCAAAAAGTTGCAAAATGGGAAATTATCTTTTGGCTATGTGTTGTTAATAGTTGAGATTTTTTGAAATTGATTGTATATCAGTAATTAATGGATTTTTTTATTTTCCATCCAATCAAAATCAAAAGTCATTAAAAGGAGAAATTAAATTTATTTAATAGAAACCGCCATAAAACTTGTTAAAATTTGTGGCTTATTAGTTTTTCTCCAGTTTCTTCCTGTAAATTTCAACCATTTCTTTTTTAGTATGTTCGGTAAATTTGGAATTATAGATCATTTTGTACTCACTTTCCATTTCAATAGAATCATATAATTTAACCTCCACAGACCTTGTATGAAAAACCGCAATCAGTTCTTCCTTATAAAAGATCATAAGAATACGAGGTAGCAAGGTCATACTTACAAATTCAGGTTCACTTATCAGATAAGAAGTGTAATTATTGTTTTCCTGTTGTTTGATAAAACAATACTTTTTCAAAAAGGGATCAAAGTAATTTAATTTGGCATTTTTAGTAGCTTTTAAGAGCAAGGAGCCCAAATCTTTCTCCGGAATGTAATCATGGTCGGTGCAGGAGTTTTCTATGAAGCCTGAAAGCTGTATATGGGTCATACTGTCTTTTTCTTCCAGTACTTGCATCGGATTAAATGCCTGTAGCACTTTTCCTATAAATTTCCGGTTCCCTGTATATAATTTTGTTTTGTTTTGGAGTTGTATTCCATCATATAGTTTTTTAGTTTGAACCCAGCATTCAATCCAGACTTTTTGGAATATTTTCCCCTCCGGTACTGCATAAAAATCAACTCCGGCAGATAGTTCTAAAACGTCTTTGCCATCTTTCTCAGCCTTCAAATAGCAGGTACCACCTGTGCGTTCGGCAAATAACAGGTTTATTTGAGCACAAATAAAAAGGAATGAAAAAAGAATCTTAATCTTTTGCAAAACGAAGTTTAATTATCTCGTAAATTATGGGTAATAGCGAAACAGCAATAATTCCCATTACTACTTTTTCAAAGTTTTTCTGAACCCATTCATTACTTCCCAGAAAATAACCGGCAAGGGTAATACTACCTACCCATAGTATAGCTCCAATTAAACAAAATGTAATATACCTGCTGTATTTCATGCTGCCTATGCCGGCAACAAATGGAGCAAAAGTTCTTACAATTGGTACAAACCGCGCAATTATAATTGCTTTTGATCCATGTTTCTCATAAAACTGTTCCGTTTTAAGTATGTATTCTCTTTTAATGGTAAAAATTCCAAAAAGTTTCGCCCCTTCTCCTTTTCTTGCTAAAAATCTACCGATAAAATAATTGGTATTGTCCCCTAATAATGCGGCTATAATTAACAGTACTATTATCAAAATAACATTCAGATAATTTGCAGGATTACCGGCCAGCACACCTACTGTAAAAAGAAGTGAATCTCCCGGCAATAATGGTAAAATAACAAGTCCTGTTTCGCAAAAGATGATCAGAAATAAAAGTCCATAAATCCACAATCCGTGATCTTGCACAAATAGCTCCAGATAACCTTTGGTATTGGTTAATAGCTGTTTAATAGTTTCTAAAAATTCCATACTTTTATTTTAAGTTGCGCAAGTTTAACAATTATCCGAAGCTTTTTATAATTTTGTGGAATGCTTAGAAAAGTCAATTCTATCTTATTAACCTACTGCCTGTTTGTTTTAATAGTTGTTAATGCGGGATGCAGCAGCCATAAAGGTATTGCAAGAGATAAAAAATGTAACTGCCCAAAGTTTTAATGAAAAGCCATCCATTAATAAGTATCATTACCGTTTGTTATAATGCGGGGCCCATACTGTCAGAAACACTTCAATCTGCTACAGAGCAAACATTTACAGATTTTGAACTTGTTATTATCGACGGTAAATCAGTAGATAACACCATTGAAGTAGCGAAAAGATTTGATAAATTTACAGGCACACTCCTTTCTGAGCCGGACAAAGGTATCTATGATGCTATGAATAAAGGAATAAAGGCTGCCAAAGGTGAATGGCTGTATTTTTTAAATGCCGGGGATGCATTTTATAATAAGGAGGTATTGTCTTCTGTTTTTTTGAACCAAAAAATCGAAGCAATTGATTTTATTTATGCTAAGGTTCAAACTAAAAATGAACCAACTGGCATTGATTATTTGAATGGTAAAGAGATAAGTTACAACGATTTTTTTAGTCATTACCCCATTTGTCATCAGGCCACTTTTGCCAGAAAATCACTATTTGATAAATTAGGTTATTTTAATCTGGATTATCCGCTGGTGGCCGACAGTGAATGGTTTATAAGAATATTTAAAGATAAATCTATAAAAAAACTGTTTCTGGATGCAATCATTGCCTTTTATGATATACAGGGGGCTACCTATCAGAAGAGGATGCAGGGTTATAGGGAATATATTCAGGTTGGATTTAAACAATTTCCTTTTACAATAGCGGTAAAAAACATGCTGATGCATCCGTTAATTTGGTTAAAGGTAAAGATTATCCGAACTTTTCAGAATAGAAGTTGGTTCAAAAAATACAGAACCATAAAGTTTAAAAATAAATTGGCACAACCCTAAAAATGAAGATTAGAGAACTTATAGAATTTCTGGAACAGATTGCTCCTTTATCTATTCAGGAATCGTATGACAATTGCGGTTTGTTGGTTGGTACAGCCGATTCAGAAATTACGCGTGCCTTAATTACGCTTGATTGTACAGAAAAAGTAGTACAGGAAGCTATTGAAAATGGCTGCAATCTGATTATTTCGCACCACCCTGTAATTTTTGCAGGGTTAAAAAAATTAAACGGCGAAAATTATGTAGAACGAACAGTGATTTTAGCTATCAAAAACAATATAGCTATATATGCCGTACATACCAATTTAGATAATTTATGGAATGGTGTGAACCATAAAATTGCGGAAAAGTTAGGCCTTATAAATTGCGAAATTCTTGAACCTAAAAAGGGTGTTCTATTAAAACTTGTAACGTTTGTTCCCATAGCCCATCTCGCTAACGTTAAAGAAGAATTATTTTTGGCAGGGGCGGGCAATATAGGAAACTATTCAGGCTGCAGTTTTACAGTCTCCGGGATGGGCACTTATACAGGCAATATGAACACAAACCCGTATGCTGGTAGCGTTCTTAAACCGCATACGGAAGAGGAAAGCCGGATAGAAATGGTTTTCCCTTCTTGGTTAAAAGAAAAGGTGTTGCAAAGCTTAATCCGTTCGCATCCTTATGAAGAAGTAGCCTATGATTTATATGAATTAAAAAATGAGTATGCTCAAATCGGATCAGGATTGATAGGTTATCTTCCAGAAAAACTCAATGTAGATGAGTTTCTTGCATTGTTGAAAGATAGAATGCAACTTCAGATAATTAAATATACAAAAAGTTCAGATGCTAAAATAAACAAAGTTGCTATTTGTGGAGGTGCGGGTAGTTTCCTATTAAAGAAAGCAATGTCTGCTGGTGCTCAGGCTTTTGTAAGCTCTGATTTTAAATATCATGAATTTTTTGATGCAGAAGAGAGATTCATGATTGCGGATATTGGTCATTTTGAAAGTGAAAAATTTACCAAATCACTTTTAAGTGAGTTAATTCTGAAAAAATTCCCTACTTTTGCACTCCTTTTATCCAAATCAAATACTAATCCGGTAAACTACTATATATAATATGGCAGGCGTTTCAGAAATAAGCATCGAACAAAAATTAAAAGCTTTATATAAGCTACAGCTAATTGATTCGAAAATAGACAAATTAACTTCAATCCGTGGAGAACTTCCTATGGAAGTTTCTGATCTGGAAGATGACATTGTTGGTCATGAGACCCGCTTCACTAATTTACAATTGGAGGTTAAAAAACTGGAAGAATCCATTTCCTCTAATAAAACTAAAATTGCAGATGCAAAAGCATTAGCGAAGAAGTATGAAAAACAATTAGAGAATGTTAAAAATAATCGGGAGTTTGATGCCTTAAATAAGGAAATTGAGATTCAGGGACTAGAACAACAGGCTATTGAAAAAAGAATAAAAAACCTTCAGTTTGATATTGAACAAAAAAAGGAAGGTATTGAAGCACTTAAAACTGATTTGGAAGGCCGTAAGCTTGACCTTAATAATAAAAAAAGCGAATTGGATAACATTGTTGCTGAAACTAAAAAAGAAGAAGACGACTTACTAAAGGTTCGTGCACAAGCAGTAACTGTAGCCGATGATAGACTTGTTACTTCTTATGACAGAATCCGAAAGAGTGTAAAGAATGGTATTGGTGTGGCAACAATTGAACGCGATAGCTGCAGTGGTTGTTTTGCCGGTATTCCCCCACAAAGACAGAGTGATATTAAGCAAAGGAAGAAAATTATTGTTTGTGAAAATTGCGGCAGAGTATTAACTGATACTTTATTAGCTGATGAAGTATCTCAGGAAATAAAATTATAAGAAAAGTTTGTAAATTCATATGAAGCCGTCTTCTTCAATTTAATTGAAGGAGACGTTTTTTTTTATAGTAATTGCAGTGTCAGTAAATGCATACCTTTGCCATACATTATAAGATTCCTTATATAAGGATTAAACATTTGCATTTAAAAAACATGAAATCGTTGAGGGGCACAAAATTATTTGTATGGACGATCATAACCTGGATATTAGTTTTGATGAACCCTGTTTTAGCCATTAACTTTGTTTACACACCCGCCCTTCATGAGGCTCAACGGCATTTAGCAGCCTTGCGTCTGGTTAAAGCACAAAATATTATTGAGCACGAAATGATTGTAAACCGGGACAATGTTGCCAATGATTACCTGCTTGAATATGTTGAGTTTTATAAGATAATGATTGATCAGGATAAAAGTCGTTCTGATAGATTTGATATGCTAAAAAACAAAACAATTGAAAGGATAAAAAAACTTCCTGATAATGATGCCTCCAAATTATATTTGCTGGGTAGTTTGCATTTTCAGGGTGCTTTTGTTAAAAGTCTTTTTGATGAATATTTGTCTGCAGCATTTGAATTCAGAACGGCATATCAATTTCTTGAACAGAATGAAGAAAAATTTCCGACTTATCTTACCAATAAAAAAGATCTTGGAGCTTTAATGGCATTGATCGGTACTTTTCCGGAAAGCTATAAATGGATTATGAGTGCAGTTGGTTTAAATGGTGATTATGAAAAGGGAATGAACATGTTGCATAATTATATTACCCATTCTGCCAGGGAGCCTTTAATTGAACAGCAGCAAGCGGATATATTTTATGCATTAATTCAACTAAATTTTGGTTCAGACAAACAAGTAGCATGGCAGTTCTATAAAGAACATTCAAAAGATTATACCGGCAATCTGATGCAAAATTATGTGCGGGCATATATAGCAGGTAAATGCGGACTTAATGATGAGGCAATAACTATCCTTCAGTTAAAACCTATAACGGCAGACTATGAAATAGTGCCTTATATGAATTTTTTAATGGGAGGGTATCTGCTTAATAAATTAGATCAGGATGCGGCTATCTGGTTTAAAAAATATGCTGCTTTTAATCAAGGTGGAGCTTCTATAAAAGAGGCTTATCAACGGCTATCCTGGTGTGCGTTACTTCAGAAAGATCAGGCAAAATTTCTCGTTTACAACAGACTTATGGGTAAGAGTGGAAAAGGAATGGGTTCTGAAGAAAAGTTAATTAAGGAAGACCTTAAGAATGGAATTTATCCTGATGTTCAATTAATAAAAACTCGCTTATTATTTGATGGCGGATATTTTCAAAAAGCGGAATCACTGCTAAATACAATTAATCCAATCACCCTGCAAGCTAAATACCAACAGATAGAATATGAATACCGTTCGGGCAGGGTAGCTCATGAACTTAAAAACTATGTTAAGGCTATAAAACACTATAACAATACCATTGATTATTCAAAAGGAATTGAAACCTATATGTCACCTAATGCCTGCCTGCAACTAGGTTTACTTTATAAGAGTTTACATAATAATGCAATTGCTAAGGAGTACTTAAATAAGGTATCTGATTATAAAAATTATGATTATAAAAGCAGTGTGCAACAAAAAGCTAAAGCGGCATATATACAAATGGAATAATTTGATATCCGTTTGCTGATTTTTTTTTTAGAATTTCAACAGCACCACCTTAACAACTTCATTTGTATGCCGAATTAAGTGCCTAACGTTTATATAAATTTACCAAGACATAATTTAGATAAATTGGATAATTCGTCCCATTTTGATTTAGGCCATTACGTTTTTTATTTTTTAATCCTCTTTAAGACAATTATTTACATATTTGGTCTTTTACTTGATAATAATAAATAAATAACCAACTATAAAATGAAAAAAATAGCACTAACCGCCTTTATAGCGTTGAGCCTTATGGCTTGTAAAAAATTGAAGCCAACAGAATCTGTAATAACACCAACATCTGATGTTACGGATGTTAACCAGATGGTAATTCCTAAGGGTTTTAATTATAAAACTTCAGATAATGTAGAGTTTAATATTACCCTACTGGCAAATGATGATAAACCTTTAAAAGGAGTGCGGATAGATTTAATGGATAAGGCTCCTGAAGATGGTGGCATAATTTATATGACCGGCACAACCGATGCAAATGGAGTGATGAATATTAAAAGAGAGATGGCTCTGTATATAAAAAGCGTTATTATAAACACGGATTATATTGGCATACCCAATAATGTTATAGGGGATATTAATAGTGGAAAAGTAATCCTTACTTTGGGTGGAAAAAATCCTCCTTTAATTGTTACTGCTGACGTAGCAAAATACCATATGAACACTAACCTGGGTAAAGCGGTCTCACAATATTCATATCGCCTGGGTAGGTATTCTACAGGGTCAAATGGGGGTGTGCCTAATTATCTGATTTCACCAAATGATGTGGTAAGCTCAACATTTCTTGCCGATGTAAATGCTTCGCTGCCTGAATCACAACCCGTACCCAGTGCGCATCCGGGTTATTTGGCAGCAAATGTAGAACGCAACCTTATTTTAACACAACAATGTGATGTTTGGGTAACCTTTGTTCATGAAGGAGCAGGGTACAAAAACTCACTGTTTTATTTCATTTATAATAAAAACAGCAAACCAACTACCTTAAGTCAGATTGATTCACTGATTACAATATTTCCAAATGCCTCTTACAATGGAAGCGGAGGAGGATTGGCTGCAGGAAATAAAGTTTATCTGGGCCATTGGGGCGCAGATACTTGTATTGGATTTGCCATTGCCTCTAATGCTTGGAATGGTACAACACCTGGCGCAGGCTTATACACTTATACTACCATTAAATCTATGAACCCAGAAACTAATGCTGCGAATAAAGAGCATGTAGTTTTATTGTATGATAATCCTACTCAGCGGTTCCTGATTGGTTTTGAAGACCTGAACCGTGATGCAGGAAGTGACAATGATTTTAATGATGCGGTTATATATGCAACAGCAAGCCCGCTTATAGGTATAGATAAAACAAATGTATTACCTGTAACTCCTTCAGCAGATAGTGACAATGATGGAGTAGGAAATGCTTATGATGAATATCCGCTTGATGCTGCAAGGGCTTTTAATGTTTATTATCCATCAGCAACAACAATGGCTTCAGTAGCTTTTGAAGATTTATGGCCTAGTAAAGGCGATTATGATTTAAATGATGTTGTTGTTGATTACCGCTACCATGCAGTAACCAACGGAGCAAACCAGATTAAAGACCTGAATGCTAAATTTAAATTGCGTGCTGCCGGCGGTGTATTTAAAAATGCTTTCTCTGTTGAGTTTCCTTTTACTAAAAGCAATGTTACTGTTAAGCCCGGTACTACTGCCATAGGCCTTGAAACAGGAGCAACAGCAGCCATTTTAAAAGTGTTCAGCAATTCGAAAGATTTAATTTCTACTTATAATACTTTAGAAGGCAAATCATGGGTTGAAACAGATACGATATATAGCTTCACAACTTTAACTTCTCCGGTAATCGCAACGCTTGGAACTTTTAATCCCTTTATTTATATTAATGAAGCAGATAAAGGTCGTGGTTATGAGGTTCACCTGGCGGGTAAAACTCCTACAGAACTTGTAAGTACAACTTTTCTGGGAACAAATGACGATGCAACTAACAATAGTGCAGGAGTGTATTTTAAAACAGCTTCAGGATTGCCTTTTGCCATATCAACGCCTGAGAAATTTGACTACCCGTGGGAAAGAACACAAATTGTATTAGCGCATTTAAAATTTGCTGCATGGGCACAAAGCGGTGGTGCACAATATCCAGATTGGTATAAAAACCTCACAAACTATAGAAATGCAACAAAGATTTATGTTAAACCATAAAATTTTTAAAAAAAGGGTAGCAAGTTTAATTTGCTACCCTTTTTTTGTTAAATTGTTTCAGTTTTATTCAGTCCCTAATTAATTATAGCTATCTATGCCTGATATATACATCTGCCTTTAAGGTAATAATATAAATGTAAAATAATAAAAGATGAAAAAAGTATTATTAATTGATGACGATCCGATAAATAATTTTGTTAATAAAAAACTTATTCAACGGTTAACTGACGATATAGATATTACCGAATTCCTTACTGCAGAAGATGCTTTGATTTATTTAAATGAAAATAATCCGGATATGATTTTCCTTGATATTAATATGCCTGAGATGGATGGATGGGGATTTCTGGAAGCTTACCAACAAATGAAAGAGCAATCTCCGGTTATTATTTTAACAACTTCCATTGATCCCGCTGACAGAATTCGCTCTGAATCATATAAGTTTGTAGAAGGTTTTTTTATTAAACCACTAAATATTGGTGCCACACAAAGAGTAATAAGTAAAGTTTAATGGTTAAAGCTAAGCCTGATTAACTTATTTTCGCAAAATATTATGGAACATCAACCACATTTAAGTGAGCCGGAACGCATCAGACGTCAGAAATTAAACGATCTTCATCAGGCAGGAATTGATCCTTATCCCGCAGCTACCTTTCATGTTACTGTAACATCAAAAGAAATAAAGGGGAATTATGAAAATAATCCGGATGATGAAAAATGGAAACAGGTAAATTTTGCTGGTCGTATTATGAGTATGCGTGATATGGGCAAAGCTGCATTTGTAGTGCTACAGGATGATCCGGGGCGAATACAGATATATATCAGAAGAGATGATATTTGTTCGGGAGAAGATAAATCATTGTATGATACGGTATTTAAAAAGTTACTTGATATTGGAGATATCATAGGCATATCAGGGCATGTTTTTAAGACAAAAACAGGAGAGATATCTATACATACCAAAACACTTACGTTGCTTTCAAAAGCCTTGCATCCTTTGCCCATTGTAAAAGAAAAGGAGGGAGAAACTTTTGATGCTGTAACGGATCCGGAATTTCGTTACCGCCAACGTTATGCAGACCTTATCGTTAATCCGCATGTTAAAGAAACGTTTCAAAAGCGATCGTTAATGATCAAAACCATCCGTGATTTTTTGAACGATCATGGTGCCCTTGAAGTAGATACTCCGGTATTGCAAAATATACCAGGAGGAGCTATGGCACGTCCGTTTATTACTCATCACAATGCCTTGGATATTCCATTCTATTTGCGCATTGCCAACGAGCTATATCTAAAAAGACTTATAGTAGGCGGCTTCGATTGGGTTTACGAATTCAGCAGAAATTTCAGGAATGAAGGAATGGACAGAACTCATAATCCGGAGTTTACTATCCTTGAATTTTATGTAGCATATAAAGACTATTACTGGATGATGGACTTTACTGAAAAAATGCTAGAAAAAGTGGCTATGGAGTTACATGGTACAACTGAAGTATTAATGGGTGAAAATTGGCTAAGTTATAAAGCACCTTTTAAACGCATTACCATCTTTGATGCCATACTAGAATATACCGGTGTAGACGTAAGCCAATTGAACGAAGATGAATTGCGTTCAACTTGTGCTAAATTGAATATACCTGTTGAGAGCGGTTGGGGTAAAGGAAAATTGATTGATGAACTGTTCAGTGACAAGTGTGAGGGTAATTTTATTCAACCAACATTCATCATTGATTACCCTGTTGAAATGAGTCCACTTACCAAAAAACACAGAACCAAAGAAGGGTTGGTTGAACGCTTTGAATTAATGATTAACGGGAAAGAAGTTGCGAATGCATATTCCGAATTAAATGATCCTATTGATCAGAGAGAACGTTTTGAAGAACAGGTAAGTTTGATGGAAAGGGGAGACGATGAAGCGATGTTTATTGACCATGATTTTTTACGTGCACTTGAATATGGAATGCCTCCAACAGCCGGAATCGGAATTGGAATTGACAGGCTTTGTATGTTTATGACCAATCAGGTTTCAATTCAGGATGTGTTGTTCTTCCCACAAATGCGTCCTGAAACAAGAGTTGTTGCAGAAGATGAAGTAAAATCAGAGAGCGACGTAAGTAATAATTCTTATGAAATTCATTAATTTGAATCTTGCTGTTTGATGTTGTAAGTAAAAAAAGTGTCATATATTAATTAAGTGATTTTTAATGATTTGCGTTTTTTAGGAATATAAAATGCAGGTATATTGACTTAGAAGGTTTTTTTTGCATAAATTAAGAATAAAAAATTTTTCGTTCTTAATGAATTTTAAGTTTATAAAACAACTGGAGTTATTTCATTTATGAATAAAGATAAAATAAGATCGGTAGTAGTTGACGATGTTGACATGATGCGTGCAACCTTGAAAAAAGTATTGGACAATTTTCCTAATATTGAAATTATTGGAGAAGCGTCCGACTATGAATCTGCCCGCGAAGTGATTAATGCTACCCAACCTGACCTGGTATTTCTGGATATTGATTTAAATGGACTTACCTCCATAGATCTTTTAAACGAAATAACCTGTAGCCCTAAAATAATTTTTATCACCTCTCATCCTGATTTCGCAATTAAAGCTTTTGAATTAAATGCGGTGGATTATATCTTAAAACCAATTAGTAGCGACCGTTTAAAGAAAGCCATTGATCGGGTTACTGAGATGAATGAAGAACAGCCGGTGGCAGCCTTTGAAGAAGGAGATGAAGAACGTTTTAAACCTGATCAGATTATTTTATTGAGTTTTGACAGTAAACTGAATTTTATAAAAATCAGAGACATTAATTATATTGAAGCCTTTGGCAATTATACTAAGGTTTATATGAATGACAATAAACTGAGCATTACGTATAATTCTATTAAAAACTGGGATAATCGCTTACCTGAAGATGTGTTTATACAAATTCACAGATCCACTATTGTTAATTTACTTAATGTAATTAAAATTGAAAAGTGGACCAATGACACGGGTCGTTTATTTTTAAAAGGAATGGAAAAACCATTCGAGATCAGCAGAAGTTACTTCTTTCAGATTAAGAAGAAATATAAAGTATAGAAGGTATATTAATTTTAGTAATTTAAGGTATAACTATTTATCATTTTTTAAATTAATAGTCGAAATTATTCCTGAAAATTTTCGCCATTATCACCTACTTTAAATTGTATTAATTTTATTAATTTACTATTTTCTTAAATTGATAATTTCTTTATTTGATGGAAACTTTGAGTGGACACTTTACAACCCAAAAGTGTACCTCGACAAAATACCTAAAGGCAATTTTATACCAGATCTCGCCTGTAAATAAAGCTCGCCATTCTCCATGTCTTTTGCTTCTTTAAAGTTGCGTTCAACAAGGTTCTGAACCAGCAAAGCACTTAAGCCCAGGGAATATACATTGAGGATTAAGAAGTGTTGTTTCGGATCAAGAATTAATGCTATATCTTTTAATAATTCATTAATACTATCTTCTAATTGCCAGCGCTCATTATTGGTTCCTATGCCATAAGCAGGCGGATCTAATATAATACCATGATAGGTTTTACCTCGTTTAACTTCACGTTTCACAAACTTCATCGCATCTTCTACTATCCATCTAATGTTATCAAGTTTAGATGCTTCCATGTTTTCTTTGCTCCAGCTAATTACCTGCTTCACACTATCTACATGGGTAACATCTGCACCTGCCGCCTTTGCAGCAATGCTTGCTCCACCTGTGTAGGCAAAAAGATTAAGAAACCTGGGTTGTTCGCCTTTAACTTTTTTAAGATTTTCAAAAATATAATCCCAGTTAGCAGCCTGTTCAGGAAAAATGCCAACGTGTTTAAATGAGGTAAGTGATAAGTTGAACGCTAGTTTAAATTCTTTTGTTTGATAAACGAGCGGCCATTTAGTGCTTTTTTTCTTTGGGTTCAGCCACTCACCACTATGACTTCCTTTTTGTTTAAAAGTAATATCAGTTGCTTTTTTCCACTCAAGCTCATCCCATACCTTATCCCACAAAGCTTGTGGTTCAGGTCTTCTAAGTATAACCGGTCCAAATTGCTCAAGCTTCTCAAAGTTGCCACAATCCAATAGTTCGTAATCATGCCAGTTAACAGGTGTAAATGTTTGCATGGTTCAAAGGTAAAAGAATTGAAGGGAATAAGGAGTGTGAAGTTTTGTTATGGTCATAATTTTAATGATACCTTTATAAGTACCATAAAAACATCCGAAACTTAATTAATTAAAGCAAATCATCTTCACCTTTTGGATCCTATAAAAGTAAAAGATTTAACCTTTATAAAGTATTGTGAATTTAATAACTAAAGGGTAGATAGCCTGATTAGGTTATCTACCCTTTAATACATTAAAAAAGGTGTTAATTTATTCAATAATAAAAGTTCTTCCTTCTTCTGCAAGTTCCGTGTTTTCAAATTCCGTTTGAGCCTCGGTTAAAAGTTGAGAGAGGTCTTCATATCGGGATGAAAAATGACCAATTATAAGTTTGTTTACATTGGCCTTTTTTGCAACCATACCGGCTTGCTTTGAAGTAGTGTGCATGGTTTGTATGGCACGGTCCAGTTTATCATGCATAAAAGTTGCTTCGTGGTACAGGTAGTCAGCTTCGTGTATGGCTTGTATTACTCGTTCATCATAAATGGTATCCGAACAGTAGGCATAACTCAACGGACGTGTTGATGGAAACGTAAGCAATTCATTTAAAGTAACTTTTCCTTCAGGCGAAATATAATCTTTGCCCATTTTTATATCGTTGAAATGTGTGAAAGGAATTTTTAATTTCTGGCAGGCTACTGCATTTAATTTTTTTAAGATGCTGTGTTCTTCAAATAAAAATCCAACAGTTGGGATACGATGAAACAATGGAAATGTTTTAACACTGTAATAAAGGTTTTCAAAAATTATAGCAGGTTTTTCTGTGTCAAGTGCATGGTAATGTAATGGGAAACAAAATTCTGTATTCGAATGTTTAAAGAAAACATCCAGGATGTCAAACAACTCTTTCGGGCCATATACATGAAGTGGCTTATCATGTTTCATCAGGTTCATAGAAAGGATGAGGCCCGGTAAACCTAAGATATGATCACCATGTACATGGGTAATATAAATCTGAGAGATCTTCGACTTCTTGATTTTGTATTTCTGCAATTGCATTTGCGTGCCTTCACCACAATCTATTAGTAAATAATGATCACAAATACTAACGTATTGTCCGCTTGGATGCCTGTTAGGAGTGGGTGAGGCAGAGCTGTTCCCTAAAATCGTTACTTCAAAAGCCATTTGTTAATTTTCTGAATTATCACTTAAAAATTGTTTCTCCAGTTGATCCATAAATATATAATCTATTGCTTCCATATCACTAGGTACAAAAATAATTTCTGCTTTATCTAACAGGCGGGTAAACTGATCATTCATACAACTTATAATAAGCATACCCTTATGAGTTGCGAGGTACTTGCCTAAATTAATAAGCTCTCTAACAGCGGCTGCATTACATTCCTTAATGCTTTCAAAATTAATAATAAGGTATTTGGCACCCCCATTAGAAAGTTCCTGTTTTACCATTTCTGTTAATTCTTCTACCTGTGCCTGAACCAACCCCAATAAATTGGTTTGAAGCAAAGTATAATGTTCGTTTTTTTCGAGTGAAAAATTCATCTTTGTTGTATTAACCTGGTTTTCGAAAATATAAAAAAATGACTAATAAAATTGCATTTATTACGGGCGCTTCTGCTGGCATTGGAGAAGCAACTGCCCACAAACTGGCACAGCATGGATATAACCTGATATTGAACGGCCGCAGAGAAGGGCGCTTAAAGGCCCTGCAGACTCTTCTTGAAACTACTTATAACATCGAAACTTTTATTTCAGTTTTCGATATAAGAGATCGAAAGGCTGTTGAAAATGGAATTAATCAGTTTCCTGAAGCGTTTAAAAATATTACACTTCTGGTAAATAATGCAGGATTAGCAAGTGGACAAGGCACCTTAGACAAAGGTAATATTGATGACTGGGAAGTGATGATTGATACCAATATAAAAGGTTTATTATATGTAAGCCGGCATATAATTCCGGGTATGATTGAACGCAAAGCAGGGCATATAGTTAATTTATGTAGTATTGCCGGAAAAGAAGTATATGCGAACGGCAATGTTTATTGTGCTACCAAGTTTGCGGTTGATGCATTAAATAAAGCAATGCGGATAGAACTGGCTCAATATCCGGTAAAAGTAAGCGGCATCTATCCTGGTGCTGTAGAAACTGAATTTTCTATTGTGCGTTTTCATGGAGATGAAGAGCGGGCGAAAAAAATTTATGAAGGTTTTGATAACCTGTTAGCTGAAGACATTGCTGATGCGATTTATTATGTAGTTTCCAGACCACTGCATGTGAATATTAATGAGATGATTGTTATGCCTACCGCACAACCTGCACCGGGAATTATACACAGAACCTGAATAAGATTTCACCCGGTTATACCATAGTGAATAAATGTTCTTACTTTTAGGATCATCATAGAATATTTCAGGCTGATTAATTAAGTTTTTTTATTCTGGTTTTTTATTATATTAGATAGCCTATATAGTGATATGAAAAATAAATCGTTACCCTTTTTGTTTGTAATCTCTTCACTTTTTTTATTGGTAATTTTTTCAGCTTCCACCTGTCATCAAAATAGTTCAGAGACCGCATATAAACCGTTATTTATGAAACGGGCCGAACTGGAATCTTCTATTAAATTTGAAGGGCCCGCGGAATTAAATAACCCTGCTAAAATTTATTATAAAGATAATATTATTTTTATCCGCGAAAGTTATAAAGGAATTCATATGGTCGATAATACAAATCCGAAAGCCCCGGTTAAAATAGGTTTTATCAGCGTAGTGGGCTGTCTCGATCTTGCCATAAAAGGTACCACTCTATATGTAGATAATGCAACCGATCTGGTAGCTATTGATGCGAGTGATGCAACTAAACCTTTTGTAGTTAAACGCATTGTGGATGCTTTTCCCGAACCCTTTCCACCCGATCAGTTATCAATTCCTTCGCAGTATATTAAAGAGAACCGCGCTCCTGATCTGGTGCTGGTATCCTGGTTCAAAAAATAATAAAGACCATGAAAAAATAATATTTTTGTTTTTTAATATGGGATGCATTTCCTCCTGTACGAAGGATTCAGCAACTTTAAATAATAATGTTAATACAGGATCATCAGGCAGCACTGCCCGGTTTGCCGTTGTGGGAAATACCTTATATACCGTATCATTAACCAGTCTTAATATTTTTGATGTAGCCGATAAAAACAATCCAACACCAGCAGGCACCGCTAAGTTAGGAGTTGCCATCGAAACTGTTTTTTCTCGAGATGCAGCGACCCTTTTTGTGGGATCATTAAATGGTATGTATATTTTTGATATTTCAAACAGACTATTGCCAAACCAGTTAGCTCTTTATCAGCATTTCACATCATGTGATCCGGTAGTTGCTGATCAGAATTATGCTTATCTTACCCTAAGTAGTAAGTCTATCGGACGAAGATGTGTAAGGGGTGTAAACGAACTGGAAATAATAGATATTTCAAATCTGAGAAATCCGCAGGTTATTAAAATGAAACTATGTGAGTATTCAGGCTCATGATTTGATTATTGCCGATGCTGTTTTAATGGTAATTGGGGAGGCAGGGCTAGAACAATATAAAATATCCGGCGATAGTATTTATAGGCTCAGCCTGATCCTGATCCCTGTTA
>JACMQU010000149.1 GCA_014376805.1 Bacteroidia bacterium
GGAGATGAGCACTGGGAGTTGAGCACGGGGAGTTGAGCACTGGGAGATGAGCACTGGGAGTTGGGCACTGGGAGGTGAGCACTGGGAGTTGAGCACTGGGAGATGAGCACTGGGAGATGGGAGATGGGAGATGGGAGATGGGTGGTCTACCTTGGGATGATGGAATTTGCCTATAGGTAAATAGAATTTATGATTTTTGAAAGTTGAACAACATGGAAGAACTAATAATTAATAACGATATATCAAAGCCATTACGCAATTTTGTGGATGTACAGAATGAAGCTATACAGGTATTGCAAACCATTTTTGATCCTGAAATTCCGGTTAATATTTATGAGCTTGGTTTAATCTATGAAGTGAATGTTTCCCATAGTTTAAATATCGAAATCATCATGTCATTAACCTCTCCGTTTTGCCCGGCTGCGCAAAGTATGCCTGCCGAAATAAAAGAAAAACTAGGTGCCATAGAATGTGTGCAGGAGGTTGAGGTGAAGGTGGTTTTTGATCCGGCCTGGAGTCAGGATTTGATGAGTGAATCTGCTAAATTGCAACTGGGGTTTTTGTAGGCAATTGTATGGTTGTTTTGTAACCTTCTTCTTCTATATGCAGAAATTGCCTGCATGGTTTTACGCTTTTTTCGATGATGTATTTTGGTGGGGTTTTTGGGGTGAATGCAACCTCTCTACGGTAACCACCTTCCAACCCTGGCGAAAACAGGGAATTCGATTGTAAACATTTCTGTGTTGCCTGCTATGGTACGAATTTCTTTTTCAATTAAATTTAAAGGATTTATACCGGTATTGCTTTTATAATGCTGCACTGCAGACCAGGTGCCCAGGTAGCCTAATACCTGATCAACAGTCCACCTTGCGTGGATACAATATTTACCCATGTTCACTTCATTAAATGGGAATGGAATGTCTTTATAAGCATTGTCTACATGCCTGCGTTCCGCATCCCAATATGGGCCGAGTATCTCTGTATAAAAACGACTGATAATTTTATCTAAGGGCTCATTGATTTTTAGCAGGCCGTAACCAATAGCCGCAATTACACCACCAGGTTTTAAAACGCGTTTTACTTCAGCATAAAAATCATTAAATTTAAACCAGTGAAATGCCTGCGCAATGGTAATCAAATCTGCACTTTGGTTGGCAAGGCTGCTTAATTCTGCGGGCTCAAGCACATATCTTATTTTAGGTTCAGCAATGGCCTGTGCCAATTGTTTATTGCTGATATCTGATGCAAACACTTCATCGAAATATGGTGAAAGTAATGTAGCCATCTGACCATTTCCACATGCGCAATCCCAGGCCAGTTGCCGGTCTTTTGTTAAGGCAATAATTTCTGCCACAAGCCCTGCAGGATATGCAGGTCTGTACTTGGCATAGGCAACTGCAACATTCGAAAAATTATCTTTATGCATTTGTTTATAATTTAATTTTTCAGTAAAATGCAATATACATATTTGCGTTGATAAATGTTAAATCTATTTAAAAGGGTATGTGTTAAAAATTTAAGAAATACAACGAGGTATATTGTTATTCCTTAATTTTTATTAGGCCTGACTTATACAAAATTATTCCTTTTTGGATAATGTTTTCTATCACTTGCTATGGTAAATCCTGGATTGGATCAAACAGCATTATTATAATACGTAAACGGTTTCGCTAAATTAAAAATGCTTCATCAAATTTATTACCTTCTACAATTCCACTGTAAGGTTTTTTGTGTTTTTTGTGAACCCACAGATAACAAAACATTTTCTTTATAATGAAAAAAAACATTCCATATTTCCAGGTACCGATTGTGTTTTTGTCCTGGTTCAAAATAATTTGTCTTAAAGCAAGTAATGTTCCTCATACAGGTTCGGGTTGTTGCAGGTAAAAATTAGCTAATTCATTCATCACTTCTATAATCCAACAAATATTTAAACCACGGCATGTTCCGGTTTTTTGTGCTTTTTACCATAAGCTTCATAGTCGGCAGAAAATGTTGTGTTCATATTTGAATTTCAATTTTTTATCTGCTTATTATAAACTACTTCTTTTAGATTTTTAACTGAAAGACCCATGGTTTCAGAAAGTGTTAAAATGAAGGCAATTCTTTTATGAGTTCAAAAAAACACATATACACCTAACTGGTTCAAACAAAGAGAAACAAACAACTCATTTAATTTTTCTGCGCCCATACCTGCACCAGATTCACACATACTTCTACAGCCTTTTCCATGTCTTGCACACTTACATATTCCTGTCGACTGTGTATGCCCATTTCGCCGGTAAAAATATTCGGGCAAGGCAAGCCCATAAACGAGAGTCTTGAACCGTCTGTACCGCCACGTATGTTTTGAATTAATGGTTTCAGGTGCGACAACTTATAAGCTTCTTTGGCATACTCCATCACCTGCGGCACAGTATCCAGAATCTCCCGCATGTTGCGGTATTGTTCTTTTACCTCCACACGGTAAGCAGCACCCGGAAATTTTGATATAGCCTCTTTTGCGAGGGCTTCTAATTTGGTTTCATAAATAGCCAGCTTTGCCGTAACAAAATCGCGCACAATAAACTGTACCTTCGCTTCCTCAACTCCACCTTCTATATGCACAGGATGTACAAATCCCTGGTAGCCGTCGGTAACTTCCGGGCACCAGCTATCATTAGGAAGTAGTGTCATAAAATAGCTCAGCACTTTTTGTGCGTTTACCATTTTGTTTTTTGCATAACCAGGGTGCGCACTAATTCCGGCAAATGTTATGGTACACCCATCAGCCGAAAACGACTCACCTTCTAAATGTCCGCGCTCACCGCCATCTAAAGTATAAGCAAAATCAGCAGCCAGCCTTTTAATGTCAAGCTTATTTACACCTCTGCCAATCTCTTCATCAGGGGTAAACAAAATACGAATCTTACCATGCGATACCCCTGGATTCGATACCAGGAATTGGGCAAAATCCATGATCACAGCAATGCCGGCTTTATCATCGGCACCCAGTAATGTTTTGCCCGAAGCCGTAATAATATCATCGCCCACACGCTGCAATAAATAGGGGTGATTTTTAGCCGACAAAACCACAGTGGCATCATCAGGCATTTCAATATCTTTACCGTTCCATTGTTTGTGCAGTATTGGTTTAACATCTGTACCGCTGCAGTCGGGCGACGTATCTACATGCGCACACAAACATAGTACCGGTACTTTTTTATCTGTATTGGCTTCAATGGTTGCATACACATAACCATTCTCATCCATTTCGGCATCTGCAATACCCAAGGCAAGTAATTCCTGAACCAATAGTTTAAGAAGGTCTTTTTGTTTCATCGAAGAAGGTTGCGTATCCGAGTTGGGATCAGCCGTTGTATCTATTTGTACGTAACGCATCAGGCGCTCCGCAACACTGTGTTTATAACCTCTCAAAATCATGATTTAAAATTTGTTTCAATTTGGTGAATTTGGTGCAGGTTTCAAAATATTTTTTTAAAGTACATACCAATGAAGCTTCTGTTCCATTAAAATTAATAATAAAAAGATTGAAATAAATCTACAAATTAATATCTTTGAGTACCATTTAGTATAATACCATTTGGTATAATACTATTTGGTATTAAATATATATTATGAAAGATTCCCCCTTTATTTACGGCACTACAGTAAGTGTTCAGTCATTTACCAACCGCGAAACGGAAACACAAAAGTTAAAAAGCAACCTGTTAAATGGCATTAATACAACCCTTATCTCACCCAGACGCTGGGGAAAATCATCTCTTGTTGAAAAAGTTATAGCGGATATAAATAAAAAGGAGCCAAAAATTAAAACAGTTTTAATTGACCTGTTTGCGGTTGGCAGTGAAGCTGAGTTTCTGGAGCACTATGCCCGTGAAGTTATTAAAGCATCTTCCTCTAAATGGCAGGAATGGATGAATAGTGGTAAAGATTTTTTTTCTAAACTGATCCCAAAATTAAGTATAGGTATCGATCCCGCCAATGATTTTAACTTAAGTTTTGATTGGGATGAACTGAAAAAAAATAGTGATGAAGTGTTGAACCTTCCTGAAATAATTGCCAAAAAAAAAGGAGTAAAATTTATTATCTGCTTAGATGAATTTCAGAATCTATCTTCATTTAATGGATATCTTATTTTTGAGAAAAAACTACGCGCTTGCTGGCAAAGACAAAAATCTGTTACCTATTGCCTGTTTGGTAGTAAACGCCATATGATGACAGAAATATTCAACAATTCGTCAAAACCATTTTATCGCTTTGGAGATATTATGTTGCTTCCTAAAATAGAAACAAAAAAGTGGATTACCTTTATCTGTAAAAGCTTTGAAGGTGCCGGAAAACATATAGATGAAAAAACAGCGGAATACATACCCATGCTCATGAAAAACCATTCGTGGTATGTACAACAACTTGCACATTATACCTGGAACTACACACAAAAAAGGGCTACCAAAACTGAACTGATTACGGCATTAAATGAACTAATTAATGCTAACTCTCCCTTATACCAAAAGGAAGTAGAATACATTAGCAGTACACAGTTAAATTTTTTAAAGGCAGTAGCCAAAAACGAAACCCGGTTTACCAGTGTAGCTGTAATGCAAAAACACTTACTTGGCACCCCGCGCAATGTGCTTAAAAATAAAATTATTCTCATCAACAATGATATAATCCATGATATTGATGGGAAATTTGAGTTTGTTGATCCCGCTTTTGAACTTTGGTTCAAGTGGATTTATTTTAAAGAACCGTACAATGTTTTAATGTAAAGGCAAAGTGCGGAAGGTGAAAAGATTATGGGAGTAGGCACATCATTGTTAAAGTTAAGCAATAATAGAAAGGTCAATAGCCAAAAAGAACTAACCTTTATTCACTGCAAAAAATTTGCTGAGAAAGCAAGTAGTATAATCCCTTTTTTTACATAATAACCATTAGCCAGACAATCCACATTGGCAACTTGTTTACATTCTTATGTTCTGATGAAACCGATTTGCGTACAAGAGAAGTTGGGGTTCCGTTCGCAACTATTTCATCCTTTAGGGTTAATTCCAAATATAAAAATTGCCACCTTACAAAAATGCCCCAATTTCACTTGTATGCTGTTAAATGCCGGCGTTTTAGGAAGTTCAATTTAAAAAATTAAAGGGAGCAGGAACAGCCAACTTCATGATTTTTAAATAGTAAAAAAAAGGAGTGAAAACAACCATACGGCAATCAAAAGTTGTAATTATTTCAATTTACACTTTCTGTTAACTAAAATAATATTAGCTTTGCAGTGGAAATAATTTTTACAGATAAGAAACTGGAGAAACTTTCAGCCGAATACAATAAGTGCCGTCAAAAGTTGGGCGACAGAAGCGCTAAGCTACTCATAACAAGGCTCAATGCCATGAAAGATGCCCACACCTTAGAAGATGTTAGAAACGTACCCGGTAAGTTCCATGAACTTACGGGAGATAGAAAAGGGCAATGGGCTTGCGACTTAGACCAAACTTACAGGTTGGTTTTCACACCTCACGAAATCCCCATCCCGGACAACGTACACGGGTCAATACATTTGGCTTGAAATAACAGGCATAGAAGTTATAGAAATTGTAGATTATCATTAATAAACAAACCCATGGCAAAGCAAAATCAATATTTCCCCTCTGTAGTTTTTCACCCAGGTGAAACCTTATTGGAGAAAATGGAGGAAATGGAAATGGGCCCTAAAGAGTTTGCACTCCGTACCGGGAAGCCTGAAAAAACCATCACAGCCATTCTAAAAGGCGATAGTTCTATTACCTCCGATATGGCCGTTCAATTTGAAAATGTTACCAAGATACCTGCACATTTTTGGATGAACCACCAAAGGGGCTACGATGAATATATGGCAAGAGAAAAACGCCAGGCCGTAATTGAACAATCTGTTGTATGGGCAAAGAAATTTCCTTTAGCAGAAATGATTAAAAATGAATGGTTACCGCAAGCGGCAACCATACAGGAAAAAACAATGGCAATGCTTGCCTTTTTTGGTTTCTCCAATCATTCAGCATGGGAAGATTATTATTTCAAGCAGCAACTAAAAGTTGCTTTTCGTATTTCGTTGGCTAATACCAACGAGCCTTATGCAATATCTGCATGGTTACGCAAAGGAGAATTACAGGCTACCGGATTACAGGCAAAAGACTATTCAGAAAAAAACTTTAGAGAAGCATTGCCCAAACTAAAAACAGTAATGGCAAAGCACCCTGCAAACTTCTATAAACAACTACAAGGTATTTGCTTGGAAGCTGGCGTAAAAGTGGTACACACACCAACATTGCCCAAAGCCCTTATATGTGGCAGTACACGTTGGCTTAACAATACGCCACTCTTACAATTATCAGGCAGATATAAGCGGAACGATAGTTTTTGGTTTACCTTTTTTCACGAAGCAGGACATATTTTATTGCATGGCAAAAAAGATATTTTCTTAGAGAAA
>JACMQU010000013.1 GCA_014376805.1 Bacteroidia bacterium
GGTATAATTCAGAAGGTAAAGAGATCAGTGACCCAAGTGCTTTAGCGATTGATGGCAAAATCCATCCCTGGCTAAAAGATGCTGACTTTGCTTCTAAGAATGCTTTTAGCGTAAATGCGTTTAAAGATTATGTGCCTCAAATTAATGTGATGCCTCGTATAGCTTTTTCATTTCCAATATCTGATGTCGCTAATTTCTTTGCACATTATGATGTGTTAACTCAACGCCCTTCTGGCTCAACTGACCCATATAGCAATAGTGCTTTAAATATGCGTTTTAATCCAATGGATTATTATACTATTAATTCTCAATCTTCTAATCCATTTATTACCAATTCAAATTTGAAACCTGAAAAAACTATTGATTACGAATTAGGTTATAATCAAGTATTGAACGAAAAGAAAAATGCAGCTATAAAGATTACAGCATTTTACCGTGAAATGAGAAACCAAATAACTCAGCAACTTTTAAATCAGGCATATCCAAGAAACTATACGACATATGTAAATAGAGATTTTGGTACAGTAAAAGGGATGAGTTTAGAATTTGATTTACGTAGAACAGGTGGCGTTTCTTTAACGGCAAACTATACCTTGCAATTTGCTGACGGTTCCGGTTCAAATGCTAATTCAGGTGCTAATTTAGCAAACTCTGGTCAACCAAATTTACGCGTAACCTTACCCTTAGATTACGATCAACGACATAATATTACTATTAATTTAGATTACCGTTTTGGAGAAGGAAAAGATTACAAGGGACCTCAATTTAACCGTAAAAAGAAAGATGCAACACAGACCGTTCAAATCTTTAAAAACATGGGTGCCAATTTAATAGTCCACGTTGGCTCAGGTTCTCCTTACACTCGCTATTCTAGTCCAACTCCAGTTGGAGGCAGAACATCTATTTTAGGCTCATTAAATGGATCCAACAAGCCTTGGCAATTTAGAACTGATTTACGCATTGATAAAAATATTGAATTATCTTGGGGTAAAAAAGATTCTGATAAAAAGAAAACAGCTAACCTAAATATATATTTGCAAGTATTAAACTTATTAAATACCAGAAATATATTAAATGTTTACAGCTATACCGGTAATCCTGATGATGATGGTTATTTAGCATCAGCTACAGGTCAAGCAAATGTGGCTAGAAGTGTTAGTCCACAAGCATTTACAGACCAGTATAATATTTATTTAAATAACCCAAGTTACTATGCTCGTCCTCGAACTATTAGAATAGGTGTATTATTAGATTTTTAATCCTAAAACAATATTAATATGAAACCTTCATCAAAGATTCTTTAAGTAATAAATAATGAAAGTGACATATAATAACTAAATAACAATAAATATTATACATATGAAAAATATGATTCAATTTAACAAACATCTCTTAATAGCAGCGGCTACACTAAGTGTATTAACTGTTTCAGCAAGAGAAAAGCAAGGCTACGTTTTAAAAACATCAAATGTTCATAAGGTAGCGTCTGGATGTACTTCACCTCAGTCGGCAGCTGAGCTTGCAGTAAATAATGTGAGAACCATTATTTTTTCCGGATCTGATATGTGGTGGGATTTATTTGGAAGCGGAAATGCATACTATGTTGTTCCTAAAGTACAAGATAAGTCTAAATGGATTTCATCAAATTTTTCGGGTAACGTATGGTTTGGCGGCTTAGATGCTGGTGGACAGTTAAAGGTAGCCGCTCAAACCTATCGCCAGGATGGGATTGATTTTTGGACAGGCCCTTTAAGCACTATAGATGCTTCTGTTACACAAGATGTATGTTCTCAATATGATAAAATTTTCAAAATAACACGCTCTGAAGTTGATGCGTTCGCATTACCTGGAAGTCCTAATTTTGGAGTTGTCACATCCAATATTAAAAATTGGCCTGGAGACGGTGATTTATCTGCTAATCAAGATCCCTTATTAGCTCCTTATTATGATTTTGATGGCAGTGGAACTTATAATCCTGAGGCTGGTGATTATCCTTATTATGATATTTATAACAATGCAGGTAAAGATAATTTAGGTGTTTGTAAAGCACGCGTGTTTGGTGATGAAACACTTTGGTGGGTGTATAACGATAATGGAAATGTGCATGCTGCAACTGGTGGAAAAGCGATTGGTATGGAAGTACGAGCCCAAGCTTTTGCCTTTAAAACAACCGATGAAATTAATAATATGACTTTTTATTCTTATCAAATTATTAACCGTTCTTCTTTTCAGTTGTCAAATACATATATGACGGTTTGGACGGATGCCGACTTAGGTTATTATGGTGATGACTATATTGGTTGTGATGTAAAAAGAGGTCTGGGTTATATTTATAACTCAGATAATTATGATGAATCCTTTGGTGGAACCTTAGGCTACGGTAGCAGCATTCCTGCATTAGGTTGCGACTTCTTTCAAGGCCCTATTAATACAACGGATGGTATTGATAATAATGGCAATGGCTTAATAGATGAAGCTGGTGAGCAAATGGGAATGACTAAATTCTTATATTTCAATAATTCTTTGCCCGGAGTGCCTTTACAGACAACCGATCCTCAAAATGCGACTCAAACCTACCAATACATGACCGGTTTTTGGAAAGATGGTACTCCCTTTACTTGTGGAGGTAATGCGTATGGAGGTTTAAATACAACGAGTTATGTTTACCCAGCCGATACATACACAAACGGACCTTGTGGCAACTCTTGGACGGAGGTAACTGCTGCTAATACACCTGGTGATAGACGATTTTTGCAATCATCTGGACCTTTCGAGTTATTGCCGGGTGCTGTAAATTATGTAACCTTTGGTTTACCTTGGGCTCGTACATCTACAACCGACCAATTAGCATCAATTCCTTTGTTAAAAACGGCAGATGATAAAGCGCAAGCCTTATTTGATAACTGTTTTAAAGTATTATCAGGACCTGAAGCACCTGACATGACCATTCAGGAATTAGATAATGAATTGATTTTATATTTTACAAACAAACCGACTTCAAATAATTATTTAAATAACTATAAAGAGTTAGATGTTTCCATTATTGTTGATACAATTTCAACTTTTCCCCCTGTTACCAATACTCTTACTATTTTTAAAAACATTGATCGATATTATCATTTTGAGGGATTCAAAGTATTTCAATTATTAAATGAAGGAATTACACAAGAACAATTAACTGATCCATCTAAAGCGAAATTAGCATTTAGTTGTGATGTGGCTAATGGCGTTAAAACTTTAATCAATTATGAATTTGATGCTGCTGCTGGAGGTGACGTGGCAAGTGTAAAAGCAGTAGGTTCTGATAATGGCGTTAAATCTACGTTCCATTTTACACAAGACTTATTTTCATCAGCTAGTAATAAAAAAGTTATTAATAATAAAACATATTATTTTTTAACACTTGCTTATGGTTATAATGAATATGCCAAGTATAAAGAAGATCAGGCTTTAGTGACTCAAAATGCACCAAGTTTTTTAGGTCAAAAACACCCTTATTTAGAGGGTCGTAAATCTAAAAAAGCCTATGGTATTCCTCACACACCTAGTGCTGAAAATAATGGAACCGTAGCTCAATCTGCTTATGGTTACGGGCCTAAAATTACCCGTGTTGAAGGACAAGGTAACGGAGGTAACGCCTTAGATTATACTCAGTCTACAATTGATGCTATTTTAAATTCGAACGGAAGAGTTGATCAAGTAACCTATGAAAATGCAAGAGGCCCAATTAATGTCACGGTAGTTGATCCTTTAAACATTCCTAATGCTGATTTTGCAGTTGCCTTCGTAAAGAAAAAATACTTTAAAACAGAAACAATGGTCAAAGATTCGGCCTGTGTATACAACATTAATTCAAAAGTGTCTTATAAAAACACTCAGTTTGGTGCATTAATTGGCGATAGCGTTACTTGGGTATTAAAAAACATAAC
>JACMQU010000150.1 GCA_014376805.1 Bacteroidia bacterium
TACTAAAACGAGTATTCTTATTTTTTAATTATAAAATCAAACAACATGAAAAAAGTAATCATTGCAGCAGCTATTTTATTAGCAGCAAACACAGGTGCATTTGCACAAGACAGTACACAGAAAAGTGTTACGCACAAGCACAAAATGACAACTACAAAAAAGTACACCTGTACCATGCATCCGGAAATAGTGATGGACAAACCTGGTAAATGCCCGAAATGCGGGATGAAGTTAGTGGCCATGAAAGGCGGTAAAAAAATGAAAGGGATGAAAATGTAAAAGCGTATTTAGCTTGATCTGAAAAAGATGTAAGGAATAAAAACTTACATCTTTTTTCTCTTTATTAATCAACGCAATTTTAACCAAATAAAATATATGAAAAAGATAATATTTATTTTAGGTAGCGTTTTGATCATCCTTATTGGAGCATGCAGTAAAAGCAGTAATAAAAACCAGTATCTACAACCGCATGATGCCAATGTAATGATGGATACGATGCATGCAGTTATGAACAGAATGGAAGCTATGACCATGAGCCATGATCCGGAAATTGATTTTGCAAAAATGATGACAATGCACCATGAAGGTGCTATCAGCATGGCCAATATGGAATTAAAGGCAGGCAAAAATGACTCCTTAAAGCGTATAGCACAAAAAATAATTACAGAGCAGCAAAAGGAAATACAACAATTTAAAACCATATTAGCTTCTCTTACTGTTGACAATATTGATATGGATTACATGATGGAGCAGATGGACGGTATGAAAAAAATGGATGCTGCTATGGATGTACAATTGATAACAGGTGACATTGATAACGATTTTGCAACCCTCATGATGGTACATCATCAATCAGCTATTGATGATGCGTCCGGATATTTACATCATGGCAATAATGCGCAATTAAAAACAATTGCAAATAACATTATTAATTCTCAAACAATGGAAATACAGGAGTTAGGCAACTGGTTAAAAACTAATAGAAGATAAATTAAATATTTTTTTGTAATGGCTGTTTTAAAATATTGGCAATTACTAATTTTGAGATAGCCATATTTAAATACAGCCTCTTTTTTTTAAATAAATAAAGAGGCTGTTTGTTATTGAATATTGGTAGAATATTACAATGAAATATTCCTTAACCTAAGGGCATTTAAAATAACAGATACAGAACTTAAACTCATTGCAAATGCTGCGATCATTGGGGACAATAAAATTCCAAAAAAAGGATACAAAACGCCGGCGGCAATAGGGATACCCAATACATTATAAATAAATGCAAAAATTAAATTCTGGTGTATGTTCTGCATCACTGCCTTACTTAATTTCTTTGCCTTTACAATTCCCTGTAAATCTCCTTTCACTAAAGTAATTTCAGCACTCTCAATGGCTACATCCGTTCCGGTACCCATGGCTATGCCAATATTTGCCTGGGCCAGTGCAGGAGAATCATTAATACCATCGCCTGCCATTGCCACTTGCTTGCCCCCATTTTGTAGCTTTTTAATTTCATTCAATTTATCCTCCGGTAAGTATTCCGCTTTAAATCCTGTAAGGTGCAACTCATCAGCTACCGCCTTCGCAGTACCGGCATTATCACCGGTGAGCATAAAAATATTTATATTGCTTTGTAACAATTCA
>JACMQU010000151.1 GCA_014376805.1 Bacteroidia bacterium
TATTTAATTTAAATTTTGAGCGCATAAGGTATGAAAGTGTTTAATTATTTAAAAGTGTTGTTACTGAACCAATATAAAAAGCCTGATTTTCAAGCGATAAAAAATTAAATTAAGTATTTTTTTACCCGATTTAGACGCTAAAATTATTAAATTAAGATTAAATTAGGTATTTGCCACCACTTCTAAATTTAATATTATCATAATATAAAGCCTGATTGTTATTAACATGTTAACAGTTCACATCAATGCAAATGTGCTCATTTTATGATCACCAAATTTTTATAATTCTATTACAATAACATTCATATTAATTAAGCAATGCAGTTACTCCTTAACCAGTTTAAAAGTTTTTGTAACACCTCTGTTAATTACCTGTAAGAAATAAATTCCGGGGGCATGGTTAACCATATCTACGGTAGCTTCATCGTTAAATTCTGCTTGTATCAGTTGTTCTCCAATAATGTTATATAAACGTAACTGAGAATGGCCTGCCGCATTCATTTTTATAGTAACCATACCTGCAGAAACCGGGTTAGGATATACCTGAAGGGAGTAATCAAATAACACTTCCTTTAAAGCTACAGAAACTACAATACTAAAGTAATCCGAAGTATCTGCAGCACCAGATTTAGGATCCAAAATAATGATGATTCCATTGGCAGATTTCATGGATAAGTTATACAGCAGACTAATTGAATCTTTATTGGCTGCTATTGCAGCTCCTATACTCTCCATTGTTTTTAATGAATCAGAACTAAAGAATATTAATACGCTGTCTACATTTAAAAATCTCCATTTAATTTTAACCATTTTTGATTTCTCCCATACAGAACTTGTATTAGGTTCAACCAATTTAATGGATGGAATTTTTACCGGTGTGGTATCTCCGGTATAAGTCATGTTATTAAAGTTTATATAATTAACCCACTCCGGATGATCTATAAAAGGATTACGGTTATGCTGTATTGAATTTATATATTCATTACGGGCAATTTCTAAAGCATCAGGCGGATCCTGCAAATGCCATACCTTTAAGATAGAATCATTTTGCTTGCCACTGTTAATAGCGCTCAAAGACCAGTTTCTGCCACCAATGCCATTATAAGCAGTACACATATAAAATAACGCACGGGCAGTATTTCCTTTTTGTTCATCGCGGGGTTCATACACTGTTTTTCCTCTTGCATCTGTGCCCAGTTTACCTGTTCCGTTTTGAGAGCTGATTGTTACCACTTTTCCGAATGGATAGTTAGATCGTACATTATTACCCTGGGTTTGATTTGCCGGAAAAAGATGGTGTTGGTCGTTATACTCAGGAAGTTCTTTACTGCCTCCGGGCGCATTTGGCCAACTTGGGTTTCCCTGGTTACTTGGCATCCAGCTTTGAGCAAAAGTATGTTCCCGGGTTAATAAACCACCGCTGCCATTTCCCCACCAGATAAATGGTTCGGTATAAATATAAGGAATAGACGTGTAAACACAATTCACTATTTTCTTTCCTGCTGAAGTATCACGGGTTAAAAATTCATTGATCATGGTGGGCGTATAATTACCATAAAAAACAGTATCGTGTGTATTGATCCTTTGCGCAAGCATGGTTATGAAATTAGTGCTCAGTACATTTATATTATTATAATAAGTGCCTGAATTACCCGCCGGAGTATTGGTGCCGCCACTTAAAGGATTTGTGGTTAAATAGTTTTCATAACCTGTGGGGCCATTACAGGCAAACACCGCAAAATTATAATTACTGTTAGCAAGTATATAAGTAGGTTTAAAAGTATTGGCTGAACCAATAAATGCTACCTGGGCACCTCCAATATAATCACCTCTTAAATAAGTTTGACCATCAACCGGGACTTCACTAACAGCAGAGCCTTTTTTTCTTAATACAATATAAGTTTCCGGTTTTTGAATTGGTTCAGTAAAATTTACAGTAAATGTAAACGACTTTAAATTTGTAAAACTTAATGCGGTTGGTTGCGCTGATGGCTGCGTGGCATAATTACCTCCAATGCCATACAGTTTAATGTTAAAACCCGCGTTATCAGAATCGTTGTTATGAATAGTTAGGGAAGCAAAACTGGAACCTGTTTTTGCAGCACTAAAGTTAAGTGTAAAATTTGCTGAATCACCTGCTGCAATGCTGCTTGGTGCATTCGTAATTGAATAATCTGAAGCATCTATGCCAGATAACGTAATGCTGCTTATGGCAAGTGCTTGAGAGGTGCCACCATTCTTTATCTGAAAAACAGTTGAGGAAACATTACCGTTAATATAAGTGGCGCCATTGGCTAATGAAGTATTGCCGCGTTTAACATTAATAACTGCAAGTAAACCGGCAACCGGTTTTGCAACAAGTATGCTATCTAATGCAATATTACTTCCGGATTGTTTCTCCGCATAAAAAAAACGAATATAACGGCTTGCTGACGATGGCGTGTTTACATAACGTGTAAAAGTACCGGTTAAAGAAGTAAATGTTCTTAGGTCTGTCCATACACTTCCGTCTATAGATTCCTGAACTTTAAAAGCCCCTGCAAAAGAAGGAGCGGGCGATATACCGGTACCCTTTATATAAAAACTTACAGGACCTGGTTTTTCTGCAAACCAAACCTGCACATATTCACCGGCACCATCTAATCTGCATGCTGCATTACCGTCGCTCCCCGTAGCATAGGTATAAGGTGTGGTTCCGGTAACCACCATATTTAATCTTGTTTTCCAGCCTGCCGGGGCCAATGTAGAATCTTCGGTAGGGCTTGGGTTAACAAAACTCCAGAATGCGGGTAAGGTGGTTTGCGCCGATAGGTTCATAAAAAGGCAAATGCCACATAGGAATGTGTAAATCTTTTTCATACTTATAGGAATTTTTAGCTGCACAAGATAACCATAAACACTATTCTTAATATTAAATATGTGTGAAGTTTTACCAAATACAAACAACCGGCTTTAATACACTATAAAAATACCAGGCAATGAATGAAGAATTACTCCAGTATATCTGGCGCTATAAATACTTGCTGAACCAAAAATTACAAACAACCCGTGGAGAGCCGGTTCAGATTATTTTACCGGGACAATTAAACAGAGATTCGGGGCCGGATTTTTTTAATGCAAGGTTGCAGTTAGGCAATACAATTTGGGCAGGCAATATTGAGGTTCATATTAAAAGCAGTGATTGGAAAAAACACAAACATCAATTAGATAAAGCCTATGACAATGTAATTTTACATGTTGTACTGGAACATGACGAGCCGGTATTTAACAGGTTTAACGAAGAACTGCCAACGCTTGAACTTAAAAAATTACTCCCACAGAATTTACTTACCCGGTATCAGTATTTAAAACAATCACAAGGCGAAATACCCTGCGAAAAAATATTTGAATTGCCGGATGAACTGATAACCGGAAACTGGTTTGAACGATTAAGCGTGGAAAGGCTTGAAAATAAATGTATTTATATTTTTGAATTGCTGAAAGAAACCAATAACCATTGGGAACATGTTTTTTACAGGGTAATAGCAAGGTATTTTGGTCAGAAAATAAACGAACTACCCTTTGAATTACTCGCCAAACAACTACCAATGAATGTGCTGGCAAGAAACAAGCATAACCTGCTCCAGACACAAGCCCTTGTGCTGGGCGTATCGGGCTTACTTAATAATCAATTTAATGATGATTACCTGTTGGTTTTAAAAAGAGAATATAATGCCCTTCAAAATAAATATCAACTTACCTCCCTTGATAAAAGTGTATGGAAATTTGGCAAAACCAGACCTGCAAATTTCCCTACCGTGCGCCTGTTACAGTTTGCAGAATTAGTGCATCAGTCAACTCATTTATTTGCGAAATTAATAGACATCACATACTTGCAGGAGGCAGAACATTTATTCACAATTAAAAGCGAGCAGTTGGTTAATACAGCCGCCATGCATAGCAAAAAGCAACAAATAAAAATGACAAGTTTACAGACCGGTAAAGGTTTCGTTAACCTACTATTAATTAATGTAGCGGTTCCTATACTTTTTGCTTATGGAAAATGGATACAGGAAGAGCAATATGGTAACCGGGCGTTAAAGTGGCTTAATCAGTTAAAACCGGAGGAAAATAATATCACTACTAAATGGCGTAAATTAGGCCTTCATGCAGTTAATGCGAAACAAACACAAGCATTAATTGCATTAAACAATTATTATTGTAAACAAAAACAATGTTTAAGATGTGCTTTTGGAAATCACATCCTGAATAAAAACAATGAATAAAAAAACTGCTTTTCTGATAACATACTTTCTTCTTTGTTTTGGTATGCAAGCCCAAACGCTGGTGTTTATTAATACAGAACAAAATAAGATTATCAAAGCAAAACCGGGCAACCAGTTATCATTGCATTATTGCGGTTATTTAGGGCAAACTGAAAGCTATAAACAAACGATTAGTTTTGTAACCGACAGTTCCGTTATTTTAGGATTATACCTGCCCAAATTAAGCTCTGCCCAAAATCTTTCACTTGCAGGTTTAGGCCTTGGTTATAAAGAGATTTTACTGCGCGATATTCTTGTATTCCGCCGAATGAGCATAGGGCGAACGCTTCTTAAATCAACCCTAGGCGTTGGTGCCGCTCTCGCCTCTATTATTATGTTAAACCAGCTATATGAGCATAGCAGCCTCTCTACAGGCGCTAAAATTGGAATTTCTTTAGGAGTAGGTTTAGGCACCACGTATTTAATTAATGTATTTATTTCTGACAGACCAAAATATGCCATGAAAGATGGATGGAGAGTTGAAACTGTTAAATAAAATGATTATTATTGCTAAACTAATTAATTAAAGAAAAAGTGGAAAAGCTTAAATTTTTTGTTGAGAAACATGTATTCGGGGTATGCAGTTATCTTGGCGATCAGTTAGGTATTTCGGGAGGCAGAATCCGGCTCTATTTCATTTACACCTCTTTTATTACAATGGGTTCACCCGTTATTATTTATCTGATAATAGCATTCTGGCTTAATATAAAAAAATATACCCGGCAAAATAAACATACCCTTTGGGATTTATAAATGTTAAACCGCTTTGAGGAGAGAACGACTGATTTTTATTATTTTAAGTATATATATATTTTCCGCTTTCGGATGGTGGACGTATGCTCATTATCTCTCCAATAAAATCATCTACACACAGCAAAAGGAACTTTTAGAAACTATTTGCTATAAGGCAACTATAGATATTGAAGGCGCGCGCGACCAGGAGTTGTTTAATGACAGTAACGATATGAAATTTTATTTCCATGCAAATTTTCCTGCGCATGAAATTTTATTTCTCTCTCTTTATGATCCTATGCATAATTTTATGATCAGGCCTCAGTTTGCCAGTTATCAGAATCTTCAAAAAACATATCACCGTAAATTGATTATGTATATTACTGAAGGGCTTGTAATGATTGCACTTATTTTCTGGGGTATCATTTGGATTTACAGAAGTTTTAAACGGGAACTTTCACTTAAAAGACAGCAAAGTAATTTTCTTCTGTCTGTTACACATGAACTCAAAACTCCCCTTACTGCTATTAAACTTTATTTGGAAACTTTACTTAAGAGAAAAGTTACCGCTTCACAGGCCGAAATGATTATTCATAATTCGCTTAATGATGTGGAAAGGCTTCAGGATTCAGTAGAAAGTTTGTTGCTCTCTGCACAACTGGATAGTAAAAAATATGAGCTCCAATTACTGGAAACCAATCTTACAGAGTTATTATATGAAGCCATTCAAAAGTTTGCTCATCCCAGAAATTTATCAGCACGAATTAAAACAAATCTGGAAGACCAGGTTATAGTTAAGGTTGATCCTACTGCTATTGAAATGATTTTAAATAATTTACTCACCAATGCATTTAAATATGGTACACCTGTAACTTTTGTTTATGTTAATCTTAAACAGGATAAAGACATAACAATTTTACAGGTTGCTGATGATGGAACGGGGATAAATGCAGAGAACAAAAAAGAAATTTTTAATAAGTTTTACAGAATTGGAGATGAGAACACCCGCAAGACAAAAGGTACCGGTTTAGGATTATTTATTGTAAAAAACCTTGTTGATTTACACAAAGCAGACATTTCTGTTATAGACAACCAGCCAAATGGTACTATTTTTGAATTAAGATTTAAAACTCATGCAAAGTAGAATTTTATTAGTTGAAGATGAAAACCATCTTCAACATGCTATCAAATTAAACCTGGAACTGGAAGGTCATTTCGTGTACGTTTCTGGTACAGGCACCGATGCTATAAAAACCTTCAGGGATCAGAAATTTGACCTGGTTATTTTAGATATTATGTTACCTGAAATGGATGGCTTAATGGTATGCGAAAATATAAGGATGTATGATACCAATATACCTGTACTATTCTTGTCCGCTAAGAGCACGGCCAGCGATAGAATAAACGGGCTCAAAAAAGGGGCTGACGATTATTTAACAAAGCCTTTTGAACTGGAAGAATTAATCCTCCGGGTTAATAAATTACTGGAACGTAGCCAGCAAATAAAAAATACCAGCGAAAACAAAATTCCTAAACTATTTAATTTCGGTAACAATTGGATCAACTTTGAAAGTCATGAAGCTAAAGGTATAGAAGGCAATTTTGAATTGACAAAAAAAGAACTCATGCTGATGCGTTTGCTTATTGAAAATAGAAATCAGGTAGTGAGCAGGGAACATATTTTAAAAGTAGTATGGGATTATACAGTCATTCCGAATACCCGTACCATTGATAATTTTATTCTGGCTTTAAGAAAATATTTTGAAGAAGACCCAAAACTTCCGGTTTATATTCAATCTGCCAGAGGCATTGGATATAAATTTGTATTTGAGCAAAGATTCATCGGTGATTCTATTTTAGGTTAATGGCTAACTTAAGGATTGTTTATAACAGCCCGCATTTGCATTTAAATTTTGATGATACACATTGGCCTTACAGCAGCCTTTTATTGTCTCTATGGCTTCCATAAGGGCCAATAAAAGACTTTTATAAACTTAGTGGAACGGACAGTATTAGTTTATCCTGTGTTTTACCAAACAACTTTGTAAAATAGTATTATAACCCATTGCGTGAAAGATGTAACTAATTCTAACTTTAATATAACTTTTTCGATTTTAATGTTTATACTTTTGCTTTATAACAATCTAACTAAAATGGAAAAAAATATAAGTACTCCGCACATGGAGCAATCAAACAGTAATTTAAACCAAACATCAGCAAATAGTAAAAAAATAAACCCGCAAATAAATCCGGAGCGTACGAATCTGAACAGCCCGGAAAAAATTGATCCTACCAAACCAATGCCCGGTGTAAATGACCCCAATAAAATTGACCCCACCCGACCTATGCCAGGTATAAATGAGCCCGAAAAAATTGATCCTACCAGACCCATGCCAGGTGTAAATGACCCCAATAAAATTGATCCCACCAGATCAATACCCGGTGTTAACGAACCTGAGAAAATTGACCCTACCCGCATTGTTGAACCAACTCCGGTTCAACCTGAGCCATAAAAAAAATAAATTTCCTGTTCAACTGAAGTTTCTTGTCACCTAAAATAATAATTGAAGGAAGCTATTCGGTGCCGGTATTTATTCAACTGGGATAACACATTTTTAGCTACCTTTCCGGTAATACAATAGATAACCCTCCTCTTAAACTCAATAATTTTTACTTTGATTTGTATCCTAAGTTTTCTTAAAAATAAAAACGACACTAATCGCATAAATAACATGCATTACGAACTCTTTTGTTAAGACAAGTCTTTTGCCATTCTGATTTTCATTTTCAGCAACTCCATCTTGTTATAAGATAAATAAATTAAGTGAATAACAGATCATGCGAAGCCGCCCACCTATACTACCTAATTATTTATAGAAATAACCAGTAATATATAAAAATATCACTTCTGTGAAAAGAACAGAAATGAGGCAGTCAAATTGCTGACTCTTTATTCGTTTTTAAGTGTTTAACTGTAATTTATACTATCCAAAATAACTATGGAAATTCTTATATTTAAACTTTTGGCCGGTATTGGCTTATTCCTTTTTGCCATGTATCTAATGGAGGAATCGCTGAAACATCTTTCAGGACGAAGTTTTAAGATTTTCCTTCAGCGCATTACTAAAAACAGGATAGGAGCAGTAGCAGGCGGCGCCATAGTAACAGGGGTGCTTCAAAGCAGTTCCATGATTTCAATAATGGTGCTGGCTTTTTTGGGGGCAGGCGTGTTTACCATGACAAACGCCATGGCTATAATTTTGGGGGCCAACCTGGGCACAACGCTTGATAGTTGGTTGGTGGCCACCCTGGGCTTTAAAATAAATATAGAAGTGGCTGCCTATCCCGCAGTTTTTGCCGGAGGCATGCTTCTAATACTTTTTAGCAACCGCAAAACCATTAAATACATCTCTTATTTTCTATTAGGTTTTGGCTTGTTGTTTATTGGACTATCTTATATGAAAACAGCAATGGAAGGGCAAGTTAAAGAATTTGACTTTTCTAAATATGCAGAAATGCCAATGGTGGTTTTTCTGCTCATCGGGTTTATCATAACCCTGCTTGTTCAGTCAAGTTCTGTAACAATGGCCTTAACACTAAGCGCACTGCATGCAGGTGTTATATCCTTTGCGCCGGCAGCCGCTATAGTACTCGGCTCAGAAACGGGTACTACCATAAAAATAATGCTGGCCTCATTTGGAGGTAATGCTTCAAAAAAGCGGGTTGCACTTGGAAATTTCTTTTTCAATGTATTTCTTACTGTATTAGCATTCGTCTTACTAAAACCAACCTTGCTGCTCATAACAGATATATTTAATATTAAAGATCCGCTAATTGGCTTAGTTACTTTTTCTACCTTGGTTAATTTAATTTCTATTACTATTTTTCTACCGTTCCTCAATCCATTTTCAAAATTCCTCGAAAAATTCTTTCAGGATACGGATGCCTCTGCTGCTGCTTTTATCGGCAATGCTAATGCATCAGAACCTGAAACAGCGCTGGATTTATTCCAAAAAGAAACAGAATATTTTATTTATAACTCCATGCTTTTTAATTTATCTGTATTTGAGATTGAGACAAAATCGTTGCAGCAACATCCTGTTTTTAAAAGCGTTAGTGAAAAAAGAAAATTCTTTTCAAAAACTCCGGAAGAAAAGTATGAGTTTCTGAAACAATTGCAGGGCGAATTGCAATCATTTTATTTAGTGCTCAGAACAAAATTGCATGATAACCAATTTGACCAACTTACCCGGTTAATTTCTTCCGTTCGCAGTTCAATGTATTCCGTAAAAAGCATTAAAGATATTGGTACCAATATCATCAACCTTAGCCATTCTTCTAAAGATATTAAGTTCAATTTCTTTGTGCGTAATAAAAAAGAAACAGAAAATTTATACCAACTGTTTAATGCATATTTATGGCAAAAAGAAAAGTCGTCTTTTAAAAACTTTCAAGACCTTTTTAACACTATACAAAATAACTATACTACAGCACTAAATAATTTTTATAAAGATGCCCAACAAGCTCCAATTGAAGATATAGATCTAACCACTGCCATTAACTTTAATCGTGAACTTTTTTCTTCTAATAAGGCGATGTTGATAGCAGTAAAAGATTTATTAATGGAGAAAAAACACCTAGAAGAATTTAGTGAAATACCTTTAATCCACTAAGTGGTTATGCTGCCTAAGGCAAGGTACTGCAAGTATAAATTATAAATCACATTTTTTGAAGTTATGAAAGCAATTAAAAAATATTTAAAGAAGAGAGTAGAGGCCATTTGTTTTCTACTTAAAAAACCAAAACAGGCCTATAACCCTGCCACTTTTCATAAACTCCGAATTGAAACTAAGAAGGTAAATGCCTTATTTGAAATAATAAAAATTTGCACAAAAGACTTTAAACGAAAAAAAGCATTTAAGCCTTATAAATTAATTTCTCATCATGCAGGTAAAGTGAGAGAAATACAGGTAGAAGAAAAAATGCTTAAAAAATATTTTATTAATAATTCGCTCCTGCAATACCGAGATTATTTAATGGAAATCCGCATTAATGAAACAGAAACTTATTTTTCTATGATTAATAAAAAACTTGTTCATCAACTTCAAAAAAAATATCATAAAATAGTACCGTTTCTTACCCGTTTTGATAAAAAAAAGGTGGCCACATATATGAAAAAAAAGAGCGACAAAATAAATGAACTTCTTCATCAGAAAACCTTGCAAACGCCACAACTTCATTTACTGCGTAAAAAATTAAAAAAGCTTAATTATAACCGGAAGAGCATGAATTTTGGGAAGCCATCTTCACCGCTTCCAAAAAAAGATGTTTTGTGTGATCTTATAGGAAAATGGCATGATTGCCAGGTTATAGACACCCATCTAAAAAAAGTTCTGGATACTGCTGTAGAAAATTTAAAAGAAGTTAATCAACTCAAAAAAATAAAAGCAAAAATATCTTCTGATGCGCTGATAATACTTGCAAAAATAAATTTAGTTAAACGTTCATCAGAATTTATGTAGCCCTTGTTTTAGTAAAAGCAACTACTATTACATCGGTATAATTACTAAATGTTTTTTTACAAAAGCAGCCTTTTCTACAACCTCTTCCAGGGTAGGTGCCATAATACTTACATGACCCATTTTACGCATAGGCCTGCTTTCATTTTTTGCATATAAGTGAATAAATATTCCCGGCATATTGCTTATCATTTCTAAGTTATCAAACTGGTAAGCACCCGAAAAACCGGCAGGTCCTAAAAGGTTAATCATACCTGCAGGTTGAAGCATTTCGGTACTGCCTAATGGAAGTTCTAGTAGAATACGAACCAGTTGTTCATATTGCGAGGTATAACAGGCTTCAATGGTATGATGTCCGCTATTATGGGGGCGAGGAGCCACTTCATTCACAAAAATATCTCCAGCCTTACTCAAAAACATTTCAACGGCAAAAATACCTATACCATCAAATGATTCAACAACCTTGCGTGCAATCATCTCTGCTTTGGCTGCAAGGTAATTATCTATACGAGCCGGGCTAACCAAAAAAGTTACAAGATTAGCAACGGCGTCAAACTCCATTTCAACGGCCGGGTAAGCAAGTATATTTCCTTTGGCATCGCGTGCAATAATTATGGCTAACTCTTTTTCGCAAGGTATAAATTCTTCCAGCACACACGGTTCATCAAATGGAATGTTTGCAGAACCATTTATAATACCGGCACTGTTTAAAATAGCAACACCTTTGCCATCATATCCATCCTTCCTTGTTTTGGCAACAAATTTTTCTGACTCTAATTTTTTAACGGCTGCTGCCCATTCTGATTTATCATTTACAAGTACAAACCTGCTACCCGGAATCTGGTGTTGCTCATAAAATTGTTTTTGCAGACCTTTGTCCTGGATCATTTGCAAAATACGGGGTGAAGGAATGATAGTTTTACCCTGTTCTTCGAGTGCGAGCAAAGCCGCAGTATTTACATGTTCAATCTCAAAGGTAAGCACATCACTTACAAGTGCTAATTCATTAATTTTAGAGGCATCCGTTAAACTTCCGCATATAAAAGTATCTGCAAGTAAATTGCAGGGGCATCCCGCATCCGGATCAAGTATGTTAAAGTTTAAATTTAAACGAAGACTTTCTTCTATAAGCATTCGGCCAAGTTGCCCGCCCCCCAAAACTCCTATTCGTTTGCGTAAAATATTCATAGGGGCAAAGGTGAAGCTTATAAAGTGGGAATACAAGAAAATGCATACTGTTTATACATACTTCTTTAATTTATTTGCCTTAAAAGCAATAAGAATTGAGCCGTATCTTAAAATTAAAATTACCTGCATCCTGCGGTACCAAAAGGTAACGACATTATTTCTTTATAATTTGTTTTATCAATTATCCTTTCGTACTCATACCATCTGCCCGAGTAAAAAGTTGCAAAAATATATGATCTGCCCAATACAAATCTATCTGTAGAAATTTTTCCATTGTTCATAAAACCCAATACGTTCCAGTAATAACTATTTTTTTCTCTGTAATAAATCCATATCGAAGGCAGTAATTTTCTTCCACCAACCTCGCAATTACCCGCTATATCAACATTAAAAATAGTGGGCAAAGGTAAAATAAGATTTAAATTAATGTTATTACCACACATTAAAAAAATTGGCGTTTCTGCTATCAATGTCCCCTTATTATAATAGTTAATACCACTGTAAACTTTAAGCTTCACTCTTTTATTAATTGGGGCTCTGTAAAATCTTATGACATTACCATTTGTAACACTTTCTGTAGTATTCCTGAAAATAGAATTATCAGCGTTCACTAACTCCATGTACCTGTATGCCGGAGTTGTTAAATTAGTTCTTAATGTTATTGTTGAACCTACCACACAAGAGCTATAATAATAATCTAAATTCCACCACGATAGATGGGGCACAGACATTACAGCTTCCAACTTATTAGTAGTAGCATTTCTCCCAAAAATTGCAATGGCTTCTTTTTTCCACTGACCAGTTTTAGTATCCAGACTCCAGGATGGAATACTGTCACCTTCCTTCACCACATTTCCTGTTTCCGGATTTACGGTAGCTTCATTTATTTCCATGGTTATGTTAACAGGTTTCGAAAAACTTTTTACACTTTGCGATCCATTAGAAATTTCTACAGACATAAATCCGGCGGATTCAAAAACAACAGGCTCCATTGCCAAACCTTTTTCATCTATTAAATTAGTGGCAGTAAATCCACCCGGAAATGAATTTAAGGATTCGTAACTTCTATTATCAAAATGTACCATTGATACAGTCACATTTCCGGTTATTACAGTACCATTTTCATCAAACATTTTAGTACCTTCTTCCATTTCAATTTTTGCAGTTTCCTGCTTCCCACTGCTTAATGGTATTGTTATAATTTTTGCGGCTGGCAGTTCTCCATTTGATGGTAAATAAACAATATCTTCTTTTAATGAAACGCCTTTTGGTGGGCTACTCAATTTAACCATATTTATATCGAAAATCTTATTGCCTTCATCGTTAATTTCAATGGGATAAACTGATTTTAAATATCCGTCTGACTCAATTAAAATTGTAAAGCGAATGGGATTATCCGAAGTTGGCTTAATTCCGGGACTAAGTATCAATGAAAATATTCCATTTTCGGCTGTGAAATTTTTGGTGCCATCAGAATTAAAAATATAGTTAGCACCTGTACCAACAATTTTTATTTTTAAGCTTTGTGGAATTTCATTTATGTCTGGATTTCCGTTAGCAACTTTAACACCATAGTTGCTTTGTGTTAAATTGGTATTTAAGGTAACACTTAACCCTTCAACCGGGTTTTTACAGGAGTTATTTATTAGAAGAAATATAAGGATACCCGCAATTGAAATTGCATTTAAAAATGAATTTTTCATAAATGAATTTATTTTGTTAATCTAAAATTTATATTGATCATTAATTGAGGAAGCCACTGATATTGCTGCATGTTTTTCTTTAATACCTCTTCCTGGTCTGAAGTAGGTTCCAGCAAACCGGTGCATATAAAAGAAATACGAGGTGGGCCAATATAATAAGTGCCTACTTCAATACCGAAACCTAACCTGTTTTTAGGCACTGCTCTTCCAAAACCTATTCCCATGTAGGGAGCTATTACTCTGGTATCAACACCTATCTGAATATTGCCTACTGAAGCTGTATTTAACGTGATTTCTCCCTGTTTAACTGAATCTCTTACATAGGCAGATCCTTTCATATTTGTAAGCAGGTATGCTACACCTCCTGTTAATTTGAACGCATTGCCAAATGGATGCCAATCAAGGTAACCTCCAACCGACCCGAAGGTAAGTTTTACGTTTGAGGAAAGTTTAGTACCGGATACATCATATTCAATTTTTTTAAATTCATACTGCAGGTAACTCCCACTTATTCTTCCAATAAGTTTATTGTTGTTTGTAATAGCACCAGATAATTGTACACCAATTCCATTTGTAGAAAAATTTACACCGGCACCCCATGCAATTTTATTACTATTTGTGCCATTCTTTATAGTTAAGGAATCGGTTTTGATTTGCGCAGTGATAGTAAAAGAAATAAAAACGAAGACCAGAAACGGAGTTGCTTTTTTTATTTTCATGGGTTTTATGTTTTTAATTTGAATATCAATAAATTCTATACCGGGAAATTTCTCAATGCCCGCTTTAAATTTTGAAACATTTAAAATTAAAATGTTTCATCTACAACAAGCTTCAAAAATAGTAATGGTTAAAACAAAACCAAGATTATTCTAATGTTATTTTAAATTTATCAGAGTCCAAAAATAAATGTTCTTAAAAAAAAACACAATACCTACTTATAGGTATTAATGTGAAATAAAACCAGGTTTTTAAATGTAATATTAACCCTTAAACTTAATAAATATTTCTTTGATTTTAAAAACTTACAAACAAATATTTAGTTAAATAACGCAATCAAATTTTTTAGATAAAATCCCCTTCCTGTTTAATTTTTTATACGCCGGTAATCGAATCAGTTTTGGGCGATGCTAATAACTAATTGTTTAACAACTTACGCCCATAAGAGCGTTTAAAACAAGTTCTACACGCAAATTAAAAAGCAAAAAAAACATGTTTCTATTCATGAATTAAAATGACGATTGCGGAAAGGCAACGCCCAAAAAAAGGTTGCAGAAGGTAATTTAAATGATGGCGAACACGAACATATACAATTGAGTTCTTTTGCTAAAAAGATAGCGTTTGTAAAAAAATTGTGGCACTTGTGAAGGAGGCGTATTACCGCGATTTAAAAACAGGAATAAATAATATAAAGTACCTTTAAAAAATATAATGGCACTTTTAAATTATATTACTAACTTAAATTTATTTTTAGACGTACCACTTCAACTTTATCCCGTAAAACCTTAAAGAACTGGTTGCGCTGCTTTTCTGCAAAACCACTTATTAAAGTAGATTTACGCAACAAATTATTGATCCATAATTCATTCTCATGCACAAAATCTGCACTGGTAGTGCTCATCATATTAAATGTATTGTTGCTTACATAAGCCAGTTTGGTTGAACCTATATTAGCCAGAATACTATTATTGCCTATCATGACCTCACTTTTATATAATTTAAAATTTTCCTTTTCACTTTGTCCCTGACTAATAAGTTTACTGCTCTTAGATGCCTTTTTAAAAATTATATTAAGCTCTTCAATCAATAAGTCACAAATGTGCAAAGCATCAGGTTTATTTTCAAAATAACCTGATTCCCAAAAATATTCAACCTGTTTTAAAGTGCTGTTTATGGTATCTTCCGTCCATATCTCTGTAGAGTTAATCTGATCATAATTTTTTAATATTTCTGTTGCACTGTTAATCATTGCCATATCAATATGGTTTACATTAAATAGGAGTTCAGAATATTCGGGAGCATTTAAAATTGATTTTAACCAGTAAAACAATTTAAAAGCAGTTAAATGTTCATTATTAAAATGATGCCATACAGGCACATCATCGGCGGCAAAAATAATCTGATTATTGGGTGAAGAACCTATCTTTTTAACATCGCTTGCTAAATACATCAACCAGAGTTTAAAATTCTCCTTTTTATCATCCAGTTTCAGGTAATCAAAAGTTACCTTATTACTCATATGTTGTATATCCGGATCAAAAGATACCCTGAAATGTTTACAGATTAAGGTAATTTCTTCAATATTAAATAAAGTTTCGCAGCGTATTCTCCTGTAAGCACTGTCTGTGCTTATGCGCAGCAAATCTGCCAACTCATCTACAAAAGAAACATTAGGGGACACTGTAGTTTTAACCCGTTGTATAAAATGTTCCTGAATGATTTTTGACTTCTGTTCCATCTCCTGTTAATAATATTCAACTGGCAACAAACATTGAATTTAGGTGCAATCTATGAAAAAACAATTATGAATTTTAATTATTTATTGCCCTTTACATGTACTGCCTTTAATTCATTTTCTTTAATTGTGTAACCCCATTTTACAAGCCCTTTTTCATCATAACAGGTTATTAATAAAATTCTTTCCCCTCTTTTTTCTCCACTTATTTTTAGGGTGCAAAAGTTGTTTTCCATTACCAGTGTATTGGCTACACGTTGAGGATTATCAAACTCTTCTGTACCTGAAATATTAACGGAACCTGCATTTATTGCAGAAGCCGTAAGGTCGTATAGTGTATAGCCAAGTTTTAATTTTACGTTATCGTTTTTTAACAACTCCGTATAATGCCTGTCTCCTGTTAAAAAAATTACACCGCTTATTTCCTGATCAAGGATGAATTGTATAATTTCATCTCTTTCCCTTTTATACAAATTAAACGACTCTTTTTCTGTATGCTCATTTAAAAACTGACCACCTATGCAAACAAATTTAAAACCTGCCCTACTGTGCTTCAATTTATTTTTAAGCCAGCTAAGTTGGGTCACACCTAATTGTGTTTTGCTGTATTTATCCTGATCCAACTCACTTTCATCTCTAAAGCTACGGTTATCTAATAGGAAGAATTCTGCATCACTGTATCTGAAGCTACTGTAAATACCTTCTTCCTTTTCACCATACGTTTTATTACCCCAGTATGCTTTAAAACATTTAGTACTCACTGGCTTCAGTTCAAAATTTTTATTGCCATCATTGTCTCCAAAATCATGATCATCCCAGGTAGCATAATGATTCATTTTTGCAAGTAATGGTTGAAGATCTTTTGCACAACGAGTATGCAGGTAGCGATACTCTATGCCGCTTGCGCTGCTGTAATCCGCTTCGCGGGTATAGGTATTATCACCTAACCATATCATCATCTCCGCAGGTGTTGCTGCCATCACTTTTAATATGTCTGTTGATCCTCCATAAGGCTTACCCGGTCTGTCGTAAATTGAATCGTTAATATATAAACAGGATCCTGCCAAAAAGGTAAAATCAGGTGGAGGCATGCGCCATTCCCATAAAGATTTGGTTTTAAATAGTAATGCATAATCAAATTTTTGTGTTATCCCATCAAGCACAATTTTATATTCATAGGTGCTGCCCATTAATAAATCTGTTAATATAAATTTTGAAATAAATGCTTCGCACGTTTGTTTATTGATATTACTTATCCGCTGCTCCATAAATGCTGCGTTACGTTCACTGATCCTATATTGTATTTGTATGTTTTTTGCACACCGGGTCTGAACCCAGATCAAACATTCTGTATGTTCTGCATATCCGCGCATAGGGCCACTAAGTACTTCCGGAGCACGCGGAATGTTTTTTTGTGCAAAGCCCCACAATGGCATACACAAACAAATTAAAACTAAAATATTTTTGTACATCTGTTTTATAAAATCTCAAATGTAAATGCTTTTTGGGTAATCAGCTTTCCCGCACAATTTTCAGACTAAATTTGCACCTTGGCACATTAGTCTACTATAATAAACATAATATTATTTGAAGGTAAATGTTTATCGTATTTCGCATACAGTTGCCCTGCCCGGAAGAAGCCTGTGTATGTCAAAAAAAAACATTGAACTACAATAACAATAAAGGTTACTGTTCACCCAAAAATATAGAATATTCACCAAGTTAGGTTAACAATAAAGTCTATTTATTTTTTAGTTAAAAGGTGAACTGATCTTTGATTTAATGATTGTGGCACCTGAAGGTTACATATTAATTAAAGAGTTAGATTATTTCAAACTAAAAGAAGATCACGAAAAACTTCTTCAGCTCGTTGCTACTTTAATGACTTGCTGCGTAAAAGTTTTAGGGAGCTCCTATGGGTTACAAAGACTTCTCCACAAACGTGGTTTTTTTGCATGGGGGGAGTATCATATTTCATCCAATATTTGTGCGATACGCGGCGTTAAAAATTCGGATCCTAATATACTTCACTTGCCGCGTAAAAGTTTTGGGGAGTTCCTATGGGTTACTGAGATGTCACCACTAACGTGGTTTATTCCTTGCTTGATATCAGTGATAAACCTTCCCCAACCCCTTTCGGGGTGACATCTTTGTAACCCTGGGTGCAACCCTGGGTTACAACAAGAGCTACCTCAGTGCGAAGGCTGCAATCATAAGAGAAGGCAAGTTTCAATTCGCGCTACACCTGAACAGTAGCGAAATTTATTGATAAGAATAACCTGAGCTTCTTTAGATTTCTGTTTTTTCAACCTCAACGTAAATATTTTTCAAATTACGGCCATAGCCATTATAATCCAATCCGTAGCCAACCAAAAAATAGTTTCCAACTTCAAAGCCAATATAGTCAGGGATTATAGGTACTTTTAATGATTCCGGTTTTAATAAAAGGCTGCATATTTTAATACTCAATGGTTCATTTAAAATCAAGGTATTAATTAAATAATCTACGGTAAGGCCGGTATCAATAATGTCTTCCAAAATAATTACATTCCTGTCTTTGATACTCTGGTTTAATCCTAAGATTGATTGAACCCTGCCTGAACTTTGAGTGCCATCATAACTTGAAACTTTTATAAACTGAACCTGGCATGGAAAATTTATCCATTTTAACAATTCGGCAGCAAACATAAATGAGCCATTTAGAACCACAATAAATAAAGGGTCATCTTTACGAAGGTCTTTATTAATTGACTTAGCTAACAATTTTACTCTTCTTATAATTATTTGCGAATTTAAAAGCACCTCAAATCGCCTGTCCAATAATTTTAAAATACCCATATTTGAAATTTGAGGCGAAAATAGTTGAATTAAATTAATTTCATTGGTGCATATTTGTTCAATTATGAATGGTTCAAAAAACATATTTGCTATCATTTCTTACCCATTTTTACCGGCTACTACGGGGGGGGAAATTTCAACGCTGCAAATATTAAATTATATGGGCAAGGTTAACCAGGTTACTGTTTTTACGGTTGAACCTTACAAAGATGTAAGCCATCAGAAATTTGATTTTGAATTAATTTTTGGCATGCCGTTTAAGGCAACACGTTATATCAATATTTTTCTTTTACCAAAAATAATCAAACTCATTAAACAGCATCAAAGCGACGCCGTGTTTTTTGATCAGCCGTGGTTTGGCTGGATGATACCTTTTATACGATTATTTACCGGAAAAAAAGTTTTTATCCGCAGTAATAACATAGAGTATTTGCGGTTTAAAAGTATGGATAAGCAATGGTGGCCATTAATGTATATGTATGAAAAATTTACCTATAAAGTAAGTAACCTCGTAATTTTTGTTAGCGAAGCAGAGCAGCAGAAAGCCATTTATGAGTTTGACCTGAATCCTGAACATACACTCCATACACCTTATGGAATTCCGCAATTGCAAAAGCCTGAACTAAGCGCAAATGCACGACAAAAACTGGGTGAGTTACATTCTATTTTACCGGGAGAAAAGATCATACTCTTTTTTGCTACCATGAGTTACCGCCCCAATTATGAAGCAGTAGAATTTATCATTTCACAGATTTATCCTAAACTTAAAGAAACGGCAACATCACCCTTTAAAATTCTGATCTGTGGTAAAAATTTACCTGCTAACATTATTGAAAAACTTAAGGATAAACCCGAAATTATTTATGCCGGTTTTGTTGCTGAAATAGAACTCTATATTGATGGAGCTGATGTTATGATTAATCCGATATTAAGCGGAGGCGGGGTTAAAACAAAAGCTATAGATACACTTGGCAGAAGTCAGGTAGTTATTTCAACCCGAACCGGAGCCGAAGGCATTGATCCTGCTGTGTGTGGCAGCAACCTTATAATTTGTGAAAACAACAATTGGAGTGCTTTTGTTAAGGCCATCAATAATCAGCTACATTTAAATAGACCCGTTATACCACAAAGTTTTTACGATACCTATAGCTGGCCTCATATTATTGAAAACCTGATGCAGAAATTAGAAAAATATTAGCAACCACAAGTAAGAAAAATATCTTTACCAGTTAAAAATCAATAATACATTCTTTCTATAAAAAGTACTGCAATCAGCCTTTATCTTTTTTTAAACTTTTAAAATTCAGACTTTGCTGCTGCACATAATCAATGAATACGTATTAATTAAATTTGCACGTATCTTTGATTTATGAAAACTAAATTAACTTTAAGTGTTAATAAAGATATTTTGGGAAGAGCTAAAAAACTTTCTTTAAAACGAGGTCAGTCTTTATCTAAACTTTTTGAAGAATATCTTGAAATACTTTTGAAACAAGAACAAATACACACGAAAAAATATTCTATCACAGAAGAACTGTCGGGTATATTAAATGAACAGGAAGTTGAATACAAAACAAGCAAGGTAAAACACCTCCTTAAGAAACATGCATAAGCTTTTTTTAGATACTGATATCCTGTTGGACTGGATTTTTAACAGAGAATTTTATAGCTTACCTGCAAAAAAAATAATTACACATGGAGAAGAAAACAATGTATTATTATTTATGTCGGCTATATCAATTTCCGATATAAATTATATTGCGTGCAAACAAATACACGACAAAATAAAATTAAGAAAATTAATTTCTAAAATATTGCATCTTATAACGGTTCAACCCACACAACACAAACAAATAATAGATGCATTAGGTTCAGACTTTAGAAATCTGGAAATTGCATTTCAATATTATTCCGCTAAAGAAATAAAGGGACTTACTGCAATTATAACGCGAAGTAAAAAAGATTACGCCACTTCTGACATCCCCATTTATACTGCCGCTGAATACATGAAAATGATTAAATGATTTTTTTTAACCCCGGGCTGGCAAAGATTTACACGCTACTATTGCATTCTTTCCATGTTTTGAATAATATTACTATCAATTAAAAATTTCAATTAAACGCAAAGAACAAATTCTTTTCATAATTCGATTTAAATGAATAGGCATATTCCAGAAATGAAAAAGAAATTTTAACTACAAATAAACCACAGCATCCTCTTGCAATAAGGGTTCATTTCTGAAACTGAGCATTAGTTGGGCCACAGTTACCACATCTTTCTGGCAATATATTCTAATTCGTTCCACATCATTTTCTTCCCAAAAAATGCGCCATACCATGCTGCCATCAATATCATCCTTAGGAGTTGGAATGTTAAATGAAGCGGCTAATAATTCCAAAGAGGTAAAACTTTTATAATCGCCAAACTTCCATAATTCCATTGTGTCCATCAAATTAACTTCCCATGGTTTTTTACCTGCAGTATTTAATATAGCCGGAATAGTAAGCCCGTTTAACAAACACCTTCTTGCTATGTATGGGTAATCAAATTCTTTACCGTTATGAGCACAAAGTGAATTATCAGCCTCATTAAAATAGCGTTCAAGCATTTGGTTAAAATCTGTTAATAATTTCTTTTCATCATCGCCATAAAATGATTTTACCCTAAACTGATAACCTGCGCCATGACTGCTAAAAAATCCACAGGAGATACAAACAATTTTACCAAATTCTGCATAAATACCAGCACGCGGATAAACATCGGCTTCCGTTTGGCCGGCATCCTTTTTAATCAGCATTGCTTTTTTACTCCACAAATATTTCCATGTTTCAGGAACTTCTGTAAAAGAAGGGTATTGAGGTACGGTTTCAATATCCAGAACGAGTATTTTGGTAAGATCAAGTTCGTTTATCATTAGGATTTATAATATGGATACAAGTAAACCAAACTTTAAGGAGATAAAAAATACAATTGAAAAATGTCTTGAATTTTTTCCTACAAATGGGATGGTGAAAAGTATATGGTTCATGATAAATGGTTCATAAAAAAATGTAGTAGAATACGGCAGAGGGTATAGAGCAAAATGGTGAGAATACAGGAAGTTTAGTAATTTATAATATAGTGCTTAACCATCCCTACTTTTACAATTGAAATATAATTCAATCCGCCATCTCATCAATTTTAAATTGCCAATTAAATTTCTTACATCATTAATCGTAAACAGTACCTGTTAATCTTTAAGCATAGAACTAATTTCGACTATTGAGTATCTACTTTCCTACTTCACATCCTGCATTAACTTCTTCACCAAAGGAGAAATACCGATTAGCAATACGCCGGCAATAAGGGCGTAAATTGCCAGTTGTTTGTAGCCATCAGCGTAAATATTAAGTTTGGCAATATTTGAAGCGTTTTCTGAAGCCTGGGCGATATTGGCTCCAAGCAAGCCTGCAAAATATTGACCGTATGCACTAGCTAAAAACCACATACCCATAGTTACTGCCTGCAATTTTTGCGGCGATAATTTAGTCATGATAGACATACCAATAGGCGATAAACATAACTCACCAAAAGTAATAATGAACCAACCAAAAGTAAACAGATTTAAAGAAGTAATACCATTAGCATCCGCAAAAAATTTAGTCTCATAAAACACATAAAAGCCACCCGCCAGAAACAGGAAACCTAGTCCGAACTTTACAACCGTATTAGGTTCTATATTTCTTTTATCAAGCCATATCCAAAGTATGCCCAGCAAGGCAGCAAATAGAATTACAAATAACGAATTGGCTGAATTGTTTACACCGTTCGGATCAAGCGTAATACCCAAAACGGTTTTATCTAAATTGCTTTTTGCAAACAGGCTTAATGAACCACCACTTTGTTCAAAAAACGCCCAGAATACAACAGAGAATAACATAAAGATAAGTGCTGCAATTAACTTTTTATTTTCAATTAAAGAGAAATTTCTCATTTCAAAAAGAAGATATAATACCGATACGGGACCAATTATATACATAAACAAATCAGTATAACCCGAATTTGAAACCAGTAAAATTATTAACGGAATTACTGCAAGCGAGGCGATATAAGTAATGTACTCATACCCTTTTCTTTTTGAATCCTTCATGCTTAGTAAAGGCGAAATCCCTATAATACCTAAACTTTTTTGCGTTCGTATAAAAGTTAGCAGGCTTATGACCATTACAACAGCTGCAAAACCAAAAGCTATATTCCACCTTAAATGAACAGGAACAAAACTGGTGAGCATACTTCCATTAGCAACTGCAATACATAAGTACCCACCAATTAAAGCACCAAGATTTACCCCTGCATAAAACAAAGAAAAACCTGCATCCCGCCTGTTGTCATTATCTTTATATAATTTACCAACCATGGTAGAAATATTTGGTTTAAAAAACCCAGTGCCAATAATGGTAAAACTTATTCCATAAAAGAAAAATTGTTTAGGATCAAGTGCCAGAATAATGCTGCCGGAAATCATTAGTAAGCCACCCCAAAAGAGTGATTTCCTGTATCCTAAAATCTTATCGGCAAACAAGCCACCAATAAAGGTAAAAGCATAAACAAATGCCTGAGTTGCTCCGTATTGGAGGTTAGCCACCTGATCGTTCATGTGTAACTGGCTTACCATAAAAATTACCAGCATACCCCGCATACCATAAAAACTGAAACGCTCCCACATTTCACTAAAAAACAAGTACCAGAGTTGCCTCGGGTACTTGCCTTTAAAATCCATAATATGATTTAATGTTGGAATTTGTTCCATTTTTTAGCCCTTAGAAAATTATAAGCCAGGCTAATTATCTATCTAATTCCGGTTGAAATTCATCATGTTTTTCATTCATCATTTTTTGCAACCATGAACTTAATATGAATAATATCCCCGCAGATATTCCTGTCATTATTATAAAGAGCATAAAAAATTCATATAAGTTAGTTATTTGAAATCCGGCAAATGATGGATAAACAATTACCGTAGCCGGGTCCATATCTCCCGTGGGTGGTATTAATGCACTTAAAGTACCTGCGAATTTATTGGCTGCTGCATTTGCTAAAAACCAGGTACCCATCATAAGTGAAGAAAGCCGTAATGGTGCTAATTTTGAAACCATAGAAAGGCCAATTGGAGACAAACACAGCTCTCCAATTGAGTGAATAATATATAATGATATTAACCACCACATACTAACCTTATCTCCTATCCCAAGTCCTTTTACAGCAAAAGCAATAACAACATATCCAAGCGCAACAAAAGTTAAACCAAAAGCCATTTTTTTGGGAGAGGAAGGTTCCATTCTTTTTTTGTATAAATAGCCCCAAATAATTGTTAATACAGGTGCTAAACAGATTACGGCTAAAGGATTTATTGATTGAAAATAGGATGCAGGCATTTCCCATCCTAAAACCGATCTGTTTGTTTGTCTATCAGCAAATAGTGTTAATGACGCACCGGCTTGTTCAAAAGCACCCCAAAAAAAGATGACAAAAAAAGCAAGAATAAATATTACAATTATGCGATTGCGTTCTGTTAATGTTAGACTTTTATCACTTAAAATAATAATAGGCAATAAGATAATGGCACCATAAATAAAATAACTTATAATATCAATATCGCTTTTAAAAAGTTGTTTAAAATTCAACATAAAGAAAATTATTCCTATTGAACCAGCAATTACAAGTATGTTTTTAAAATCCAACCTCTTTACCGGCAAACCAATTTCTTTTCCTTCCTCAGAAATTAAATATTTATTTTTATATATTACAAAACAAATTAAACTTATTATCATCCCAAAACAGGCACTTAGAAATCCCCACCTGAAATCCATTGAACCACAAACAAGCGGAGAGAAAAAAGCACCTAAGTTAATCCCCATATAAAAAATAGTAAATGCACTATCAATTCTTCTATCTCCTGCCGGATATAATTGTCCAACCATGGTTGAAATATTTGGTTTAAAAAAACCATTTCCTACAATTATTGCGGTAAGTCCAGCCCACATTATTGTTACGGCAGACGAACCGCCACCGGTAGATGCGCTTAAAAACATTAAAAACTGGCCCAGTGCCATTAATAAACCACCTATTACAATACTCCTTCTATTGCCAAGAAATTTGTCACATAAATAACCACCTAACAAGGGTGTTAGATATACTAAACCCGTATAGCTTCCATAAATTTGTGAGGCATCTGCATCTTGCATTAATAAAACTTTAGTCATAAATAACATGAAGATTGCCCTCATTCCATAATAACTAAACCTTTCCCACATTTCTGTAAAAAATAAAAAGTAAAGACCTTTTGGATGGCCTTTTTTTAGTGCTGTTTCTTCCATATTTTTATTTTGATTTCGTGTTTGTTTAAGCAACCAGTTTAAACTGCAATATACTTCTTGAAATTACTTTTGCAAGTATTGTGTAATTAAGATGAATACTTAAGTTATTCCCTGGCTCAAACAATAGATCACAAAAAAATGAATAGACCTTTAAATTCAAAAATTGTAAGTAATGAGTGTTTTATAAATCCATAGCAGTTTAAACAGATTAAAGTATAAAACAGGTCAATCCAGCGATATAACACAGGTAATAACAGCTTCAGGTAGTTGGTATCACCATTACTAAAAAAAAATTAATTTGGCCTTGATGTTTTACGTTTTGTTTTTGTTTCAGGGGCTTGCTTTTGTTAAGCTCTATCCGGTTGAACCTACATTTAAAAATATCTTTGCGGTCTCCAATCTTCCTTATTTCAATCACTTTAATTTTATCTTCAATAGTAAATAAAATACAATAATTACCAACCCTGATCCTCCACATCTCTTCGTTTTCGCACTTTAACTTTTTACATCCCGAAGGATGGGAATTAAAAGAAATGGCATCTATTAATTTTGTAATCTATTGATTCGTTTTCACCGGCAGTTCTTCAAGTTACTTAAGTGCCTGCTTTCTGATAACAACAAGGTAAATCATAGTTTACCAATTTTTCTGAGATGCCTTTTTGCATCTTCCCAGCTCATTAATTCATCTTGTTGTTCCTGATTGCAGGCTTATTGACTATTGCTTTAAGTTTGTTAAACTACGCTCAAGGAGTGGCTCCAAACGGACAGTAATCCGTGGCACTGATGATCTCTGCATTATAATATTGGCTGTCGGCTTCTGCTTCTTTTATCAGAAGGTTATCAATAATTTATCATAAGCAATTATAAGCAATCATTTCAAATTCATTGGGGCATGTCAGCCGCTATTAAATTATTATTTCATTTAAACATGCTGCAAGCGGCGGTCGGGCTATCCGCTGTATCTTTTGCTCGTTCCTCGCAAAAGGATGCCGCTCCTATCCCTCATGCGGGTATTGGGTGTACAATATAATTAAGCGAACTACGTGCGGCCTTCATCTTACTCCATACCTGGAATTTCCAAACTAACTGAAATCGAACCTCACAAATAGCATAAAGATGATGACTTCTATAATAATTACTATGACTTTCAATAAAGAATGCATTCTTTTTAACTCATAATCATATTTACAAATACCAAATATTTCATAAGATGCTTTTGTTTTACTCCCAAGTTTATCTCTTTGCTTTTGGACTAAAACAAAATTCTTACCTGGTTCTTCATTTTTGCCAAATATAAAAACAGCAATACTTGTATCATTAATGGTTTGCTTTTCAATAAAAAAATGAAATAAGTGCCTTTAATAGGTTGCTTAGTACTATTTGAAAAAGAAAGTCTAAATAATAACCATTATCTATAAAAAAATTTCTCTACCCAGTCTATTACTCCCTGTTTAATTAAAGGTGTTTTATGCCCATCGCTATTACTTATGCAAAGCATACAAAAACCAAGTGGATTTATGGACTGCAAAACAGCAGAGCTGTCATTCATTTTAAGTGGACTACTTTGCCGCGGAATGGGTGGACTAGCAGACTGCGGAATTAGTGGACTAGTTTGCGCGTATTCTCCAGATGTGTAAATCTTCCTAAAAATTACTTCAAAATGAAAGTATAAAAAAACATTAACTTTCACAGAAACTAACATGAAGAGAAGTAAATTTACAAAGGAACAGATTGTTAATGCGCTTAAAGGATCACAAGAATTGTAGGAATGTTGATAAGATTACCCACGAGTTGGGTAATACACATGCCAGTTTTTACAAAGGGAAAGGGTGCTATGAAGGCATGGGAGCCTCGGATTTTAAACATTAATATACTATTAACTTATTATGCAGTGCAGAATCATTCACTCTTAATAAGTATATTCCATTTGAAAGTGAACTAATACATAATTCGTTCCCATTTCCTACTAGTATGCATTTACCATAAGTATCAAATATCTCAACTTTTTTAGCATCATGGGTTAAATGAATAATATCATGTGATGGATTAGGGTAAAAATTAATTTGTGCTATTTTATTTTCTGAGGCAGGGGTAAGCCCTGTAAAAAAATCAAAAATATAAAGTTCATCATCGTGATCATTGTCGCTTGAAACAATTGAAACACAATATCCTCGATTAGAGAATGCAACATAACTGTGGTACATTTGATCTTGATCAATCCAGGTTTTCCCCAAATCGTTTGAATAATATAATCCGCTGTTGTTAAAGGAAATTAACTTCGTAGATGAGGCAGACTTATATTTTCTTAAATAATAGGTCGAACTTGATTTAAATGTTGAATATGTTGAATCGAATGTTTTACCTCCGTCATAAGTAATTGACATGTCACGATTGTTTGATCGATTTTGCCAAATTGCACATTGAGAAGTGAGCCAAATCAATTTAGGAAATACATTAAAAAGTGGCATCTTAACTTGAGACCACGACTTGCCATTGTCATAAGAAAAAAGATAAGTTGGAACGGACTTAATGACATTCGGATCTTTAAATTCTAACATAATTGTGTCATTAAACTTGTAAAAATTGCTTGTAACATTGTTGCCAAAGTTCTTCAATTTAAAATTAGAATTTGCCCGCAACCAATTTACTCCCCCGTCAGTTGACAAAGCAAGTATCACTGTGCTATCCTGAAGGTTCCCTGCAGCTATGAATAATGAATCTGTTATTCCTAACACTTTATGAGGAGCCTTCATTACCCCGAAGGCATTTGTGTCATTTACCAATATTACCTTTTTGCTCCACGCCTGGCCTCCATTTGTAGATTTATACAATTCAACAACGCCAGAAACAATTTGTGTATAAAAGGCAATATATTCTGATGGTGCAGATACATAAATTAAGACACCTGAAACTGTGGTTTTTATAAAATCATCTCCACCATTTGTACTGGCAAATATATTGTTCGATCCATTTGAAAAAATAATGTTATTCGTTCCTGCAACACATAGATCATTTACATAGGAGTTGGTTGGGCCAGGAAAGGTTTTCTGAATCCATTGTGAATATGCATGGGATCTGGTGCAACAAATAACAATTATGATCAGAATTGGCTTGATGGTTCTCATATAATTTTTTTATCGCAATTTAAGAAAATATTGTTACTGTTCACCCCACCCAAATAGCAATAGGCTTATTAATGATGGCAAGTTGAATTGCGTCCATCACACTCTGGCCTTGTTTGCTCACGGTGGATATGTAGCTTCTTATTCGGCAAAATGTTTTTGCACCGGTCTCAGATCTGAAACAGCCCGATATTTTTTGTTTTAGTTTGACCATACTCAAGTCTCGTTCAGCAAGATCGTTATCGAATGGAACATCCGGATTATAAATGAACATTAAAACGTTTTGACTTCGCTGATTGAAAACATCTAATAATCTTGCGGATTTTGATTTGGCCTTTCGACCGCGCTTAACTTTTTGCGGAACTGGATCTGGTGGTTGCTCTGCTATTCCTTCTCGAAGTATTTTACAATATTGGTTTTCTATTTTATCAATCAGCATTTCATTTAGCATATCTTCCTTTTTGTAATCATTGGCTTTTATGAGCAATGATTTCATTTGACCGGCCCAATGACATTCCATTTCTTCATTTAAAAACTTCAGATGCCGAAGCAGGTGGGCATTGCAAAAACTATGGGTGCAATTGTATTGGTCATAACTGCTCCAGCGGTCATGTACACTAATACCTTCATATTGCTTTAGTATTCCAATTTCATTAATCGCTTCGACACCACGCTTGCGATGTATATTGTAATGCGTATATTGAGTTGTTGAAGCACTATGAATCCATTGTGTTTTACTTTGACAACGGATTCCTGTTTCATCATTGTGGATCACAGGACTGTTCATTAATGCATTTTTTATTGCTAATTCAGTTTCTTCCAATTGCTCAAAACAGCTTGAGTTATTCTGTTCTAAAACGCCATCACTCACGCTTATTCCAAAACAATCTTTGCTTAGTTCCTGCAATCGTTCAAAGGGTAAAAACTGGTATTGGTTCAGATAAACCATCATTGCTTTAAAACGGCTGCCGTATTGCACATGATTGCCAACTTTACATTTAGCTTCATATATTTTTCCGCAACTACATTGCTTTGTCTCTACCTTATGTTCGGTTACCTCAATACGTTTTACAGGCAAATTGAAAACTTGTCTGCGATGAATACTGCGAACCGGAAACTTGCCTAAACTTTCTCCGCAAATACAAGTACCTTTTACCTTATGAAGAATAATCTTATCGGCACATTCTACCATTTTTAAAGTACTACCGGAATGCCCTGTTTGCCCACCCGGTTTCTTATCACTTGTTTCGCGGTTATTTTTGATCACCTTTTTTAGACCATTACTCGAAGGGGGCTTTGAGCTATTACGGCTATTTTTATTTAACTGGGATTCTAATTCCGCTACCCGATTCATTAAGGTAGCAACGAGCTTAAGAAGTTTTTCGTGATCTTCTTTTAGTTTGAAATAATCTAACTCTTTAATTAATATGTAACCTTCAGGTACCACAATCATTGCATCAAAGATCAGTTCAAATTTTTCTAAACAAAAAATAAATAGACTTTATTGTTAACCTAACATGGTGAATATTCTATATTTTTGGGTGAACAGTAACTTTAATTTACTATAAATGTCAATCCCATTCTATAGTTGGTTTGATTATAATTAGTGTAATTTGTTTTCCATTCATTTAAATACGTATAGTTATTTACTTTAACCAATGGTTGGCTGTAAATTTCGTATTCTAAAAATGGCTTTAATTGAATTTTTTCACACAAACGTATTGACTTACTTATTCCAAATAAAAAATTATTATATTCAATCATTTTTCCATCTATAAGTTGATCTCCAGGGGCTGTGGACCTGTATCCAATAAATTGGCTATACTGACCATTTGAAGTTTTATAATTACTTTTCCTATTTGCTACCCCAATCAATATAGTAAATGCATTATTTTTTTTAATGATAACATTATAATTCAATGTTAACGCATACTGTTTACTTTCTATCGTTAAGTGAAATGCATCATAAAATGCATCATTTAATATCCCAATCATACAAGTTTGTTCCGATTTTCTATATCCTATAGAAAATGAAAGTTGTTTGGAAATATTTGTAATAAAATTAACAAGCAAGCCCTTGTCATATCCATCGCTATTAAAATAAATATTATTGGTTGTAATTGGTTTAATTGCCTGTATCCCCATATAAGCACCCATTTCTGCCTGAAAAATTGATGTTAATCTTATACTGTCTCTTTTATGAAAAATTTGAGCTTGCGTGATGCTTACTTTTATTGTTATCAAAAGAATTGCTAGTATAAACTTGTTATGTAAGAATTTCATAAATTGAATTTTAGGGCCACAAAAGTATTTAAAATGGTGCTGCTTAATGGAATTCTATCTTGCCTAAAATATCCACCAAAATCATTATATCTGTTTGAGTTAAAAAAATGATCATCAGAAAAATTAATACCCAAAAGATAACTCAGCTTACTGTTCTTTTTTGGAATATAATCAATTAAGATCCCCAAATTAATAAATGGGGAGGCAATATCTATACTCCGTTCAATTGCAGGTATCGTTCCGTAATAATTAGTTGGTTTAAAAATTACCCGATGAGAGAAATCCATTCCAAAACCAACACTTGTGATCATCTTTAACTTATTTCTATCAACTGCAACAAATTGAATGGATAATGGGACATTTATACTTTTGTAGGTCAAA
>JACMQU010000152.1 GCA_014376805.1 Bacteroidia bacterium
ATTAGGAGAATATGAAGGTAAAAACAAAAGAGTAATTTTTAAATTTTTAGCAGCGTTTTCACAAACTGACAATGCTGATAACGGGCGTTATCTAATATTCTTTTTAGCGGGATAGCACCAAACAACATGCATTCTTTTTTGAACAATTGGACATAAATAGTAAAATCTTTCGTAGTTCAGCAGTTGAATCTCGGCATCGCTCAGGTTTAATAGAAGCATTTCTTTTGTTTTTAGAACAGCCGAAATTGAAGTGCTTCTTTTTTAATTCAATAACTTCTACCCTCTTAATTATAACAGTTTATTGTGAATAATCCATGTTTTAGGAATGGTAGATTTTATCCCGTTTTTAGTGTAATATCAATACTAACGAGATAGTTTTCAACATCCCAATAACTGTCTACATATTGAGTTATCCAAACAGTATGTAAATTTGCGCTGCCGGGTATCATCCCCTACAACGTCATTCCCTCTTTCAATTTCTCGGCATTTTCAGCTACTTGCAACTGGTCAATAAATTCCTGAATTTCTCCTGTCATTACTTCGGGCAGGTTATATTTGGTGAACCCGATGCGGTGATCGGTAACGCGGCTTTGCGGATAATTATAGGTTCTGATCTTTGCAGATCGATCGCCACTGGAAACCATGGTTTTGCGTTTGCCGGCTATATTTGCGTTGTGCTTTTGCAACTCAATTTCGTAAAGTTTGTTACGTAACATTACCATAGCACGTTCGCGGTTTCCATTCTGCGTGCGCTCTACCTGGCATACAACTACCAGGCCCGAAGGACGGTGCGTAAGCTGCACTTTACTTTCAATCTTGTTAACGTTTTGTCCGCCTGCACCGCCCGAGCGCGAAGTCTGCATATCTACATCTGCCGGGTTCAAATAAACGTCTACCTCTTCAGCTTCGGGCAATACTACAACTGTTGCGGCAGAGGTATGTACACGGCCCTGTGTTTCGGTTTCGGGTACACGCTGTACACGGTGCACGCCACTTTCATATTTTAAGATGCCATATACATCATCACCACTTACTTCAATTATCACTTCTTTATAACCGCCTGCAGTTCCTTCTGTAAAGTCAACCAATTCGGTTTTCCACCCGCGTTTATCGCAAAAGTACATATACATACGGTACAAATCACCGGCAAAAATACTGGCTTCATCACCACCGGTACCACCCCTTATTTCGAGCACGGCATTTTTACTGTCTTCAGGGTCTTTAGGGATCATTAATACCCTTATCTCTTCTTCCAGCGGTGCAACTTTGGGTTCAAGCATATCTACTTCCCCTTTTGCCATTGTGCGCATCTCATCATCCTTTTCCGTTTTCAATAATTCCCTTGCACTTTCAATATTGCCAACTAAATTTCTGTACTCAAAATATTTTTCCACCAATGATTGAAGACCTTTATATTCCCGATTCATTTGGGTAAAACGCTTCATATCAGCCACAATATCTGGCTGACTTAGCATTTCTTCAACCTGCTTAAAACGGTTATATATGGCTTCTAATTTCTCTAGCATCCTTTAAAAAATAAGGCCTCAAAGATACGGGTTACCAATGATGGCAGCAAGTGGAATTTTGTGGAAGAGATGCGGCTTTGAACGCAAGTTTGACAGGTGTAGTAAGAAATAAAAAGCAAAAACAGGTAAGGTGTACAACGGTGAAAAAGAGTGGCATGGATCACTGAATTTCCAGCACCTCTATTACCCAGTCATCAATATATAACGCTGTTGGGCTATTCATCCAAACATACACTTTTATTACCGGATGTTTATTAAAATAGGTAGTCCCTTCCAGGATAAGTTCATTAGTTACCGGCCACCATAAACCATAGGCCTTCATAAAGTTATTGCAATCTTCTCCTTTCCAGGCAAGGGTATTTCCGTTATCATTTATATCTATAACAAGCTTAACCGCTGCCTTATCTTTCATTTTACAATTTACTTTTGCACGTATAATAAGTTGCCCGCCTGCATTTAAAGCCAGAGAATCAAAAGGCAAAGTAAACGTTGCTGAATACGCGCCTGGTTGTTCGCAAAAGTTACCCTGGTTTCCTGATTTTGTAATTCGCAGGGAATCGTAGCTCCAAAAAACACCGGTCATTTCATAGCTAAAACTATCCTTGAAAATAAGCATTGAATGATAAGGTTCTGAAAATTTAAAGGCTTCCACATGTATGCTTGAATCTTTGTAAATTAAGTGTTTACTTTTACCTGTAAGGCGCATCCATAAGGGTAAGTCTTCTGTGCGCATACCAGATAATGTTTGGGTGTACCAGTTGGAGTAAATTACTTTACCGGTATAGGCCTCCCCTTTCACATCATCAAAAGTAATTACTTTACTGTACCGTGCCGTATCAAAACTATTGTAATAAGCAATAAGATTTTTTTGCACTTCATCTGTCACCATAGTATCTGCAGTATATTTTTGCAAAACATGCAGAACACTTTTTTTCTGCTCTTCATATTTCAATCCCTGCGCATAAGCAATCCAATGGTAAACAGGTTGCAGTTGAGAAATTAATAACAAAACAATAAAATATCCTGCTGGTTTTGTTTGTCTGAACCAACCATGCCACCACCATAATAAAGTAAAAGGCAGGTATAAAGTAAAGGTAAATTCTGAGCCGAAATAATAAGCGGCAATACATAAAATAAGAAGCCAGCGAGCAATTGAAAAATCACTTTCACCTGAACTTAAATAGTTCTTTAAGCCCAGGCCTGCAACACTGGCAAGCACAGGCATAATCCATAAAAAATGACGTATATCAAGACAAATAGGACTATAAGCCTTATAACTGGTTGACATAAAATTGCCGCTCAGCAGCATCCATATACTTAATACAATATAAAATTCTTCTGGTGTTACAGGTTTCAGAAAAGCAATTTTTCTGCGGGAAATTGCACTCATTAAAAATGCCAGTGGAATAGCCAGTCCGGTTTGAATAAAGAGTTCGGGAAACTGATAGCCTACGCGCCTTATGGTAAAAATAACATCCTGCACATCATAACTGCATAAGTTATAATATGCATTAGCTTGTATGGCTCCAAATCTTGCCCACACATTTCCAGTTAATTTGTTAATTAAATAAAAATACGAGGTAAATAAACCTACTGCAATTAGTAATGAAGTGAGCCAAAACACCCTGTTTTGTTTCTGAACCCAATCGCAAATGGCAAAGAAAAGTAATGCAGGAACAAGTAATACAATTGTTTCTTTACTTAAAAAACCCAGCATCATAGCAAGTGCAAGACCCGATGCATTTATAAAAGTATAGGACTTTTTAAAGTTGAATTTCTGTTGAACCAAAAAATAAACACTCAGTGTTGCAAAAAACAAAACATAAATATCCGGTGTAATCTTGTCGGTATAAAAAAGGTACCAGCTTCCTAATAACTGCAGAGAAAGTGTAAAAAACACAATCGTTTTGCTTTGCTGTTTTACCAGTAAATAACTTATCCATAAAGTAGCTATAGAAATGCTTAATGCTGATAATGCCGCGGCAAAATCCCCTACTCCAAATACTTTAAAAAACAAAGCCAGATAAGCAAGAGTGGTCCAGCGATAAGAATAATGATCAGAAAAATCTATCTGCCCATTTAAAAGTGAATTTGCAAGTTTTGCATAATACAAATCATCATAACCATAATGACCTATATAGGCAAATAAATGAAAAGCAATAAGTACAAAAACAAAGAACCAGAAGGGGTAAGTATTTCGCATAGGTTCAAAAAAATTAGTTGCCTTTTACCGGTAACATGTAAATTAAAATGGTATCTGGTTTTTGCAGATACAGGTGTTCTTTTTCTATGCCCACTTCTTTATAATTACTATCAGGCAGCAATATAAATTTACGTTGTAATGTTTTTAAATGATAGGCAACCAGGTTCTTCTTCTCTACATAATATAATTCATCTCCAAGAACTTTAAAATTCTTTAAACCTTTAACAGGTATGGTTTTCTGGTAATTGGCAAATACATCAAAAACCATAATACCTTCTAAGCTATCATTTACAAAAACACGGGAACCATTATCAAAAATAAAATTTGGCGCAAGTGTTTTAGTTTGTGCAAACTGCAAAACATTTCCACTCATCTGCTCTACTTTACCATTGCGTTCAATTTTCTTTAATTGAAGATCGCCCTGATCAAATACCCATAAACCGTTTGCATAATTTCTTGCGGCACTGCTTGCCTGTATTACATTTGCATCCGATAGATTTATACGGCCGCGATAAGCCAGGTTATTGTCTAAAAAAACAACAGCATTAAGTTCTCTGTAAAATAAATATAATTCAAATGGATTACTCGCATCTATATGGGTAATGTTTCCAATGTAGGCATAATTTAAAGTGCTTACTAATTTACCGCTAAGATCATATTTATATAATTGATTGGTCTGACTTATTACATACAAATTACCCATGCGGTCTGTTTGCATATCCTTGGCTTGAATAATAATACTGGTAAGCAATTTAAAGTCAGGAAGCGAGGGCAATTGATATGCGCCTAACAAATGAATAATTAACAAACAAAGCATCGCTTTTTTTAGCTGTTTGCATTTATTTAAAAAAAATTGCCGGAGGTTCATAGTAATAGTTGCTAATCAACGAATGTCTCCAGCTTTAAGGTATCACCATCAAACACTGCATAAGAATTATATCCAATCCAATCTCCCAGGTTTACATATTTGCTTTCGGCATTAAGGTCAAATATCAGAGGCAGGTGCCGGTGCCCGAAAAGTAGATAATCAAATTTATTGTTTACCAGTACTGATCGGCAATGAGCAATTAAAAACTCATTTTCTCCATAAAATGTTTCATTGCCATCAAAGGTTTTTTGCTTACTTCTTTTGCTGAACCAATTAGCTAAACCGATACCAATGCTTGGATGAAAAAAGGCAAAAAGACGTTGAAAAAAATAATTCCGGTACATGCCAAGAATCAGTTTAAATTTTACCTGTTCCGGACCTAATCCATCTCCGTGAGCGATATAAAATTGTTTGCCATTAAAATTACGGATTACAGGTTTTGCATGCACTTTTACACCAAGTTCTTTTTCAAAATAGCCAAATTGCCAGAGATCATGGTTTCCATGAAAAAAATGAACCGGGATACCCGCGTCTGTAAATTCAGCAAACTTAGCCTGAAGCCTTACAAAGCCTTTTGGCACCACTAAATTATATTCGAACCAAAAGTCAAAAATATCCCCTACAATAAACAGTTCAGCACAATCGGCTTTAATCATATTTAGCCATCTGATGATTCGGTGTTCACGCTCAGTACTCTCCTTTGCATTGGGAATTCCCAGGTGAAAATCGGAGGCAAAGTATATCTTTTTCAAAAGAGTGCGTTAATTTAATTAATGAGATCAATCGTGCTTTCTGTCATCTATCAGAAATAAGATTAGTTCTATAGGGCCATGTGCACCAATTACTTCAACCGGTTCACCAAGGTGATTAAGAGGAGGAAGATTAGACGTACGGCTTGGGCCGGTAATAAAAGTTAATAAGGAAGGCATATTACGTCCATACCTGTTACGAAGTTGTTGAAATGATTCTTTTATGTCGAGCACAATTTGCGATCGTTTGGCTATTACAATATGTACAGGAGGCCATATAGTTAGTGTGCGGCTGTTTTTAGTGCTGCTTACCAGTATGCTGCCAGAGCTAGCCAGCAAAGATTCGCAGCCCGTTACAGATGCCTGAATTTTTTCCAGATTATCTTTCTTATCATAATGCGGTATGCCACTTTCGCTTAATAAAAACCTAATCTCATCTTCCCAGCTAAACAGATATTTCCATTTACGTTGCTCAATAAGATCGAGCAGTTTATCGATACAATCAAACTGGTTATCGCAATAAACAAACTGACCGGAAACAGCGGCGAACTTTTTCACAAAAGCTTCGGCCAGCGTTTCTCCTTCAGGACGGGTAAAAACGTTGCTTTCCAAATCTATGTTCTGAAAATTACTTTTCGACTTGTAGTTTAACGCCTGCCTAACCTTCTTCAGGATCTTTTCTTTAGATGTTGTTTGATGTTCCAAGATATTTTTATTTGGGGCAGGTTATAACCTTCCATTACCATCGTTTGGGGATAAATAATTATCTGTACTTAAACCGATTTAACCCGTTTCATCATAATTTGTAAAAGCTGTATAAGTTTTGTTTTCAGTTCGGTTCGGTCAACAATAAAATCAATAAAACCATGTTCAAGTACAAACTCTGAACTTTGAAATCCTTTAGGCAAATCTTTACCTATAGTTTCGCGGATTACCCTTGGGCCGGCAAAGCCTATTAAGGCTTCGGGTTCGGCAATATTAACATCACCCAGCATAGCAAAACTGGCAGTAACACCACCAGTTGTAGGATCTGTAAGTAAAGAAACATATGGGATACCGGCCTTACCTAATAATGCCAGTTTAGCAGCAGTTTTAGCCATTTGCATTAAAGAAAATGCAGCTTCCATCATTCTGGCGCCACCCGATTTTGAAATGATTAATAAAGGAATTTTGTTCTCCCTTGCATAATCTATAGCACGGGCAATTTTTTCTCCAACCACACTGCCCATGCTGCCGCCAATAAAGCCAAAATCCATGCAGGCTACAACCAGTTTCATGTCCGCACTTATATTGCCAACTGCCACGCGCATTGCATCCGTCATACCACTTTTTTCCTGAGATTCTACCAGGCGTTTAGCATACTCTTTTGTATCCGTAAATTTTAAAGGATCACTTGGCATAATATTGTCAAATAATTCTATAAAGTTTGAACCAAATAAAATTTCAAAATATTCATGCGATCCTACCTTATCGTGATAACTACAATTGGGGCATACGTATGCGTTTTTTTGGTGGTCATCTGTTAAAAAGGTTTTTTTACACCTGCTACACTTATGCCAAAGCCCATCCGGGACAGATTTCTTTTCGGAAGTGAGGGTAGTAATTCCTTCTTTTACACGTTTATACCAACTCATATTTTTTTTTCTATACTCCTGTTGTGTGCAATTTTAACTTAGCAATAAACAGGGAACAAACAAATTAAGCAATAGTGATACTATTGTCTAAATATACATCCTGAATGGTATTTAATAATTCTATACCTTCATTTAATGGTTTCTGAAAAGCTTTACGACCTGATATTAAGCCGGTACCACCTGCCCTTTTGTTAACTACAGCCGTCATTACTGCCTCTGCAAGATCTGTAGCTCCTTTGCTTTCACCACCCGAATTAATTAAGCCCTGACGACCCATATAACAATTTGCCACCTGATAACGGGTAAGATCAATCGGATTATTTGAAGAGAGTTCGGTATATACTTTATTATGGGTTTTACCAAAGTTTAATGCGGTATATCCTCCATTTACATTAGGCAGTTTTTGCTTAATAATATCGGCTTGAATAGTTACACCTAAATGATTTGCCTGACCGGTTAAATCGGCCGCAGTATGATAATCTACCCCATCTTTTTTAAACGCGTTATTACGCATATAGCACCAAAGGATGGTAGCCATGCCCAGTTCATGTGCACGTTCAAAAGCTGCGGCTACTTCCTGAATCTGGCGGCCCGACTCTTCTGAACCAAAATAAATGGTAGCACCAATAGCTGTTGCGCCAAGGTTCCAGGCTTCATCCACTGAACCAAACATAATCTGATCGAATTTATTTGGGTACGTTAAAAATTCGTTGTGGTTAATTTTTACAATAAACGGAATTTTATGTGCATACTTGCGGGAACAGGCTGCCAATACACCAAAAGTTGAAGCTACTGCATTACATCCTCCATCAATGGCTAATTTAATAATGTTTTCAGGATCGAAATAAGCAGGATTTGGTGCAAATGAAGCACCTGCGCTGTGTTCAATACCCTGATCAACAGGAAGAATAGAAACATATCCGGTTCCGGCTAAACGACCATGATTATACAAAGCACCCAGGCTTCTTAAAACCTGTGGGTTGCGGTTAGAAGGACCAAAAACACGGTCTATAAAATCGTTACCCGGCAGGTGTAACAGACTTTTAGAAATAGTTTTGCATTCATGGTTTAACAATGAATCGGCTTTGTCGCCTAATAATTCGGCAATTTTTGTCATAATTAAAGTTTATTTGCTGCGGCAAACATACACAATTTAGAAAAGAATAAGCACCTAAAATGACGATAGAAATTATTGAAATCACTAAGGCTGAGGATTTGCAAGCGGCCTGGGCTATTAGAAAAGAGGTTTTTGTAGTAGAACAGGCTTGTGCCGAGGATCTTGAATGGGAACATGAAGAAGAGTCTACACACTTTCTGGCACTGCTTAATGGTGTGCACGCAGGCACAGCGCGGTACCGCACCACCGATAATGGGATCAAACTGGAACGTTTTGCTGTTTTAAAAAATGCGCGTAACAAAGGTATTGGTGCGGCGTTGGTTCAAAGATTATTGCGTGAATTAACCAACCGGTCAGAAATGATTTACTTGCACGCCCAACTAACTGCAAAAGGGCTATACGCCAAATTTGGGTTCAGGGAAAAAGGAGAACATTTTTGGGAAGCAGGTATTGAGCATGTAAAAATGGTATGGCATAGTGAGCCAAAGAGTTTAAAACCCGAAAATTTAAGACAGGGATAATCTTTATAAGCACTCGCAAAATTTTAACACGGGTTGTAAAAACCCTGTTTTCTGCCATCTTTTATTATTGCTATGCCTTTCAGTAGTTGTTTTACATAGGCATAAATGCTCCTTCGTTACCTAATTTATCTGTTTAGTGAAAAACCGGATAACAAAAATTAAGCGGAACTTATTTTTTGCGAATTACAGGTGTTTAAATCCTCACATTAAAATAAAATTTTAAAAATGTTTTTTTTTGAGAATTAAATTAATTTGATTGCACATAAATTGTAACATTATGAAACATATCCTTCGTTATGGCCTGGCCGTAATTTTTGCCTGCCCTTTTTTTACTTGCCTGGCACAAAAACCAGAATTTAAATGGGGTCGTCTTTACGAAAAACAATCAATTTTTAGTGGGGGTAATTCACTGTTAGGTTATAACGAAAATAATTATTACACATTGGGTGCGATAAAACATGGTTGGTGGATTTTTGGCGACCTAGCCCCTTCTATTACACAAAATGACAATCATCACGACCCGCAAACAGTTCGTGAGTTTTCAAAGAAAAGAGGTAAAGAAAAACTGGCATTGTCAGGAGATATAATTTTTGTTGACAATACTTTTCATGTATTCGCTTCAAAATTCAATTCTTCGCAAGCTAAAAATATAATCTATAAAAAAACTATTAATGGCGATCTTTCGGATGAAGGTGATTGGGAAGAATTTGACCAAACATTTGCCAAAAATTCTAAAGAGGGCAGCAACTTTGATTTTGTGAAGTCGGAAGATGAATCTAAAATTCTTTTATACCGCAACAATCCTATGGTTAAAGGTTCTAAAAAGGAATCCGTAACTTATAAAATGTACGATAAACAATTTAAATTACTCTGGCATAAAAAATTAGATTTTGACGTGGATGATAAGAAATATACTATTCTTAATTATTCCGTTTCAAATGATGGGCAGGTAATTCTATTAGGCAGGCAAGATCTTACCAGAAAAGAAAAAGTTAGAAAGATGCCTTCTTATAAATACCTTTTATATCTGTATGATGGTCGTAAAGGTAATTTGGAAGAATATGAATTATCGCTGGGTAAATTATACATTACCGATATTGCCTATACAATAGATAATGACCACAACAAACTTGCAATTGCAGGCTTTTATTCTAACAAAGGGCCTGGTTATTTAACAGGTACTTTTTATCAGCGTCTGGACATCACCACAAAAAAAATTGAAGTTGAACAAACCAAAGAGTTTGAAAGAGACTTTATGATGGATCACATGTCTGAAAGAAAGGTTGATAAGAATAAAGAATTGGCTAACTATGATATACGCAGTTTAATTAGAAGAGACGATGGTGGGATTACCATGATTGCTGAACAGTATTTTGTTATTGTAACTTCTTCAACCAGCAGCTCTAATGGCAGATCAGTAACCACTTATACTTACCATTATCATTACAATGACATTATTGTAGTAAATATAAATAACGATGGAAAAATAGCCTGGTCACTTACAATTCCAAAAAACCAGTACAGCATAAATGACAATGGCAGAATGTCGTCCTATTCATTTCAGGTTTATGAAGATAAAATGTATTTTATTTTTTATGATAATGCCGATAATTACGATAAGAATACAGCTAAAAGGAGCAATAAAAGACTTAAAATAAACGTAAAGCAGATGCCTACACCTATGAAAGCGGTATTAGGTTTAGCCATTGTAGATTATGAGGGATTTTTAACCCGTGAAGTACTTCAAAAAAGCAATAAAGAGTTAAAGGTTAAAAAAGGTACTCCTATGTTTGTCCCTAAATTGTCGGAAAACATGAAAGATAAATTACTTGTACAGGCATATTGGGGTAAAAAATACAAGTTAGGCTTTTTAACATTTGCCAATAATTCAAAGTCAAAAAGTACAGATGCTACTAAAAAAGATGATAAGTAATAAATTTATTTTAGCCGTTTCATTAATTTCGGTTCATTTATTTTCAGGCTGCGCTATTTTGTTAAGCGGAGGCATTAAACCCCGGCAGTTTTATGTATCTTCTAATGTAAAAGGGGCGCACGTTCTTAATGTAGATGATCGTAAAGAATATGGAACAAGCCCTGTTAAGGTAAGTTCAAGAACTGCCTCAAAACCTATAACCATACTTCTCGAAAAAGATAATTACGCCCCTGTTCAACACATTATGGATGTGCAAAATACCGGCGGCTTTTTTCTTTTTTTAGATGCCATGTTATTGTGCATACCTTGTATTCCAGATGCTAAGATGGGGGCTTTTCATAAATTTGAATATGACAGCCTTTACCTTCCCATGAAAAGAATTCGGGAAAAGGATAAAATACCTGTACCTATTGTTATAAATAATTTACAATGGATGATTAAAGAAGGTGAAGAAATTGGAAAGATAGGCAAGGAAAAACTTTACTTTAAAAAGAATAACATGGAAAGCAGACAATATATCGAATTTATTTGTGATGAATTTGAAGAAACGAGGTATGAAACAAAGGAATGTGGTGAAGAAAAATCATCTGATAAATACAATAATAAAAGGTATTCAAATATTCAACTTACACCTTCCGTTAAAAAGCTTAACCTACAAAGCATTAAACGTAATCATACTTATAAAATGGTGGGCAAATTAACTATCGACTGGATTTTTACCACAGCTTATAATGACACCCTATATGTTTTTAGTGACGCACAAAGTGCCATTATTAATACCTCCGAAAAAAGGAAAAGCATTTCTGCGTTGTTAGGCTCATCTCTATACAAGCTGCTTGATGACGACAAAACCTTTGATATAATAAATGATATTGCTAAAAACAAAAAAATTACCCAAAAACTATCAATAAGCCCTATAGCTTTAAAACGCCCCTCCTCTCCTTTATCAACAAATGGAATTAACAGTACAATAAAATATCTTGTAAAATCTGTTGTAACCATAGAACATAAAAATGGGCATGGTAGTGGTTTTATAGTTTCAGAAGATGGCTATATACTTACCAATTATCATGTAATACATGGCAATACCGACCTTGATATAAAACTAAATGAAAGCATAACATTAAAAGCCACCATTGTTAGAACCAATCCCGAATATGACCTTGCCTTACTTAAGATAAACGCAGAAGACCTGCAACCCCTTTTATTAGGAAACTCAGATAGCCTTGATGTGGGTGATGAAGTAATAGCTATAGGTACACCGGAAGACATTTCATTAGGCCAATCGGTAAGCAAAGGTATTGTAAGTGGAAAGAGAAAATTTGAGGGTCAGGTATTCATTCAAACAGATGTAAGTGTAAACCCGGGTAACAGCGGCGGTCCATTAATTAATCTAAAAGGTGAAGTAATAGGAATTGTTTCTCGTAAACTTGTAGGTAAAGGTATAGAAGGTATTACCTTTGGTATACCTATACTGGTTGCTTTGGAAAAGTTAAATATTCTGGTTGATGAAAAATAAATTACTTCTTCTATTTGTGTTTACATTTCCGGTAGGCAGAACAGTTCTGATAGCACAAACCGCAGGTATAACAATAGGCGCGCAATGGCAGGGGCTTTATGAGAAGAGCCACACCCAAAGAATTGCCACCACTTTTAATATTGGATATCAACATGCCGTATTAGATAAACTCTGTCTTGGTGCAGCATTTAACATCTCGGCAATTGGAGAATTATCCGGCGAAAATTCCCTTGTTAAGGAATTAGATAATGGAATGAATTTAAGGTATTACAGTTTTTTCAGAAACTACAAAAATTTCAATTTTGAATGCCGTTATTTTATAAATGATTTTGATGACGCTCCTGCCGGATTTTATATTGCTTCAAGCTATAAATTTGGTTGGTTCAACTCAATAAATACAACGCAGAGTTTAACTGATATGAATGGTTATAGTTCTTCGGGATATAAACAAATAATAGTAAATGAGACCTATACCTCTAAAAATTACATAAACTCCTTTGGTTTAAAAGCCGGATTGATGGTTGGACCTTTTTTTAATTTTTATTCAGGGATTGATTTTAATTTTTCTTCCCTTATTGAAGATCCAAGAATACTACAATCTAACCTGCAACTGTCGCCAAAAATAACCTCTACATCTTTTGTTATGGGAGTAAGTTTTGGGTTTGGGTTGGGTTATTGAACCAAGGAGTTTATCTAAAAAGTTATAGCGCAAAATCATAACATTTCTTACAAGCATAATATGAAATAATATTTTGAACAACCCAAGTAACTTTGCAGGAAAATATCTGACTGAAATCTGGTAATTAAAATTATCAAATTATTATTATTTCCTCCCGGCAAAAAAATATACCGGCAAAACAACTAATGAATAATTAGGGTACTTAAAAATTAATAAATTCTGAGATGCCTTGCAGGTAAATCTATTGTTAGTTGACCCAATAAAAAGAACAAAAACGTACAGCAAAGAGCTTATTAAACCGGTAAAACATCCTGATGCTTTTTCAGGAAAAAATTATTAAAATAATGCGCTCCTTTTATTCCTTCACAATACATAAAAACATTGGGCAATACACTACCGTAAATTTTACTTTAAGCCAACCTAAAGAAAGATTCGTTAAAACTACTTTTAATCCATAATGGCCGAATACATTCCCTTTATCTCAAAGGCATATTTCACCTCTACAACCTTGCGTTTAATTTTTTGCGTGGGGGTCATTTCTTCAGTTTCTAAAGTAAAAGGCCTCCGTTTGATGATGTAATTTTTTATTCGTTCAAATTTGCCAAGTTCGGTAGCATATTTCTGTAGATCTATATCAAGCCATTTTCTGATATCTGCGTCTGCAATAAACTCATCTGCATCGTCAAAGAAATTTTGTTTATAACCGAATACTTCTTTCATCTCTTCTTTTGAGGGAACAATAATGGCGGTTAAATATTCCTGGCGATCACCTATTAAAAAGATTTGTTCTATTTTATTTGATTTGAGATAGGTATTCTCAATTGGCGTTGGATATACATTTTTGCCAAATGAATTTACCAGAATATTTTTTATCCGGTCTGTAATCTTCAAATAACCTTTATAAAATTTACCTACATCGCCTGTATGCAGCCAGCCATCTTTATCAATGGCTTCTGCTGTTGCTTCAGGCAGGTTCCAATAACCCTTCATTACATTGCGGCCCCTCACTAAAATTTCACCTTCACCACATTCAAAGTCCGGATTAAATGAATCATAACTCTGCACGGTAATAATTTCTTTTGTATCGGGGTTTTGTATAGCAACTTCATTCAGTCGACCCACCCTTCCTACAGTTCCAAAAATCTGGCGATGAGGTTCATTCACAGTTACCAATGGCGACGTTTCTGTTAAGCCATAACCTTCACACACCCGCACCCCTATATTACCAAAAAATTCACCTACATGTTGCGGCATGGCACCACCACCTGAGATCATCAGTTGCATATTACCTCCCAGCCTTGCCTTAATTTTTGAGAAAACTAATTTTTCGGCTATTAATACCTCCAATTGCAAAAGTGCATTCATCTTCTTCCCTTCTTCCTTAAGGTGCCTTCTATTCTCCCCTTTTTTAATTGCCCAGTTAAATATTTTCAGGCTAAGGCCACCTTTTGAGGTAATATTTTTACGCACTTTTTCTTCAATGCGTTCTAATAAACGTGGAACGGTAAGTATGGCTGTGGGTTTAATTTCAGCTATATTACTACTTAAGGCTTCAAGGCTCTGTGCAAAGGCTACCTGACTTCCTATAACAGTGCTCTGATAATAGGTAGCAGTACGTTCATACACATGGCATAAAGGTAAAAAAGAAAGAAATAAAAAATCCTTGTTTATAATATAACAAAGTTCAACGGCCATTTCAATATCACTCAAAAAATTATCGTGGGTAAGCATAGCGCCTTTAGGTTTGCCGGTAGTGCCGGAGGTGTACAGTAAGCACGAAAGATCATTGCGTGTTACAGCATTGCAACGGGCATCTACGCGCGCCTTAATATTTTCATCACGGTACAGTTTGCCTCCTTCTGTTAGCATGGCTTCATAAGTAATAACATCTGCAACTGCTTTATCTGTTTTATAAGCAATGATGATTTTTTCAAGTTTGGGGCATTTATGTTTTATCTTGTTGATTTTCTTTAATAGAAATGGTGTGCCAACCAGAATAGCTTTTGATCCCGAATCATTTATAATATATTCCACTTCATTTTCAGATAAAGTTGGATAAATGGAAACATTAACCAGTCCCAATTGCATCAAGCCCTGGTCAAAGGCTATATACTCCGGGCAGTTCTCCATAATAAGAGCTACCATTTGTTGCTTTTCATATCCGTGCTCCAGCAAATAAGCCGAGATGGCATTTGCTTCATCTATTACCTGTTGAAAAGTTATACCATGGTAGGTATCATTTTTTTTCTCAAACAAATAAATACTCTCCGGGGTTTTAATATGATTGGCAGCATGCTTCAGATAAGGATGCAGTGATGGAAAACTATAGTCTAATTTAAATCTGGTACTCATGAATGTTTATTTGCTATGCGAATAAAGCTAAATTATACAAATCATAAATACTGTTTAGTTTAAATTGATGCAATATAATGTTGCATTTTGAGCAAATGATGATTTGAGGGGTAATTGGAATCAGATAAATTAAAATTTAATTAACGGAAAATATACATTTTACAACCTTTATAACTAACAACCGGGTTATTGAAGCAAATGAGTAACAAATTTAAATCAGGGAATATAAAAATTTGCTCAAAATATTTTTCCGCAGTACAATATTTTAGCCGTTAACTGTTCTAATTTTGTTCATACACCCCATACTGTTTTATTAAAACAAGGTGAAAATTGCTTTGTTACTTGTTAGCCGGCAGCCGCATTTTATAATCTACCTTAGCACCACCTTTAGAAATATTAAGTAATTTGTTTTTAAGCAAACGGCGTTTGAGTTCAGAAATATAATCAATAAATAACTTCCCCTTGCAATGATCATACTCATGCTGTATAACACGTGCCGGTATGCCACTATATTCCTCTTCAAAAGTATTAAAATGTTCATCCTGATACCTGATGCGCAGATGAGGCCTCCGACTCACATTTTCGCGGATATTAGGAATACTCAGACAGCCCTCTTCAAAATCCCATTCATCTCCCCATTCTTCAAGGATCTCTGCGTTTATAAAAACCTTTTTTATAATGGGGTATCTTTCATCATCAAAAGATTCTGTATCAACTATAAATAAATTAACGGCCTTATTAACTTGTGGTGCGGCAAGTCCAACACCATTTGCATTGTACATAGTTTGCCACATATTTACTATCAATGCCTGAAGATCTTTATTATGTTGATCAATTTTAGCACCCGCCTTGCGTAAAACCGGGTCGCCATATGCTACAATTGGTAATATCATTTATTTCTATCCGAACGCTAAATAAACCGCTTTATGAAGTTTAATAGCGTAATTCTTTTTGGTTTAAAATTTATTTTCCATATAGGTCTGAAGAATTAATACGGCACTTACCTGATCCACATTTTCTTTTTTCTGCCGGTCTTTTTTCTTTAGCCCCATCTCCAGTAATGCACGTTGGGCAATGCGCGAGGTAAAGCGCTCATCGACCCTTTTAACAGGCACAGCCGGAAAGTTTTTAGTGAGCAAAGATATAAATTTTTCAACATATTGAGCCGACTCAGAATCAGTACCATCCATTTTCAGGGGTTTACCAACAACAAAACATTCAACCGCTTCTTTTTCAAGATAAGTCTTTAAGTATTGAATAGCTTCATGTGCCCGAACTGTAGTTAAGGTATTTGCAATAATTTGCAGCGGATCGGTAACGGCTAATCCAACCCGTTTGGTTCCATAATCTATAGATAAAATTCTAGGCATTTGCTGTTAAAAAAGCAAAGATGATTATACTAAACGAAAGTTTAACATAAAGTTTAAATGTTTTTTTATTTCATTCATTAAACTCCAATATATTTTAGCTTGCCAAATACCATTTTAAATTTTAGTTAAGCTATTATGCCCCCTTTAGTATAATCCTGAAGGTAGTTCCTTTGCCCAATTCAGAGTTTTTAACAAAAATCTGCCCTTTATGATACTGCACAACGATTCGTTTAACCAAAGAGAGCCCAAGACCCCACCCTCTCTTTTTTGTTGTGTAGCCGGGCTTAAAAACGGTCTTAAACTTACTTCTCGAAATGCCTTTGCCGGTATCTGAAATATCTAAAAAAACATGATCGGGATCGCGGTAAATGGAAATGGTTAATGCCCCGTTTCCATCCATAGCATCTATTGCATTTTTACAAATATTTTCAATCACCCAATCAAACAACGGAATATTAATCATGGCCCAGTTGCCGGGTTGCTCAATAACAATGGCAAAACTTACTTTGCTCGATACCCTGTTGCGCAAATAACTAATCGCTTTTTCAATAATCAAATCCAGGTTTTCACCTTTCAGAATAGGTTCTGAACCAATCTTCGAAAATCTTTCTGTTATCAGCTCCAGTCGCAGAATATCATAATCCACTTCTTTTAAAATTTCCTCCTGTTGTTCTTTGTCCGTTTCTTTTAACATATTATGCCATTCACGCAAAGATGAAATTGGCGTTCCTAACTGATGGGCTGTTTCTTTACTCATTCCCACCCACACCTGGTTTTGCTCGGCTCTGCGGCTGCTGCTTAATGCAAGGTAACTCATAATTGCAAAGAAAGTGATTAACGCCAATTGTATATATGGGTACGTTTTAAGTTGTGCCAATACGGTTGAATTTTTATAGTATAAATGATTGTAACGTTTGTTAACTTCATCATACAAAATTCTAATCGGCAGGTGCTCTTTTTTCATTTCAACCAATTGCCTGCTCAGGTATTTCTCCTCTGTTGCTTTTATTGAATCCAGGTTTCGGGTTGTTACTATATTGCCCGCATCATCTACCAGAATAGTTGGTATTGTTTCATTATCTTTTATAATGTCCAGTAAAAAATTTATATCCGTTTCGGGTTTAGCCAGAATTAATTGTTTGGTGGCATTGGCCCATAATTTTATCTTCTTATCTTCTTCAACCTCTAAAGATTTTACCAGATGTCGCGTATATAACAAAGAAACCCCGCCAATGAACATAGCTGCCAGTAATAAAACTATTTTCCATCTTCGCTTTCTCTCGTATGCCTGCATAAATAATTTTTTTAATCCTGATACAAATAAGGTAATTTAAAATACAAAAGCAATTTGATGAAAAGACTCCTCTAATAAAAGCTTTAAACTATCGTTTTTGCAGATTCAATTATCTGCTGTTAATCTATCATAAACTATATTCAATGTCTGTTTAACATCGTAAAACGATTACAAATACCTAATATTCCTAAGTATATTTGCTAAAATAAAAAGTAAATGCAGGCTATTATTGAGTGGAATAAAAAGAGTTATAAAGTTCAATTGGATCAACCCATAGATATTTCTATACCTATGCAGAGCGGTGAAAATAATCCAAATGCTTTTCATATTCCTCATCCTTTGTTTGAACCTGTTCGAGTTGGCGATTTTGTGGGTTCAGTTAAAAATGGCACTGGGGCAAATTGTGAGAACCTGCACATAAATGCACATGGAAATGGTACACATACCGAATGCGTTGGACATATAACCGAAGAGCGCATTACCATCAACCAATGTTTAACGCAGTTTTTTTTTATAGCACAATTGGTTTCTGTTGAACCCAACAAGCAAAGCAATGGCGATTTTTTAGTGCTTAAAAATGATTTCCCGGATCAACTACTAAGCGGAGTAAATGCAGTTATAATGCGTACCACCCCAAATGCGACATTTAAACTAAGCCAGGTTTATTCAGGCAATAATCCGGTGTATCTTGACCCTGCTCTTACCGCATTTCTGGCCCAACAAAACATATTGCATTTATTGGTAGATCTGCCCTCGGTTGACCGTGAAGAAGATGAAGGTGCTATGCTCGCCCATAAAGCTTTCTGGGGCTATCCGGCCGACTTGAGAACAAATGCAACGATTAGCGAAATGGTCTTTGTTCCCGATGCGGTTGCAGATGGAATTTACCTGCTCAATCTTCAGATAGCAAGTTTAGAAACTGATGCCAGTCCCTCTAAACCGGTTCTATACATACTTGAACCTGCCTAAATATCAAGTCTTTAATAAATTTTTTTCAGAGTTATAAGAATACTTGCATGACTTGTTCATTTTCCTATTTTTGCATCACTTAAAAAAAATGATAGTTATGAAGAAAACCGCTGTATTGCTTGGTTTTTTAAGTTGTATTAGTACAACAGGAGTTTTAGCCCAGAAACCCGTTAAAAAAATTACTGAAAAAACAACTGTTGTTGCAGAACCGGTAAAAAACAATCCTTATATTTTTTCTATTGCCACAGATACTGTATATAAGGAAGAGTTCATGAGGCAACTGAATAAAAACCGCAAGGATAAAAATACACCAACAGAAACTGAACTTAGGGAATACCTCGACTTGTACATAAATTTTAAGTTAAAGGTTAAAGAAGCGGTGGCCATGCGGTTAGATACCAATCCTAATTTCAGATCGGAGTTAATGGGATACCGCAAACAACTGGCTGCCCCTTACCTTACGGATAAGAAGGTTAGTGAAACGTTGATGCAGGAGGCTTATGACCGCATGAAAACAGAGGTGAATGCAAGTCATATTTTAATTAATGTAGCTCCCAATGCATCTCCTGCAGATACTTTGGCGGCATTTAATAAAATTTCTGATATACGTAAACGGGCTTTAAAAGGCGAAATATTTGATAGTTTGGCCACACTGTATTCTGAAGACCCGTCGGCAAAAAAAGGCTTTGGTAAATTAGGCTGGTTTACAGCTTTTCAAATGGTATATCCTTTTGAAAATATGGCTTATAAAACGCCAAAAGGTGAAATCAGTCAGCCTTTCCGTACACAGTTTGGTTATCATATTATGAAGGTAAATGATAGCCGTCCATCACGGGGAGAAATAAAGATACAGCATATAATGGTACGCACTGGTTACGGCGCAAGTAGCGAAATACTTACAGCTGCCAAAGAAAAAATTGACGCCGCTTATACTGCCTTGCAAGGTGGTGAAGCTTTTGAATCGGTAGTTGAAAAATATTCGCAAGATGATGGCAGTAAAAGCAATAAGGGTAATATGAACTGGATGCCCAGCCTGAGTGGATACCCCGATGATTTTAAAGATAAGGCTTTTGCATTAAAAAAAGATGAGTTAAGCAAACCTTTCTCAACCGATTACGGCTGGCACATTATTAAGTATATTGATTACCGCCCTCTGGGAGAATTTAAAGATAACCAAGATGTGATTAAAAATAAAGTAAGCAGAGATAGTCGTGCTGAAGGCTCTAAAACGGCAGTGATAGCCCGGGTTAAAAAAGAAAACAACTACAAAGAATATTCTGCCAATTTAAAAGAGTTTACCAGCAAACTGGATAGCAGTTATTTAAAAGGAAACTGGATATATGATAGCACAAAAACTTCCGGTAAACCCCTCTTTAGTATCGGTGATAAAACCTATACAGAAAAAGATTTCGGTGCATACCTGGCAGTTAACCAAACACCACACGAAAAAGAAAATGCCGCAATGGCTGCCAAAACCCAGTTTAATAATTGGGCAGCAGACAAATGTCTGGCTTATGAAGAAAGTATTCTGGAGAAAAAATTCCCTGATTTTAACAATATCATGCAAGAATATCATGACGGTATTTTATTATTTGACCTAACTGATAAAAAAGTATGGAGTAAAGCCTTAAGTGATACTGCCGGATTAGAACAATATTATCTGCCAAACAACGCTAAATATATGTGGAAAGAGCGTTTAAAATATGATACTTATTTCTGTAAAGATGCCAAAACAAAAGAGCTGGCCATTAAAATGTTTAAATCAGGTAAAACTGAAGATGAAGTGATAAAGAAAATAAATAAAAAAGTGGCCGGTAGTATCTCTGTTAAAGAAACCAAAGCTGAACAAAGTGATGCTATTGCTGCTAAACTATGGAATTTAAAGGGTGTAGTAAATATAGACGAGCCTGACGCTTTTAAATTTTACCTGGTTAATGGCATGGTTTCGCCCGAACCTAAAACGCTTAAAGAAGGCAAAGGATTGGTAACAAGCGATTATCAGGAATATTTAATGAAAGAGTGGGTTAAAGAATTAAGAAGTAAATATGCTGTTAATGTAAATGAACAGGCCTTAACAGATTTGTATAAATAATTACAGGTAAATTATGATTTCTGTTTCCCTGAAACAATAAAAAAAATCCCTGCCCTCTGCAGGGATTTTTTTTATAACAAACTCAACAATCCATTTAAACCCCCATTGTGCAAGGCAAGTATTTTTGAACCTTTTTTAAAATGATTTTCCTGTGCCAGTTCGAAAATTGCCATCATCATTTTACCTTCATAAACTTGGTCTAACAGCACCCCACTAATTGAGGCAAAGTTTTGAATGAAGGCAATTAGTTGAGGTGTTGTTTTTGCATAACCACCCTGATGAAAATTATGTAAAAGTTGCCAGTATTGTTGAGGATATTGTTGTACAAGATCATTTAAATTTTCAGCACCCTTTAGAACACTGATTCCATAAACTTTTGTGTTCAGCCTCCTTTCGCAAACACCTTCAACAAGTGCTTTAAAAGTGCTTCCTGTACCCACTGAACAAACAATATAATCATAGCATACATTTAGGTCGCCAAGCAATTCTTTCACGCCCGTTTCGCCTGTTGTACCTGCGCCACCTTCATCTATAAAATAAGATTCAGAATCAGATTTATAATTTTGTGCAAAGAACTCAACTCTGTTTTTATAATCACTGCGTTTAACAAAATGAAGCTGCATGCCAAACCAACGGCACAGTTTTAAAACCGCGTTGCTCACTTCTTCACCTCTTACAAAACCTGTTGTTTTAAAATGATACTTTGCACCAGCCGCCGCAGTAGCAAGCAAATGATTACTATAAGGACCACCAAATGTTACGAGATGCGTTTTTGATAATTGTGCAGCTTCAATTAAATGATACTTCAACTTACGCCATTTGTTTCCCGATATAAATGGATGCGATAAGTCTTCACGTTTGATAAAAAGCCGTAAACCTTTGTTTTCAAACAATGGAATGTTAAGTTCTTCTATCGGGGAGTAAGGATTCTCAATCAACATACATCAGATTTTCTTTACGATCAGCCCTATGAATAAGCCATAACTGGATTACGTACAATGCGGCTATCCATAACATAGGTGCAACAGCAATGCGGTAACGAGATAAGCCGAGCACACCAGTTGAACCAATAATGTAGGCAACAAAAAGAAATACCCATAAGCGTAACTGCCAGGAAATATTTCTGCTGAAAAAAAATACCAGCAACAATGCACTGATAAAAGCATTCCATATAAAGGAGATGAGCAATATAAAAAGAAGAACCAGGGGTGCATTTTTGATAAATATCCATAAGCCCTTTACTAATCCCTCTGTATTAACTACATGATATAAACCAGGGTAATTGCCTTCCTTTAAATTTAAAAAATGAACCCATTCAAATCTGCCCGGATCAAGCATAAAAGCTACCCAGCCTTTTATGTTGAACCACATAAAAAATGTCTTATGTTCTGTTATAATTTTTGTTCCTTCAGCATTCATTAAATTATACCTGTCAGCATACACCACTTGTGCATTTGCGATAGCCATTATATGATCCTGAACCGAGTCGGCATAAGCTTCGCCAAATAGCTGGGCATTGGTATATTTGGCCATGTATTTTAAAACAAATACCGGTGTTACCGATGAGTAATGATAATAGCCAGTAACCCTTTCGTTATAGCTGCAGTAAGCATGATAAGTTAAGGGCAACAGTAAAAAGGGAAGCACATATTTAATTTTATTTTTTCTGGAAAAGGCAATGGCAAGTACAAGTAAAAGGGTGAAGCCTAACAAAAAAGCTACCGGTTTGGTAAGCATTGCAAGCATAAAAAACAGTACACTGATAAAAGCATTTTTATACGTTTGATGATGAAGCAACTGATAGCTATAATAAAAGGCCCAAAACAATAAACTCTGAAATAAGATATCGCTCATTACAAAATTACAATGTATTAATTGAGACGGATAAAACACTAAAATTAATGCTAAAAAAAGGCGTGTCTTATTTATATTCAGCCCTAATTTACCGGCTAGTTTAAGTATGCCAAAAAGAGTAGATAAACTTATAAGCGCCTGCATAAAAAGAATGCAATAATCATTGGCATAAATAAATTTACAGATTAAAATAAATAGTCCGTACACAGGTGGTCTGAAAGTAAAATAATCAAACCGGAAAGGGCCATTCCATGGTGCCGCATACAGGCTGCCATGCTTTATTAAATTCTCAGCCTGCGAAAGATAATCTATCGAATCAACAAGATAAATACTGCCCGTATGTAATGCTTGCAAAAAGCATAACAGGTGCAATACCACGGCAATGCACCAGAATACTTTAGCGGAAACAGCAGGTAACTTCACGCGGCGAATATACCAAATTATGATTTATGATGAAGTATCGCAAATAGTTGAATAAAGATTTGTGCTTGCGATTGTTTTGAAGATAGGTGGGCAAAGGAACTGAAAGGATAAAAGGCTTAGTTTAATTAAAACTGCAAAGTTCGTAGCTGATAGTTTGATAAACTGGATAACCTAGAAGCTCGAACGCAAAAAGCGAAAGCTAATATATTACTATTGTTACGATACGATACAGGATAGAATCAATGCGTGCAACTGGAGCAATTCTATGAACATTAGGTTGACGTCAATGGGGTGCAATCCAGGGCTATTGGTGTTTTAACCCGACGGTGGTTGATAATGATGGTGGTAAGAAATTTGACTATCTAATTTTAAAACGTCTGCGAACTTCTGTTCTAAATTCAGGCCTTACCAGTCAACTCTAACGGAGTTGACTGGTGTATAACTAATGGATTCATTCCAAATTTACCTTAACAATTCTTGTTCCACCCCTTTCGGAATCTCGTGAATAAATATAGGCTACATTATCTTTTACTTTCAACACTTCGCAATCATTATATAATTCAATTAATTGTTTAGACAGAAAAGACCCGTTTTCATCAAATTTAAGCAAGTAAACGGGTTTGTGATAATATAAAACCCATTGATTTCTCTCCTTAATTGAAGCCACATAACAACCTTTCTTAGGACGTAAAAGTACCTCCCCAACCACACAGGTGTCTTCGATTGGTTCAGAATAAAGTAAATAAAAATTCTTTTTCCATATAAAAATATCCGAAGAATTTGAACTCTCAATTTTCTGTTTAAATATTTTTTCCTGGTTACCAAAATCATAATTCAGTTGTGCGAAACCTTCAGGAGCCTTCATCTTATAATTAAGTTGAAAATTATTAATTAACGACATATTGTTTAGATTGTATTGTGAAACAACTAAACTCAATGGATCTAAAACATATACAAATTGGGAATCAACATAAAATTTATTCATTTCTAATGAGGTAAATATTTTCGACCGGAATTTATCATTATAACATCCAAAATGCTTAATCACTTTCCCATCATTAGTCATCTCCACTATTATGTTAGCTGTTGAAAACAGCTTTTTCATCCCTCTTTTATATGCTTTTTTTCTTATAGCTACAGGAAATATAATAGATTCCTTATGGTTCACTACTTTAAATGACGGGGCAATTATATCTGTGATATATCTTATTGAATTGATTTTTATTTGGGTGTGTAATTGTCGTAACAAAACACCATCCACGTTGTATTTATATAAATTCTCCCAGTCAATCACAAATAGTTCGTTTCCATACCTCCATAAGTAACCATAAATTAAAGTACTTCCATTTTTGTTTTTTAAATTCAGTTCTCTATATTCAGGATGTTCCGAACTCCATTGATTTATTTCATAAAATGTTCGCTTTTCCCTGTTGCTGAAGTAGATTGTTTCATCATTAAACAAATACAATGGTCCTGCATAATATTCATTTGTATCAAGACCTTTTAATAATTGTATAAACTCATGTTTCTTACTCAAAGACAAATTTTGACAAAATGCTGTTTTGAAGAAAAAAATAAGTGCGTATTTTAAAAAGGTTTTTAAATTGAGCATCAAGATGGACTTAAAATGTATTAATTATTAATTAAATGGCGGTTCAACATTATCAACAAAAGATGCGGCACATCCCCCACCCGGACAATTACCTTATATGCCACCTCTTCCGCAGACAGTGTAATTAAAATCTCTGCTACCGCAATCTCCCATACTTGATATTGTACCATTAGGTCTTCTTACAGGAGGACAAGTACATCTCCCAAATGGCATCCATTCTACCCAAGGATCTTCTGAATGTTCTTTTGATCTAAACGACACTAGCCAGGTAGGGTGACTTTGAACATAAGCAGCACTTGTATCATAATTAATTATGGTATCAAATGGTGTAGAAGAAAAATTAATTGAAGTAAATTTACTACAAACATTAACCCAACCAGACCCAACAAGCGGATTTAATGTTAAGTTAACTTCATTTGAAAATGGGATATTGAGAATAGTTCTGTATGATATTGTTCCAATTGTAAAACTATCAGTGATATTATCCATTAAGTTAGATTGCGCGATAGTTGCTCCATTATTAATTGCGGAAAGCTTCATCAAAGCAAGCAAACTATTTCCAGTACGAGTAAAATAATAACTTTTCAATAAAGTGAAGCTAAGATGATCATCAAAATGAGTAATTGGCATTGAGTCATTAATTAATGATCTAAAGGATGTATTACCTCTTAAATCAATAAGCGATAATCGAAGAATATTTTGGTAACTTAATAAGGTTGTTGAGTCATTAGATGTAATTGCCAGTGAATTTTCATTTTTTATACCCGTTGTTTGATTTAATTCTTGCTTTATCTCCTGTTTGCAGTCAGAAACAAAAAATAAGGAGATAATAATAACGAATGATTTAAAAATCTGTTATACGTTGTGATGTTGTTTCATAATATTTGGTAATAAATAAAAAATAAAAACCCAATATTTTTTAATTGGTTCTTAATATTTAACTCAGAAAACATTGATGTCCATGATTTTTTTTCTAGAGGCAGTTTCCCATCATAACTTCTGAAACGTCTTCATCCACTTATCCGGTAGTTCATCATTTTGGGCGGTCTGATAATCTTTATAACTACAGGGTACCAGAAATTTTCCTTCATGTGTACTACGCTCTTTTGGATACGGAACTTCCATCCACCAACGGTTAGTAAGTACACTTTTATAAAAGACTACCTCATGTGTTAAATTTTTTGAAGTAGTTCTGTATATTATATAATCATTGCTTTCGGCAGCAGGATAATCGTTTCTTCTGTTGGTATAACCTTCCACAAAATACCATAGCATTTGTGCTAGCAGAGATGCGGTAATATTATTGGTATCGTACGTTGGATTAAGATCATAAAATCCGGCACTCAATACATCGTTACTCATACCGGCATACCGGCACAACTGGCATGCTTCCTCGCCACTAAAGCCATTTGGCGAAGGACTATATTGCCCCGGAGCATCTGCAGATCGTATAGCCTGCATACTAAAGCCAATCATATTCGCATTTCGGCAATAGGGTTCAACTTCCTGCATGTTGTTGCGTAAACTCCCCAGACGCATCATATCAAAGTTCATGCGTTCAAATGCATCATAGGTTTCTGGTTCAACAAAATAACTCTGGTAACCTGCCTGTGTGATATTAAACAAATAACCCGGATCATGCGAAATAATGCGTGGTAAATAATTTGTTTCCAGGAAATTTTCATTTGTCTGCAGATCCATTTTCGAATCTACAAGCAACAGGTTCATGTTTTGGTTTAGCCCTTCGTAAGCGGCATATTGGGCAGCAATCAAATCCTGTGAACCACCAATTATTAATACAACTGTTTTTTGTTTCAGCAACGGAGCCAGAATCTGCTTCATGGCAAAATGTGTATCGCTTAAACTATTGCCGGCATGGATATTGCCAAGATCAACAATTTTTAATTCTGAACGTGGTTTAATTAAGGCATAAAACTCCCTTCTAACCTTATCCGGTGCCATTGAGCAACCTTTATATTCTGGCTTATAGCGGTCTTCAATTATGCCTAACACCGCCATTTCAAACAATGCGTTTTGGGGGATGCTGCTCTTTAAAAAATGTGTTGCCTGAAACATACTTTTTGCACTGCAATTGGCTGCGAGGTTTTTTATAACAGCATCATCAACCGGATGTAAAAATTCATTCATTGCGAATAATATATTAAGTGTGGGAAATAATTCTCCAAAACTCACTAATTTAGCCGGCCATTTAATACACATTTCCACACCCTTGAATATTGTTAGCGGAGCCACCGGATTTTTAGGCGCACATGTAGTGTGTCAGCTACTTCAAGTGGGTAAAACGGTGAGTGCTTTTAAACGTCATACTTCTGATCTTAAGGAGTTTCAGACTATTTTTGATTGGTATATTTCAAAGGGTCTTGTTGATCCAAAAGCTGTTAAAAACCTACATTGGGTGTTGGTGGATGTATTGGATGTAGACACTTTAAACGACACTTTAAAAGGTGGAGTGGTAGTTTATCATTGTGCAGCCATGGTTTCTTTTGATCCGGATGATCGGGAAATGATGATGAATATAAATGTGGAAGGAACCGCTAATATGGTGAATTTATCTTTATTAAACGGGATAAAACAATTTTGCCATGTAAGTTCTATTGCCTCTTTAGGCCGCAAAAAAAGCAGAGAACAAATTACAGAAAGCAATCATTGGGAAGACAGTAAATTAAATAGTAATTATGCTATTAGTAAATATAAGGCAGAGCTTGAAGTTTGGCGTGCTGCAGAAGAAGGATTGAATGTAGTGATTGTAAATCCCGGAGTTATTATTGGTGTTGGCGATTATACAAAAGGCTCCAACCACCTGGTGCAAAGTGTTTTTAAAGGTATGCCTTTTTATTCATCGGGTGTTAATGGCTACGTAGATGCAACAGACGTTGCAAGAGCCATGTTGTTACTGGTTGAACGCAACATTACTCATAAACGTTTTGTGCTGGTTGGTGCCAATTTAAGCATCCGTGAAGTATTCTTTTCTTTGGCCGATGGGTTCAACAAAAAAAGACCTTCTATACAGGTGAAACCCTGGATGGCTGCCATTGCATGGCGCATTAATTGGGTAATCCGTTTGTTTACAAAAAAAGGAATCGCCATAACAGAAGAAACAGCAAGAGCAGCCACTAATGAATCATACTACAGCTCAAAAAAAATAACTTCGGAAATAAATTTTACTTTTACACCCATTGCACAAACAATTAAAGAGTGTTGTGCCTCGTATTTAAAACAAAACAAAACAATATAACAAATGAGAAACATTCTGGCAGCATTCGTATTAATGGCTTTAATAGCCTGCAACAAATCAAACTCTTCCTCTTCAGATAAAATATACACGGCAGTGTATGAAAAAAGTATGGCTATAAAAGATTATCATACGGCAATAACCGCCTTGCAGTTTATGTTAATTGCCGACAGTAGCAAACAGGCATACTTAGATACTTTGCCCGAATTATATGCGGCTGTCCTCAATTATCCATCAGCGGAATATTATACGGATATTGCTTTAAAAACTTATCCAACCAGTGAAAGATTCCTGCAACTAAAAGCATTATGTCTGCAACAAAAAGGAGATGTAGACCATGTGCTTGATCTGTATAATAAATTGTATGCAAGCACAAAAAAAATAACCTATTTATACCAGATAGCTGCGTTCCAGTTTAGTGCACAGGATATGGAGGGGGCAGAGAAAACATTGAAAACCCTGGATGAAAAAATGGGGAATAGCAAAGACAGTGTAGATTTTATGATCTCTGAAACCGAAAAACAAAAAGTACCTGTTCGTGCTGCCGTCTTCAATATGAAGGCATATATGTTCGCTCAAAAGCGCGACTTACCCGCTGCCAAAAAATACTTCGAAATGGCATTAAAAGAATATCCCGATTTTGTAACAGCCAGGCAAAATTTAATGCAGTTGATGCAAGGTGGAAGACAGCAGTAAATGCTAATCTTACCTGTTACTGAACAACTTAAAATAAGCGTGCAATAACACCAAAAAAATTGAAGCAATTTACCTTTCATGAAGGCGTAGATAGCTATATGAAAAGGAACAATAACTCCTTGCTTTTTAACCTGTTTATTTCTGCATTGCTGGGCTTTATCGTTTTGGTAAAATTCAATGAACCTTTGCTTGGTTTATTTATTGGCATCGCGATTTTTACTTTTGATTATTACAAATTTCAACGCAGTGATCGCTTGTTTATAAAAGATATTTCCATAGATAGCGACCATTTGTGTATTGTTTATTTTGATAAAAAAAGAGAGCATATACTAAAAGGGCTAAAGCATCAATTTAGGATCAAGAAAGAAAGATTGTATGTAAGCAGATTTAGAAAAATTTACTTAGTAGTATATAAGGATAATAAAAAAATTCTTGAGCAATTTGAAATTGGTGAATGGACAGGAAAGAAAATGGATGAAGTGGCAAAATGGTTTGGTGAGTGATGTTAGAAGCTGCACAAGATATGGTTGGCACATTGACCATTCCCCATTCAATCAATCCTAACCGCGCAACTTTTAGGAATATACTCCAATGTAAATTTACACGTCCAATCAAAGAGCCCTTCAGAATTTCATTGACATACTTTATTAAATTAAACTGGGCTTAGGCACATACAAAATACTCCCATAATGGTAAATAAAATACCAAATTGGTAACTTTATTGTATATATTTGTACCTGAAACAGATGAATATTTACAATAAGAGTTCCATCATTAAGTTTTACACAAAACACGCGGATGCTAAAGTATCACTTGAAATTTGGTATGAGGAACTTGAGAAGAAAACTTGGAAATCACCTAATAAACTCAAAGCTTACTACGGAGGGAATGTAAGTATTCTAAAGAACAGCAGGGTGGCATTTGATATAAATGGAAATGATTATCGCTTAATAGTTGTTATCAACTATGAAAACGGGTGGTTGTTTATCAAATTTATTGGGACGCACGTACAATATGATAAGATAGATGCCAATACCATAGACCTATATAAAGCCAAGCCGAATCGCAATTCAGAACGTAAACAACAAATAAAAAAAAATGAACATCGAAGTAATAAAAAATAAAAACCAATATCATAAGTCTTTAATTCGATTTGAGGAAATATTCCTTACTAAAGCAAACACCAAAGAAGGCAAAGAAGCACAACTGCTTGCACTTGTAATCAAAGACTACGAGGACAAACATTACAAGATAAAATCTCCCGACCCGGTTGAAGCTATTAAATACCGTATGGAGCAAATGAATCTTTCCAGGAAAGACCTGGGAGAAATTTTGGGATATAGCAGTCGTGTGAGTGAAGTATTGAATCGTAAACGCAAACTAACACTTGAAATGGTGCGCAAGCTCCATGAGAAATTGAATATTCCTTTAGAATCGCTCGTTCAAGCATATTAACAATCAATTGATGCAAGCTACAAGACTCCAATAACCTTAATACTTAGAATAGATAAATTTGCTTGAATTTGATTTACAAAAGTATACAGTTATGATAGGTAGAATAATAAACATAGATCCGGAAATTATGGGTGGTACGCCTGTGTTTTTCGGCACACGCGTGCCTATAAAAAACCTGTTTGATTATTTAGAGTCTGACGTCACTATTGATACGTTTTTAGCAGACTTTGAAGGTGTGAGTAAAGGGCAAGTTATTAAAGTACTCGCCATGTCACAACAATTGATCGAAACCTCTTCAAACATTTTAAATGAAAATATTGCTTGATGATTGTGTAACTAAACAACTTTTAATGTACCTCCAGGAGTTTGAAGGGTTAATGGTGATTATAAGGTAGAAATTTATCAGGCCGCAGATGAAGACCAGGATATGAAGTGGGCTATTGAAAAAGCACGATTAACCCTTGTTATCAATATATTTACTTGCTTGTATGGCTAACTTCCCAGATTTTGTAAAAACCAGGCAAAATTTAATGCAGTTGATGCATTAGGGGAAGACAGCAGAAGAACTATGAACGAGCGAAGGCTCAACCAGAATAAATCAGAAATAAATTATGGAATTGAGGGTTTTTTTTTCAATTCAAGATAAAACAATTTACATTCATTTAACTCTTCAAGTTTCCTTATCTTAAAGTTCCTTGCAAGTTCTTCTTCCTGGTTCTGATTCATTGTAAGTACATCCGTACCTTCAGGTAAATTATTCACCTCATACTTCCATAACTCAGAATCAAAACCATTTTGCTGATCTTGTTTTATATAATAAAATACAGCCGGATTAAATTCCCTTTCATAAATAAATATTTTCCTGAACTTATATTCACCCTGTCTCAATAAGTTTAGGAATGGTTTTAAATGTTGTGTTTCTGCTTCAAAAATGTTTTTTTTTATAATAATCGACAAGGGCCAGGATGAAAGTAAAAGAAGTCCAAAAAATACACTTCGTGAAGCTGTAATTTCCCAGTTTTTTATTAATAACGAAATGCCAACCCCCGTTAAAAGAGACATTAAAGGGTACCAAATCGCATCATACCAATCCTTTACAGAAACCGTTCGTGCTATTGAAAGAATACAACAGATCCACACTAAAAAAACAAATTTCAAAAACTCATGTCCCGCAGTTTTTTCTTTACCAAAAGACATAAAAAAAGCCGAAATTAGAAATAAGATCCAAGGCATAAAAAATTGTTTATCAAATAAGCGATATAGAAAGAATAAAGCATGATTTTCCTGGTGTGTTTGTGGTTCAACTAACTGTATCCTACCCATGATTTCTTGTTTCCATACAGCCTGAAGAAACCCGGGGTTTAAGCTTTCGCGGCAATAGTACCAACCAAATATAAATACAATCACCAAACCTAATACTACCCAAAATGAAAAACTTTTTACTGTGTTCATAAAGTTTTTACTAACAAACAGCCATATAAAAAATGGTGGGAAAAGAATTAAAATCCCTGGTCCTTTTGTTAAAGCAGCAAACAACATTCCCAATCCGGCAAGCACGAGGGCAATTGTTCTTTTTTTGCCTTCCTCAACAGTATAAACAAAAAACGATAAAAGACATAACAAACACCAAAAAACATAGGTAGAATCGGTATCACCTGTTCGGACGATATGCCATTGAAAAAAACCTACAGAGCTAAGCAATACCGTTGCACTTAAAATACCTGCAGCATAGTTTTTTAAATAATAATAACAGAACCCATAAAGCAACAGTACAGTAAAAAGAGTAAATAACGCCGCTGGCATTCTGATAGCCAATTCAGGATTATGTGGTATAATAAGCAGAGATATTGCCGCAACCCAGGTATAAAATGGTGGTTTTGGACTAAAACATTCCGGGTTCCCCTTAAAATCATATACCATAAATAAATCCGGATGTTTAACCATGTTCTCAGCATTATAAAGGTAAGTGGATTCATCCCATACACGAAGAGTAAGTCTGTCTAAATGGAAAAAAATTGTAAAATAAGATAGGGTAAGGATAAAAATTAGTCCTATAATAAATTGTACATGACCTGAATATCCGAATAAATTAAAGCCCTTAATGATAGTTTTCAAAAGTTATTAAATAATTGGTTTTTATAACAAAAAAAATCCTTGATAATTGTATTGCTAATACTTATTAATTTAAATCTGTTAAAATTATTGTTGCTCCAATAAAAGATAAATAAGGGAGAAAAATTTTTTTTAACAAATATATATAATTAGCATATTCATTCTATTTTATAGTGCCTTAGTGCCTGTATAAAATTTTCGTTTAAACTAAATTTCTCTATACTCCAGTTTTTAAATGGATGTTTCATTTTTAAAAAGTTAATAGTTATGAATAAAAGTTCGCTCATTAAGTAATTATCAAATTTAAATTAACGTAATGGCTTTTAAACGCCGGCTAAGAAAATAATAACAAGTAAACATTAACAGTAAAGAAATATTTAATAAAATATTTTCCAGTATCAAGTCACAGCCATAATTATTAAAGTTAACCTTAGAGGGAAAAGTAAAAAGTAATATGGTATTGAAAGAAGCTGAAAATGTTTGAATCTTTTATCCTCAAAAAAAATTATTGCATCTTTGCAAAATGTTCACATGCATTAGAAGCGAAGAAAAAATTAAATGAAAAACATCCAAACCATGCGTATGCAAGCAAGGTGTTTCTTGCTAAGGGGCCGCTTGTTTGTTTGTGTTAGTTTGAACCAAAATCAATATTTCAAAAAGCCTCTCAGAAATTCTGAGAGGCTTTTTTTTTTGATAAATTTTTTAATTATAATCAACCATAACAAAATGAAAAACAACTTACAACGTAACATACTATACAGCTACTTTATGATGATGTTGTGAAATGATGCATGCACATGCAGGAAGGAGAATTTAGGTTTTGGTTCAATAGTTATACCCAATATTATCATCATTTATACCACATGTACATACCGTTTTCTTTTATAAATGCCACGCAGTTTAATCCCATGCAGCATACAACTTAATACCTCAACCGAAAGTGTACTTTCACTTCCTTCGGGCAACTCAAAGGTACCCTGCTCAAGCCGTTTATGAAACAAGATGAATCCATCCTTTTCCCAGCATAAAAGCTTAATGACTTCTGCGTTTATTAAGAAACACAAACACATCGCCACGCAAAAGATCTTTATCTAAATGTTGCCACACAACTCCACACAAGCCATCAAACCCCTTGCGCATATCGGTTGTATCACGATATTAAAAATACCGTTGATGAACATTAAGACTTAGCATAGCTGAACCAATTTTTGCAACACAATTAACGAACAATTTTCAGGCACAGAAAAATAGTAACCATTGGGTAAATGAAACTTAATAATAACAAACGATTCTTTTGGTTCAAGTAAAGTAAATCCTGCAGGCTCAGGTTGACTGGTATAGCGGAAGGGTAATTAAGAGCAGTTAGCTGGGTTAAATATATTTTATTTAATAGATCAGAATAGATACGCATCCACATATAAAAAAATTAGCAACTAACAACCAAACTTTAATCTCATTTTTATTCATTTGCTTTACCTTGGTGAGATCCATAAATTATTGCATAACCGTATGAAAACAATTTTAACATTAGCGCTTTTATTTTGGCTGAACCAAGATCACACGCAAATTGTATATATCACCAACATGCGTTCTGAAGCTGATAAAATAATTTATGTAACGAATTATAAAAGCGAGGCGCAGCAATATGTTTCTATAACACATTATAAATCGGAAGCTAGCCAGGCCGGAAAATGGTATCTTACAAATATTAAGAGTGAAGCCAAGCTGAAAGTTTATTTGAGTAAAACAAAATCGGGCGCCGAGCGGATAATTTATTTTACTAATTTTAAATCTGAAGCTTCCGATAAAAAACGCAATTAGCTGTGAATGAATACTATTTGCGTGCAAAAAATAATAAAAGATAAAAAACTCTTTTATTATTAATTTAGAGTGATATCTTTGTTCCGTAATTAAACCTTCATGTTTTCAAAGTCGTGTGAATATGCCATTAAAGCGATGATTTTTGTAGCGCAAAAATCAAAAACCGATCTGCGGGTAAGTGTTAAAGAGATTGCAAAAGGTATTGATTCGCCGGAGCATTTTATAGCGAAAATTATGCAGGACCTGAGCCGTAAAAAATTAGTACAGTCCGTAAAAGGACCAAATGGTGGTTTTTATATGAATAAGCCCGACCTTAAAACTTCCATTGCTGATATTGTAAAAGCCATAGATGGCGATTATATGTACACCGATTGTGTTTTAGGGTTAAAAGCTTGCTCAGAAAAAAACCCATGCCCCGTGCATTTTGAATATAAAGAAATAAAAAGAAGACTGATTAAAATGATTGAATCCAATACCATTGGAGAATTTAATGAAAAACTTGACAGCGGTAAATACTTTCTGAGGAACAAATAAAAATTTTTAACCGTATTTAAGATAAAAAGGTATTAATATATTTAGTATGAAATCAAAAATAAAAAAACATATAACTTTAGGTCTGCCGCTATTATTCCCGCAAATACTGCAGGCTCAAAGTGTATCGGCGGCAATCATTACATCGGTTAACATTGTGTTGTTAAGCGTTATACTAATTACCATTGGCATTGTTTACCTCTACTTTCGCATGCGTAGGCAAATTTCATTAAACGAAAAATGGAAAACGATTAATCCAATTAACCGGTTTAAAGTTTATACAAGGGAACTCAACAGCAAACAGATTGACCAGTTTTTAAAACTAAAGGAAGAAAGCTGTTGTGGTATGTGCACCGGCAAAGGAAATTGTAGCAAAAAACCTGCTGTGCTGATGCTTCTCTTATTTCTTTTATCACTTAATGGTTTTAGTCAGGGTGTAAAAGAAGCTGGTCAGTCATTAATTCATCAGCCGGGTATATTAATTACGATCGTTCTTATGATTCTGCCGGTTTTAGCAGGTGTAATATTTGCCATCATCAAAACCACCAGAGCTGTTGGATCAATACACAAACAGAATAAACTGAAAGAAGCGGTGCAATTTGCAGAACACCTAAAAGCCATAGATGATCATGAACTTGAAGCAATGCTAAGCAAACGTAAAATTGCGCTCGATTATGGATTAGTTAATAATGAATTAGCAGGCACTGAACCGGCTGAAGACCCGAAAGGTATTATAAGGAATGCCGCGCTAAAGCATGACGTGCATTTTACGGCACCTAAAAAGAAAGCAAGTGAACGACCTGCTTTAGATGCAGATATAACTAAACTGATTCTCTGGTACCTGGGTTGTGCCACTTTCTGGCTGGCTTTAGGTACCGCCATCGGCGAATACCTGGGAATTAAATTTGTTAGTCCGGATGCCGACCATATTAGTTGGTTAAGCTTTGGCAGACTCAGACCTGTTCATACCAATATTGTTTTCTGGGGCTGGGCATCATTGGGTATGATCGGACTTGGATATTATGTTGTACCCACCGTAAGTAATACAAAAATATACAGTATCAGATGGGGATGGATAGCACTGCTGTTAACGAACCTAATGGTGATATGCGGAACAATCTGTTTAATGGCCGGGATAAATAATGGCGGCGGAGAATTTAGAGAATACGTTTGGCCTGTGATGGCCTTGTTTGCCGTTGCACTTATATTAACCCTTGCTAACTTTTTTTTAACTGTAGCAAAGCGCACCACCAAAGAAATATATATCTCAAACTGGTACATTATTTCCGCTTTAATATTTACCATAATTGTTGCCTTAACAGCATATTTGCCCTTTTGGCAAAACGGTATCGGTGAAACAATTGTACAAGGATATTTTATGCATTCGGGTGTTGGCATGTGGTTTACATTATATACACTTGGTTTGCTCTATTATTTTATACCGCAACAAATTAATAAACCAATTTATGCATATAGCCTTGGCATCTTAGCCTTTTGGACACAAATTATTTTTTATACGGTAATAGGCACACATCACTTTGTGTTTAGTGCTATACCGTGGTGGCTGCAAACAGTTGCTATAGTGGGCAGTGTAGGTATGATTATTCCGGTTGTAGCTGCAACTATAAATTTTACCATGACCTTTAAGGGACAATGGAATAAAGTAGCCAACAGTTATACTTTACCTTTTTTTCTGGTAGCTGTTATTTACTATTTTATTGTATCCATGCAGGGAACAGCAGAGGCCTTTAAATTCACCAACCTGTTATGGCATTTTACTGATTTTACAGTAGGGCATGCACACCTTGGATTTTATGGAATTATCTCCTTTGCAATATGGGGAGGCATATATGCAATTGTGCCGCGTTTAACCCATAAAGAAGCACCACAGCATATGGTAGGCGCACATTTCTGGTTCGCATTTATAGGGCTGTTGTTCTATGCCATTCCATTATCAATAGGCGGAACCCTAAGAGGCTTAATGTGGATGGAAGGGAAGCCATTTATTGATAGTGTGGTAATGATGTTCGACTATTGGTTATGGCGTGCTATTGGAGGTAGCCTGATGTTTATTTCACACCTCATTTTTGCCTATAACTTCTATAAAATGACTAAGAAACAGGAAGCAGACATTGATATAAAAGAAGAGGCATTTAAACAATTAGAAAAGGGAATTGTGGTTCAGCCAGAATTAGCTTTAGAATTTAAAAAAATATAAACACATGAATGTATTTAATGACCATAAAAAACTATACCCTATAGCCGGTTTGCTTTTTTTAACGCTCACTTTTTTCACCGCCATTCTTCCTGCACTACAAAATCAAAAAAACAATGCGCCGCTGCCGGGCACAAAAGCACTAAGCGGCGATGCCATGCAGGGAAAGCTAATATATATTGCCGAAGGCTGTGTGGGTTGCCACTCCCAACAGGTGCGTAATATTGAAATGGATAAAGTGTTCGGATCACGTCCGGGCATTGCATCAGATTATGCACACATTACAAGAACAAGTTTCTGGCAAAATACGGCAACCTTAATGGGCACGGAAAGAACCGGACCAGACCTGACTGATGTTGGCAACAGGCAGGGGGGTAAAGAATGGAACCTGATCCATTTGTTTAACCCCAGGGCTGTAGTGGCGCAATCAATAATGCCATCCTATCAATGGTTATTTTACATAAAGGAAAAAACCGATTCAAATGACGTAATTGTAAATGTTCCTGCAAAATTTATGCAAGGGCAGAGCGGAAAAGTTGTTGCCAAAAAAGAAGCGCTGCAATTGCTTGCTTATATTCAATCACTTAAACAAAGTCCGTTACCTGGTGATATAAAACCAATGGAATTTTTATATAAAAAAGAGGTGGCCAGTAAAGAAAAAGCAGGTTCAGGGAGCACTTCTGCAGATGGCAAAGCATTATACACTGCAAACTGCCAAAGCTGTCACCAGGAGAATGGTGAGGGGCTTAAAGGTGCCTTTCCACCATTAAAAGGAAGTGCTGTGGTTAACGGAGATAACCTTAATTTGTATGTGGATATTATTATGAATGGGTATGATGCCCGTGCAGAATTTGGTGTGATGTCGGCAGTTGGTACCAATATGCATTTTAATGAAGAACAGGTAGCTGCTCTTATTAATTATGAAAGGAGTACCTGGGGTAATTCTGCAAAAAAAGTAACCACCGAAGAGATAAAAAAAATAATGGACTTTGTTAAACTTAGCGCATTAAACAATTAAAGCTATGAAAAAAACTTTATTCTTTCTGCTGCTGCTCAGCCACCAATTATACAGCATGGCCTGCCCGGTATGCGAACGCAATCAACCCAAAATTTTAAAAGGGATTGTACATGGCTCCGGACCAGAAAATTATCTGGATTATTTAGCACTTTGGGGTATGGTTGTTCTGGTAGTTTTCACGTTGTTTTTTTCTGTTAAATTACTTATCCAGCCCAACGAATCAACAAAAGATCATATAAAAAATTCCATATTTAACATTGAATAATTATGAGTAATCAAAGTTCCGTTTTATTATTTATGGATGCTGAAACCATACCATTTGGCAACTATCCTGCACCAGTGCATTTTGAACTGGATACCCGAAAACTGACGGATGGTAAACATACATTAAAAATAATAAGTAAAGACCCGTCTGGAAAAGAAGGAATTCGTATAATACCCTTTGTTGTTAGAAATGGACCGGCTGTTGCTATTGAAGGTTTAAATGATAATGAGGTTGTAGATGGTCTGATTCCGATAATGATTAATGCTTATGGAAAAGGCGATCAAAAAAAGTTTCTAATAGAGGGTAGCGAAACACCTCACTCTATACCCGCCTGGCTTTGGGCAACCGTTATAGGTTTTGTGGGATGGGGTATTTATTACATGGTTGTATCCATGCACATGATATTATAATGGCAGATAACTTATATGCTATACATAGGCAGGGCTTTAAAATATAACATTCACACTTCAGATCACAGATTTACTAAACATGAAAAAAGAAATAAAAACAGGTGAAGACATTATAACGCTGGTTGATGCATTTTATAAAAAAGTGCTTATTGACCCCCTTCTTGGCTACTTTTTTAATACTGTGATAAAGCTTAATTGGGAAGTACATATTCCCATAATGTATAAGTTTTGGGAAAGCATATTACTAAATAAAGGGAACTATACAGGTAACCCCATGATTAAACATATACAACTCGATAAAAAAGCAACCTTACTAAAAGAACATTTTACACAATGGATTAAATTATGGGAAGAAACCATTGATGAATACTTTACCGGGGAAGTTGCACAAGAAGCAAAGAAAAGAGCTCAGTTAATGGAATACTTAATGCTTTCTAAAATTGAAAAAAGCAGGGAAAGCAACTTTATACAATAGGATATGTGTAATTTACCTCATCTGTTTACAGGCTGATTATTCCTGGCAATTATGGCACTAAAGGTTAGCAAAACCTATTCACGTTACAGTACAAAACGGAATGCTGAAAGTTGGGCAACGGTAATATTGCCTTAAACAGCTTAAGCCTTGTTATGTTCTTTTGATAATTGTGAAACTATCCATTTAAGAAAAAATAGATGGCTGTAAGCAGCTTCCTTAGTTGATACAAAAAGTGGAGTACCTGTTAATCGAGACGCAGTATAAACTCATCCCTTTCCGGCCTGTTAAACTTATTTTCAACCATTAAAGTAAGTACTGTTTTAAGCATTTTCTGTAGTTCGTTAAGGCCTGTTTTACGGATATAGTAATGTGCACCTGTTTTGTAAAGATGGTCTGCAACATCCTCATGAAGCGAGGTAGAATACATGATAACAGGAAGTACTTTCAATTTTTCGTTTTGTTTAATTTCATCCAGGCATTCTGAACCATTTTTTCTGGGCATATTAAGATCCAGAAAAAGAACATCGGGTAACTGAGTGGTATTGGTAGAGAGGTAATTCATTAGCTTTTCGCCATCCTCAACAGTTGTAAGTGTTGTTTGAAACTGTAATAACTTTAATGTTTTATCAAAGAAAAAACGATCATCTGAGTCGTCGTCTGCAAGCAGGAGATGAAATTGTGTTAGCATAGTTCAGCAAAAATGGGTTAATAAATTTTTCTGAAAGATAAATGATTTATGTTAAAAAAATAAGCTAGTGCTCTTTGCGTGGTAAACATCCAAACTCTTAACTGTTTCTAATTACTGCTTATGTTTCATCCCATAATGTTGATGTTACAGGGGGGAGTAAGCGCTATTTTCTAACATAGTGGCTTGCCCGCCTATCATAGATATTTTTCTGATCTTGCCCACATATATCCGCCAAATAAACCAGGTGATTTAATAACCCGGTGACAAGGAATGAGGAAGTTAAGAGGATTGCTGCTAATGGCTGCACCTACAGCCCTGGCGGCTTTTGGGTGATGGATGTGAAAGGCAATGCTGCTGTATGTTGATAAACTTCCAGTTGGAATATTTAATAATGCTTCCCATTCTTTCAATTGAAATTTTGTTGCTTTTAAATGCAGTTTTACCTGACTGAACTGGCTCCAGTTGGAAGTAAAAAACCCATTGCATTTTTATGAACAAGGTATGCCAGATGTTTGAAACCAGCATTAGGAAAATATTGTTTTAAGATTGTGAAGGCTTATTCTTCATTTTCAGTGAAGGCCCTATAAGAAATTCCTTTTACTGCAGAGGCCATTAACATATTTCCAAACGGGCATTCATAAAAACTATAATTTATAGCAAGATTTTCGCCACCATTTTTAATTCTCCAAATGTCAATACCTTCCATTTTAATTAACAGATCGTGCAGTCTGCCCGTGCCCGAAAGACCTGCTTCAACAGCAGTATCAAACAAAGTTGTCTGTTTGTTTTTAAGCAAATGTTTAGCCTGCTGAAGGCTGGTATGTTGTAAAAATTTCTTCGAACTTACACCAGTCCACTCCCTAAAAAGTCTTTAAAAATGAAAGGGACTAATATGTATTTTCAGCCACTTCATCAAGGTTAAGCTGCTCTTTGAAATGCTCATTTAGATACTAATTTCCGCTGCCATCCGATTGTAATTTATATAGTTTTGATCTGTCATTTACACTTGAATTTTATCGGATAATAGTTGGTTACAAATGGTTGGCAATAAACCCGAAAGTTGCTGAACAATTTTACTATGTTTTAAATGTTTGGGTTTGGATGAACGCCGGCATTGAAAGTTTTGAGACATCGATAGATTTTATTGGAATTCTAACTAAAGCGTGGTTTCACCAAATTATCCCATCAAAACAAACACTTACTAATTTATGAATAAGCTCCACCGGTTGCGTTAGTTTATCAAAAAAAAAGCAAGGCAAATATATCAGAATCGTACCTGGTTTTCTCTACTTTTTTACTAAAATATTCGCTCAGTTCAGCTAACAGTTAAGAATGGAAATATCCATACAAATAGAATTTTATTGATGCGATAAAAACAAGCTATTCATGCATAAAAAATCACGCTGAACAATAGTACTTTATTCGTATATAAATTAACTCTGGTAAACTATTCCCAATTACACAATCCGTCTGAATGTTAAATTAATTCTGGGCGTAGTAGTAGCTTTTGTTTTAGGCAATGAATGTTGCCAGTAATGCTGGGTTTTATCCTGCATCAGGAGTAAACTTCCATGGGTTAGTTTACTTTTTACATGAAGCCCTTTAATATTTCTGTGTCTAAAATTAAAGTTTCGGGTTGAACCTAAACTCAAGGATGCAATTATTGGGTTTAAACCAAGTTCTTTCTCATTGTCACTATGCCATCCCATACTATCATTTCCACATCGGTAAAGATTAAGTAAAACACTGTTAAAATTTGTACCCACCACTTGTTCTATTTTGTTTTTGATATCAGTTAAACCCGAAAAGAAAGGAATGGGTTCAAGTGTTAAACCTGAATAAGTGTAGGCTGTTTTTTCGTCACCATACCAGGCTGAGAGGCGCGGTTGTTTTATTTTTTTTCCAAAAAGCATAATCTCCTGTTGCTGCCATTCAATTTCTTTTAACAGTAAATTAAACCATTGATCAGCTACTATCTGGTTAACGAAATCAGCATATAATATAACTTCACCATCACGGGGTAAAAGGTTAGCATGTGTCATACTTTTATTTATTTAACTCTATCACTATTTTTTTAATTTGAACCCTGTTTAATAATAATTACAATTTAAATTCAGGTATCATCATTTAACCCGAATTAGTCTACCGGGTTAAATGAATTACTGCTTATTATTTTTTCATCCAGCCTTCCGTCAAAGTTTTCATTTTCTCAAAACCTTCTTTAAGCTGTTTGCTAAACTCTTCCATAGTATGCATGGCAGTATGCTGCGCATTTTTAAACTGTTCGTTTAGTTCATTCATTTTATCACTAAGTTCTTTACGCACTTTTTGCTGTTCATCACCCGCTTCCATTTTACCAAGCGCGTATTGCAATTTTACAACCTCCAGCCCTGTTTTAAATGCGGTAGTGCCATTATCAAACAACTGTAACATTTGATCGTAGCCCGTGCTTAAGGCTTTTTTACCTTCATCATATACTTCATGTATAGCCATTTCAATTTTCTTTTTTTGTTCTTCAAACACTTCTGTGCCATCGGCTTTACCAAGAGAAAGTTGCAAGCGTAAATCTTCAAGTTTACTTTTTAACGCTATGCCTTTTTCTTCTGCAAGACCGGTAGCTGTATCCAATTGCTCTTTAATTGAAACTACCATATTGCGCAAGTGATCCTTTTGTTTTTCGAATGCATCACCAGCATCCATCTTACCCAGCGAGAATTGTAATTGTAATTCCTCCATGCGTTTGTGCCATTCGGTTGTAAATTTTTTAGCCTGCTCTTCCATTTGTTTAGTGTCCATGTTTGTATATTTATATTTTGTTTAAAACTAAATTAAAGCCTCAATATTAATAAAAGAGTTTGACTATCATATGGTACAAAGCATCAAGCCAATAAATATGCAAACTATTATAGGTTTAATGCGTAAGCTTTATGATTTAATTTTTAATACTGCTTTCTTTATTTAAAACCAATAAGTGAAATAGAAATGCTTCTTGGTTTATCATTATGGATAATGCTACCTGTCCGGTTCAGATTAAATTATAGAAAGCATTCCTTAAATTTACAATATTTTATTGATGAAGTAGTTAAAATTAAGGTGTCATTTTTTAAAACCACCGGCAAATAAATATCGTATCTCTGCTACAATAAATCTTTATGAAAAAATTGTTATACGCTCCGTTAATTCTTTTAATTATTTGCATATTGTTGCTTGTGGGTTGTTCTGTTCATCGCATTTCAAGTTTCAAACACATTACCTACAACAATGAAAGTAAGATGGGATTGGATGTTTATAAACCTAAAAAACTCAAAGGTTCTAAAGAAGTTTTAGTATTTGTACACGGGGGTAACTGGAACTCTGGTAATAAAAATATGTACCGTTTTTTTGGAAAAGGAATGGCACGAAAAGGAATAGTAAGTGTTGTAATTGATTACAGGCTTAGTCCGTTTTCAACTTATGATGTAATGGCAATGGATGCAGCCAAAGCAGTGAAATGGGTAAAAGAGAATATTGCAACTTATGGAGGTGATAGCAGTAAAATATTTGTTTCGGGCCATTCGGCAGGCGGTCATTTAGCGGCATTAATAGCTACAGATGAAACTTATTTTAATGCCTTAAAGATTAATAACCCGATACATGGTGTCGTTTTAATTGATGCATTTGGATTGGATATGTATAAATACCTAACGATTTCCAGGGCACCTAAGGATGCCATGTATCTGCCTGTTTTTTCAAAAGATCCCGCAACCTGGAAAAAAGGATCACCTGCAAATTATTTACATCAGGGTATGCCTCCATTCCTTATTTTTTTAGGAGAAAGAACCCATCACAGCATAATTTTTGGGAGTTATGATTTTTTAGGGAGTATAAGAAAATTTCAACCCGATGCACAACTGATAGTAGTAAAAAAGAAGAAGCATATTCCTATGATAGTTCAGTTTATTAATCCTTATAATAAAGCCTACAAACAAATTTTGGAATTCATACATAAATAACTTTTTTCGAAATTAAAAAAAATTATTTAACCATATTTAAATCAAAATTATTTTAAACCGGTACCGGCTTAACCAATTTCCATTTTAAATTTAAGCATGCTTTTAATACCAGCGCAATCCCACTTACAATAAATAACTTATTCTGCCATTAACCTGCGCATCATTTACGTCAGCATCAGCGTAATTTGGCTTTGCATATACATATGTTAGAAACATAATACAGATAAAAATAAATAATAATACTGATTGGAAAATATTCAATTGTACCATTTAATAAATTTTTTAGTTCCTGTTTAAATAGGATTTTATTTATGGTTAAAAAAATATGGAATTTTAGGGTAATTGGGTTAAACCCTTAGTTTTTGCGCACCCGCTAAAATTTCAAAATACAGTTTAAAATCGCTTAACAAACTAAACAGCGGGTATTGAAAAGTAATCCATTTGTTCTTCTCAAAAAAAAAATGACCAACCCATGCGAAGCCATAACCGGCGACTGGGCACGCCCATAAAAAATTAATATTATGAAATAAAAATGCACCCATTATAAACACAAAAAACAAAGTGGTTCCTATAAAATGCAAAAGCCTGCTGATATAATTTTGATGCTCGTTTAAATAATAAGGATAAAATTCTCTGAAGGTCTTGATACGTTCTGTTTTCATAATTTATTGCTGTTCGAATTTACTATGTAACAAACTGAATGCAGCACTGGTTTCTTCTTTTAGCGTCGCAATAATTTCGGCACAACTACTTATATCATTTATAAGTTCAACACTTTGCCCAGCCGACCACAGGTTATTGTAATTGCCGGGCCTCACAGATGCTTCCAGTTTTTTCATACCCTTTATTTGTGTAAACATTTTAAAGTATTTTTTTGTGCGTTGATTATTATTGAGGATACTTTCTATCCAGTTTTGATGCAAACCAATTTTTTGTGCGTAGGCAGTATTGATAATGTTTGATGGAGTACCCGACAGGCGATCACTTAATACAATATCTTCCATTCCTGCCTTAACAATGGCTTGCTTATAAGCTTCTGAAACACCCGCCTCATGCGAGGCAATAAAGCGAGTTCCACTATAAGCAGCATCAGCTCCCATAGCGAGAACAGCAGTAATGCCCGCACCATCAGCTATGCCGCCTGCACCCATAACAGGCAGATGCGGAAAAGCTTTCTTTAAGGCCGGCACCAACAGGCTTAATGGAAAATTTCCGGCATGTCCGCCTGCCCCCATACCAACTGCAACAAAACCATCACAGCCAACTGATGCTGCCTTCTGTGCATGCGCAAGATTAGTAACATCACAATAAACTTTGGCACCGTATTTTTTAGCTTCCTCAATTACAAAAAAAGGATTTCCCAGGGAAGTAATATAAAATGGCACCTTGGCATTTATACAAATTTTAAGGTGCTGCAGGTATAACGGATTAGATTTTTGAACAATTAGGTTCACACCAAAATTGCCCGTTGCATTAGTATCTTTTTTAAACTTGTGCAAGGCAACAATAGTTTGTAATAACGTTTTATCATCCCTGTAATTTAAGGTAGGAAACACACCCGCTATACCACCCAGCAATGCCTCTTCCATCATGCGCTGGTTAGACACTAAAAACATAGGTGCCATTACTAATGGAAAAGAAATATGGAGTTGTTGTGTAAGCAGTGTGTTCATTTTATGTACCAATCACTGAATTAATATGAATATGTAAATATACGAAATAAGGCGAGTTTGGAACACACAAACAAAAGCAAAACCAAGTTCATTCCCTAAAGTAATAGTACAGAGCATCCCAAGTTGTAAAACAGATTGAATCAATATCTGTCTACTTTATAAAATTTCGGAAAAATACTATGCAAGCATAATAAATTTATATATCTTTGAGTTAGCATTTAAGAAATTTATATGGAACCCACCCGCTTGTTTGATCTATTGCCCAGGTACGCCAAAAAGTACAATAAGCCAGATATGCTTGCCATTAAAGTAAATGGTGAATGGAAAAAATACAGTTCTGATGAAGTTACAGAAGATGCTAACCTGATTAGCTATGCATTGTTTGAAATGGGCCTTCAGAGCGGTGATCATATTTCTATAATTTCCAATAACCGCCCTGAATGGGTGATGGTAAATATGGGTATGATGGAAGCAGGTTGCATTAATGTGCCCATTTATCCCACCATTAGTTTACATGATCTTATCTTTATATTAAATGATGCTGAAGTAAAGTATGTTTTTGTATCGGATCAGTTATTATATGATAAAGTGAAAGAGGCAGTTAAACAGGTGCCATTTGTAAAAGGCATTATTTCATTTGATACATTGCCGGGAGTAACTAACTGGAATACACTTCTTGAATCGGGAAGAAATTTTCCGGACAAAAACCGGATGGAGTTTATAAAAGACACCATAGGTGCGCATGATGTGGCCACCATTATTTACACCTCGGGAACTACCGGAAACCCAAAGGGAGTAATGCTCTCTCACAATAATTTATTAACCAATGCCATGGCACAGGAAACAGCTATAGACTGGCATGAAGATTGGCGTGTATTGAGCTTTTTACCTTTAAACCATGTGTTTGAACGTATGTTAACGGTGCTTTATCTTTATAAAGGTCTATCTATTTATTATGCAGAAAGCATGGATAAAATAGGTGATAATATAAAGGAAGTAAAGCCGCATTGCTTTGCTACCGTTCCGCGCTTATTGGAAAAGGTTTATGAAAAAATAATAGGTAAGGGAAATGAACAAAAGGGTATTAAAAAAATCCTGTTTTTTTGGGCATTAAATCTTGGTTTAAGATATGAATTAAATGGAGCTAACGGTTGGTTTTATGAACTGCAGTTAAAGATTGCAAATGCACTTGTTTTTAACAAATGGAGAGAAGCATTAGGTGGAAATATTGTTGCCATTATAAGTGGTGGTGCGGCACTGCAACCGAGGCTTGCGAGGGTATTCAATGCCGCACGTATTCCTGTGTTGGAAGGTTATGGCCTTACAGAAACATCGCCGGTAATTGCTGTAAATACATTTGAGCCTAATGCCATGTGTTTTGGCACTGTTGGTCCGGTAATTAAAAATGTTCAGGTAAAAATAAATGAAGAAGGAGAAATTCTGGTTAAGGGCCCGAATGTGATGCTGGGCTATTATAAAAATGAAGCAGAAACCAATAAAACTATCATTGATGGGTGGCTTCATACAGGTGATATTGGTGAAATGGTTGAAGGCCACTTTTTAAAAATAACGGACCGGAAAAAAGAGATTTTCAAAACATCAGGTGGCAAATATATTGCACCCCAACCTATTGAAAATGTTTTGAAACAGTCTCCGTTTATTGAGCAGGCAATGGTGGTTGGGGAAGGCCAAAAATTTCCCGGAGCATTGATCGTTCCTGCCTTTGGGCATTTAAAAGAATGGTGCCACATTAAAAATATACCTTATGAATCTGATGAGGCCATGATTAATTTAAGTAAAGTGAAAGACCGGATATGGCAGGAAGTAGAAGGGGTGAATAAAAATCTTTCGCACTTTGAAATGATTAAAAAAATTGAACTGGTTGACCGCGACTGGACCATTGAAAAAGATGAACTTACCCCTAAATTAAGTCTTAAAAGAAAAGCCATTGCAAAGAATTTCGCTGCCAAAATAAACAGCATATACACTGTTAAATAACCAACCTAAGCGATGAACACATTTTATTATGCCTGCACCATATAATTTAACCACAATATGCCACGTAAAGAAACCACTTGTTCGCGTGTAAAACAAGCCTGGCATGTTATTGCAAGAATGTACAATAACGAAGCCGTAATACATGAACTTACCACCACAATAGGTTTTGTATTGCTTAACATAGATGCTGTTGAAGGAACACCCTCCACCAGCATCGCACCTTTACTTGGTATGGAGCCAACCAGTTTAAGCCGCACCTTGCAAACCATGGAAAAAAAGAAATTGATTGTGCGCAAAAAAGATGCTGACGATGGCCGCATGGTGCGTATTTTACTTACAGAAAAAGGTAGGCGTAAACGGGAAATCTCTAAAAACACAGTCAAAGATTTTAACAAAGATATCAGCGATTTGATAGATGCCGAAAAGTTAACTGTATTTAATGAAGTGGTGAAACAAATAGCACAACTTGCCGAAGAAAAAAAATTTACGATCAATTGTAAAGTCTGAACAGATCATGATAAGAAGAATTAAAAAAGTAGCGGTATTAGGTTCGGGTGTAATGGGTTCACGCATTGCATGTCTCTTTGCAAATATAGGCGTGGAGTCGCTCTTGCTTGATATTATTCCTACAGAATTAAACGCCGCAGAAATTGCAAAAGGTATGGATATTAATCATGCGGCATTTAGAAACCGCATTGTTAATGATGCGTTGCAAAATACAATAAAATCAAATCCGGCCGCGCTCTTTCTTCCTTCCTTTGCGAACCGCATCAGTACCGGAAACTTTGATGATAACCTGAAAGACATTCATACGTGCGATTGGGTAATAGAAGTGGTGGTAGAAAACTTAGTGATCAAACAGCATTTGTTTGAGCGCATAGAACCATTAAGAAAACCCGGAACTTTAATTACCTCTAACACTTCAGGCATCCCCATTCACCTAATGACTAAAGGGAGAAGCGAAGACTTTATAAAACATTTTTGTGGCACACACTTTTTTAATCCACCCCGATACCTGCCTTTACTGGAGATTATACCAACACCACAAACCGATGTAGCTGTAGTTGACTTTTTAATGGATTACGGGAAAAAATTCCTTGGTAAAACTACCGTCTTGTGTAAAGATACTCCCGCCTTTATTGCCAACCGCATTGGTGTGTATGCACTAATGGAAGTATTTCATGCAAGCGATAAACTGGGCTTAAGTATTGAATCAGCAGATAAGTTGAGCGGACCCGTTATTGGACATGCTAAATCTGCCACCTTCCGTACCGCAGATGTGGTAGGGATTGATACCCTGATAAAAGTGGCGAAAGGATTGGAAGAAGGATTGGTGAATGATGAACAACGGGAGCGTTTTAAGCTAACGAATTATCTCCTAAAAATTGATGAAAACAAATGGTATGGAGATAAAAGCAAACAGGGTTTTTATAAGAAAACAAAGAATGAAAAAGGGGAAACAGAAATTCTTTCCTTAGACTTAAAAACGTTTGAATATAAACAGCAGAAAAAAGAAAAATTCGCTACCCTTGAATTGACCAAAACCATTGATGACCTTAAGACACGCCTTCCTGTATTGCTTGGTGGAACCGACGTTGCAAGCGAATTTTACCGCTTAACATTTTATCCTTTGTTTGCTTATGTAAGTAACCGCATTCCAGAAATAGCGGATAATATATACAGCATTGATGAAGCCGTATGTGCCGGATTTGGATGGGAACTTGGGCCATTTGAAACCTGGGATGCTTTAGGCGTTAGAGACACATTGGAAAAAATAAAACAGGCAGGCTATAAACCTGCTTTATGGGTAGAAGAGATGCTGGCTTCGGGCATCACTTCTTTTTATAAAATAGCAAAAGGCAAAAAATATTATTATAGTCTTAAGGATAAAATTCACAAGCAAATTCCCGGAACTGATAATTTTATTATACTGGATCATATCAGATCAACTCAAACAATATGGAAAAACAGTGGTACAGTGATAACCGATCTGGGTGATGGCATTATAAATTTAGAGTTCAGAACCAAAATGAATACTATTGGTTCAGAAGTGATACAAGGTTTAAATAAAGCAATTGACCTGGCAGAGCAGGATTTTAATGGATTGGTGATTGGCAATAATGGTGTTAATTTTTCTGCCGGAGCTAACCTAGCTATGTTGTTGATGTTTGCGGCAGACCAGGAATACGATGAGATAGATCTGATGGTTCGTGTATTTCAGAAAGCTATGATGCGGGTGAGATACTCGTCCATTCCTGTGGTTACAGCACCACATCATTTAACATTAGGAGGAGGTTGCGAATTAAACCTACATGCTGATGCGGTGCAAATGTTTGCCGAAACATACATTGGGTTGGTGGAGTTTGGCGTTGGTTTGATACCGGCCGGTGGTGGAACAAAAGAAATGACGATGCGTGCAGCAGATGTATATCAAAAGGGTGATATTGAACTGAACAACCTCAGTAATTATTATATGAATATTGCTATGGCAAAAGTTTCAACCTCAGCTTATGAGGCTAAAGATATGCATATCCATCGTGCGGTTGATGGGATTAGTATGAACCTGAGCATGCAGATTGCAGATGCAAAAAACAAAGCGATATCACTTTCTGACAAGGGCTACACACAAAGTGCGCCGCGTAAAAATATAAGGGTGCAGGGTAAGAACGGAATGGCATTATTTTATGCCGGTTCAGAATCAATGTTACGGGGTAAATATATATCAGAACATGATAAAAAAATCTCTCAGAAACTGGCAAATATTATGTGTGGGGGCGAATTATCTTACCCACAGGATGTGAGTGAACAGTATTTGCTGGATTTGGAGCGTGAAGCCTTTTTATCGCTCTGTGGTGAGCGCAAAACACTGGAGCGGATACAACATACCTTAAAAACCGGAAAGCCTCTCAGAAATTAAATAAACCTATTAAAAAAGCAAAACAATGAACGCATTTATAGTAGCCGGATACAGAAGCGCAGTTGGTAAAGCACCCAGAGGTAAACTTAGGTTTACGCGCCCGGATGACCTTGCCGTAATGATTATTAAACATTTACTGGCAAGTGTTCCTCAGCTTGACCCGAAACAGGTAGACGATTTAATAGTGGGTTGCGCGGTTCCCGAGGCAGAACAGGGAATGCAGATGGGGCGAATGATTGCGCTGCTCTCACTACCCATGGAAGTGCCCGGAATGATATTGAACCGTTATTGCGGCTCGGGCCTTGAAAGTATTGCCACTGCTTGTTACAGGATACATGCCGGTATGGCTGATTGTATTATAGCGGGTGGCACAGAAAGCATGAGCCTGGTGCCGGTTACCGGCTGGAAAACCGTACTGAATTTTGAGATCTCCGGTAAACACCCGGATTGGTATAGCAGCATGGGTGCCACTGCGGAGGCGGTATCAAAGGAATATAACGTAAACCGGGAAGACCAGGACCGGTTTTCATTTGAGTCTCACAGAAAAGCCATTGCAGCAATGCAGGAAGGCAGGTTTGCGAATGGGATTGCACCTGTTACCATTAATGAAACTTACGTGGATGAAAACAGTAAAAAGAAGAACCGTTCTTTTATTTTTGATACCGATGAAGGTCCGCGTGCCGATACAACTTTGCAGGCCCTTGCCAATTTAAAACCGGTATTTGCAGCCAATGGAAGTGTTACCGCGGGCAATTCTTCGCAAACATCGGATGGTGCAGCCTTTGTTATTATTATGAGTGAACGGATGGTAAATTCTTTAAATCTTAAGCCTATAGCACGCCTGGTTAGCCATGCAGCGGCAGGGGTTGATCCGAGAATTATGGGCATAGGACCTATTATGGCAGTTCCTAAGGCATTAGAAAGAGCAGGGTTAAAGCTGAACCAAATAGAACAGGTAGAATTAAACGAAGCCTTTGCGGCACAATCGCTGGCCGTGATAAGAACGCTTGAAATTGATCCGGCTATTGTAAATGTAAATGGTGGCGCCATTGCTTTAGGTCATCCGCTGGGCTGCAGCGGTGCCAAGTTAACGGTTCAGCTTATGAATGAAATGACATTGCGTAAGCAAAAATACGGGATGGTAACTGCGTGTATTGGCGGCGGACAAGGCGTTGCGGGCATATTTGAAATGCTTGGGTAAGGTTGGGTTGAACCAATAGGTTATGAAAGATAAAATCATAAATCAATAAACATTCGCATCAAAAAAAGCTTATAAAAAAATTAAACAATTATGGAAACTATCAACGCAAATAAAACGCTTAAGGGCGGTGAATTTTTGATAAAAGAAACCTTGGCCGAAAGCATATTTATACCTGAAGAATGGAATGAAGAACAGCGCATGATTGCACAAAGCTGTACCGATTTTTTGGCAGCAGAAGTATGGCCCAACCTCGACCGAATAGATGCGCAGGAAGAAGGCTTGATGCAAAGCTTATTAAGCAAAGCCGCCGACCTTGGCCTGCTGGGTTTAAACGTGCCCGAGAAATATGATGGCTTTGAAAAAGACTTTGTAACAAGCATGTTGGTACTTGAAAAACTGGGGGCAGGACACTCATTTGCTGTAGCCTTTGCGGCACATACCGGTATAGGTTTAATGCCCATATTATACTATGGCAATGAGGATCAGAAAAATAAATATGTAGCCAAATTAGCCAATGGGCAGTGGAAGGCAAGTTATTGTTTAACCGAACCCGGTGCAGGCTCTGATGCGAACTCGGGTAAGACAAAAGCTACCCTTAGCGCTGATGGAAAACACTACCTGTTGAACGGACAAAAAATGTGGATTACCAATGCTGGCTTTGCAGATATTTTTATTGTGTTTGCAAAGATTGACAACGACGATAACCTCAGCGCTTTTATAGTTGAAAAAACTTTTGGCGGAATAACATTGAACCCCGAAGAACATAAGCTGGGCATTAAAGGTAGTTCGACCAGGCAGGTGTTTTTTACCGATTGTCCGGTGCCGGTTGAGAACCTCTTATCTGAAAGACAGTTTGGTTTTAAAATAGCGGTAAATATTTTAAACCTTGGAAGGATAAAACTTGCAGCAGCAGCCCTGGGTGCCTCTAAAGAAACAGCGAGTAAATCGGTTCAATACGCTAATGAAAGACAACAATTTGGAAGAGCTATTTCTAAGTATGGTGCCATTAAATATAAACTGGCAGAACAGGCCATCCGGATTTTTGCGTGCGAATCTGCTTTATACAGGGCTACCCAAAACATAGAAGATGCGATAAAAGAATTTGAGGCCACAGGTAAAACACATGAACAAGCTATCTTAAAAGGTGTTGAACAGTTTGCACCGGAAGCGGCTATTTTAAAAGTATTTGGTTCGGAGGTACTTGATTATGTGGTTGATGAAGGTGTGCAAATTTATGGCGGAATGGGATACTCTGCAGATGCGCCAATGGAAAGAGCTTATCGCGATGCAAGGATTAACCGCATATTTGAAGGAACCAATGAAATAAACAGGATGCTGATAGTGGACATGCTGCTTAAACGCGCCATGAAAAATGAGTTGAACCTGATGGAGCCTGCCATGAAAGTACAACAGGAACTAATGTCTATACCGGATTTTGGAGATGAAGATGAAAGTCTGTTTGCTGCTGAAAAAAAATACCTGCGCAACTTTAAAAAAGCCATCCTGATGGTAGCAGGTTATGCCGCACAAAAACTGATGATGGACCTTGGCAAAGAACAAGAAGTTCTTATGAATATTGCCGACATGGTGATTGACCTTTATGTAGGAGAATCGACCTTGTTGCGGGTTGAAAAAATGATAGGGTTAAAAGGAGAAGCCGCCTGTGAAAAACAGGTAGCCATGATGCGTGTATTTATAAACGATGCTGCCGACAGAAGCAATAAGAATGGCAAAGAAGCACTTATGTCGTTTGCCGAAGGAGATGAATTGCAGATGATGTTAATGGGCATTAAACGCTTTACCAAAACAAATGTCTTTAACAATAAAAATGCCAGAAGAACTATAGCTGAGGGGTTGATTGAAGCGGGGAAGTATTGTTATTGATGGGGGGGGGGGTGATTCGTTACATTTATTTCAAATTATTGCACTTATACTCAAGTTAGGGGTAAGCGTTATGGACTCAGCGAAGGGCTAATATTCAGCATTCAAAAACAAAAAATCGGGTGACAGAAAACTGCTAAACCGAGTCGTTTTTTTAGCAGGACGTAAAAGTTTATTTTTAAAAGGCATGCTAAAAGGAAGACTCGTCAAAGTTAAAAAAATTGATTGAAATTTCCGACATTCGACTATCCTATAAATGGGAAAAAGATTTCGACATTTAGGGTGCGGCTGTGATCCAACGGTGGTGTGAACTGTAAAATGTTTGGCCCGAGCGGCGTTGGCCTGTGC
>JACMQU010000153.1 GCA_014376805.1 Bacteroidia bacterium
ATTAATTTTCAATTCATGTTTTCCCGGCGGACAATGTTCATCCATTTTATAAATAAATGTTCTGCCTTTATCGTTACTAAACCGAAGCCATTGTCCATCAAGCATAGCATTAAAATCAACAAGCTCTTCAGTATTATCGCTGATAACAAAAACCAGCCTGCTTAGTTGGCTAAGCTTCATGCCTTCTTTAAAAGCAACAGCTCTGATTACAGGAGGTTCCAGATCTTCCAATAACTGAAAATTACCAAATTCTCTAAAACTTGCTTTGTACCAATCAGTTTCATTGGTAGCTTTTGCATAATCATCTTTGCCGTTTGCAAAGCGGTGCATCACCATTTTATCAGGGTTACTTGTACTTGTATTTTTTATCTTTAGTGTAAACTTTGTTTGTAAAGGTACGGTCGTATTGTGTATTTGATAAATAGGATAGCCCCTGGCAGGAATAATCTCATTGTATTTAAACCGGATAGAATCGTACAAACTGATTTCAGGCATATGCAAACTCACCTGATCGTTTTCAAAAATATTTATAAACCCCGGTTGAAATTCATTGGGTTGATAGACTGCAATCGGGTTCGCTTTGTAAGCATGTACGTTTCCAAAAGCTTTTTTAATTCCAAATTTTAAAAAGGAAGTGTTGCCTTTGGTATCTTTCACTTCAATTTTTATGGCGTGAGTAACATCATTATCAAGATTAATTACCCCATCTCCGGTAACCTCTTTATAAATGCCTTTTGTGTATCCCGGCAATCTGCTGAGGTGTTGAACAAATGGACCTCCTGTGCTTCGCAGCTTATAATCAATATGCGCATTTATATACCTTGTCTCATCATAACTAATACTATCCATCTGAAAGCCTGCAACAGCTTTTTCCTGATCATATAAAATAGCCTCATAGATACCATTTTGGTTTGTAGAACCCGTGTAACGATCGTAAGCTGTAATGGCAAAACTTACTTTGTCGGAATTGAAGATAATATTTGCGGGAGTTGTTACATAAATGCCATTTACCTTTTTAATGGGATAAAATTTAGCACTTTGTTCATAGGTGCTTGTGTTTCTATCATACACTGCCAACCGTAAAATATCCGGTGGAATATTATCGTTTATTGGTAAGCCAAACAACAAAGGGTTTAGCACCTTATCTGTTTTTGTATCCCTGATTTCGAAATGTGTATGCGGTCCCTGAGAGCCTCCTGTGGTTCCGCTATAGGCAATAAACTGACCTTTTTTTACCACAAATAAAGTTGGAGGAATATCCAGAAAAACTTTCCAGCTTTTAAGTTGGTACTGCTGTTGGGTAATATAGTTTTCTAAAGCCGGGTAAAAATCATTTAAATGAGCATAAAGTGTAGTAAGCCCATTGGGGTGATTGATGTAAATGCACCTGCCAAAACCGGAAGGTTCAATTTTTACTTTAGCAATATATCCGTCGGCAGCAGCTACTACGGTTATATTTTCGCGTTGGTCGGTACGGCAATCCAGACCCATGTGGTAATGGTTTGGGCGCAATTCTCCAAAGTTGGCAACTATGGCTACTTTAGCAATAACCGGCCATATGAAATAACCCTGCGGATAATTTTTAGGTGTAAAAACCTGTGCCGTTGAGGAAAGAAACAACGCAGAAAACAACAATAAAATAATAAGTTTTTGTACTTTCATATTGTAAGATAAAGTGCAAATCTAATTTTAATTGTAACATCAAAATTTAATACCCATGAGTGTAGATTCAAAACACATCGCTACTTTTTTATTGGGAGCCGCGGCAGCTTTGGCCGGCGCAAAGTATATGAGCATGAGCCCTGAAGAAAAAGAAAAATTAGCAGCCGATCTTAAAGACAAGGCCAATAAAATGAAAGACGAAGCTGAAGGAACTTTTGACAAAGCCAAAGAATATTTTGACGAACTAAAAACCAAAGGCACGGAAGCTTTTAAGGAGCATTTTGGCGATGCAGAAAAAACCCTCAGCGATTTGTTTGGTAAAAAAGATAAGCCTACGCCGGATGCATCAACTTAAATGTGTTTATGTAAATACCAGCAAGTTTTTGACTGATAGAAGTTAATATTCTCTGAAATTAATTTAGGGCAGGCAGCAAATTGTTATCAAAAATAACTTGGTATAAAATACGAATGCCTCGAATTGAGAACCTGTAAAGTGCAATATAATTTTAAGAAAACCGCTTTGTGGGCTTACGATAAAGCTACAAATTATTAAAATAATAGCAGCTAAAGTCCTTACTTGGTGACGGATAATTGAATAGTGCAAGACAAAAAACGATGCTGATAAATCAATATTCCATCAGAATAAATTGATGGGATAGTTGATGTTTTTACTTTAGGCAGGTTAATATTTTACCAGTCTAAACTTTTGCAAGAACCGGTATTTATCA
>JACMQU010000154.1 GCA_014376805.1 Bacteroidia bacterium
CCGGAATCTGAAATTCTCTCCTCCCGATAGCTATCGGGAGAACTATGGATGCATATATTTTTTAAAAAGAACTACTCATACATACATTTTCAGAACCGGAATCTGAAATTCTCTCCTCCCGATAGCTATCGGGAGAACTATGGATGCATATATTTTTTAAAAAGAACTACTCATACCCACATTTTCAGAACCGGAATCTGAAATTCTATCTTCCCGATAGCTATCGGGAGAAATATGGATGCATATATTTTAATTAAACGACTTCTGCGAATATAGGAGAATCTATTTGAAGCCACAAATTGCCATCAACTTTTAGAAGCTTCTTCCTGGTGATAATATTTATTATCACACCCTGATTATTATTTTTAACTGTGTGTGATATTATATTCAACCACATGATAATTTCATACAATAAAGCTTCTAATGCACTCACGTGCTTAATTTATAAAAATTCAAGCATTACCATTTGCCTATGTATGTTAAAACCTTACCGGTAAAGTTTCCGCTTTAGTTTTTAATAGAATCCTGATTTTTGTTATTCCTTCAAATTATTTAACTACCGATTTTATACTTTAAAATCCAATGATATTTTATACTCTTTCACAGAGCGGTGACTTTAAATGTAGTTACAAGCATAAGTGGTTTTGATGTAGTTTAATTATTTGAATTTGCTGCCCCTTCAATTTGTCGTAATTCCATAAATACCACTTTAGCCAATGCAGGACAGTTTAAATTTTTACTGAGGCCAAACGTTGTGCTTCCCTATACAACATCTCAAGTTTTAACTCCCAATTCGATAATAGTTGCTTGTGTTTTCTTATGTTTTTATTGTTTAACATAAAGCTCTTCTCCTCTTTCTCTCGCCAGATAAATTCACTCATCTTCCTCAGTGGTTAAAAACCATTTTTAGAAAGGGCAGCATCTAAGTTTTTGAATATACTTTTAAATGATTGAGCCCGCTATTAATATTTATTTCATATTTGTATCATAATTATAACCTTCTACCATAACAGTTGTTATTAGTTAATATATTTAAAATACATGACACTTCCAACAAAAAACCCATCTCACTCGCGCACTATTATGAACGAAATGGTATTGCCCAATGATACCAATACGCTGCACAATTTAATGGGAGGGAGGCTTCTGCATTTTATGGATATTGCCGCAGCCATTGCTGCTCAAAAGCATTCGGGCAAAACTGTAGTAACCGCCTCTGTTGATACAGTGAGCTTTGCCAAATCTATACAATTAGGCGATGTGGTTACACTTCAGGCCGAAGTATCGCGCGCCTTTAATACCTCTATGGAAATTTACATTAAAGTATGGGCCGAAAATATTCCTACCGGTGAAAAGTTTTTAAGTAATGAGGCCTACTATACTTTTGTGGCTTTGGATCGTAACGGCTCGCCCCTGCAAGTGCCCACACTTATGCCGGAAACGGATGACGAGCAAAAGCGTTTCGACGGAGCCCTTCGCCGCAGGCAATTACGTTTAATACTGGCAGGGAAAATGAAGCCCGATGAAGCAACGGAATTGAAAGCACTCTTTTTTGGCAATTGAGAAGGAACATTGGCAATCAATTTTGGTTCAACCGAAATATTTGTTACTGATTTACCCGTTTAAAATTAATCAGTATAGGATGGGTTAACAACCACAAGGTATAAGCTACATCCTGTATAATTTCTGAAAATTGATAAACTAAACGTTTGAAATTACTGTCAAAAGAATAAATTTGCACCACTTTTAATTTGCATTAAATATTTAACTATGTCAAAATCAGGTGTTATAGCCCAGGTAATTGGTCCGGTAGTAGACGTTAGCTTTGCCGACGATAACCAAACGCTTCCTAAAATTTATGATGCCCTCTATATTGATAGGGCGGATGGTTCAAAAATTATTCTGGAGTGCCAGAAACACATGGGAGAAAATATGATCCGTACCGTAGCCATGGATAGTACCGACGGTTTGGTACGAGGTATGGTGGTTCATCAAACAAATTCTCCTATCTCTATGCCAACCGGCGAAGATATTCGCGGACGCTTATTTAACGTAGTTGGTGAAGCTGTTGATGGAATGAAGCCTGTGCATAGCGAAGGCCAGCGTTCTATTCACCGTGAGCCACCAAGATTTGAAGACCTTTCTACTTCATCAGAACCATTATATACCGGTATTAAAGTAATAGATTTAATTGAGCCTTACGCCAAAGGTGGTAAAATTGGCTTATTTGGCGGTGCAGGTGTGGGTAAAACCGTATTGATTATGGAACTGGTAAATAATATCGCCAAAGCATACGAAGGTATGTCGGTATTTGCCGGTGTGGGTGAGCGTACCCGCGAAGGAAATGACCTGTTGCGTGAATTTATTGAGTCAGATGTTATAAAATATGGTGCCGAATTTAAACACAGCATGGAAGAAGGTGGCTGGGATTTAAGTAAAGTGGATTATACCGAATTGGCTAAATCTCAGGCAACCCTGGTATTCGGACAAATGAATGAGCCTCCCGGTGCCCGTGCACGTGTGGCTTTATCTGGTTTAACCATGGCCGAATATTTCCGCGATGGAGATGAAAAATCTGGCGGACGTGATATACTTTTCTTCGTAGATAATATCTTCCGTTTTACCCAGGCCGGTTCAGAAGTATCAGCCCTTTTAGGACGTATGCCTTCAGCGGTGGGTTACCAGCCTACATTAGCTTCAGAGATGGGTGCCATGCAAGAAAGGATTACTTCCACAAAACGCGGTTCTATTACTTCGGTTCAGGCCGTATATGTACCTGCAGATGATTTAACAGACCCTGCACCGGCAACAACTTTTGCTCACTTAGATGCTACCACGGTATTGAACCGTAAAATTTCTGAGTTAGGTATTTATCCGGCGGTGGATCCATTGGATTCTACATCAAGGATATTAACAGCCGCCATTGTGGGTGAAGCACATTACAACTGTGCGCAACGTGTTAAATCAATATTACAGCGTTACAAAGAATTACAGGATATCATTGCAATTTTGGGTATGGATGAATTAAGTGATGATGATAAATTAACCGTTACCCGTGCCCGCAGGGTTCAGAGGTTTTTATCACAGCCATTTCATGTGGCAGAACAGTTCACAGGTTTAAAAGGTGTGTTGGTTCCTATTGAAGACACTATTAAAGGTTTTAACATGATCATGGATGGTGAGGTTGATCAATATCCTGAAGCTGCATTTAACCTGGTTGGTACCATTGAAGATGCAATTGCAAAAGGTCAGAAAATGTTGGCTGAATCTAACTAATCATTTAAAAATTAATATGCAATTAGATATCATTACAGCAGATAAAAATCTTTTCAGCGGCGATGTAGATGTGGTAACGCTCCCTGGTACCGACGGTTCTTTCCAGATCTTGAACCGCCATGCAGCTATGATCTCGAGCCTTATTAAAGGAAAGATAATTGCTAAAGGTAAAGACGGCATTCAAGAGTTTGAAGTAAATGGCGGCATTGTTGAAGTGCTTAACAATAAAGTTATTATACTCGCATAACCAATAGTATTTCAAAAAAGAGGATGCTTAACTCCGCTTATGAATCCTCTTTTTTGTTTTTTTAGAAAGTGATTTTTAAATTCTCACCCAAGAATTTGAAACAGAATTTTTTAAAATGGCATTAAAGCATAGAGTTAATCTCCCAACTCCCATCTCCCAACACCCAGCGCTCATCTCCCAGCGCTCATCTCTCATCTCTCATCTCTCATCTCCCAGCGCTCATCTCTCAGCGCTCATCTCCCATCTCCCAGCGCTCATCTCTCAGCGCTCATCTCCCAGCGCTCAAACACTTGACCCAACCCCATTTTAAACCATCAAAATTGCCACTGCCCCTTTTATGTAAGTTTTTAATTTTTGCTACTTTGCAAAAGTTAATTTCACCCTAATGAAGAAAAATACACTCTATTGGATCTGTCAGATTGGGAGCTGGCTGCTGTTTGTATTACTCGAATATATAGGCTATGGAAACGTCTATGGTTACAATCAGTTATTGTTACTTAATGTAGTCATTAATTTTTTTGCAGGCGTAATATTAACGCATCTATACAGGTTATTTATTATCAAAACAAGTTGGATCAACCTGCCTGTTGCCTCTTTAATACCAAGGGCAGTACTTGGAATTGTGTTTATTTCTATTTTAATGACCTTATTAAATATTAAACTCGATAGAATGACTATTCCATTAATGAGTCAGTTACCTATTGATGCTATATTGATCCTCAATTATCTTTTCACCTGGTGTAAATATATTTTGTTCTGGGCACTGGTGTATCATTTATTTCAGTATTGGGAGCGTTCGCTTGAAGCCGAAAAAGTTAAATACCAGTTACAGGCAACTATAAAAGAAAACCAATACCAGAACCTGAAAACACAACTCAATCCACATTTTTTATTCAATTCATTAAACAGTATCCGCACTTTAGTTGATGTTGACCCAACAATATCAAAAGAAGCCATTACGCGTTTGTCAAACCTATTGCGCAGCTCGTTGCAAATGAGTAAACAACGCACTGTTGCCTTAAAGAGAGAAATAGAAACCGTAAACGATTATTTATCAATAGAAAAAATTCGATTTGATGAACGCCTGCAAATTATAATAAACCTGAGTGCCGAAACATTAGATACACAAGTGCCGCCAATGATGCTGCAAACATTGGTTGAAAATGCAGTTAAGCATGGCATATCCAAAAGCAAAAACGGCGGACAAATTATTATCAGCAGCACACGCAGCAAATTTTTTTTAAATATAGAAATTATCAATACGGGCTCGCTTGAACCAACAGTAAGCGAAACAGGTGTAGGCATTGCTAATACCCTTGAACGTTTGCAAATATTGTATGATAGCCGTGCTCACTTTTCTATTGAAAACATGGAAGGCAATAAAGTACTAACTAAAATTAATATACCTATATGATACAAGCACTTATTATTGACGATGAACGTTTAGCCCGCGAAGGCCTGAAAGGATTGTTAAAAGACTTTCCGGAAATACAGGTTATTGCTGAAGCGGCAAATGTGGATGAAGCATTAGATATTATAGAAAAGCTTAAGCCACAATTGCTTTTTCTTGATATACAAATGCCTGAAAAAACAGGCTTCGATTTGCTTGAAGAACTAATTGACACACCTGTTATTATTTTTACAACGGCATACGATGAATTTGCAATCAAAGCATTTGAAGTAAATGCACTTGATTACCTGTTAAAGCCTATTCAGAAAGAGCGTTTGGCAGAAGCGGTTCAAAAAGCAAAACGGCAAATTGATGAATTAAAATCAGAACGCCTGCGCAATAAACTTCAACCCGACGAACGTGTGTTTATACGAGATGGCGACCGTTGCTGGTTTATTAAAGTCGAAGAGATCAGGATGATAGAATCGGCAGGCAATTATGCAAAAATATTTTTTGATAAGTACCAGCCACTCATTCACCGTACCTTAAATTCTCTTGACGAACGACTAAGTGAACAATTGTTTTTCAGGGCCAACCGGCAACAAATTATAAACCTCAATTTTATAGAAAAAATTGAACCATTTTTCAATTCAGGATTTTTGATTTATATGAAAGATGCCACCAAAGTAGAAGTGAGCAGAAGACAGGCTGTAAAGTTTAAAGAAATGATGAGTTTATAGTTTATTTTATAACATCAACTTTCGATTTATAAAATGTTTAATTGCCCGATAGACTAACAGCCTTAATATGAAAAATAAGCGTATTAAAAACCCGCAAATCATTGTCATTAAAACCGGTCTGCCCGGCAATTCAATTCTTTATAAAAACCATGAAAAGTATAATTATGCAGATAGTTATCTAACTACGGTTAACGATCCTGAAAATGTTTATAAGGCAGTAGATATCGCCATTGCCTTTTTCTCATCGGCCCCAAACTGGGTTAATAACCTTATGGTGGTCAGGAATAAAATAGTATCTGTATTTGGATTAAAAACTTCAATGCCGCCAGGTAATAGAAGTAAGCAAATTGAAAAGATGAAATTTGAGGCCGGCGAGCAAGTGGGATTGTTTAAAGTATTCGATAATACCGATCAGGAAATAATATTAGGGGAAGATGACAAGCATTTAAATTTTCGTGTCTCCTTATTTTTAGAAAACAATTCTAAAGATCCATCAAAAAAAACAATAACCATTTCCACAACAATAACTTATAACAATTGGCTGGGCCGGTTTTATTTTCTACCTGTAAAACCAATGCATCAAATTATAGTACCTGCCATGTTAAGTGGAATTGTTAAATACCTGGAGAAGAAAAGAAACAAAAGCGAATATCAGAACTAATATTATCATTCGAACAGATCTTATTTTTTTAGTTCTAATTCGAGGATTTCTTCATTCAAAATTTTTCCAAATTTTACCTTATCAAAAGCCAACCCTATACCGTTCTGTTTTTTATCAATACTGTCCAACACTATATGCTTGCTTAATTCCATTACGGCCCAATACGTGTATGAATTATTACTTTCTTTAACTATTTTTTCTGCAAATACATTCTCATTCTTTAACAGTTCATCATTAACTTCCTTTAAAGTCAGATCAAAGGTATTAATAAAGTTTTGTTCATCTTTAATACCGGTTTGATTAACATATTTAACAACTGCTATTTTTAAGATAGTTTGCTGTAATGTATCCATTACCGAACGCGCATTTTTTAGACCAAGCTTTTTTGCATCTTCCAGCAAAGCATTGTTACCTGCACCTCTTGTTCTAAAATTAGCCGTATCTGTTTTGTATTCTTTTGAGTTGAATGGTGTATTCTTTACAAGGGCAAAGGTTTTTTTCTTAACTGGTTTTGCACCTTGCTTTTTGGCTTTACATGTCCATGCACTTAATAGCAGTATAACAGAAAATCCAATAAAAATGAATTGCTTAATGGCAGGTTGGTTTAGCATAAATTTATAATATCAAATGTAACATGTTTAGCAATTTACAAAACTCACAAATCATTTTATTTTTAACAATGCTAAACTCTTGTTATTGTTTTAGGAGTAAAAGTAATGCACGTCATTAAGGGCTTTGAGAGTTCTTTAAATTTATAAGGGTAAAAATATTTTCCAGGAATTTATCTTTATATTTTTTGTCTGAACCTAGTCGTATTTGAGTAGAATTATTTTTAAAGCTATTTAATAAGTGATCCTCTAAACAAGGCTATAATTGATAAAAATATTTTAAACTATGCATCATATAAAGCCAGATTTTTTATGAATTACTATTGTTCCTGTAAGGCCTGTTTTTTTATGTTATGCTATATTTGTTTTTTTCTGAACCCACTAAATAAAGAAGCCTCTACGAGCAAATTTTCGTAGAGGCTTTTTTATTTATGCTTTAATTATTTAACGGAGTCCATGTGTACAATTAAATCTACCAGTTTGTTACTGTAACCCCATTCGTTATCATACCATGATACCACTTTAACAAAATTGTCATTCAAAGAAATACCAGCTTTAGCATCAAAAATAGAAGTACGGGCATCACCTAAAAAGTCATTACTTACCACTTCATCTTCGGTATAACCAAGGATGCCTTTCATTTCATTTTCCGATGCATGTTTCATCGCAGCTTTAATAGTTTCGTAACTGGCACCTTTAACCAGGCGGCAGGTTAAATCAACCACCGATACATCAGGAGTAGGTACCCTGAAACTCATACCTGTTAATTTGCCTTTTAATTCGGGTATAACCAAGCCAACAGCCTTAGCTGCACCAGTGCTTGATGGAATAATGTTCTGGTAAGCCCCACGTCCGCCGCGCCAGTCTTTGGCCGAAGGGCCATCTACCGTTTTTTGTGTGGCGGTTACAGCGTGTACCGTTGTCATTAAACCTTCAAGTATTCCAAAATTATCATTTAACACTTTAGCAATAGGGGCAAGGCAATTAGTGGTGCAGGAAGCATTGGAAACCACAGTCATATCTGCGGTGTATTTTTCATGGTTAACACCCATTACAAAAGTAGGGCTGTCATCTTTAGCAGGTGCACTTAAAATAACATGTTTGGCACCTGCTTTAATATGCAAAGCACCTTTTTCCTGATCCAAAAACAAGCCGGTAGATTCAACTATATAATCGGCACCAATTTCATCCCACTTCAAATTTGCCGGATCTTTCTCTGCAGACACACGGATCTTTTTACCGTTTACAACTAAATGACCGCCTTCAACAGCAATTTCACCTTTAAAAATACCATGCGTAGAATCATACTTCAACATGTAAGCCATGTAATCCACTTCTATAAGATCATTTATTCCAACAATCTCTACCTTAGGGTTATTGATGGCAGCCCTGAAAACCAAACGGCCAATACGGCCAAATCCATTGATACCTATTTTCATATAGTGTTTTGGGTTATTTTAAAGTGGCGCAAAGATAAAATAATTATTTTGAGAAAAAAGATTTTGAATTATTCAAAATATCCATACTTTTGCAATCCCAAAATGGCCCGTTCGTCTATCGGTTAGGACGTTAGATTTTCATTCTGAAAAGAGGGGTTCGACTCCCCTACGGGCTACCAGAGAGGACAACTCCAAATTTTTTGAGAGTTGTCTTTTTTTTCCTCCTTTGAAACCCTTGTCGATGTTGAGTAACTGGCTTAGTAACTCATTAATTCTTGGGGTTCGACATTTGAAACCATCAAAAGAGAGTTTTTCAGGGAAAGTCGAACTAAGTAATCTAATTTTGGTACCTATATCCCCGGTACTGTAGATGTTTTGTAAATTACTTAAATGATTTATTGACCGTTCAAGTCGTTTGTTTAAAGTGGTGTCAATATTCTGGATTTGCTTTATTTCTTTTATATACTGCTCTCGCATTTCCTGATACTTACTTTTCAAAATGATGTATTCGGGGTAAGCTATTTTATTATCTGCAAATAGGTCTTGTAAATTATTTAACCTTGAGTCTTGCAGGTTAATTTGCTCTTTTAGATGCTTTACCTTGGCATCTGAGTTGATTAAATTCCCACCGAATGCATCTTTCACCATTTCCTGATATAAGTTTTTTATATCCTTTGAAAAACTGAATTCTGCCAATATCTCATCAACCTTACTGTTTACAAGTTCTGCTCTATATCTTTCAGATTTACATTTATTACAATGGTAATAATAATGTCTTTTCCCTGTTTTGCTTCTTGATGCGCTTCCTGTAATGTGGTTATTGCATTTAAAACAAACCAAAACTCCACGAAGTGGAAGTTCTGGTTTTTCCATTAGCACACTTTGACGGTTGGTTGATATTTTCTTGCCATCCAAAACCCTAAGAACTTTATTAAATAATTCCTCTGTTATAAGAGGTTCATGAATCCCTTTAATATAATATTCGGGCTCATTTTCACCTGCCGGAACACGAATCATTCCAAAATAAATTGGATTTCTAAACATTATATAATATTGGGACTTGCATATACTTATACCGTGGCTTTGTAAGGCCTTATCTACTCCTGGCCTTGGTGTACCATTGGCAATGTCATTAAAAGCAGCAACAATGAAAGGCGCATCCTTATTAGGCACTATTATTGGCTTATTCCTTTCATCACGGGTATTGGTATAACCTCTGGGTGCAGAACATGAAATTCTTCCTTCTTTTCTTGCCCCCCTGATACCACCATTAACCTTAATGGATCTTCTATCGTTTTCGATTTCGGGAATCGCTAAATAAAAAGCAAGCATTGCTTTGTTTTCAGGGATGGAAAGGTCAATAGGTTGCTCGATAGCCTGTGTTTGAACTCCTAATTTTTTTAATTCATTTATCATCATATAAGCTTCCGAGGTGTTTCTGGAAAACCTATCCCATGATGTAAATAAAAGAAGGTCAATGGCTCCTTTGTTTTTTTTAAGAAAACTTAAGAAGTCAATAAATGCTGGCCTGTCAAAAGATTTAGCCGAAAAATCTTCTTTGAAAGTTTTAGCTATTACAATGGCATTGCGTTCGCAATATTTATGCAAACTATCCATCTGTACATCTAATGAATAACCTTTGGCTTGTTCATCGCTTGATACCCGAGCCATTAATGCTGCTTTTTTTATCATGACCTAAATTAAAGTTTAAATTTAATGATTGGATCTGGATTAATTCAATCAAATAATTTTTAATAATGTTTACTTCTTCTGTTGTGTACTTGTTTCCTTGTTGTTCTAAAATCCTTTTACATTTTTCTATACTTAACATACCCGCACCTGGTGTGCAATTGAGAACCTGGGCTACAGGGAATCAATCTGGGTTATTATTTGAGCCGGATCACCGGGTCATTAAATTCTTTTTTTGTTTTTAAAATACAAATGTTTGCTGTTTCTATACTTTAACGTTATTTCTTCATAATTACTCATCCCTAAAATTTTTCTAATTTGGGTAG
>JACMQU010000155.1 GCA_014376805.1 Bacteroidia bacterium
CCATAACAAATGAACATGAAGCTGATGAACACAGTGACTGCTTCTTCGTAAATTATCCATTATCAAATGTAATAGAAATTTGTAGAAGCTAAAGCCTTGCACTAAAGTGCATAGCTTGAACTACCGTGTTGTGACCAGTCAATTTTGCCATCTCCAGTTAAATCTCCAATTGGCATAAAACTTTTTACATTTGCTAACGTAATTGAAGAAATAGGAGAAAAGCTAAAACTTGTTGCACTAATGTTGTTTTGGAGGCCCAATGTACTGTAGAAAACTGTATTTACATCCATTTTGCCATCACTATTTAAATCACAAATTTTAGTTGTTTGTGGGTGTATGAATAACTTAAGGAAACTAGGACCGGTGAATGCTGCTGAATCCAAACTAAATGATGTTGTGCCAAATGTGTTTTTTAAGTAGAAAATTGTATCATTACTGCTGTCATAATAATTATGAAATATTAAATCCGGTAGATTATCATTGGTAATATTTCCAGAAAAAAATTTCCATACAGGATTAACTCTTTGCATTGTTCTAATTTTATAGATTGGGAAATTTACCGCACCTAAACTTGTTCCATAAGAATAATTGCTTAAAATAACTACGCTATTAGGTCCGGTTACCAGTATGTCAATTTTGCCGTTATTATCAAAATCAGAGAGTGTAATACTTTGGGTTGCTTGATTAGTTGATGGCATATAAAGATCGGGTCCTTGTATTAAAATGCGATCAAACATATTATTTCCAAAACCTATACCTTTATTTACGAAAATTACTACTCCCGAATCTGTTCTTGCAACAATATCTAAATTACCATCGCTATTCAAATCATTGATTGCAAAACCCAAAAGACACGCAATTTTATAAGGGTAAACAGTCGAATCCCCTATTATATCAACAACCGTGCTTGATAATAATGTGTTAGTAATTCCACCTGCTCCGCTGTTAATATTATGGAAGACTCTAAGTTTGGTAAAATAATAAGGAGCGTAGATAGAATTACTTGAAAAAAGATAATTTTAATTTAATACAGCCACCAAGTCCATTTTACCATCATTATCAAAATCAGCTACATTATATGCATTTAGCGTTTGAGCATTATAGGTTAAATTTAAATTTCCTTCCGTTGGGAAAAAATTCAAGTTAGCTAGAAAAGCAGTACTGGCAGGATAGATAGGTACAAAGTCCGTTAGACTTGCAACAGTAAAGCCGTTCATTGAAATGGTAATAGGTCCTACCGTTGCTCCAAAAGGAACTTTAACCGTTAAACTAAAAGAATTGCTACTTAAAACCTGTGCCTTAGCCGTGCCAAAAAATACATGGGCACTACCTGACAAAGGAGTTAAGTTTGATCCGCTAATGGTAACAATAGAGCGAGGGTAACCTGATGCGGGTGAAAATGAAGAAATAACGTGTTGAGAAAATATGTTACTTAAACATAAAAAAAATACAACTGAAAAGGTATAAAATTTGGGCGATAAGTTCATAGGTCTTCTGAATTAATTCTAAGGCAATTTGAAATTTTTTTTCCTTAAATCCTACGTAATTAATTTCAAATCTCAAAATAAGTTTGGTTCTATGAGAACAAATATCAACCATAAAAAATAAGAATTGATCTTAAAATCAGATCCCGTAATTAAAATTGAAGTTTTATCAATAAACTTGCAAGATGCAATTCCTTCCTCTTTCTGTAGTTATCATCACCCATAATGAAGAAGCTAATATTACGCGTTGCATTCAATCGGTTCAGCCTTTAACTGATGATATAATTGTTATTGATGGTGGCAGTACAGATAACACTGTTGCGTTAGCGCAAAGTCTTGGGGCAAAAGTTTACAGTAACGCATGGCAGGGTTATTCAAAACAAAAAAACTTTGGAAACAGCAAAACTGCATTTAATTATGTTTTTTCTATAGATGCAGATGAAGCTTTCTCTTTAGAACTTTGCGAAGAATTGACTGTTCTTTTTAAGCAGAATATACTCAAAACAATTTACCGGGTTAACCTGATTAACCATTATTGCAACAAACCCATTAAGCATGGTGCTTGGTACCCCGACTGGCATTACAGGTTGTTTGATAAAACAAAAATCAGTTGGACAGAATCAGATGATGTGCATGAAGGTTTAAACTGGAATGAACAAACAGCTAAAGCAGATTTATCCGCACATTTGCTTCATTATACAACGCAGAGTGATGCATATTACCTTCAAAAAATGGATAATTACGCACATTTATTTGCATCTAAAATGCAACCTAAAGGCAAGATGGGTAGCTCTCTCAAAGCTTTAAGCAGCGCCACATTTCGCTTTATAAAAGAATATATTTTGCAATTGGGATGTTTAGATGGAGCCGAAGGGTTAAAAATTGCAAGTGCTCATTATATTTATACCCGAAACAAATATTTATATTTAAAGGAACTAAATAATAAAAAACGAAAATAGGATTGTTAAACTTACTTTTAAATAGTTTATTTTCTTCAAAAACTTCATTTAACTTCCTGGTGGGATGAGATACTTTTACAGAGGCTGACTAAAAAAAAAGCGTGCGTTTTCTTATAAGCCTAACAACAATTTTTTAGGGTCGTTACCATGTGTTAGCAGTAATACCGGATTTTCCAGGCATTGTTTCACTTTTACCAAAAAGCCTACAGATTCTCGGCCATCAATAATTCGGTGATCATAACTAAGTGCTACATACATAATAGGTCTGATTACAATTGCGCCATCTTTCACAACAGCACGTTCAACAATATTATGCATGCCTAATATAGCAGACTGTGGTGCATTAATAATTGGAGTGCTTAACATAGAACCAAAAACACCTCCGTTTGTAATGGTAAACGTACCGCCGGTCATTTCTTCTATGCTTAATTTATTTTCGCGGGCTTTTGCTGCTAGTCTTAACACCTCTGTTTCAATTCCGGCCAAGCTCAAACTTTCTGCATTGCGGATAACCGGCACAACAAGACCCTTGGGTGCACTAACGGCAATAGAAACATCGCAGTAATCATGATATATAATTTCTTCGCCGTTGAGGTAAGCATTTACTGCCGGAAATTGTTGTAAAGCCACACAAACAGCTTTGGTAAAAAAACTCATAAAGCCAAGGTTCACACCAAACGTTTCTTTAAATTGTACTTTATACTGATTGCGTAAATCCATAATTGGTTTCATATCTACTTCGTTAAAAGTAGTTAGCATGGCCGTTTCATTTTTAACTGCTACCAATCTTCTTGAAACCGTTTTACGCAATGAACTCATTTTCTCTCTTCTTTCATTCCGCCCTTTTTCTTCATTTACAGCAACGTTTAATTCCTTTGCTTCCGGGTCCGCTTTTAATGCATCTCCTTTGGTAATACGGCCATCTTTTCCAGTGCCCTTAAGCTCTTTTGGATCAATGTTTTTTTCTGCTAAAATTTTATTGGCTGCCGGCCCTGGTATTCCACTTGCATAAGTGGTTGCCTTTTCTTTAGGCTCATCTTTAGTTTCTATCTTTAGTGTTTCTGTTAATTTTTTATCTACTTTAGATTTATCTGCCTTAACTATGTTTGATTTATCTTCAGTTATCGCAGGTTTAATTCCATCAGGTTTTGCCGCATTTGTATCAATTTCCGCTATAAGGTCTCCTACTTTTATTGTTTCTCCTTCTGCTCCTTTGGTGGTAAGCACACCAGCAGCTTCTGCATTAAGTTCAAAGGTGGCTTTATCACTTTCCAGTTCACATAACAACTCATCCATCTCTACATAATCACCCGATTTTTTATTCCATTTTGAGATGGTTACTTCGCTGATGGATTCGCCAACAGCAGGTACTTTTATTTGAAGCATAATTAATTTTTAAGACAGCGCAAAAGTACGGGAAATGAGTCAGATAAAAAAAGGCCAGCTACAGGGTGTAGCAGGCCTTTTATCTTTAATCTTTACATGGGATCAATAACCCAGAATAATTTTTTTAACTATGTATTGATCTCCTATCTGCACTTTAACAAAGTATAATCCTTTAGGTAATCCATCTATTTTATATAAATCAGCAGGTGCAAATATCTGAACCAATTTACCCGCAATATCATATATCTGAACCAAGGTTGGCTGAACCGGGGATTGAATGACAAATGCATCCTGTGTTGGATTAGGACTTAATATTATTACTTTATCTAATTCCAACTCAGAGATGCCAGTAAAGGCACCTCTCTTAAATGTTATAGAGCGTGTTTGTAGAGCAAACCTGCTGTAATTAGCGGATGTTGCCTTGATAGTCCATTTTAATAAAATGCTATCACCATATTTAAGTGCTGGCAGATTTGCGGCTAAAAGGGTATATAACAAACTTGCCGTTGTATCTCCAGAACCTCCGTTAAGCAGGATACTTGCAAGTGGTGAAGTAAAGCTACCTGTAGGATAATCGAGTAAAAACCTGTATGAAGGGATAGATGAACCATTGCCCGGAACCGATTTTGTAAAGGCAACCGAAAGAGATAGAGTAGTGTCTCCTTTAAGGCTTATCACAGCGTTTGGAGAGGGTATAACCAAAAAAAACGGAGATAAGGGGTCGGGTGTATAAATAATGTCGGTTGCCTTTAATGGTATAACCTGGTAACCGTTAAAAGCATAAGGAGCAATTGCTGAAGAGCTGGATTGTGCTCCAATTCCAACCACAGAAAACTCACCACTTGGGGCTAAAGTGCCAGATAGACTGGTGGTGGTATAAGTGCGGATGTTAAATGTGTCAGTGGTACCAGTTCTATATGCTTTTACGATTGTTGAATTAGGGGGCCAGAAAGTGATAGGAGTAACAAAGTTTAAATTATTTATTCTTATCAGGTCATTTTCTGTAGATTCATTTAAAGCAGTTACAAGGGCAGGTTGTTTAATTGCATTGCCTGAACCAAGGTAAATGATTGTATCAAGTGTGGAAATTGCACTCCAACCCCTGTTTTGGGTAATTACACCTTGCACTTCTATGCTGTCGCCTTCGCTAACTTTATAAAAATAATCCTTCGCCTGGTTTAAAACTAAGATACCACCTGTGTGATCTCTTAACAAAAACTGAATGCCGGGGCTGGTTCTTAAATTTACTCCGTAAACAATGCCTCTTAAAGTAGCCCTCACATTGTTTGAATCTACTGCGCCTGTAACTGTATTTGTTTGATTAATTTGTGCAATGTCATAATATGCTGCAGGCCCAAGCGACATCCCGTTAACGAGAGTTTCAGGAGAATACGTTGAATCAAAGTCTCTTACAATAAGTATTAAAACATAATAGTTTTTATTTGCTGTAAGTCCAGAAATATTTACAAAATTAGTATCAGCCCTGAACACACAATTTGCCGCCAAATCATTCTGATATCCCGATCCATTGCCTGTTACACTAATTGCAGCATATCTTGCCGGGTTTCTTGTAGGCACACCTAATGTAATTGGATCAATCTGTTTCACAAAAACCAGTGTACTATAATTTGCATTCAAATAACCTAAAGGCTTAACCCAGCTAATTCTGGCTATTGTTCCTGTTAATCCCATAAATACGGGGTTTGCAGCTCCTGCCGGAGTGGCCATTTTTGTAATACCACTTGCATTTGCCGGATTTGAGTAAAGCGAATCGGTATCACTTACCACGAAATTTATCAGATAGTAAAGGGTAGAAGGCTTTAAGTTGGTTACGGTAACCGTATTTGTATCTCCTTTAAATACACATTTAGCATTGCTATCAAACTGATATAAGGAGGCACTCCCGTTAAAATCAGCATTGGTAGTAATTAAGGCCGGGTTTTTACCGGGCACTCCTGCACCAATTGTTGTACCTTCTTTTAAAAACAATAAGGTAGTAAAATCCTGATTTCGGTAAGAGCCAGACTTTATCCAAGTAATACTGGCAGTTGTAGCTGTGCCCGAGGTGAAAATCAGTCCGGTTACAAAAGAAGGACCTGCACTATTGGTAATACCGCTTGTAAAAGTGCCGGTTGAATAAAGCGTATCGGTTATACTTACGCTAAAAATTTCAACAAAATAAGTAGTTCCGGAAGCTAATCCAGAAACAGAAACTTTGTTTGAATCTCCCTTATAAATGCACTTCGCAAGTGCATCATTCTGATATGTTGATCCTATTCCTGAAAAGTTTGTATCTGCCACAATTCCCGACGGATTTCTATTATTAAAGCCGTTGCTTATTGGTAATAAAGGTTTAATAAAAATCAATTGCGTTTCTCCTGCATTGCTATAATTAACTGCTTTAATCCAATTAAGATTTGCTGAGGTTAATCCTGTAGGTGTAAACGTAAACGATGTGGAAGGGTCAGGAATAGTTGCCGAATTTAAGTCGGCCCAGTTTGTAGCCATTCTTATACCATCAATAGTAAGGGCGGGAGCAATAGTTGTGCCGCCCTGTCTTAAAGCGATTCTGCTTAGCGATACAGCATCACCCGGCGCACCCGCACCAACTGTTGAGGCTACACTGCTGTTTGGTTCAACAACAGGCAGTGTACCGGTAAAATTGTACAAATAAACACTATCATTTGAAACGCCACTAATGAACTGATATTTTAAAACCACCAGCGATGTAATTCCAATTTCAAAACTGTCGCTACCATATACAGCGGGTTCTCCGCCTTTGCCCACACCAAGTTTAAAATAACCATTGCTTAACAATTTAGCATAAACCCGCCCTACATAACCGTTAGGGTTATTTGCCGGCAGAAATGCCGCAAAGTAATCACCACCGGCTTGTGCGGAAGTTATGTTCATCATAAAAGAAACATATAGATTACCTGCAGTAACACTTGTATTTGCCTCTTTAAAAATATCTTGCCCGGTGGTGCCTAACGTAGCGGCATTTCCCACCTGTGAAAGGACATACCCACTAAAAGATAAGCCCGCAGTTGAAACGGATACAGGGCTGGTATTAATAATTCCGTTTTGTATCCAGCCATTTGCAGTTAGTGCTTGCGTTGCGGTATAATTAAAGTTTTCAGTAAACAACTGTTGCGCCTGTAAACCTGGTGTTATTGAAATTGAAAAAAGGAATAAAAAAAAATATAAATTTTTCATAGGTTAATGATATTGATTTTAAAAGGTTCAAACATATTATAAATTATACCCCTTTTATAAACCTACAATAATTTTTTTAACTAATATATTATCTCCTATCTTCATTCTTACAAAGTACATACCCTTTGGTAAGTGAGCAACCGGGTATGAATCGGAAATCTCATAGTTCTGAACCACTTTACCCGTTATATCTGTTAGTTGAACCATCATAGGTTCAACCGGTGATTGTATAGTAAAAGCATCAAAAGCAGGATTTGGGCTTAATACTATTTTTTGATCCGGTTCAACTGTTATTAAACCATTAAATATGCCTCTTTTAAAAGTGATATTTCTCGAATCAAGGGCAAAATGGGTATAAGTACCTGTGGAAGCTCTAATAATCCATTTAGCCACAAGACTATCACCATTTTTTATATTAGGAAAACTGTTTGCGATCAAACCAAAGGGTATTTCTGCAATGGTATCGGATGAGCCGTTGTTAAGCAACAAATTAAGCAACGGCAGATTAAATGTACCTGAAAGGTAATCAAGAAGAAAATTGTAATGTGGAGGTGCAACTCCGGCTATTTCTTTTGATCTTGTAAAAAATACCGTTAACGTGTTTGTAGGATCACCATTTAATTTAATTATAGCATTATTTAACGGTAGTACCGGTTGAAACGGAGACAGTGTATCTAACGGACCTGCATAGTTTTCTGCTTTTGAAAGTAAAATCTGATAACCATCAAAAGTAAAAGGAGCATTGGCCGATGAGCTTATCTGTATACCCATTCCATAAACGTTAAACTCTCCCCGGGGAGCCAGACTGCCTGCAATACTGGTAGAAGCATAAACGCGAATACTAACGGTATCTGTTGAACCTGTTTTATGAGCTAATACCGTTGTATTAGTACCTGTTGGCCAAATGTTAAGCTGGGTAAATAAATTTAAATTACTTATTTTAACAAAATCGTTCTCTGTATTTTCATTTAGTGTAATAACCTGTGTTGCCTGTTTTATGGTTTTGCCTGATCCAAGAAAAATTATGGTATCGAGCGTTCCAATATAAGTCCAGCCTCTGGATTGGTTAATTATGCCCTGTACTTCTACAGAATCTCCTTCCAGCACCTTGTAACCAAAATCTTTAGGTTGATTAAAAACCATAATACCGCCAGTCTGATCCTTCACAAAAAACTGAATTTGAGGGGTGGTCCTTAAATTTACACCATAAACCAATCCTCTTAAGGTGGCGCGGCTATTTAATGAATCTGCCACACCGGTTGTTTGTTTTACCCGATTAACCTGGCTTATTGTATATAACGGAGCGGTTCCAAGTGGATAGCCATTTAAAAGTGTTTCTGTAGAATAAGTTGAATCTGCATCTCTTACTATAAAGATTACAGCATAATAATGAGTTCCTGAAACCAGACCAGAAATGTTTATAAAATTTGTATCCTGCTTAAATACACAATGTGCGAGATTATCATTCTGATATATTGTACCAGTGGTAATATTAGCCGTTGCAGTATAGAAACTAAGAGGTCTTGATGGAATACCTGTGTTTATAGTATCAATCGGCTTAACAAAAACCAAAGTGGTATATCCTGCATTCAAATATCCGGTTGGTTTGATCCAATTAATTTTAGCAGTAGTTTTAGATGACGCTGTAAATATTGCACCGGTTGCACTGCCAATAGCCGGAAAACGTGTTATACCGTTTGTGTAGGCAGGATTTGAATAAAAGCTGCCTGAATCACTTACAACATAATTAACGAGATAATAAGTTGTACCCGGTTTTAAATTAATAACATTAACAAAATTTGTATCGCCCTTAAATGCACATTTTGCACTCATATCATACTCAAAAGCACTGGAACTGCCATTAAAATCTGTATTCGCTATAATATTTGCCGGGCTTTGTGTTGGCGGAATGCCTGAATTAATGGGTGTAAGCTCCTTTATAAAAAGTAAAGTAGTTAGCGTTGCGTTATCGTATGAAACAGGTTTAGACCAGCTAATGCGAGCAGTAGAGGTAGAACCCGAACTAAATGTAATACCAGTAACAGCAGACGGCCCGTTACTGTTTGTTCTGCCATTTACCGCAGTGGCGTTAGAATATACAGAATCTGAAGTACTTATACCAAAGATAATCACATAATATAAGGTACCCGGGGTTAAGCCTGTAACAGATACTTTTGTTGTATCTCCATTATAAATACATTTGGCAAGTGAATCATTTTGATAATTTGCCCCGTAACCTAAAAAATTAGCGTCTCCGGGTATGTTTCCGGGATCTGCATTATTGGAACCTGTGGTTATGGGTGAACCTGCTTTCATAAACACCAGTTGCGTATGCCTGCCATTATTATAACCGAAACCTTTTGTCCAGCTTAAATTAGCAGACGATGCACCTGTAGCTGTAAATATAAAACCAGTAGCCGGATTAGGAGCTGAAGTTGGCGTAGTTGCGTTAGCTAAAGATGGAAAGGAGTATAATGAATCTGCATCAATAATTATATAGGCAAGTAAAAAATAAGCAACATTTGCCTGCAGCCCCGTTACAATTACATCTGTTGTATCACCTTTATAAACACATTTTGCTAAACTATCATTTTGGTAGGGCGAACCAAGACCGGCAAAGTTAGCATCTTGCACATAAGCACCTGAATTAATTGATGGTGTTCCTTGAGTAATGGCACTTCCTTTTTTAATAAATATTACAATCGTTTGTGTGGTATTATTATAAGTTAAAGGTTTATTCCAGGTAATTCTGGCATTATTGTTTCCAATATTTGCAACAATAAAATTTTGCAGGCCAAGAGGTTTATTAGAAGTTGTGGCATTCAGATCAGACCAGCTTGTACCAACTCTAATACCATCTATAATACAAGAAGGCGAACTTGCCGTATTTCCCTGACGTATAGCTATTCTGCCAATAGAGGGTGCATCAACAGAGGTGCCACCTGTAGTTAAGGCAAATCCACTGGCAGGTTCTGTTGTTGGAAAACCAGCGGTGAAATTAAATAAGGTTATCGAATCATTATTGTTACCCGCAATAAACTGGTATTTTAAAACTACCAGTGATGTAATTCCTATAGCGAAACTATCCGTTCCGTATATTGCTGGTTCTATAGCCTTTGACACCCCTAAGGTGTAATATCCATTACTTAACTGTTTTACATATACTTTTCCCGTGTATGGATTTGTAACACCTGAAGGTAAAAAACCTAAAAAATAATCACCTGTTTTTGCCGTATCAACTTTTAACATAAAAGAAGAATATACAATACCACTTGAAAAACCCAGGTATAAATCTGTATAAACGTCCTGGCCGGTGCTTGCAGCAATAGCAGCATTGCCAATCGCAGATAAAACATATCCAGTATAGTTCAACCCTCCAGATGAAACCAATACAGGGCTATTCCCAAATGGACCAATCTGAGACCACCCATTTGCAGTAAGAGCCTGATTAGCTGTGTAAGCAAAATTTTCTGTTAATATTTGCTGGCTTTTTGTAAGCTCACAAAAAAACAATAGGATAGTTAAAAGTAAAGCATTTCTTTTCATAGTTTATTTGATTAATTTATTTCGGTACTATTTTTCAAAGGGTAAAATTATTTTATTTTAAATATAAATCAACAAATTAAAATGCTCTTAAAACCCAAAAGTCCTTTAAATTCAGCAATAAGACAACCTTAAAATTTGCTTTTTTACACAATAATGAATAATCTTTACAATAATTACTTAGAAATTACTTAAAAACAACCTAATTTTAATATAAAATACCTGTAAATATTGTTTTCAATATCATTAATTTGCCCTTTAATTTTACCGGATGAAGAAGCTATATTTATTCCTCTTATTATTTTCATTCTACACTTCAGTTATACTGGCTCAAAATACAGCAACTATAACTGGAAAAATTACGGATAAAAAAGACCAAACTGAATTAATCGGCGTTACCATTTTAATTAAAGGTACATCTTTTGGCACTGCAACAAACGCAGAGGGCCGGTTTAGCATAAAAAATATTAAAGCAGGAGAATATTCTATTGAAATATCTTATATTGGGTATAAAAAAATAATTCAGACGGGCATTAAACTTAAAGCCGGTGAAACAAAAGACCTGGGCTCCTTTGAAATGACGGAAGCTTCAGCCAATATTGACGAAGTAATAGTGTTAGGCAAAAAGCCTTTAATTGATATAGAAAAAGGCCAAAGTATCAATACCATTTCGCAGGAAAATATAGAGTTGGCACCATCAAGGCAACTTCAAAAAATCATTAATACACAGCCGGGAGTTATTCAGTCTCCAGCCGGCGTAAGTATCAGGGGAAGCAGAACCTATGAAACAGGAACTTATATTGATGGGGTTTCTGTAACAGACCCTATGGCCGGAACAGGTTTTGGTCTTGATATTGGTTCAAATGCTATTGGAGAAATTGAAATTACAACAGGCGGAATAGGGGCAGATATAGGTGATGCCACTGCGGGTGTAGTGAGTACACGAACAAAAACAGCCGGAAGTAAATTCGATCTGAGTGTTAATTATAAACGGGATAATTTCGGTTTTAATAATGACTGGCGCAGTTGCTGGAACAGTCAGCTTATGGAAATTAATATGGGTACCCCTGTTTTTAAAGAAAAATTAAAAGGAAGACTTAAAGTTAATGTTGCTCTAAGAGGTAGTTTTACGGATGAATTTTATCGCAATCCGGCAAATCAAATCCAATCTTCTCTGCTAAAAGAACAGGGTTATAATCCCACTTCCTGGACGCCTTACCAGGACAACCGATGGAGTGGTTTTTTCAAACTCAGTTATACATTCAAAAAAGGGAAACTTTTTACGGCTTCTATACTTAAAAGCATTACTGTAAACCAAGATGTTAATATGTTACGTGTATTCGGAAATGATGCACCATTTCAACCGGGTTATCAATATAATTTTAGTCAGCAAATGGATAATGCCAACACCTTTTCGCATGATGCTAACCTGATTATTCTCAATTTTAAAAATTCAGTTAATAAGCGTTTTAGTTATAATGTAAATGCTTCCAGATTATTCGTTCAGCTTCGGGCTGATGCAAATGGCAGAGAATGGAGACCAAAAAATGTTAACCAAATCTTTGATGCTAACTCAATCAATGTTTTCCCTGTTACTATTTTTGCTCCAACAGCAGGAGATAGTGTGGTATTTATCAATCCGCCATCGGGTTTTAATAATAATGATGGAGTAGCCAGTTTATGGCATCATCATTATATAGAAGAATATGTTTTGAAACCTAAAGCTACTCTCTTCAGCAAAAATTCATTAAATAAACTAGAATTTGGTTTTGAGGCTAAGTTTCAGGAAATGTTATGGATTGATATAATTCGACCATGGATTGGTGCGCCCATTCAACTGGCAGACGGCAGCTATTCTCAAACCTTCCGTTTGGGGCAGCAAAGTGATATCTGGCAGGTAAGTCCGCGCAGGGGTGGCATTTTTATTTCAGATCAGATAAAATATAAAGGGCTGATAGCAACAATTGGCGGGCGTTTTGAATATTGGGCACCAGGTAAATTCGTTGATGATGCCGTAGCGGATTCCAGATCGCCAATAAGGAATGAGATCAGACAAGACTATTTAAAAACAAGCACCAAAATAGGAGACCTTCGCTACAAATTCCGCTTCCTTCCTAAGATAAGTGCCACATTTCCCATTTCAGAAAATAAAATGTTATATTTTAATTACGGACATACCACTATTTTGCCGCATCCAAGTTATATCTATCCCGGGCTGAACCCAAATTATCAAGACCGTTCTACACTATCCAAAGTGGGTAATCCAAACTTAAATCCGGAAGTGGACATAAGTTATGAAATCGGATTAAAAAGTCAACTCACCAGCAATGACGCCTTAAGTATTGCCGCATTTTTTAAAGATAAGTATGATTATGTTACCACAGCATCAGTTATTATTAAAGATATTACGGGGAGAGAAGTAACTCGCACTATGCGCATTAACTCCGATTATGCCCGGTCGCGGGGTGTTGAAATTAATTACATCAAAAGAATTGGTAACTGGTATCAGGGGCAGGCAGCTTTTACATATATGGTAAGCACCGGCCAAAGTGCATCGGCAAACCAGGCATTAAAGGATATATTAGCTACCGGTAGTGTTGAAGATACAAAAGAATATTATTTACCCTGGGATGTTCCCTATGATTTTAAAACCAATCACATATTTAAAATTGACAAAAAAGGTGGACTGTTTAACATAAAATGGTTGAATAACTTTAATTTTTATTTTGAAACCGTTTATCGTTCAGGCGTTCGTTATACACCCTATATTTTTGATAGAACAGATCCAAATACACAGCGTCCTATCTATATTGAAAACACAAACCCGGATGCACGTTGGAGCAAAAGAGGAACGCCATGGTTTTGGGCGGATCTTACTATCAGTAAAGGATGGAAAGTTGGAAAAACCATTGTGGGTGCAAATATTCAACTCACTAATATTTTTAACAATTTAAATGCATCTATCATTAATCCTGTAACCGGAAAGGCATATATGCTTGGAGATAATGTGCCGGATACATGGGTTGATCCGAGATACTTAGACCCTCGGTTGTCTACAAATGGCCCACCACCTTCAAACCCTGCCCGTTTTCTGGAACAAAGACACCTGATGGTGGGAATTAACATGAAATTTTAATTAATAAAATCACCCAAAATATTTATTTAAAATTAAATTTGTAGGTATTTTTGTCATTATTTTCGTATATTTAGTTTATTCGTTTGTATAATTTATTGTTTCACAAAAAATATTGATTTTTTCATCATATTTGCATATCTAATTATGACTAATATATGAAAAAACTACTACTACTTTCATTTATCCTTATTTCCGCGTTTTGTTCTATGGGTCAGAACGCCTACCGATCAGTAGTTACGGCCGGTAACTGGAATAGTATATCTTCCTGGGAAAGATATAATGGTACCACTTGGTTGGCAGCAACAACCGGTCAAATTCCCGGATTAAGTGATACGGCATATATTCAAACCGGCCATACCATTTCATTAACTCAAAACGAAAATGTTCGCGATTTAAACCTACATAATATAACAGGTACCCGAATTATTTTAGCTGGGTTTAAACTTAACCTGTATGGGAAATTAGGCTGTTTTAGTTCAGCTATCAGCACATTTCCGGTTACCTATACGGCAAGCACGCCTAGTACTTCAACATGGATTAATACAACAACAGCCGGTGGTGCAATAAAAGCAGTAGGAAATACACGTAACTTAACCAATACCAGCGAATGGGGAAATAACCCTCCCGGATGGATGCTGGAGATAGCACTAAATGCCGGACAAACCGTAACAACCAATACTGGTTTAAAAATGGCCCGGTTACTTATCAGTTCTGGAACTTTATACACCGCAAGTGGTTTTGATATCAGAGCGGATAGCGGTGCAGCTGCAACAGGAGATGTTATTATTAATGCAGGAACAACCTTAAGTTTAGGTGGTGCAATGAGAAGAACAAGTGCAGTTGGGTCTCAATTTGATTCAACAATTGTTTTAGGAACTTTAGAAATTAGAGGTAATTCAGGAACTCCGGGCCTTGACATGACTACATTATTAGTTGGAACCGGTGGCAAAATTAAAATGACTAATACCGTTCCATATACTTCTGTTATTGTAAACTTTAGTTATGTTCCTGGCTCTTCTCTTGAATATGCAGGCACCACAGCTCAAACTGTCGGTGGTGAATTTCCAAATACAGTGCAGGTAAAAAAACTTATTATTAACAATACAACCAGTTTAACCATACCTTCTTCCCGCATTATTTCAGATACCCTTACCATGATAGCGGGTAATATTATCATTCCATCTACAGATAGTTTAATTTTAGGAACTACTTATCCTGGCATATTACAAAGAACTACCGGAACTATTATCGGTAAATTAGATAGATATATTCCATCCGGAACAACCGGAAGTTATTTATTCCCAGTAGGTACCGCTGCATTTTATCGTCCTATGAATGTTACTTTTGCTTCTGCAACCACAGGAGGAGGAACTATTTCAGTTAACCATGTTGATGGCGGAATTAGTGGATCATCTATAATAGCCTATACTGATGGAACTTACACCGTTAACAGAAGATCTAACATGTATTGGGAAGGAATTGTAAACAGCACTTTTACTGCTCCAAGTATTAATATTAGTATAGATGCAGCAGGCCAAACTGGTATTACTGCACCTTCAGAAACCAGGGTAACAGGATCTACAGACGGGGTAACTTTTGGTAGCCCGGGTGGAACGCACAGTGCGGGTTCAGGCACTATTGCTTACAGAAATGGGTTTCCATTCGGAGGTCCGTTGTATTTCAGGGCATATTTAGGTGGTAATGCAACTACCAATTTTCTACCTGTAAGAATCAAAAATTTTAGTGCTGAATCTTCAGCAAACAGTGTGGTTTTAAATTGGTTTACGGCTAGTGAAGTTAACAATAATGGATTTGAAATCGAACGTAGTATTAATGGTAAGAATTTTGAGAAAATAGGATTTGTAAAAGGTGTAGGAAACAGCACCAAGCTAAACCAATATCAATTTGTAGACCATACCATTGCTGGAAAAACAACTTTTTACAGACTAAAACAACTTGATTTTGATGGTATTTATGAGTGTTCTGAAATTATTACCGTAAGCGAAGAAGATCTTTCGGTAATAATTACTCCGAACCCTTTTATTAATGAAATAAATGTTGTTTCAAAAGACTTTACACAAAGCCTTTCATTGGAAGTTTTCGATATTAATGGTCAAATCATAAAAACAATGTCAGGAACAGGAAAAATACTTGTTCATACCAATGATTTGCCTGTAGGCATTTATTTTATAAGGATTAGCAATGGCAAAAATGTTTTTGTTAAACGCGTAATTAAAAATTAAAGGTTACTATTTAAATAAAAAAACCTCTGTGCTGCCTGGCACGGAGGTTTTTTTTTAATTGGAAAGTAAACTAACATTTAGCAGTAAACACTGTAAAATTTGGTGCGCGTTATAAACTATTGTCACTTTAATCAATTTAGACCTTCCCATTTTTTTGCGTATTTTTGCAGTATGGTTCATGCAGAAACAAAAAGCAGCAAATATTATATTGACCTTGAAGATAAATATGGTGCACATAACTATCATCCACTTCCGGTTGTATTAGCGCGTGGTGAAGGCATTTTTCTGTGGGATGTTGATGGTAAACAATATTACGATTTTCTTTCAGCCTATAGTGCAGTAAACCAAGGTCATTGCCACCCCAAAATTATTAGTGCAATGATAGAACAGGCAGGAAAATTAACATTAACCAGCCGTGCATTTCATAATAATGTAATAGGTGAATACGAGAAATATATTACCGCTTATTTTGGATACGATAAAGTATTACCCATGAATACCGGTGTGGAAGGTGGTGAAACAGCTGTTAAACTTGCCCGCAGATGGGGTTATACTGTTAAAGGAATTCCCGATAACCAAGCACATATCCTTTTTGTTGAAGGCAATTTCTGGGGCCGAACTATGGCTGCTATAAGCAGTAGTACCGACCCGAGTAGTTATCGTGAGTTTGGCCCTTATATGCCCGGCTTTGCTGTGATCCCGTATAATGATCTTGCAGCCCTTGAAGTAGCATTTAAAACGAACCCGCATATTGCAGGATTTATGTTTGAGCCTATACAGGGAGAAGCTGGAGTTATTATACCTGATGAAGGCTATTTAAAAGGAGTTCGTGAGCTATGTACTAAATATAGGGTATTAATGATTGCAGATGAAGTGCAGACCGGCCTTTGCCGCACAGGTAAAACACTCGCCTGTGATTATGAAAACGTAAAACCAGATTTGCTTATCTTAGGAAAAGCATTATCCGGAGGAGTAATTCCTGTTTCAGCTGTTTTAGGTAATAATGAAGTTATGTTAGGAATTAAACCGGGTGAACATGGTTCAACTTATGGTGGTAATCCTCTCGCCTGCGCAGTAGCAATTGCTGCATTAAAAGTTCTTAAGGAAGAACACCTTGCAGAGAATGCTGTTGTAACAGGTAAAATATTCCGCGCAAGAATGGTAGAACTGATGAAAAAAACATCTATGATAACTTCAGTGCGTGGCAAAGGATTAATGAACGCAATTGTAATTAAACCTTACGGAGAAAATAAAACCGCATATCATGTATGCCTGCATTTAAAAGATAATGGATTACTGGCAAAACAAACACATGGCGATATTATCCGTTTTGCTCCGCCTCTTCTCATTACCGAAGAACAAATGCACCAGGCGTGCGATATCATTGAACAAGTTATTTTAGCACTCCGATAAAAAAATTGTGTATCTTTCTTTTTTGGGGAATTTACAAAATCATTGTTAAAAATATTTGTGAATAACAACAGGAGAAATCCGAATTTCACTGTTAAAAAATGAAAATAATCTGCAAGTTATTACTGAAAATGAAGTCACTGCTGTTTGTTAACCGGTAAGAGATGTTCAACTAAAATTTGATGGCAAATATACCTTCGGAGAGAGACAGAAGTGTTATGGAAATCCATTTAATTTGTGGCATTGATTAAAGCCGATTAAGAAAAGAAAAGTGCTATAAAATAAAAAGCGAAAAAGTATTCAAGCTTTAATTATAACCTATAAATTGTTTTGGTTTTTTTACATTATAAACAATTTATCATGGTTGTTTTTTTTGTTCCCGTTTTACAAATAATCAATAAGTTTTTCTTATACCAATTATTTTCATATGCCATTTGTTTTAACCATTTCATAATTGTTAGCCATACTTTATAAAGGTTATATGGATTCTATAAATGCAATGATGATAAAATTTTTAATTGTCAATAATCTCTCCGACATTGCAATTACAAATTTAAACCCGCCTGTAAAATGAAATCAGATATTGAAATTGCCAAAGAGGTAAAACTACAACCCATTCAAAAAATTGCAGCATCACTTGGTATTCACGAAAACCATCTTGAACAATACGGCAAATATAAGGGCAAAGTAACATTTGATTTTGATGAAGATAAAATTGGCAAAGGAAATTTAATATTGGTTACAGCCACAACACCTAATAAAAGTGGTTCAGGCAAAACAACTACATCTGTAGCGCTGGCACAGGGATTAAATAAGATAGGCAAAAAAGCCATAGTAGCCTTGCGCGAACCCAGCCTTGGCCCATGTTTTGGTATGAAAGGCGGAGCGGCAGGTGGCGGTTATAGTCAGGTTTTACCAATGGAAGATATCAACTTGCATTTTACAGGTGATTTCCATGCTATAACATCGGCTAATAATACTTTGGCTGCCCTAATTGACAATTACCAATATTATAATAAAAATACACCTAACGGATTAAAACAAATTTTGTGGCGAAGAGTGCTTGATGTGAATGATCGTTCTTTACGTTACATGCTTAGTGGTTTAAACGGTTCAACCAATGGCATACCAACTGAAACAGGATTTGACATTACGCCGGCTTCTGAAATCATGGCTATTTTTTGTTTATCAAAATCACTTAATGATTTACGGTTGCGCATTGAAAATATTTTAGTAGGTTATAAGTATGACAATAGTCCGTTTTATGTAAGAGACCTTAAAATTGCAGGCTCCATTGTTGCTTTGTTGAAAGATGCATTTCAGCCTAACCTGGTTCAAACAATAGAAGGAGGTGCCGCATTTATACATGGCGGGCCATTTGCCAATATTGCACATGGATGCAACAGTATTATGGCAACTAAAGCAGCTTTGCAGTTTGGTGATTATGCCATTACCGAAGCGGGCTTTGGCAGCGACTTGGGTGGCGAAAAATTTTTAAACATTAAATGCCGCATAGCTGGTATCGCCCCTAAAGCATCAGTGCTGGTTACCACTACGCAATCAATAAAATTGCATGGCAAGGTTGATGAAAAACTCATTAAACAACCCAATATGATTGGGTTAAAAGCCGGTATAAAAAATGTTGATAGACATATTGAAAATCTGCAAAAATTTGGGCAAACAGTTATTGTAGCTTTAAATAAATTTGGCTTCGATACCGATGATGAAGTTTCTTTTATTAAAGAATGGTGTGAAGGTAAGGGTGCAGAGTTTGCCATTAATGAAGGTTTTGCAAATGGCGGTGATGGGGCTAGATCGCTCGCCGAAAAAGTGGTGGAAGTGGTTGAAAACCGACCTTCAAAACCTATTAAACATACGTATGAACCTACAGATGATTTAGAAGATAAAATTTTTAAAATTGTTACCAATGTTTATAAAGGCAATGCCGTTACCTATGGAAAAAATGCAAAAACAGCTTTAAAGAAAATTAAAGAACTGGGTGCAGATAAATTGCCTGTTTGCATTGCTAAAACTCAGTTCAGTTTTACCGATAATGCCTCTTTGCTTGGAGCAGCCGAAGGTTTTACCATTCACATAGAAAATCTGGTGTTAAATAATGGCGCAGGATTTATTGTTGCTGTTGCAGGTGAGATTATGCGTATGCCCGGTTTGCCAAAAGAACCTTCGGCACTTGTTATAGATGTTATAAATGGTGAAATTGTAGGATTGAGTTGATATAAGAATTAACCAAAACTGGTTGCACTTTAAGCTCATAGCCAGCATTTGTTATCACTGTACAGGTACTTACACAAGTAAATGCTGATGGCAACTTATAGATTGTTCATTCGGTGCATTAGGCCTGATCCCACTTATCATTATCCATTGAAAAATAAAGTCTCTTCCACTTAATAAATAACAAAAAACTAAAACTAAAATTTAAACAACAATTTCATCTATTGACTATACCTCACTCCTATACAACCAAGGTGCCGGTATCAACATTTTACTGTTAAACCTATTAATTATTCTACGCATATTATATAACCACGAAGAAAAATCTATAACAAATATGTAATGCTGTTTTCAAGCGAGGTCTTGTTAAGTTCTGTATTTGTTTTTATAATCGGGCATAACCTGGCCGTTTGGGCTAATATTATTTCTTTAATGCTTCTTTCTTTAAATGTTTCAAAAAATATACATACAGTAGTTTCAAATCTACTTCATGGCTTACATAATTATTTCACATCTTTTTGTAGGGTAATTAATCATTTCATCTATAAAATTAAAAGAACTCGTAAATTCCATATTCATTTAAAAATTATATGCTTGTTTACCTGTTTAGCTTTATACTATTTTGTGTTTTTATATGCTTTTACCGATAATCCAATTCGGCATTCAATGCGTTGGTTCTACAACTCAATCTTGATATAATTTCTTTTAAATTAACAAGTTTTAATCTTTGTGCATTTGTTGTAACGTAAGCATATTTTAAACCCAGATTTTATGCTGTATTTACTCGTTTTGAACAAGGCATAACATACAGGCTTGAACCGATAACCATTTCAGCCTGTACGCTGTTGGGATCAACCGTTAACGAAAATACCGAATATAAAACGGGCACAATTATTTTAAGCCTGCTAAACCTATTGTTGCTACTGCTAAACACGCTCCATCTACAGTTTATATATAATGGAAATCTACCATAATATACTAGCTATTCAAAATTCTTTCACCACGGAATATTCTGTTTAATTTTATCAATTCTATCGGCTATCGCTTAGTAATTATGGTGCCTTAAAGGCAGTGCTAACTACCATCAAAAAGCAATACTTAAAATACTACCCATTATCTGCATCGTACAAAATATATTAATAGTAATAAGTGCCCTGTATAAAAATCATATATGCATTTTGCAATTTTATATTACTCATGAAGAATTGGTGCTTACATATTTCTGCTTTGCACCCTAACCGGATTAATTCTCCCTTTTATTAAAATCATTATACGTTATACTAACGGGTATTTTATACAAATAAATAAACTGGTTTAGTACTTTTTTCTTATTTACATTACCCCTTTTAGCTGAGATAAACGCATTACTGCATATAATATTGATGCTGCATTTTTTAACGGTAAAATACCCTACCTGAATAACTCAAACAGTTTATAATACCAGGCATTACCAATTGTATTAAAATTTGGTTCACAAAACAATAAGCTTCAAAAGAAACTTAAAAATAACCGCAATGGAAGTGAAACAAATGATATTAAATTCAGGAGCCTATAAATGCTCATTGATAATGAAGATGCTGATAGATGGGAATTAAAAAAAACGCCTTAAAAAACCATTGGTTTTAAAATAAACTATGAAGGCATTTGCAAGTTTAAAGAAGAACTGGCAAGGGTAAAAGAAAAAAAAACATAAACATAAATACCATTTAACAAAAGCGTTTAGTATAATTATTGAACGCTAACGCCGTTTAGGTTGAACCAAAATTATATGGGAGAAGCAAGAGGTATTTTTAATAAACGCTTAACTTACTCTTCCCAGATATTGAACTGTTTTAATTTAACTTTTTCATCAAAAAATATCTTACTGCTTTCTTCAAAGCTTTGGGTATAATCGCTCACAAAAAATTGTTGTCCCTTTTTACCGAAACCAAACTTTCCATGCTTATTTGTATTTAACAATTGATGTTTTAGCAACACTTCCTTTACTGCTTTAGCTACAATTTCACTACTATCAATTACTGCAACATTTTTACCATAGAATTTTTTTATTTCGTTTTTAATTAAAGGATAATGTGTACATCCTAAAATCAAGGCATCAATCTTATTTAACTTTGATTTTGAAAGATAGGAATTAATAATAGTTTGGCTTATTTTATTGTTATAGAACCCTTCCTCTATCATAGGTGCCAGTAAAGGTGTTGCCAGTTGAACCACATTCGCAATAGGATCAAGAGCTGTTATTCTTTTTGCATATACATTAGAACTAATGGTTCTTTTAGTTCCGATAATACCTATCCTTTGGCGATAATGATTTTTAACTACATAATCAACAGCAGGGTCAATTACATTTACAACTAAATCTTTCATTCCTGTTGCTTTTACTACTGCTTTAAACCCGGCTGCCGACGCTGTGTTGCAGGCAATAACAATCATTTTGCAATTTTTTAATTTTAAAAACTCAGCAATTTTTACAGAATAATGTTTAATAGCTTCAGCACTTTTTTCGCCATACGGCATATGAGCAGTATCTCCAAAATATAGAATTTGCTCATTGGGTAATAATTTTGTTATGGCCCTGGCAACAGTAAGTCCACCAATACCCGAATCAAATATCCCTATAGGTTGCGCTGTTTTAAATGAAATGCTCATGGAAGGGCAATTTACAAAAAAGCCGGTACAAATTACGCAGATATTGAAACCAACATCTGGGTAATTTATACCGGCTTACTTATTAATATTGAATTAAAGTATACCTAATTTTTTCTTTACAATTGGCAATACATTATCACCTTCTGGTTTGTACAAAAAACCCGCCACGCTGCTATCAAAAATATAGCTGAAGCCACCTTCTTTAGCAACATGACCGATAGCGGTCTTTGCTTTTTCTATAATTGGCTTAAGTAATTCTGCTTCTTTTTTTCTAACATTTTCCTGAGCCGATTGCTGGAATTCCTGAATACGGCTTTGCATATCCTGTAATTCTTTTTGCTTTACTTCTTTAATCGGATCAGCAATAAGTTTTTCGTTTTTTTGATAGTCTGCCACTTTTTTCTGAAACTCCTCACTCATCTTTTTCAACTCATCTTCCAATGATTTTCCAAAAGCTTCCATATCCATATTTGCTTTTTTGTAATCAGGCATTAATTGCATCAGTTCCTGTAAATCTACGTAACCGATTTTTTGTGCTTTTACGCTGCTACCTGCGATAATCATGACAGCAAACAAAGCAACTGCTGATTTTAAAATGTTCTTCATTTTTATTTTTATTATTTATTAATTGTGTTTTTAACTAAAATCATGCCAATCAACGGCCCCCTCCTGATTTGTTATCTGTGGGTTGCGAGTTTTTATTTTTAGTAACACTCACACCTAATTCATTCAGTACCTCATCGCTCTTATCATACTTGGCATTACTATACATCATAATCATTTCTGCACTTTTGGCAAATATAAAGTCAAGTGCGCTTTGTTTTGCAATTTTTTGACAAGCATCAAAAACTTTGTCTTGAATAGGCTTCACCAGTTCCTGTCTTTTCTTAAACAAATCCCCTTCATAACCAAATTTTTTATTCATAAACTCTTTAAGTTCAGACTCTTTTGCTTTGATCTCATTTTCTTTCTTTTTCTTAAGTTCTTCCGTCAATAAAATTTGTTCTGCCTGAAAATCTTTCTGCATTTTATCGATCTCTGCCTTTTTCACTTCAGCTTCTTTTTGCCAAACCTCTGCAACATTATCCAATTGCTTTTGAGCAGAGCGGTATTCCGGAAGCATATCCAGTATATATTCTGTATCAACATAGGCAAAACGCTGTGCCGTTGCCATGTTAATGCCAAAAAATAATAACCCAAAGATGCAAAAAATAATTTTTTTCATATAACGTGTAATTAAAATTGCTGCCCTAACAAAAAGTGAAAATTTCCTCCATTAACCCTATCTGGTGTTGGGTGGTTGGGAGCTCTGTCAATGCCCCATCCGTAATCTAATCCTATCATACCAAACATAGGCAGAAAAATCCGCACACCTAAGCCATAAGACCGGTTCACATCAAATGGATTAAAGTCTTTAAATTTTAACCAGGTACCTCCTGCTTCAGCAAACACAAGCGGAAAAACAGTAGCTTGTGGATTTAAAGAAATAGGATAACGCAATTCCATGGTATAGCGGTTATAAATTGTTGCTCCGGTTTGCACATATCTACCTGTTGCAGGACTAACAATATAAGGTGTTAATGAGTTATCCTGATACCCCCGCAAAGCAATTAACTCGCGCCCGTCCAGGTTAAAGCCTGTTAGCCCTGATCCACCAACCCAGAAACGTTCAAAAGGAGTTACTCCCTTATCCTGATTATAGGCTCCAATAAAACCAAAGTTTACTCTGGTCATCAAAACCAGCGGCCGTTTATTACCGGCAACTTTATTATACCAGGTTGCATCAAATTTCCATTTATAATATTCAAGCCACCTGGTCTTTTCCAGATCATTCACCGATTTATAATCTTTTCCGTCGAAAAGAGAATAAGGTGGAGATGAAATAAGTGTAAGTGCAATATTAGAACCTGCACTCGGGTAAATTGGTGTATTTATGGAGTTTCTGGCCAGTACAATTTTAAAATATAAGTTATTAGATCCTCCGGTTGGTATAGTAGAATAATAGGCTAAACCTGTGCTTTGAGAGGAAATGTTGTTATAAAATTTATATCCCAGTTCATACTGTATAATAAAAAAGTCATCAGGCCAACGTAAGCGTTTTCCTAAGCCAATGGATGCACCTGTTGTATATAGCCCTGATCTGTTAATACCTGTTTGCCCGTTTGATTGAATAGAATGATAAATACTCATTGTTAAAGCATTAGGCCTTTTACCACCCAACCATGGTTCAGTAAAACTAGCTGAATAAGACTGGTAAAAACTTCCATTGGTTTGTGCTCTTAAAGAAACTCTCTGTCCATCGCCACTTGGAATAGGCGACCAGTATTTGCTTTTTAAAGTTTTTCTTGCCGAGAAGTTATTTAAAGTTAAACCTAATGTACCTACAACAAATCCGGCACCCCATCCACCAGATAGTTCTATCTGATCATTGGCTCTTTCTTCCACCTTATATTCAATATCAACTGTACCGGTATTAGGGTTTGGAACAGGGTTAACATTTAAGGCCTCCGGATTAAAATACCCTATCTGCGAAAGTTCTCTAAGGGAACGGGTAACGTCTGAACGACTAAATAACTGGCCGGGCTTTGTTCTTAATTCCCTTAAAATTACATGATCACTTGTTTTGGTATTTCCTTTTACAGTAACGTTATTTATATAAGCCTGTTGTCCCTCATAAATCCTTATTTCCAGGTCAATCGAATCATTTTCTACAAGTACTTCTACCGGTTCAACCCTAAAAAACAAATAGCCATCATCCATATAAAGAGTGCTTATGTCCAAACCATCTGCACTCATATTTAATCTTTGATCTAAAATGCTCTGGTCATAAATGTCACCCTTTTCAATTCTCATTATTTTGTGCAAATCTTCGGAGGCATATTTAGCGTTACCAATAAAAGTAATATTCCTGAAGAAGTACTTTTTACCCTCAAACAAGTTAATATGAATACGGATTCCTTTTGCATCGCGCCAAACTGAATCAGAGAGGATTTGCGCATCCCGGTAACCCATACTCAGGTATTTATCAATAATTTTTTGTTTATCTGCTATATAGCTATCCTCTATATATTTAGATTTTTGCCAGAACCAGTATTTCGCTCTGGTATCTTTCATTACCTTTTTCAATTTATTTTCAGGAATGGCAGTAACACCGGTAAAAGTGATATCTGATATATGTATTTTCTTACCCCGTTTAATATTAATTCTAAGTTTTACGGTATTTTTTTTGATATCATCCGGAATTTGCTCAAAAGTGGCACTCGCTTCCAGGTAGCCTTTTTCGGAAAAGTAGTTATGGATTTCTCTGTGTGCGCTATTTAAAACATTTTCAGTTATAATCTGGCCGGCTTTAAGGGTAAGTTGATCCCTAAGATCTTCAGCTTTGCCCTTTTTTAAACCTTTGATGGAGAAGGTAGAAAGACGCGGTTTTTCCTGAAGCTGAATCTCAAACCAGATCTTGTCATCGTCAATTTTTTTAACAATTAATTTCACATCAACAAACAACTTTTGTTTCCATAAACTGGTAATTGCCTTGGCAATATCCTCTGAAGGAATTCTAATTTTCTGACCAATCTGCAAACCACTTAAAACAGCCAGTACACTTTTATCATAGTATTCTGTTCCGGTTATATCCAACCCGGCAATTATATATTGTTTAGGGCTTGTGTAGTTAAGCTCAAAATAGTTTACAGGGCTTTTTAAGGCAGTTGTATCCTGTGCAATTGTTTGTAAAAATGCAAGGCATAATACAAGGTATATCGCAATTTTCTTTAGGTTAATGATCATTGATTGCTGATTTGTTCGCTAGTTTTTCCAAAGCGTCTTTCTCTGTTCTGAAAATCCAAAATTGCCTGATACAAATCTTCTTTTGTAAAATCAGGCCATAATTTATCTGTAAAGTATAATTCACTATAAGCGATTTCCCATAGTAAAAAGTTACTAATTCTTTTTTCACCGCTTGTGCGAATAAGTAATTCTGGGTGTGGCATCCAGTTAGTTGATAAATATTTATCAATTAACTGATCATTTATTTCATCCTCTTTAAGTTTACCGTTACGGGTATCTACAGCAATTTTTTTTATTGCCTGAACCAAATCCCATTTAGCACTGTAGCTAAGAGCCAGAACCAGGTGCATTCTAGTATTGTTTTGAGTTTCAGCCATAGTTTGTTCAAGCTGTTTCTGGCATTTTTCGGGCAAATCGTTTAAGTTACCAATAAAAGAAAGCCGAATATTATTTTTCATTAAGGTGGGTGTTTCTTTACGCATGGTATCCACCAATAATTCCATTAAGGCCCTAACTTCCAGTTTTGGCCGGTTCCAATTTTCTGTAGAAAAGGCATACAGTGTTAGGTATTTTACACCTATTTCTGCTGCAGCTTCGGTAATGGATTTAACTGTTCCAACACCGTTCTGATGCCCGAAAATTCTGAATTTACCCTTTCCTTTAGCCCAACGTCCGTTTCCATCCATTATAATGGCAATGTGTTCGGGAATTTTAACAGGATCCATTTTTTCCTTCAAATTCATCTTTCTATCAAAATTGTTTCTTTAACTTTTATCAGGTGACGAATTTAAAAAAATCTTGCACACTTTATCCTACCATGTATTCTCATTACAACAGAAACCGTTAAACTCATGTACCAATCATCATAATCAGGATTCCCGCGTTTATAAAATAATTTGTTTTGGGGAGTTCCGTAAAGTTCTACAGAGCGATCCGTTAAAGTGGCAGATACAATTCCGCCATCTTTAAACCTATTCGCCACATCTGGATAAACGGTACTTACATCATCAATATAATCTGTAAAAGTTTTGCGAAACCCCAGTTGGCCTTCTATTGCAAATCTGTTATTAAACATGTATTTATAGCCAATACCAAATGGAATAGCCAAAGATGTTCTGCTATACAATACATTTTCCGTTTGATAGTCCCTGAGATCATAATATTTATCTCCTAATTTTGCCTTTGGATTAAACATAAAAGCGGCTATCCCTACAAAAACAAAGGAGGTCATTTTTTTATCAAGTACAAATGGTCCGTATCTCAAATAATTAAATTCAACAACAGCAGCGAATTCAGAAATATTACTTGTAAAACTAAGGTTACGATCTTTATTAAAATCAAAATTTTTATCATTTCCAGAAACCAGGAGCTGATTATACTCCGCTTTAAATGCGATCGTATTACTTAGGTTCAGCCGTATAAATGTACCTGCTGTTCCATGTGTTTCTTTTAACTTAATCTGAGGTGACAGATCTCCCCAATAATTACAAACTCCCCCCTGAATCCCAAATTCAACTTTCTGTGCTTTAACAAATAAAAAAACACTCATACCTATCAACAAAAAAACGAAATTTTTCATTGTGTATTTTATAAGGAAGGACAACCCTGGCCTTTAAATCTGATAACATAAGAAAAGGTAATGCCGCACATAATATACATATCCTGGTGAAGCAACTTTCTGTCACTTCTAGCGTTATTCTCACTAAAAAGATAATTAAGTCCCAAAGGTTTGTCTGTATTTGGATCATTGGCTGGATCTAGTTCCCACGACCTGTCTGATAGTAATAAAGCAGTTTTACCCGTTGCCCCTCCAATTACAAATCGATCACCATATTTACCACCCACATCATCCATATAATTTGTAGTGGTAAAACGCAGCCCAGCCTCAAAACCAAGAAAAAAATCATCACCTATTTTCTGTCTAAACCCTATACCAACCGGTATACATATAGTGGTTAGCGCATATTTTTTAAACGAATTATAATTTGTAGACCCCTGCCCTTCTGTACCTAATGGCTGTAACTCTATAGTTTTACCCATAAATTTTGTTTTGGGGTTAAAGTTAAACACCCCTATCCCCGCAAAAACATAAGGTAAGAACGGACGTGCAGAATAATATTTAAGGTCGTTAGGTAATAAATTATATTCTGCATGAACCGAAAATTCGTAAATATCAGTGTAGAAATTAAGGTTTCTCATTTTATTAAATTCAACATCGGCAATACCCTCATAAGTACGTTTTGCTGCCACAAAATTTTTGTCATCGCCTGATACTCTACCATAACCAATAAAACCCTTTACGGCAAATCTTGGAGAAAAATTATAACGCCCAAAAAAGGCACCCGATAAATGAGTTTCCTTAAGTACAATAGTTTCATTGCTTAAATCACCCATATAATTAGAGGCACCAAGCAATAGGCCCACTTCAATATGTTGTGCTCTTAAAACAAAAGCAGAAATGACTAATAAGGAAAAAACTATAGATCTTTTGAATTGTAGCATAATAGCAAAAATATGAAAAAACCTTAAGAAAACTGCAAACATTAACGCAAAAGCGATTAAAATTGATACAATTTTGAACCGAGCAGGATAATGGCAATAATTAATGCTGTAAAAGCCAGAATAAACACAGCCCCTGCTGCCAGATCCTTAACTTTTCCGGCTGCCTCCTGAAATTCGGGAGAAACCAGATCAACCAGGTGTTCAATTGCCGAATTAAAAATTTCGGCACCTGTTACCATCCCAATACACATAATTATTATCGACCATTCTATCAGAGATAGGTTTAAAGCCGCAGATACGGCTATTGTAAGCATAGCTGCAATTAATTGAACCCGAAAGTTGTATTCATTACTTATTGCGAATTTAAGGCCATTTAAAGCAGGTTTAAAGGACTTGATTCTGTCTTTCCAGCTAAAAGATTTTTTCATATCAAACTCTGAAATTCCGGTTATCAAAACCCCACATCAGTTTTTCGCGTAAAGTTTTAAGGTAATTTTCTCCATTAGCACGCAGCAGGTTCAAACTAAAATCCGCTTTTTTTATTGCTAACTGGGTTTTGTTATCAATACTTTCAGACCTCGAATCAAGGGTTGCTAAAAAACTGGAACTTCTACCCTCAATTTCAAAAGAAATAACATTCTGATCAGAAATAATAATGGGTCTTACATTTAAATTGTGAGGTGCTATGGGGGTGATTACAAAACTTTGAGAGGCCGGATAAAGGATAGGCCCACCGCAACTTAAGTTATATCCGGTAGAGCCAGTGGGAGTAGAAACAATTAAACCATCACTCCAATATGAATTTAAAAACTCTCCGTTTATGTAGGTATGAATTGTGATCATACTGGAACTGTCTTTCTTATGAATTACAAAATCATTCAATGCGTATTTTACTCCTTCAAACATTTGCTCATCCGACTCCAGTTCAAGTACTGTTCTTTTTTCTATAAAATAATGTCCTTTTTCTAATTCATTTAAAAAAGCCGGCGCATCATGAGCTGGCAATCCGGCCAAAAATCCAAGTCTGCCGGTGTTTATTCCCATTACAGGCGTTTCTGCTTCTCTTATAAAACCTAGTGTGTTTAATATCGTTCCATCTCCACCTATGCTAAACACAAAATCAATGGAGGCAGAAACAAAATCATTATGCGAATCAAATGTTTTTTTATTAGCAGGTATTTTTATGCCACTACTTAAACAATCTTCAAAATATTTACGATAAACAATGTATTCAATGCGGTTTTTTTCCAAGGCATCAAAAAATTGCTGTATTTCTGTAAAACGTTCCGTCTTAAAATATTTACCGAAGATGGCTAAACGCATAATTTAAGTATTTAAATATTTAACGAGCCATTGATACCTGTCATCAAACGACTGATTAGAATCGAGAAAAGAATTGGTAAAAATAACTTTATAACCGAAACGTTCAAGGCTGGCAATTACATGGGTAAGAAATTGTTTATTTAATTTGATAGAAACATGAAGTGTATTACCGGTGTCTTTAAGTGTTATCACCATCAGGTGAATTATTTTAGCTTCATTACTTTCACATATTCTTGATATTTCTGCGAGAGAATATTGTATAGCTTCCATTTCCAGAACTATAATAGAACCTTCCTGCATGAGCGAAGAGCCGGAGAATGTTTGCAGAGCAATATCCTGTGCTGCTATCACGCCTACATACTGCCCATCCGTATTTATAACAGCAAGGGACGTTAAGTTATACTGATATAAAATAAACCAGATTTCAAATACATGAATATGTTCCTGAATGCAATAATGATTAACGTCAGTTTGTAATAATTCTTCCACTTTTTTATCACTGTTTTCCATCAATGATTTTTCGCTTACAAAGCCAAGCACTCTTAAATTATCAACAACCGGCAATTGTTTAACCATCCAGTCGCCCATAAACATTAAAGCAGATTCGGCCTGATCCGATTTTTTTAAAGGGAATATTTCGCTTGATATAAATTGCTTGGCGAACATAAATTACTTACTTAAATTTTTTTGATAAAATGCATCGGCAATTTTATTAAATTCATGCGGACGTTCCATCATAGGAGCATGTCCGCATTTATCAATAAAATGCTTTTCCGAAGCAGGAAAAAGTGCATGAAATTCATCACACACTTCGGGTGGGGTTATAGTATCTTGTTTGCCCCATATTAAGCAAACAGGTATTTTAATATTTGGAATATCCTTTCGCATATTATGTCTGATGGCAGATTTGGCCATCGTTAATATACGCAGCAATTTCCCTTTATCCTGCAGCGTTTCATATACCTCATCCACCAGTTCTTCTGTAGTAGAAGCAGGATCATAAAATGTAAGACTGATTCTATCCTTCATGTAAACTCTATCTCCCTTGCGCGGATAAGATGCGCCAAAAGCGTTTTCATATAAACCAGAACTTCCTGTAAGAAGCAGGGTCTTTACTTTAAAGGGATGCTTTTTAATATAAACTAATGCTACATGACCTCCTAAAGAATTACCTAATAAGTTAACTTTGGTAAACTTTTTATATTCAATAAATTCATCAATAAAATTAGCAAGTCCTTCCACGCTCAATTTTAAAATATTCATCTCAAAAATAGGCATTAATGGAATCACTACCCTATAATTTTTGCTGAAATGATTCAATACATCTTTCCAGTTACTTAATGCCCCGAATAAACCATGTAGTAACAATAGCACTTCACCTTCGCCTTCATCGATGTAATTAAATTTATTTTCCTTACGTATATGGTACTCCATGCAATGCTTTTACAAAGTCAAATATATGTAAATTTAGGAATGAGCAATTTTTTTTACCTGAATAAAAAAGTTTTTTAATAATTCAAGTCCAAATTCTGTTTGACAACTTTCAGGATGAAATTGCAAACCCCAAACGGGCAGTGTTTTATGAGCAAAACCCATAATTTCAGTTTTGCATAAACAGGTTAGTTCCAACTCATCAGGTAAGTTTACTAATACCAGTGAATGATAACGTGTAGCATAAAAATTTTCAGGTATCTTATCAAATAAAACATTGCCATTATGTTTCATCTCATCAACTTTTCCATGTCTTGGCAAAATCGCTTTTTCTAACTTTGCTCCAAATATTTCACCTAATGCCTGATGACCAAGACAAATACCCAACACAGGTTTATGTTGAACCCACTTTACTAACAAAGGTTTTAACATGCCTGCATCATCCGGTTTTTGCGGCCCCGGGGATATAACCAACGCATCAAATTTATTCAAATCCATTTCCATCAGGCTGTAAGCATCATTCCTTATTACTATGCAGGAGGAGGCACATTGTTCTATCTGATCCCTCAACATATAAGTGAATGAGTCGTAATTATCTATCAGTAAAACGTTCATGTTACTGCAATAAATTGTTTATCTCAGTAATCACTTCGGCAGTTTGTATTTCATCAATAGAAAATGTTGATCCATATTTAACCGCTTCCATACGATCATTTTCATTCATATATTTTTTTAAAAAAGTGGCGGGATAAATAAACTTTAAATGCTTATTTAATTTTTCCGGATATGGCGTAAATCGCTTATAATGATTTGCATTTGAGATGCACACTGCCGGTGTATTAACTGCGGCTGAAATATGAAGGGTACCTGAATCGTTGCAAATCACAAGTCTGGCTACAGATAAAATTGCTGGTAATTTATCTAAAGTATCAATTCCACAGCGGTTATGTAAATAGCCCTCATTGTTCTGATCTGTCATTAATGCTCCCAATGCATAATCTTCTTTTCCCCCACAAATAAAAATTTCATAAGCATACTTTTGATGCAGATATTCCGCAACCGTTTTAAATTTTAATGGCGACCATCGCCGCAGGGCAGCCTGTGCTCCGGGCAAAATAACAGCCAGTTGTTTTCTATCATTCTTTTCATTTATATATGGTGCCGTTAGTTGTATGGTCTCTTCTGTAACAGTTTCAAAAAAATATTTCATCCGGTCAAATTCAAAAAAAATATGCTCCGGTATTTGAATAAGCTTTGTATAAAATTTATTACTGATAGTGTGAAAGAGCGGGATCTCACTTACACTGTCTCCATACATTCCAATTTTATGCTCCGCAGTAGTGCTCCTAATTATAGAATCCCCCATTAAAAACTCCCTTGAATAGGTGGCATTTAAAATATACGTGTATCCTTTTGCATTAATTTCAATAAGTTTTTCTCTGCGGTAAACAGTAACATTCTGAAATTGAAATTTATCTATAAAAATGAAATGATCTACCAGATCCTTATCGTATTTTAAGCATAATGGTTTCCATATTTCATTACCTATTAGTGTTAGGCTAAAACCCTTAAATTTTTCGCTTTGCTTAATTGATTTAATAAAATTGCGGAACAAAATATAATCTCCGATGGCTTCTGTTTTTATAATTAACAGCGCTTTATGCTGTATGCTTACCGATGGCTTCATAACCGGATCAATAAACCAGTATTTAATACATTTTAAAACGTGCTTGGGCCTAATAAACCTGTTTAAATTCATAGCGTTGGGATTGGCGAATCTAATTATTAAAACATGCTATTCAAAAAACAACTGATAGTATCTCCTTAAACTTTATTATATCCCTGCTTTTTTTGAAAGTAAATCTTTGGTATAAGTGTACCCTATGTCGAAAATTTTTCTTGCGGCAGAAACTTTAAACAAATGAAAATTTACCAATTCAGGGGGTTCAATAAAAATATCGCAATGGGCTATGTTGTGCAGCATATTGGCTCTTAAACCAATATGCACAATTCTATCTGCCACATTTCTTGTGCTAAGAGATTTTGTTTGCACTTTAACCGGATTCACATATACCCCAATAATTTTTTCACAATAGCCTAATAAAGGCTGCACCGGCAGGTTATTCATCAACCCCCCATCTACATAATAAGTTCCATTTATCTGATGCGGACGCAAAACCAAAGGGAAGGAAGCGGATGCCATAACAGGATCTATCAGCGCACCTTTATCAAAATATTCAATCTGAGCCAGGTTAAGATTGGTGGCTGCAATGGTTAATGGAATCTTCAGCTCTTCAAAGGTTTTAGCCCGTAACACTTTTTGCAGTGTTTTTTGTAAACCATCAGGCTTTAATAAGCCCACATGAAAAGTATTAAAATGAAGTAATTTATAAATATCAATCCGGATAAAAATTTCAAGGATCTCATCGGGATGGTAGCCGTCAGCATAAAGTACACCGGCAATTGCTCCGGCACTCACACCAGATATTACATCCGGATAAATGCCTGCTTCTTCCAGTGCTTTTAATACACCTATGTGAGCAAATCCCCTTGCTCCTCCGCCAGATAAAACTATACCGTTTTTATATTCCAACTCCTGCCATTATACCGAAGCATGTGAAATTTTTTCGAGTGCCTCTTTATCAATAATTCTTATTTTTTTACCTTCCATATCAATAAATTTATCGTTTCTGAATTCCGATAAAAGTCTGATAACCGTTTCTGTTGCAGTGCCAACAATATTTGCTATATCCTCTCTCGGAAGGGTTACAGAAATAAGTGTGTTATCGGTATCTCCCCTGTCTTTAAATGTTTGCTGTAAGAACAACAAAGTTTCTGCCAGTCTTTCGCGCACACTTTTCTGTGCCAGACTCTGAATTCTTTCATCAGCCAATCCAAGATCATGGCATAATGATTTAAGCATGTGTTTATTCAGGTTTGAATTATTTTCAAGAACTTCTATAAAAATATTTTTTGGAATGAAACAACAGGTAGTATCTTCAATGCAGGTTGCAGTTGCCACCAAAGGTTCATCGGCAATTAAAGCTCTGTATCCCAAAAACTCCCCTTCCCGGGCAAAGCGGATTATCTGCTCTTTACCATCTTTGTTTGAACGTGTTAATTTTATAGCTCCTTTAGTTATGCAGTAAATACCCAATGAAATATTATCTTCATAAAAAACCGGCTGCCCTTTTTTGTAATGACTGCACGATTTACTGGCATTCAGTCTTTCTCTTTCCTGTTCTGTACACCAGGATAGAAAAGAAATATTTATCACATCGAAATAATCGTTATCAGGTTGATTCTTTTGCATAACAACACCTTTACATAAGTTCCTTTTTAATAAGATTACGTTAACAATATTAAAATGCTAAGTTAGGGTTTTTTGCACCAAATTTCAAAATAATACTGCTGCCCTGCTGTTTGATTACTTTGTTTAAGCAACTTAACTACTTTGTTATTCAGCGCATCTAATTCAAAAATATAAGTTAAACCTATTTCATGTAATGCTGTTTTTAAATGTGTTTCCAAATAACCGCATCCATCTATAAGTTCATCAAAATAATTTTGGAAAGAAATGCCGGCATATTTTTCTAACAGCGATCGGTATAAGGTTTTTGTATATCCTTTTCCTGCTTTAAATGTTTGTTCATACAGGGCTTTCATTACATCATCAAGGCGGGCTTTACCTCCCGATGCTTTTATGATCATGACATCAGCCACCAAAGCAGCCAGCATACCTTCTGTGTATATCGAAACCTTACGGCCCTTAACGCCGGGTACATATCCATCCAGCCAGGTATCAAAGCTTGACTCTGCCACCGAATAATTAAATCGACCGGGGTTAGCCAGGTGTTTTTGCAAATCACCGTTAAAGCTTTCACAATATTGTTCAAAACTCCAGACACCGCTTCTTAACAATACCAAATCGCCATAATAGGTTGTGATGCCTTCATAGATATATCCTAGTTCCGAATAATTCTCTTTTGTAAAATCATAAGGCAACATTTCTTCAGGTCTTATGCGTTTCACATTCCACAGATGAAACAATTCATGCGAACTAATGGCCACAAAATTATCATAAAAAGCTGCAAGTTTCCAATCGCTTTCGGGCCCCATGGCAATCACCGTTGAGTCTGTATGTTCAACCCCATGCCTGAATGTTGTTTTTAAAATAAGGTAAAGAAAATGAAAATCTTTACATGGCATTTCACCAAAGATCTTTATTTGTGCTTCGGTGTATGTTTTGGTATCGGCAATTAAACGATCCATATCAGGGCATTGTTGACCCTGAAACCATAAGTGTATGTTGCCATCATTTACTTTAAAAGTTGTATGCGTTAATTGCGCACTGGCAACAAACGGACTGTCTGCAAGCTCATCAAAATTTTGCGTAAATATGGTTTTACCTTCGGTTCTTAACTGGCAGGCAATTTTATAATCATCTGGCACATCTAATTCTATAGTTGCAGGTTCATCCATTCTTCCCACTATATACATCATACAATTTACAGGGTTTATATAAAGCATCCCGCCATCAACATAACTTGCTCCGGCATCATACTGGTTCGCATAATATTCATATTCTATTTGCACCTGTTCATGTCCTTCTGAAAAAATGTCCCAGCAATCTTTGGTAACTTTTTTAAACTGTATGGCTGAACCCATTTTATCTTTAACGGTAAAGCAGCGAATATTTTTTGCATAGCTGGCCAGTTCGTACCTGCCCGGACGCCAGGAGGGCAATTGTACCCGTATGTTTTGTCCCGTATCATTCTTTATTTGCCATTGAACACCCATAAAATGTTCGACAGGGTTTGAAATACCTATTTTGTAGTGCATATTGCAAATATATATGAACATAGCTTACATAGTTTCCATCATCTCGGTTTTACTTTTACTGGTATTTGCGGTATTATCATTTGTCCTTACATCCAATACAAGGTTTCAATTGATTTATATAGCTGTAGCTTCTTTTAATACAGGTGTGTTGTTTTGTTTGATCCTGATTAATTACAATAACTACAGCGCACTGATATGGCCAGGTCTGTTTTTGGTCCATATAATTACCAAGGTTAGGGAACTTTATAAAAGGCTTTAATGAAGTGAGATATGCTGCTTCGATTGCAAATTTTTTTGATGTACGATTGATGTTATTTGATTGAAGATGTAATATTTTTTATTGTCGATTTATGATTGTTGATTCACGAGGTAAGATTGAGGATTTTTTATTGACGATGGATGATGCAGATTTAAAAGTACGAAAATGGATGTAATGTTTTTATGTTCGATTTACGAGGCACTATAAAAGTTTATTCAACAAATAATGTTAGAAATTTTTGGGATAAAAATGACAGAACATTTCGAACAGTTTTACGAAAAAATAGTTTTTTTTATAACATAAAGATTACCTTTAACTTTTCAATATGAAAAAAGCCCATGAAAGTATTACCTTTATTCTTTTTATATTTTATGCTTCTTCAGTTTTGCCTAGAAGAAACATTTGCTCAAAATTCTTCTTCTATCTCTTTGGCAGCCGGTTTTTATCAAAACATACTTATTCCATCAAAAATTAATAACTCTCAGTTTAACTCGCATGGTTACAATATTGGAGTTCATTTCAATAGAAAATTAACTGATGATAAAGAATTCATCTTTGGTCTTCTTTTTAATTCTACAAACATTACTGACTATAAAAATCAAGTTAACTGCTTTGAACTTAGCAATATTCCAGTTACTTTAAATACCTCCATAAGTCAATATAATCTTGAAATTGTATATTTTATTAAAAAAAACAAGGAACATTTTTTTTACGGTTACGGTGCAATTTTAACCTATTTATTGTCCACAAAATTGGATCAGGATGTTATAGGCAGTTATGATAGCATTGAACTTACGAATAAGCTTCATGCAACATTTGACATTCACAGAATCAAATATAATGCTCCATTTACAAGTTTCAACATAGCAGCAGCATTTAATGTAGGATTAAAGATTAATAAGAAAATGAGTTTAAGTTACATTATCAGTATAGATTTAATTGCTAATCCCAGAAATTACTTTAGAATAGAACCTTATAATTTAATTAAAAACAATTTATTATTAACTTTTAAAATTTAATTTATGAAAAGAAAATTGTCTTTGAGAATCGTAACCCTAAAAAAATTGTCTTGGAACTGGACTTAATGAATATGAAGAAACATTACTCCATTTTAGCTTTAACTTTAGTTCTTATTTGGAAAACAACATTGAGCCAAAACATGTGTAGTAGATTTTCCATTTACTCAGGAATGTCTTTGTCTATTACACAATGGGGACTCTCGCCAATTTCCGAAATTAGAAAATGGGATAGAGGCATTGCTTCACTTTGTTTAGGTATAAAATATTATCAACCACTAAAAAAGAACGGTGTTTCTATTGGTCTTAGTTTAATTGAAAAAGGATTTCGAACAGATTATACCTTGTCTAATGTTGCAACAATGGCATCAGTTGCCTATCAATACCGATTACATTATATTGAACTTCCTATCTTATACCATTTTAATATTAAAAGTAATTGGCTAAAGAAATTTTCCTTTTATTCAGGAGCTTCCTTAGGATATTTATTCAAAGATGACTTTAGGGTTCGGGAAGCTGATATAATTCAACTTGTAAATAAACCAAAACCAATAATTGGCTATTTTAATCTCTCTGATTCTTATCAATGGGGAAATCGATTTAGGAAATGGGATATTGGAATTATTATCGGAACCAAGTATCATTTTAAGGAACTTTTGGATATTGAATTCAGCATTCAAAAAGGATTAATAAAAGTGGATAAATTAGAAGAAATTGATCTTGCCTATAACCTTACTTTTAATTTAGGAATAAGTTATCGCTTTTTGGTAATTAATAAATCTGATACTAATGCTAAAAGAGGAATTTAAATGACATTTATTTTTAACGGGATTTAGCTGTTCTTAAGTAAGCATTATCAATCTAAACTTTATTAGAATATTTATGAAACAATATATTTTATTGAAACACCCATATTATATGTAAAATAGAGAAAGAATTTTATCTTCCTGCTCTGTTTTTAGATGAACATATAATGGGACTTTTTTGCAGTGTTAAAATAGTCTGTAGAGGTAAACTTGTTAAATAAAATTAATTTTCTTGATAATGATTTTTTAAAGCTTGGGTAATAAAAAATTCTAGTATGTGAAAGGCTACAATTATTAGTGCTTGAAAATTGGGGTAATTCAGATTCAATTACTGTATTTTTCACTACAATTAAATCTCCCCACTTACACCTAAACCGAATAAAGCAAGATCATATTTAACCGGGTCATTAGGGTCAAACATTTTTAAACCTTCCGTTAATTCTATCGCGGCAGTCCAATCGTTTTGAGTGCGCTGTAAGAGCCCGATTTTACGGGCCACCCGGGCCACATGCACATCAAGTGGACAAACAAGTTGTGCGGGTTTAATGGATTGCCATAAACCAAAGTCAACACCATTTTTATCTTTTCTTACCATCCAGCGCAAAAACATATTGATGCGTTTACAGGCCGAATTTTGTGCGGGTGAAGCAATATGTTTATATGTACGGGTTGGGGCATAAGGCAAGCTGAAAAAGTATTGCCTGAACGCATTTAATGCTGCTTCCATATTAGCGTGTTTTGGATCATGCCCTTTTAAAAATGCATTCTCCAGCGATGCGTGCTTTTGAAAGTGATTTTGCATAAAAGCCAGAAAGTATAACAGGTCGGTATCGTTAAACGTACGGTGCCTAAAACCAATCATGGCTTTAAGATCCGACTCTTGATGATTACAGATAAAATCATGCGGTGTTCCATCCATGCGGGTAATCAGTTCTTTGCTTTTTTTAATAATAGTTTTACGCTGGCCCCATGCAAATATTGAAGCAAAAAAACCCATGATTTCTATATCCGCTTTTGCAGAAAATAAATGCGGAATACACACCGGGTCCTCCGCTATAAACCCGGGCAGGTTAAATCGCTTTACCTGTTGATTCATGAATGTTTTTAATTCTTTATTGTTCAAAATAGTTTGTAGCGAGTATTGGTGTTCTTTTATATTTAATCACATTTTGCGGCTTACAAATATGACTGTCTTTTTCTATATAATATTCTTTTTTAACACAGAGAAGGAAGAGCTTATTTAATCGGGAGGAGAAAGAAGAGTTTAAAATTTATACCCGTGTATTTACTTCTCTTCCTCTGTGTTAAAACCCAATCTTTACAGTGACCTGCAATAATTATTTGTGTGTATTGAATTCTTTTTTTTAACACAGAGAAGGAAGTGCTCATTTAATCGGGAAAAGAAAGAAGTGAAAAAAATTATTCTACTTAAAAAACAATTGAAAACCATTACATAAAATTTGCTGCACCATAATTGCGGCAAGTTTTTATATTTGTTTAAATTAACAGCACTTCAACAATGAATATCAAACGAACCATTATGTACACAGCATTAGGCGCGGCAACGGTTATTACCAGCTTTAAAGGAGATCCGAAACAAAAGCCCAAAACAAAAACAACTCCCGCATTTGAAGTAAACTGCGATCAGTTTGCCGATCTGCAGGTTTTGCGTTATCAAATTCCCGGCTTTAATGAACTTACTGCCAAACAAAAAGAACTGGCTTATTATTTATCAGAAGCCGCCAACTGCGGACGCGACATTTTTTATGACCAGAAATACAAATATAATTTAACCATTCGCAGAACCGTGGAAGCAATTTTAATTACCTATAAAGGTGATAAAAAAAGCAGTGACTGGAAAAAATTTGAAACCTACGCCAAACGTGTCTTTTTTTCAAATGGAATTCACCATCATTATTCAAATTTAAAATTTTTGCCCGAGTGCAGCTATGAATATTTTGAGACACTTGTAAAAGCCAGTGATGCAGCTAAATTACCGCTCGATGGTAAAATGGTAAGTGAACTTCTCGCTATCTTAAAGCCTGTTATTTTTGATCCGAAAATAGATGCTAAAATTGTAAATCTTGCTTCAGGTATTGATAATGTGGTAGCCTCAGCAAATAACTTTTACGAAGGTGTTACACAAAAAGAAGTGGAAGATTTTTATGCCGCTAAGATAGATAAAAATGATGCAACTCCCATTTCATACGGACTGAATTCTAAACTGGTTAAAGAAAATGGTAAGCTGGTAGAAAAGGTTTGGAAAGTTGGTGGTATGTATGGTGCAGCAATAGAAAAAATTGTTTACTGGTTAGAGAAAGCAGTACCTCTCGCGGAAAATGAACAACAAAAGAAAACACTTCAGTTATTGGTTGAATATTTTAAAACCGGCGATTTAAAAAAGTGGGATGAATATAATATCGCCTGGGTGAGCGATACAGAAAGCAGACTGGATGTAGTTAATGGTTTTATAGAAGTGTATGATGATGCAATTGGTAAACGTGCATCGTTTGAATCGGTGGTAAGCTTAAAGGATATGGAAGCAACCAAACGAATTTCTGCCATAGCAAAAGAAGCACAGTGGTTTGAAGACCATTCGCCAATTATGGATATTCATAAAAAGAAAAGTGTAAAAGGTATAACTGCAAAGGTAATTACCGTAATTCAGGAAGCCGGTGCCAGTAACCCTTCCACTCCCATTGGTATTAACCTGCCTAATGCCAATTGGATAAGACAGCAACATGGTTCAAAATCTGTATCATTGGGCAATATTGTGCATTCATATAATATTGTAGGAGCTAAAAGCCCTATGATGAAAGAGTTTGCTTTAACAGCCGAAGAGATAGCCCGTAACGCCAAATATGGTGCACTGGCAAGCGACTTACATACAGATATGCATGAGGTAATCGGGCATGCTTCCGGACAGATAAACCCCGGCATTGGTGATCCGGATCAGACCTTAAAAAATTATGCCAGTACATTGGAAGAGGCCCGTGCAGACTTAGTGGCCCTGTATTATATTTACGATCCAAAACTGGTTGAAATGGGTGTAATGCCAAATCTGGAAGTTGGTAAAGCAGAATATGATGGTTATATCAGAAATGGATTATTAACGCAGTTAACACGCTTGCAAGTAGGCGAAAATTTAGAAGAAGCACACATGCGTAACCGACAGTTAAATGCTATGTGGGCATACGAAAAAGGCAAAGCAGATAACGTTATAGAAATGGTAACTAAAGATGGTAAAACATACGTACGGGTAAACAATTATGAAAAATTACGCAACTTGTTTGGTGAATTATTAAAAGAGATTCAACGTATAAAATCTGAAGGAGATTTTAATGCCGCATCTGCTTTGGTAGAAGGCTACGGTGTTAAGGTTGATCAAACTTTACTGAAAGAAATAAAAACCCGTTTTGACAAATTAAAGGTCGCAGCTTACAAAGGATTTATTCAACCAGAACTTGAAGCAGTAATGGAAGGAGAAAAAATTAAAAGTGTAAAAGTAATTTATCCTGACAACTGGTTAAACGATCAGTTAAAACGAAGTAAAAAATACTCGTTTTTACCTAACATGAATTAATTAATTGCCCTACAAAAAAACCTGTGCATGCATAGGTTTTTTTTGTAGGGCATGGCTCAATTTTTGATGTATAATTGTTTATTAAAACTAAAACCATGAAAAAAATATTTATCTTCATTAATCTGCTTATAGGTGTTCATCTTGTAAATGCCCAGCAAATTGAATTAGGAATTAAAGCCGGTATTAACGTAGGCAGAGGCAGTTTGTCTGATATCAGCAACGGAACGGCACTTATTCCGGCAACAATTGATAATGTTACCGGGTTTAACGGAGGTGTTTATGGGCGTTTTAAAATTATTCTGGTAGGCTTATATCTTCAGCCTGAACTGGTGCTAAATACCCGAAATGGGGTTTATAATTTTAATGATGGTGGTAAAAATTTCCACGTTACCAATAACACTACTTATTTAGATGTTCCGGTTTTGGTGGGTTTTAAAATTGTTAAAATATTCAGGGTTTATGCCGGACCCAATTTTCAATTTTTGTTAAGTCAGAATACCACTTTATCAGATCAGTCTATTAGCGGTCTCAGCAGAAAAAACCTGGATAAGAGTAATACCGGTTTACAGGTTGGGGTTGGTTTGGATTTATGGAAACTCCGTTTAGATGCCAAGTGGGACTGGAACCCAACCAGTATGGGCAGTTTTATGCAGTATAATAATTCTTCACCGAACCTTACAAACAGTATGTTTACATTTCAGTTAGGATATAAGTTTTGGGGTATTTTATAAGATGCATATTGAGCAACTTCGCGAACATTGTTTGAAAAAGAAAGGGGTGGAAGAAACCTTTCCGTTCGACAATGAAACACTGGTTTTTAAAGTATCCGGCAAAATGTTTTGCTTAACCGGATTAAATAACTCCGGAGCCTGCAATTTAAAATGTGATCCGGAAAGATCTATTGAATTACGACAAACTTATATTGCCGTAAAACCTGGATTTCACATGGACAAAAAACATTGGAATACTATTGATTACAACATTGATTTGAATGATAAAGAGATTCTTAAACTGGTTGATCATTCTTATGAATTAGTTGTTAAAGGCATGACAAAAAAAATGCGTGACCTCTTATCATAACTTGTCATCAGGCAATCAATTTAACATATCATTTATCCGAATAATCCATATAATAACAACCAGCATTATTTTATCTCATGGTCTTGTTATTGATCAACCGTTCATGGTATTGCTGAAGCACACTTTTTAACAGACTATCCATTTTTTGTTTAGGTGGATTAATATCCATTTTAATTATTAAATTATTGCGCATTAAACTGTCTGATAAAAGGTCGTAAAAGCCCAGTTCTTTTTGCCCGTCAAAATGGTAAACATAAGGCCATTGTATCAACTGATAATATTGATCCTGATATTGTATAGCCGCACCATTATTGTATTTAACACGCTTATTAAAATAATCTCCGAAAGTTATAAAAGGCTTGGCATAATGAGCCTCCTTCAGGATCAGTGACATGATATCAAGTTGCGAAACAGTTTGGTACACACGCTGTAGTTTTTTGCTGTTTTCTTTAAACAGAATCAGCGGGATTTCATACTTGCCCTGTGAGCTCTGATAGTAGGGCGTTTCGTTTTCCCCACTATGATCGGCTGTAATTATAAAAACCGTATTTGCATACCAGGCCTTACTTCGGGCCGAAGCAAAGAATTGCCGCAAAGCATAATCTGTATAAGCGATAGTGGGATGTATAGGTAAGGTACCTTTAGGAAATTTGTTTTTATAAGCCTCGGGTAAAGCATAAGGGTGGTGTGATGATAAAGTAAACACCGTACTGAAAAAAGGTAACGGTTTTAACGTTAACTGCCGGGCAAAATATTGCAGATAAGGTTCATCATAAATACCCCAGTTATCATCAAAATCATTTTTATTATCATACTGGTTCAATCCGTAATAATCTCCATTACCACTAATGGCAATAAAATTATCAAAACTCATGGTGCCGTTTCTTCCGCCATGATAAAAACTAGAATTGTATCCGGTTTCCTTTAAATAAGCACCGGCACTTTTAATCCGGTTACTTTGATAATAACTGCTTAGGTAGGGAGTGTTCATCCAGCTTGGCATTGCAGACAGTATGGAAGGGATGCCCTCCACAGATTTTTTTCCATTGGCATAAGCATGCATAAAAACTGTACTGTAATTCATAATAGAATCCAGAAAAGGAGTATAACCTTTTCCGTTGTTATAAAAGCCCACATACTCTTTGCCAAGACTCTCTACAATGATCAGCACAATATTGGGAAGAGACTCCTTGTTCCCTGTTAAATCATTTATTTCCTGTTCGGGATCAAACCAATTTTTCACCAGTACATCAGGTAAATAATGAACAGGCTGCAACCCACTTTGCTGCGTACTAAGGATGAGATTAAACGGCGTATTTACAACTAATGGCACTAAGTCGGGCCTTGTCTGACGGGCTGCATCAAAAGTATTTAAGGGTAACAAACCAATGCTACCTCTTGCACCCAGAAAAAGTAAAACACTTATGAAGAGTAGCATCAATAATCTTTTGATGCGTGTTGGTTGCGGTACATGCACTTGTATTGCTAATGCACTTATCATGGTGCGTTTGTACAACTGTACCATCAGAACAAGCATACCGATCAGGATAACCCATAAATACCAGAAGTCAATAATATAAGCCGTTTTAAGTCCCTGTAGTTCGGTGCCCATACTAAACAGTTCCATGCCGCTGCGTCTGCCGCTAAAGGCAAAATATCCGGTATCAATAAGATTAAGTATAATACTTAGCCCGTTACAAATAAAAAATAATACCATAAGTAATTGCTGGTACCATTTTTTTTGTTGAACCTGTAAAGGGAGCAGATGTAATAAAATAAAAAGGCTGTTAAGGTAAATAATGGAAGAAACATCGAACAAATTACCATAGAAAAATGCCTGAACCAATCCGGAAAATCCGAAAGAAAAAAAAACAGGATTAAAGATAAGAAAGATAATACGGCAAATAAATGCCAGAAGTAAAGCTATTAGCAGCCTTTGCAGTAAAATTCTGGTGATTGGAAACACATTAAACATTGGGAACGAAAATAGATTAAATTTTATGTCGTTTTTGTGAAATGCTTTTGTTTATTTGTTGCCACACAAAATATGATCATTTTTCAAAACATATCTTTAAAGCCTTACAATACTTTTGGCATTGATGTAAAAGCCGAACAGTTTGTTGAGGTTAAAACAATTGAAGAGGTGCAGGTGCTTTGCACCACTTTTCTTTTACATGAACGCAAGATTCTGGTACTTGGGAGTGGAAGCAATATTTTACTTACCAATAACTTTTGTGGGATGGCGATAAAGATTAGCCTGATGGGAATTGATATTATACAGGAAGACGATAAATATGCATGGGTTAAAGCAATGAGTGGTGAGGTATGGCACGACTTTGTGATGTATTGCGTGAATAAAAACTTTGGCGGGCTTGAAAATTTATCGCTGATACCCGGCTGTGTTGGGGCATCACCCATGCAAAATATAGGTGCATACGGGGCAGAGTTAAAAGATACTTTTGAAGAACTTACTGCGGTAAATATTGAAAGCGGATTACTGGTTAAATTCAGCAATGCAGAATGTAAATTCGGATACCGCGAAAGTGTTTTTAAAAATGAAGTAAAAGATAAATATATTATTGTTTCTGTAACTTTTAAACTGGCCAAAAATCCTGTGTATAATATCAGTTATGGGGCTATTAAAGAAACGCTTAAACAACAAGGTATAATTGAACCCGGCCTTAAAGCCATTAGTGATGCAGTAATCTCCATCAGAAAATTAAAATTGCCTGATCCAAAAGTGTTGGGCAACTCAGGTAGTTTTTTTAAAAACCCGGAAATAAGTCAGCAGGAATATGATGTCCTCCAGGAAAAATTTCCTGATATACATGGTTATCTTTTACCGGGTAATAAGGTAAAAGTTCCTGCAGGCTGGTTAATTGAACAATGTGGCTGGAAGGGAAAAAGAACAGGCAACACAGGTGCATATAAAGACCAGGCTCTTGTGCTGGTTAATTATGGAAATGCAACCGGAGAAGAAATATGGAATCTTGCTCTTGCCATACAAGAATCTGTTCAACAAAAATTCGGCATACATATCTCTACCGAAGTAAATGTGATAGCGTGATGACGCCCTTTTGATGAAAGCAGCATATGTTTTCATCAAGTAGGATTTTCTCCTGATGAACAATGACGTTGCATGCTACATTTTTTTTTTGATAGTATGCCATACACGTTCTAACTACAAACCTTCTTGTGGCGAAGTATATTTGCAACAGGGTAAAATGCTTTTCTTACAAACTATAGGTGTTGCAACGTTTTTACCGGCGATTTAACAAACGGTGATTTTCTTAGTGGGGAAAGATGGTATTTACGACGATCTTTTGCTTCGCGGGTGAAACTGGGTTACTACATCTCGCAGGTATTCGCGGTCTATGTGTGTGTATATTTCGGTGGTGGTAATGCTTTCATGTCCTAGCATTTGTTGCACTGCCCTTAAATCGGCACCGGCCTCTACCAAACTGGTGGCAAATGAATGGCGCAAAGTATGGGGACTGATATTTTTAGCGATGCCAGCTTTGGCAGCCAGGTCTTTTAATATGTAGAACACCATTACCCGCGATAATTTGCCTCCGTTTCGGTTCAGGAATACAATATCATTACAACCCGGTTTGGGTTCAACATGATTGCGCACAGCTTCTTTATAATAACCTATAAATTTAAGCGCAGTTTGTCCTATAGGTACCAATCGTTCTTTATTGCCTTTACCGGTAACTTTAATAATTTCATGATCAGAAGATATGTTTGAAAGTTGCAATGAAACTGTTTCGCTTACCCGCAAACCACAACTAAACATGGTTTCTATAATGGCCCTGTTGCGAATTCCTTCGGGTTTGCTCTGATCCAACTCTGCAAGCATCAGGTCTATTTCATGCACATCCAGCACTTCAGGAAGTTTACGCGATAAACGTGGAGCCTCCAGTAATTCGGCCGGACTTACCTTAATCTCATCTTCCATTAACAGGTATTTGTAAAATGCTTTGAGCCCAGAGATGATTCTTGCCTGTGAACTGGCGTTTAAACCAAGCTCTGAAATATACTTAACAAAATTACGCAGGTGCTGTAGTTTAATTTGTTTGGGTTCAAGCTGCAACTCTTCTATGGCAAGGTACTGAATCAGTTTTTCTACATCTTGCATATAGGCACTGATAGAATGCGGCGATAAAGATTTCTCTAATTGCAGGTACACTTTAAAACCCAACAGATAAGATTGCCACATA
>JACMQU010000156.1 GCA_014376805.1 Bacteroidia bacterium
GCCATGCACTACTGCGTCATTTACGCTCATGCAGCAGGCGAAAGGGAATGCAGGATTGCCATATCCTTTAAAAGAGGGCGTGGCACCATTATCCCTGATAAATTGTTCTGCTATCTGGTCAATCTCCCAGGTAGATATTCCAGGGCGAATAATTTTTGCAATTTCTGCGAGTGTTTTACTAACTAATAAACAGCTTACCCTCATCAATTCAATTTCGGGTTTTGTCTTATAATGAATCATTTAAAATTATTTAAAAAAGTAAACCCTGACGTTAACTGTCAGGGCTTAAAATATTATATTGATATTCCCTTTTACTCAGGGATTTTTGCTAAATACCTGATGACAAAGTTGAAGGCTGCCTTCCTTGAACACGCCCTGAACTCATTAGGCCGTCGTACTGGCGCATTAATAATTGTGTTTCTACTTGTTGTAAAGTGTCTAAAATTACAGCAACCATAATCAATAATGAAGTACCACCATAGAAAGTTGCAAAAGCTTGCTGTGTTTTGAATACCAATTGGAATAAGCCTGGCAAAATACCAACAAAGGCTAATAAGATTGCGCCTGGTAAAGTAATCCTATCCATTATAGTACCAATATAATCTGCAGTAGGCTGCCCTGGTTTTACGCCTGGTATAAAACCATTATTGCGTTTTAAATCTTCAGCCATCTGCTTTGGATTAAATATAAGTGCCGTGTAAAGAAATGTAAAAGCTATAACACAAACCGTATACACCAACATATATATAGGGTTGGTATGGTCTGTAAAATACTTAGCCCATCCACCACCGGTAAAACCAGAGAATATAGTTGGCAAGAATAAGATTGCCTGAGCAAAAATGATGGGCATAACACCAGAAGCATTCACCTTAAGAGGCAAGAAATTTCTTGCACCACCAAACTGCCTATTGCCTACAATTTGTTTAGCATAATTTACGGTCACTTTTCTTGTTCCCTGAATCAACATAATCAATCCCATAATGATAGCAACTAAAAATGCTATTTCAATTAAGAAAATCAATAAACCGCCCCCGCCTTTGGTTGCCCTTGAAGTCCACTCTTGTATAAAAGCTTGTGGAAGCCTTGCCAAGATACCAACCATAATAATGATAGAAGTACCATTACCTAAACCCTTGTCGGTAATTTTTTCACCCAGCCACATTACAAATAATGTACCTACGGTAAGTAAAACAACTGTTGATACAACAAAGTAACTGGCGTAAGAAGGAATTAAAGCTTCTGCATTACCGGCACTTTTAAGATAACCTATGTATGCTGCAGCTTGAAAAGCAGTAACAATAACAGTAAGGTAACGAGTCCATTGATTGATTTTCTTTCTGCCACTTTCACCTTCCTTTTGCACTTTAGCCATTTGAGGAACCAAGATAGTTATCAACTGCATAAAGATAGAAGCAGAAATGTAAGGCATAATACCTAATGCAAAAATAGAAGCTTTTGAAAACGCACCTCCAACAAATGCATCCAACAAACCAAGCATTCCATTTTTAGTGCTATTATTTAAGTGTGCTAATTTGTTGGGGTCGATGCCAGGAAGTACTATAAAAGAACCTACCCGGTAAATAAATATCAACAACAAAGTGAATAATATTTTATTCCGCAGCTCTTCAATGCTCCAGATATTTTTTAGTGTTTGAATGAATTTCTTCACAGAATTAATCGGTTTTAAATGTTTTCGTAAAAACTAAAAAAGACGCTTTTCATACGTGCCTTAAAACGGC
>JACMQU010000014.1 GCA_014376805.1 Bacteroidia bacterium
TGCTCTAAACCCTTGATTCTGATGCTCCCTCTCTTGGACTCGAACCAAGGACCCCATGATTAACAGTCATGTGCTCTAACCAGCTGAGCTAAGAAGGAATTTTCCCTTTCGGGGATGCAATGATAGGATTTCAATTTTAATATTGCAATATTTGCGGAATAAAAATTTAAAAATACTTAACTATGAGTTTATTAGTTGTTGGAAGTGTGGCCTTTGATGCCATTGAAACCCCTTTTGGTAAAACAGATAAAATTGTTGGTGGTGCTGCTTCCTATATTTCACTTGCTGCATCCTACTTCACAAAAAAAACAAATTTAGTAGCTGTAGTAGGGGATGATTTTCCTGTGGAATTTGTGCAACACCTTAATAAACATGGTGTAAATACAGAGGGCCTTCAAATTAAAAAAGGTGAAAAATCTTTTTTCTGGAGTGGCAAATACCATACTGACATGAATACGCGGGATACCCTGGTTACCGAATTAAATGTGCTCGGAGATTTTGATCCGATTGTTCCCGCAACTTATCAGGACTGTGAATTTTTAATGCTTGGCAATTTAGCCCCTAAGGTACAGCAAACAGTTATTGAAAGATTAACTAAGCGTCCACGTTTAATTGTAATGGATACCATGAATTTCTGGATGGAAATTGCCTTAGACGATTTGAAAGAAACTTTGAAGATGGTTGATGTTCTCACGATTAATGATGAAGAGGCCCGCTTGTTATCGGGAGAATATTCATTGGTTAAAGCTGCAGCTAAAATCCAGGAAATGGGACCTAAATACTTAGTTATTAAAAAAGGGGAGAATGGCGCACTATTGTTTTCTGGTAAAGAGGTGTTTTTTGCCCCTGCGCTGCCATTAGAAGAAGTATTTGATCCAACAGGTGCTGGAGATACTTTTGCAGGGGGATTTATCGGGTATCTCGCTAAAACGGAGGATATCAGTTTTGAAAATATGAAGAATGCCATCATTTATGGTTCTGCTTTGGCCTCTTTCTGTGTAGAGCGTTTCGGAACTGAAAGAATAATAAACCTTAGCCAGTCTGAATTGGATGAACGGATCAAACGGTTCAAGAACCTTGTTCGTTTTAATTTAGGTGCGTCTTTGGCCGACGGAAATTAAAGGTTGGTAAATCTGATTGGCTTCTACTGGAAACCATTTTTTAATTATTGAATACTATTGTAAATAATTATTGTAAAGGATGTTCATGCATTATTGAACCAACTGTGATAATACATTATTGATTAAATCTTTAATAATTTGAAATCTGTTGATTAATATTTTAGCCGTTTCCAAAGATTTTAATTTTTCTTTTCAGATTAAATTTATAGATTATTACTAACCATATCCATGGATAACCTCATTGGGTTTTGTAAAAATTATTCAATTTTTTTGGGTTTTGAATCCATAAATTATTTAAGTCACTGGTTCCAAATGTGTTCATTATCCTCAAAAGTTTACACTCACTCATTTTGCAGGTTGATTTTTTTTAGGGTCAGCCTAAAAACATTGTGAAAAAAATAAAATTCATTATACAGTAAAAGTCCGCAATTCTATTACATTTTTTAAGAAATTGCTTAGCTAATCAAAAGTATTAATTGAATATTTTTTCTTTTGCCTTTGTTGAACACAAGTGTGATTTTTTCAATTCCTTTTTATTGCATTAATTCTGCAATATTAAAAAAATCTTAAAAATAATTAGTATGCATAAAAATAGCTTTCCATGAAAATGCTGATCCTATAAAAGTATTGTCTTTACAGCTACTTTCAGACTTTTGAATATTACTTTAAGATGATTATTAAGATAAATTCAGGTAATCATAGTTATCCACAAGCAAATATCATTTGATAAAGATTTAAGGCTCCTTTATTACAATTTGTGAAAACGCAGAATATCTTTACACGCTTGAAATACATAAGCCATACTCAAATATGAATACAATTACTGATATGGAATACCAAATTTTCAGACATAAAAAGTATTATTCATTTATCGTTTTAATATTGTTGCTTCTACCTGTTGTAAAACCGGGCTTTAGCAAACCAATAGGTAAAGGTAATGTTAATAGTTTTTTGGGCTACCAGGTAAAGTCTCCAAAGAAAGAACACCATTTAAGGGTTGTATATACTGCCCCATTTATTTCATTTATTGAATATATAAAACCTGGCATATTAAATCTGGTATTACCACCACCATCACCGCCACCAATCCCAATAACGGCGAATGCAGATTCTGGATTTGTTAACGGTTATACTGGTAATGCTACACTTGTAAATATTTTCACAAACGACTCCTTTAATAATATTCCGGTAAGCGGCTCTTCAATTAAGGTAAGTTTTTCGATCACAAACAGTCATATCCGAATTGATACTTCAAGTGGAGTTGTTAGTATAACTCCGGGAATTGTGGCCGGAGATTATATAATAGCATACAGCATTTGTGATACCTCTGATCTTAGCAATTGCGCTTCTGCTGTTTTAACCATTCATGTAAGTGCGCCAAATATTATAGCTAATTCAGAATTCGCTTCCGTAAACGGTTATAATGGAAGTAGTAATTTATTGAATGTTTTTACCAATGACAGCATAAATGGATTAACTGTAACAGCAGGTGCTGTATCTGCTAGTATTTTAACTGTAGCAAGCAATCCGGGAGTTTCATTAAATGTTACTACAGGGGTGGTAAGTGTTGCTGCCAATACCCATGCAGGCTCTTATAACATTTTATACCGGATATGTGATACATTAAACCCAAGCAATTGTGATACGGCCATTGTACTGGTAAGCGTTTTGCAACCGCCAATAGTGGCTAACGCCGATAATGTTTCAGTAAACAGTTATAATGGTGGTTTAAATATTTTAAACATATATACCAATGATAGTTTAAATAATAGTGTGATAACAACAGGCCGGGTTAACCTAACTGTTTTGAGTGCACCCGCTAATCCCGGACTTTTTTTAAATTCGGGAACAGGAAGGGTAAGTGTTTTTCCATATACACTGGCAGGAATTTATACATTCATTTATAGGATTTGCGATACGATGAATGTTTCGAATTGCGATACAGCATTGATAACGGTAACTGTATTGGCACCACCTGTTATTGCCAACGCTGATGCTGGCATTGCAGGAAGTTATAATGGAAATAGTAACCTGTTGAATATTTTTAGCAATGACAGTTTAAATAATAGAGGCACTACGGTAAGTTCGGTAAACTTAAGTCTGGTAACAGCAGCAACTAACCCTGGTATTGCTTTAAATTTAACAAATGGTATTGTAAGTGTGGGTGTGGGTGTACCAGCAGCACTTTATACCATCATTTATAAGATTTGTGACACATTGAATGTAACAAATTGTGATACTGCTATAATCAGGATAAATATTACTGCGCCATTAATCCGGGCCCATGCTGATGTGGCAACTGTAAGCGGTTATAATGGCAATCCCGCGTTACTAAATGTGCTTGCTAATGATAGCATTAACGGAAGTGGTTTTAATGCGGGCAGGGTAAATCTAAGTGTAATCACTCCTGCGGGCAATCCACGAATTGCACTTAATCTGATTACCGGAGTTATAAGTGTTACCGGAATTGTTACAGCAGGAACCTATACCCTTCAATATAAGATTTGCGATACCCTTAACGCCGGTAATTGTGATAGTGCCATTGTTACGGTAAATGTTTTTGCGCCTCCCATTTTAGCTAACAGCGATCGCGGATCTGTTAATGGCACGGGCACTCCAAACCTCTTAAATGTATTAAGTAACGACAGTATTAATGGAACTTTGGTTCATGCAGGTGGTATTAAAATAACATTGGTAACCCCAGCAACTTTTGCAGGAATCAGATTAGATACCCTTACGGGCATTGTAAGTATATCTACTGCACCAACGGGTTCTTATAGTCTCATTTACAGAATCTGTGATAGTGCAAATACGAGTAACTGTGATACTTCCATTTTGTTTGTTACGATTACCCCTCCTGTAATCGATGCCACCAACGATACTGCTTCTGTAGATGGTTATTCGGGTTCTGCTAATTTAATTAATGTGCTTGCCAACGATACTCTTGGTAACCGCACAGTTAGTGCAGGAGCGGTTTTCATCACGGTGTTGTTACCATCGGGAAACCCTGGCATTATTTTAAACACCACAACCGGAGCAGTAAGCATAACACCGCGAATGGCTAGCGGAATATTTACAATTCATTACAAAATCTGCGATACCTTAAACCCTACCAATTGCGATACAGCAATTATATATATCCGTGTTATTCCGCCTGTAATTGATGCCGTTAATGATACCTTTCTGGTAAATGGATATAGTGGTTCACTTAATTCATTAAAAGTACTTAAAAACGATCGTATTGGAAATGACACGGCCAGACTTGGCAGTGTGCACATTACTGTTTTAGCTACATCAGGAATTTCCGGTATTGTTCTCGATACTACTACAGGCGTTATCAATGTGCTTTCCAGATTATCAGCCGCAACTTATTCTATCAGATACCGCATCAGTGATACTTTAAATGCAGGGAATACAGACAGTGCAACGGCAATTGTGGTTATTGTACCGCCTCCTGTTAAAGCCACACGCGAGATAGCAAATATTATAGGTTACAATAATTATCCCTCTTTAATAAATATTCTGGCAAATGATAGTTTTAACAATATTGCCGCAACTGCAGGATCAATTAAAATCTCTATTATAACCCCTGCCTCACATGTAGGAATAAAACTGAATGATACCACTGGCATTATCAGTGTAACTGCCCCTGTACCCCCGGGTATTTATACAATAACCTATAGTATTTGTGATACCTTTTATACCAGCAATTGTTCCACCACCAGAGATACCATTATTGTGTCTAGTCCAGTAATTATAGCTTCTAATGACAGTAGCAGTATTATAGGTTATAATATAGGATTTAACTTTCTAAATGTATTGGCCAATGACAGCCTAAATGCTTCCGTTATAATTGCTAATGCGGTAAAATTAAAAGTCTTGATCCCTCCGCTAAATAGTGGAATAAAATTAGATTCCACAGGTCTGGTAAGACTCATAAGAAACGTACCTGCAGGAATATATTTCATAGAGTATAGGATTTGCGATTTGCTTGACACTTTAAATTGTGATACTGCGTTGGCAAGAATAGTTGTTAATGCCCCTCAGGTAATAGCCATAGATGATAGTGTATTGGTTGATAGTTATACGGGTACCACTGCAACTTTTAATGTACTTAACAATGATAGAGTGAATGGGATCAAACCGATGGCAGGCAATACTATAAAAATTAGCGTATTAACCGGTTCAGGTAATCCGAATATTTTATTAGACAGCAATACAGGTTTTTTAAATGTAGGTGCAAACACAATTACCGGCAATTATACGATCACGTACATAATCAGTGATACGCTTAATGCAGGTAATAGTGATACAGCTATTCTCCTGGTAAAAATAAGAACACCGCTTGTATTTGCCAATGCAGATTTTGTTTCGGTTAATGGATATGATGGTAACCTCAACTTATTAAATGTATTAGCTAATGATAGTTTCAGTAACTTTGTTATTACAACTGCAAGAGTAAATTTCACGCTTGTTTTAGCCGCCTCACACCCCGGTATCATATTAAATACGGGTAATGGCAGGATCAGTGTTTTTCCGTTTACACCGGCAGGCATTTATTATTTGATTTACCGCATTTGCGATACGCTAAACACCACAAGTTGTGATACTGCGCTTGTTATTGTAAATGTAACTGCACCCCATATTGTTGCGCACAATGATAGCGGTTACGCAGCTGGTTATGCCGGTTCAACCAGCCTGTTAAATGTTTTTACGAACGATACCTTAAATCATACGGTTATTAGTGTATCTTCAGTTAAGTTACGGGTGCTTTCGGGTTTTGGAAATAGCGCAATTGTATTTGATACATTAACCGGAATTGTGCGTGTGAGACCAGGCATAGTTGCCGGGATATACACTCTTCAATACCAGGTATGTGATACCCTTAACCCGGGAAATTGTTCCACTGCTATTGTTAAGGTTAATATAACTTCACCTACTATAATTGCAATTAATGATACCGGCGTTGTAAGCAGTTACACGGCAGTGCCTAACCTGCTCAATATTTTTGCCAACGACAGTTTTAATCGTGCTTTAGTAATACCTTCTTCAGTTAAGTTATTGATATTGGTTCCTTTCGGTAATACACACCTGGCATTGGATACATTCACCGGTAATGTGTCTGTGGCACAATTTGCACCTGCGGGTACATATTCACTTCAGTACCGTATCTGCGATACCCTGAACACAGGTAATTGTGCATTGGCAACTGTTATCGTAACTATTACGGCACCTGTTGTAATTGCAACGAATGATACCGGTCTTATTAATGGTTTTACAGGATCGGCTAATCTTATTAATGTGTTGTTGAATGATAGCATAAATGGTGGAGTTGCCGATACAGGTTCTGTTAAACTTTCTATGTTGTTAGCATCCGGTAACGCTGGTGTGCTATTGAATACTATAACCGGCAATGTTAGTGTTTCACCTTTAACCATCGCAGGAATATATACAATTCTATATAAAATTTGTGATGCCGTAAATACGGGAAATTGCGATACGGCAAGAGTGGTTATTAATGTAACGGCGGGTAAACTTATTGCGATTGAAGATACAGGCAGCGTGAATGGCTATAGCGGAAAATTAAATCTGTTAAACGTTCTTGATAATGATAGTATAAATGGAACAACGGTTAGTGTTGGTCCATTTAAACTGCAGGTGTTTATGCCTTCTGCGAATGCAGGCGTTACCTTTGATACGCTTACAGGTATCATTGATGTGATGCCATTAACTGCAGCAGGCATATATTCTGTATGTTATATAATTACAGATACCCTTAATACGATTAATACCGATACGGCCTGCGCAACGATTCTTGTTTTTGCATCAGGCCCTATGGCTAATCCTGATTCTGTTCAAACTCCTTCAGCAACAGCTGTTGTTATCAATCCTTTACTGAATGATTATGATGTTGATTCAAACATCCACATTGCCTCTATTAATATTACATTTCCGGCTTTACACGGAACGGCCTTTGCTGATACAATAATGGGTTTGATAACTTATACGCCTGACTTAGGATGGTCAGGATATGATACGCTCTATTATTCCATTTGTGATTCAGGAATGGTACCTGTATTGTGCGATACTTCTTTTATTGTAATTCGTACAACTGATAGTATAAATGTTCAGAACATAATTATATCAAACCTTAAGTGTTATGGCGATTCAACAGGTTCTGCTGAACTGATTATACAAGGAGGAATACCTCCATACAACATTACCTGGAATACCATTCCGGTTCAAACAGGTAACATAGCCATTAATCTTAAGGCAGGAACCTATCAGGCAACAATAACCGATTCTTCCAATAAAACTATTGTGGCAGATGCAACTGTAACCGGGCCCTTATTGCCTATTACCACCAATATCATTTCGTCTGATCCAAAATGTTTTGGGGAGTTTAATGGAAGTATTTCCCTTAACGTGAGTGGTGGAACTCCGCCTTACACAACTTTTTGGAATAATGGAAGTATTCTTAAAAGTCTCGATAAAATTAATGCCGGAAACTACGATGTTATCATTACCGATTTTAATGGTTGCATACTTCAAAAGGGCGTTACCCTTAAAAACCCGAATCCGTTAAATATCTCTGCAGTTATAGTTGATGCAATTTGCAAATCGACGCCTGGAGGCAGGATAGCAATAAGTATAACCGGAGGAGTGATGCCTTATACTTTTTTATGGAATACAGGTGATACAACGATGAACCTTAATAATATTTCTAATGGCCAATATAACATTACCGTTACTGATACAAATACTTGTAAATTATCTGCCAGCTACACGGTTAATTATACAAAAGAAACCTGCGACCACGAAGTATTTATTCCACAAGGATTTTCTCCGGATGGTGACGGGATTAATGATGTATTTAAAATTGATGGCATTGAAAAATTTCCGGATAATTACCTGAGAATTTTTAATCGTTGGGGAGGGTTAGTATTTGAGGAACATAGTTATAAGAATACGTGGAAAGGTACTTCAGAGTCTGGTGTAGTGATTCAACAAGGAGATCAGACCTTACCTACCGGCACTTATTTCTATGTGTTGGATTTAGGATCAGGAATAAAAACCATAACCGGATATTTTTATATCAGTAAATAAAATTGGAACCAAAAATGAAACGAATAATAATCTGTTTTAGTTTTATGTTGGGTGCATTCCAACTATATGCTCAGCAAGATCCGATGTATGGGCAATATATATTTAACAATGCCATAATAAACCCTGCACAGGCCGGCGTTAATGAGGTTAATCAGGTAGGCATACTCTCCAGAGCTCAATGGCTGGGGATAGATGGTGCACCTGTTACAAATTCTATTTTTATCAACGCAAAACTTCCTAAAAATTTAGGGTTTGCCGGTGGAATTTACAGTGACAGGGTAGGACCGGTTAAAGACCTTACTTTTCAAGCTGATCTGTCTGCGCGTGTTCAATTAAATGATAAATGGACTTTTTCCGGCGGAATCAGAACGATGGCTTCCAATCTTAGTGTTAACCTCACTAACTTGCAAACTAATCAAACAGGAGATCCAAATTTTAATACTAATTTTACTTCAGGAACCTATTTTAATATGGGTGCAGGTGTGTTGTTTTACAGTGATAAATTTTTTGTTGGAGCATCACTTCCACGCCTTTTTTCGAAAGAGATTGGAGATGGTAAAACAGTAATCAGCAAATATCAGAATCATATATATCTGTATGGAGGAGCCAATATAAAGTTAAATGAAGATTTTACTTTTACACCAAGTATTTTATTTAAGAGTGTTGCAGATGCACCTGTGCAATACGACCTGAATTTTATATTTGATTATAAAGATATTATAGATGCAGGTCCGATGATCAGAGCTCGTGATGCGATTGGTTTTTTGGTGGGGTATAAAATAAGTTCCAAAATATATGCCGGTTATATGTATGAATATCCACTCAACGATCTCCACCTTGTTACTAAACAAACCCACGAATTGTCTTTACGTTTCTTGTGGCAGACAAAAATCAAGGCGCGTATTAAATCACCACGTTATTTCCTTTAATGTTTAGCAAATTATTTTGATAATCTCAACAAATATAAAAGGCCATCCGAATGAAAAATTATAAGATAAATAGTCATATCCTGTTGTTGAGTCTGGGATGTATGTTATTATTACGTTGGCAGCCCGCCAATGCTCAAGTAGCGAAGGCAATGAAGTATGCGTGGTTCTTTGATTATGAACGTGCAGAAAAGTTTCTGACTAACGCTAAAAATGAGCCGAATGACACGATGATTGTTCAGCTTGCAGAAGTGTTATACCAGCAGGGGAAATATCCACAGGCACTTTATTATTATAAAATAGCAGATAAAAAGGGTGCTATTCAAACGCAACAGGCACGTCGTAATTATGTGTTTGCTTCCACCATGATGAGGGAAAAATCTCCTTATTACAAAAAATCGAATTATTTTAAGAGTAATTATTTCTTATATACGGTAATAGATACTTTTGCCGGCAATTCTACCAATGAGGATATTTCCTCTTTTTACTGGAATGAAATGTTGTTTGTTACAACTTCCAGAAGAACTATAAGCAATGAAAAAGCTTTCCATGCTGTATATACAAAAATGCCCTTTCTGGATGTATATCCTTTTACTGAAAAAGGTAAACAGTTACGTTATCCATCTTATTTACCCAAGACTATAAATACGGCAGCCAATGATGGTCCAATTGCTATATCAGCAGATACCAATTTAATTGTACTCACCCGCAATTATTCAAAAGCTAATTCTAAAGATGTACAAAATTTGTATCTGACTTATTACTTACGGGATAGTAAAAAGAAGTGGAGCAAAGCCCTTTCCTTTAATTTTATTAAGCCAGGTTTTTCGGCCCAGCATCCGTTTTATAATGAGGCTGAAAAGCTTTTGTATTTCTCTTCTGATATGCCTGGTGGTTCTGGTGGTTATGATCTGTATAAAACCCGTTGGAATGGAACCCAATGGACTCCTCCTGTTAACCTGGGTCCAGAAGTTAATTCAGAATTTGACGAAGTGTTTCCAGCCTTTTCCCCCGATGGTGAACTATTATATGCGTCTAATCACATTGAGACAACAGGAGGCCTGGATATTGTATTGTTTAGTAATAACACCAGATATTTACTAAATGAACCATTTAATACAATATACGATGATTTTGGGCTCATTTTTAAATCACAGAAAGAAGGTTATTTTTCTTCCAACAGATTCAGTAATAAATTTGATGATAATATCTACCATTTCACGCTGAGTGAACCCGAAAAGCAAACTATGTATGTAAAGGCTTACGATGCTGAATCCGGGGTTGAAATGGATCAGGTGAGTGTTGTGGTGGCAAGTACTGATGGTTCTTACTTAAGAGAAGTTATCACTAAAACAGGGGGAGATAATATTGGAATATCCGATACTGCTGATGCAAGAAAAGTCATGCATTTTTCTGCCACTAAAGCCGGATACCTTAATTATGATGTTATCAATAATGAATATTTCATAAAAGAGGGAAAACTGGTAAAGGAAATATTTCTGCAAAAAAGTCCAATTTATGCGGCTGACGATTATTTTGTAATTGAAAACAATAATCGGAGCAGTAAGTTTCCAGGCTTACTTGCCAATGATTCATTGCTTGGCTCAGCAGTGCAGGAAAATGATGTTCACTTACACTTACTAAATAACCCACTGGAAGGATTTATGAAAGTGGATATGGAAGATGGCAAAGTTAAAATCGCATCGGGGGCAAGCCCTGGTAAGTATAATTTTAACTATGCTATATGTAGCCAAAAATCGCCCGGATTATGTGATACGGCGGAAGTAGTTATTATTGTGAGAGCCATCTTTGACGAGGAGAAAAGAGCAGCTAACGTTGCCAGTGATATTGATCTTGATGAACCTGAAGTGCGTGTAATAAATGATACAGGATTTACCACTGTTAATGGGGGTTACATTATGAATGTACGAAATAACGACAGGGTAAAAGGACGGAAAGCTTCTCCTTTAAACTCGGTGATCAGAAATGAAAGAAGTGATCATCCGGATCTCACACTTAACCGTAGAACAGGGGCAGTAACCTTGAAAAAAGGAGTGCCTTCAGGTACCTATCACCTATATTACGACTTGAATCCCAGAGGCGACAAAGGTAAAATGGAACAAGCTACTGTTACCATAGTGGTAAGAAATCGTGATCAGATACCAGCAAAGGGCTCAATGGGAGATATGCAGGTAAAATCGGATGAGAATGCGCTTTATTTCCATAATGATGAACCCAATGGATTTCAAATATTCAGACCTGCATTCACCTATCAGAATTCATATGAATCATACCTGAAACAAAGAAATGCTTTTTATGAAAAATCTGCCGATAGCAAACCAAGTCTTGATTCCTTTTTTGTTAAGCATGTTGAAGCAGGATACGATGAAGTAAATACGGCTTTGGAGCTGATCCAAAGCAGGCTGAACCAAGGTGTGCAGGTGGAGATATTAGTAACTGCCTATTGCAGCCCTATAGCCACTGCAGCATATAATAATAAACTTTCAAACCGTAGGTTGTTATCGGTTATCAGGTATTTGAAAAAATGGAATGAAGGTGCTTTATGGGATGCTATAGAAAGTAACCGTATCATTTTTTGGGAACATGCTGTGGGTGATCTCGAAGCTTCCAAGGATATTTCATATGATTACAATAAGCTTAATGAATCTGTTTTTGGAATTAAAGCTTCTCTTGAAAGAAGGGTAAATCTGACGGTTAAAATTATGGGGGCGAATTAGATATTTTATGTATATTAAAAAAGAGTAGCCCAAAAGGAAATCAATGTTGTCAATTACAAAATGTGTTTGTCGCACATACCATAGCGGTTCAGACAAAACATTTTACTGCTCACACCAACATTTAATATTAGGCACACCCAACATATCGAACTCTTTTAATCCCATTAACAGATTATCCGGAGGTTTAAAATCCCAATCGGTTTTTTTAACTTTTACGAGTCATTTTTTAGCATGCCTTTTAAAATAAGCAACTACCTCCGACAAAAAAATCGGCTTAGGTTGTTTTTTTGTCAACCGATTTTTTGCGTTTAATTATTAAATAATACTTCTTCGATAAAGTTCCTGGCGTTTACTGTTTACTTCAAGGTTGTTTTATGAATTTATATGGCAAATTACATCCTGTATAATTTGCTCGCCTATTTTATCTCCTTAAAACAATTTGAGATTGCAAATGTTTCAAAATTAAATAATCAACTTTAAACTTGAAAAAAATTAATTGATTTTGAATGGATATTAATGAATATTGTTCACTGGTAAGAGTCAGTATTTAAGAAATAACGGGCCTGTAAGCAACTTTTTATAAGGCTGATTTTTGTTGTGAACTAAAGTTTTACAATTCTTGTTTTGATTTTTGTTTTTGAAAAATGTTTAACACGAAACCCTTATAACAGTTTGCAAACTTAACTATGTAAGTTTTTGTTACCAGAAATAATTTCTTAAGGTCAAATGTTTTTTTTATTTTTTTAAATACAACCACCACATTTTAACGTACGTATGTTTATGATCAATTTTTTGAAAGTGCTTTTTAGTATTGTTTTTGTTTTTATGTGTTATGAGGTAATTGATACTTCATTTCATAGTAACCTGTTTACAGAGTGGGATTTTTTAGGCGGCATACCGTGGATGCGGGCAACCTTATGGGATTTTTATGCGAATGTACTTGCTATATTTTGCTGGGTTTGTTATAAAGAGAAAAGTTTCGCACTCAGGATTCTATGGCTTATACTTTTGATTACACTGGGAAGCATTGCTACTTCCTTATATATTCTCATTGGGCTATTTACCCTTAAGCCCGGTGAAACAATTAAAGACCTGCTAATAAAACAATCATGATGGAACCATTAATGTCTGTAATCTTAGTTTCTTTTGCCGCTGTAAGCCTTATAATGGTTATTACGTGGCTTGTTGCATTACAAATCAATAATTTTAGTATCGTTGATGTGGTATGGTCTTTTAACTTTTTTGTGATCGCAGCTATAATTTGGTTTATGTCTGAGGTTCGTTTGCCACGTCTGGAAATTATTTGTGCTTTGCTGACACTCTGGAGTGTTCGGCTAACATTGTATCTGGGTATAAGGGTAGGATCACATTTACAGGAAGAAGAAGGTAGATATAAACAGCTCAGAATGGAATGGGTTAAAAATCTGAATTCCAAATTTTTCTGGTTTTATCAGATGCAGGCAGTTAGCAATCTTTTTTTATGTATTCCCTTTTTTATCATGGCATTTAACAATGATAATCAACTTAATTTTCTGGAGTATATTGGTTCATTAATCTGGATCACCGGCATTGTAGGGGAAGCCATAGCTGATTATCAATTACAGCAATTCAAAAAAAATAAATGGAATAAAGGTAAAGTCTGTCAAACAGGTTTATGGAATTATTCACGGCATCCAAATTATTTTTTTCAACTTACCATTTGGACAGGAGTTTTCATTTTTGCACTAAGTTCAAACTGGGGATGGTTAAGTATAGTTTGTCCGCTAAGCATAGGCTGGCTATTATTTAAAGTAACAGGTATACCGCTTACCGAACAGCAGTCATTAAGAAGTAAAGGCGATGCCTATAGAAAATACCAGTCTACAACAAGTATTTTTTTTCCAATGCCGAAGAAAAACTAATCTCTCTTGTCAAACCTAAAGTTTAAGACTGAGTAAAATGTATATAATAAGGGAAATTTGAGGCAGAAAATAAATTTAAGGCCTTTAAAACAATTGAAAAGTATAAGGTAAATTGTTCTAAGAATATAAATATCTAATAATTCAATCAGTTAAACTATTGGTCTTAAATAATTTAAACAACAACAAATTTAAAAAATAGCTACTTTAAAAATTAATAAATTAAACTTCTTACATGTGGTATAATACGCTTCTTGAAAAAAATAATGTACCTGATGCTGTAATGCGTGCAGGGATTAGACGTTTGCTGAAACTACGTTTGCGTGAGGAGGACAAGGGCAGTCCGGAAGCGCAGCAAGCCCATTTGATGTTGTTGATAGAAGAATTGAAATCTTCGCCGATAGCTGTAAATACAGGTGCAGCTAATGAGCAGCATTATGAAGTGCCAACTGCATTTTATCAATATTGCCTTGGTAAGCACTTAAAATATAGCTGTGGGTACTGGAAGGAAGGGATTGTAAATATAGATGATTCTGAACTTGAAATGCTTGAAATTACTTGTGATCGGGCAGCTTTGGAGAATGGTCAGCAGGTTCTTGAACTTGGTTGTGGATGGGGGTCCTTATCCCTGTTTATGGCTGTAAAATATCCGGCATCTTCTTTTACCGTTGTGTCAAATTCTACCACGCAAAAACAATATATTGATGAAATGTCGGCAAAGCGCAGGATCAATAATTTACAGGTAATTACAACAGACATTAATTTGTTTGAACCAACAACCCAATACGATAGAATAGTTTCAGTTGAGATGTTTGAGCACATGCGTAACTATGAAAAATTACTAAAGAAAATTTCGCTTGCTTTAAAACCTAATGGAAAACTGTTTGTTCACATTTTTACACATAAAGAATATGCCTATAAATTTGAAGTAAAAGATGAATCAGACTGGATGAGTAAATATTTTTTTACAGGTGGGATCATGCCATCTGATGATTTATTGTTTTACTTTAATAAGGACATGCGAGTGGAAAAGCACTGGCATATAAGCGGATTACATTATCAAAAAACTTCAGAAGCTTGGTTGAGCAATATGGATGCTAATAAAGAAAAGATTATGCCCTTGTTTGAAAACACTTATGGTAAGGAAAATGCTTTAAAATGGTGGGTTTACTGGAGAATATTTTATATGTCGTGTGCAGAACTCTGGGGTTTTAATAATGGCAAAGAATGGATTGTAAGTCATTATTTATTCGGTAAGAACAATCTTCCGATACTTAAATAATCATGAAAAAAATAGCCATTATAGGAACAGGTATTGCAGGTATGGGTTGTGCCCATTTTTTACACAAAAAATACGACCTTACCATATTTGAACAGAATAAATACATTGGCGGTCATACACATACGGTGAGTGTTGCTGAAGGAAATAAACAAGTTCACATGGATACTGGTTTTATGGTATTCAATTACCAGACTTATCCGGAGTTATGTAAATTATTTGAAGCAATAAAAGCACCTGTAAAAAAAACTACAATGTCCTTTAGTGTTCAGCATGTGCCCACCGGATTAGAGTATTGCGGATCGGGAATTAATGGTTTGTTTGCACAACGTAAAAACATTTTTAACAGGAAATATATTCATATGCTTATGGAGATTTCCCGGTTTAATAAAACCAGCCTTGCTATACTTGATAACCCTGCTTATAACAAACATACCTTAGGAGAATACATCAAAGAATTTAATTTTAGTGACGATATGCTATGGAAATACCTGGTACCAATGAGCTCTGCAGTATGGAGTACGCCTATGGAGCTGATGCTTGAGTTTCCGGCAGTGTCTTTGATCAGGTTTTTTAAGAACCATGGATTTTTAGGACTTAATACCCAACACCAATGGTATACTTTAGAGAATGGAAGTGAATCGTATAAAAAGCTGCTGATAGCGCCTTTTAAAGAAAAAATTCAAGTTAATAACGGTATTAAGGAAGTTTGGAATGAAAAGGGTAAAGTAGTATTAAAGAGTGCTGACGGTCGGACACATACTTTTGATAAAGTGATTATGGCAGGTCATGCAGATCAAAGTCTTAAAGCACTTAGAAATCCAAGTTCAGATCAGTTACGTACATTAAGTAAATTCAGATATCAGTATAACAGTGCAACGGTACATACCGATGAAAATATAATGCCCCGTAAACGAAGCGTTTGGAGTAGTTGGAATTACAGGATAGAAGAACATGAAGGAAAGCAGGTACCAACTACCATTTACTGGATGAATAGCCTGCAAGGGGTGTCTGAAAAGAAAAATTATTTTGTTTCTATTAATGCAGTTGCGGAAAGCATTGATCCTTCTAAAATAATACGTGTTATTGATTATCATCATCCGTTGTTTGATTTACCGGCCATGGAGGCGCAAGCGGAACTGCCTTCTTTAAATGAAGGCGGTCCTGTGTATTTCTGTGGGAGTTATTTTAAGTATGGGTTTCATGAAGATGCTTTTGCAAGTGCAGTTAATTTAAGTGCTGCACTGCTAAAGTAGTGGCTTGAAACAGGAGCAAAAAGTTGCAAAAATGTAATAAGAAAAATGTAAAGAAGCTGCAACGTCTAAACCAAAAAATAAAGCATTGCAACATTGAAAAAAAACAGGTAAAATCAAATTGTATAGTTATGCAATAAGTATGTTGTATTGAAATGTATCAAAAGAAAAATAAATGAATAGTTGTATTTATAAAGCGCGAGTAATGCATCATAGACTGGAACCTTTTAAAAGGTCGTTTCACTATGATGTTTTTATGTTTTATATTGATCTTGATGAACTGGAAATATTAACCAAAAAGCTATTTTTTTTTAGCAGGAATGCTTTTAATCTTTTCAGCTTTAAAGATAGTGAACACTTGCAATTGCCTAAGGATAATCCTGACAAAAAAAAGCCTGTAAAAGCTCACCTTTTAACTTATCTTACTGAGCAGGGTATGGATACAAGCGACATGAGAATTATGTTGCTTACCAATCTTAATACGCTGGGATATAATTTTAATCCTGTTTCTTTTTATTACTGTTTTAATGAGCAACGTGAACCACTTTGTTGTGTGGCCGAGATAGGAAATACATTTGGTGAACAGAAACCTTTTTATATGAACCGTTCGCAATTCAGAAATGAGCGCTTTAAACAGCAGGCAACCAAAAACTTTTATGTATCACCGTTTATAGATCATGATACAGATTTTGATTTTAATTTGGGTGTACCTGGAGATAAATTATCGATTAAAATTGATGATTATAAAAATGGGAAACGTTTTTTTATAAGCATGGTTAAGGGTGTAAGAAGAAAACTTAATAACCGCAATATGCTTCTATATGCCTTACGTTTTCCATTGATTCCATTACAAATTATTACGCTTATACACTGGCATGCGCTGGTGCTTTGGATTAAAGGCCTGCCCTTTCACCGCAAGTCTGATTTCCCGGAACTTCAGCAAAACGTTTTTAAAAAATTCAACGATTAAATATTATGAATACACAGTTAATACAGAACCATACTTTGTCCACCAACCAAGGCTTTTATGAAGGGCTGGTGATAGAATCATTGATGAAAATGGACAAAGGGCGGCTAAACATGTTTATGCCAGGTGGTGAACTAATACAGATAGGCGATGGTATTGATCCTCTTGTTGCTACACTTACGGTTAAAAGCAACTCTTTCTTTAAGCGATGTATTTTATATGGTGATATCGGATTTGGTGAATCATTTGTTGATGGTGAATGGGAAACAGATAGTATAACGCAGGTTATTAAATGGGTTTTGCTTAATATTGATCGTGCACCTTCCGTTTCGGGTTCAAAAGTAAAAGCATTTGGTTTAAACCTCTTGAAGTTGTTTAATAAATTTGGTTCTATGAAACGTGCCAATAGCATGGCGGGATCGAGAAAAAATATTACGGAACATTATGACTTGAGTAATGAATTTTTCGCCTTGTTTCTTGATGCAGATATGACATATTCATCGGCCTATTTTAAAGAGCCGGATATGACGCTGGAAGAAGCCCAGAACGCAAAATATGAAAGATTGTGCAGGCAACTACATCTTAAAGCAGATGACCATGTACTTGAGATTGGGAGCGGTTGGGGAGCCAATGCCATTTATATGGCGAAAAATTATGGTTGCAGGGTAACAACAGCAACTATTTCTGAAGAGCAGTTCAAATTAACCAAAGAACGGATTGCCCGGCAAGGGCTAACGCATAAGATTACGGTATTGCTAAGCGATTACAGGCTGCTTACGGGTAAGTTTGATAAGATAGTGTCTATTGAAATGCTGGAAGCTGTGGGTGCTCAGTATTTGCCTGTGTATTTCAAAAAATGTAACACGTTGCTGAAGAAGGATGGAATCTTTGCTTTTCAGGTAATCACCTGTCCGGATTCGCGCTTTGCCAGTCTTAAAAATGGTGTCGACTGGATTCAGAAACATATTTTTCCGGGTTCGTTACTGCCTTCAGTAGCAGCTATAAATAAAGCCATCAATGATACCGGTGATCTTACCCTGCTTGATTTAAAAGATCTGGGAAATGATTATGCATTAACGCTGAATCAGTGGCATAAGGCTTTTGGCAAAAATATAAAAGCAGTTAAGCAATTAGGCTTTGATGAAAGGTTTATCAGAAAATGGAATTATTATCTTAATTATTGCGAAGCTGCATTTGCGATGAGAAATATTAACGTGATGCAATTTGTATATGCAAGACCAAATACATTGCGCGGCTAAGGATTTGTTTTAAGTTTATAATAAACCAAACAAAAATCATTTCGCGTTTATAATTTCCAAAGCTCGTTCCAGCACCTCATCTTTTTTTGCCCTGATCCCCGTAACTGTTGGTTTTACTTCAACATCCGGGATTATGCCAATACGTTGTGTTTCTCTACCATCAGGATAATACACGCCAATACCACTTATTCCAGTGCGCATGCCACCGGGAAGAAAAATCATTGACACATTGCCGTCAGCTCCGGCCGTGGTGCTTCCAACCACAGTTGCCTTAGGTGCTTTTCTGAACGCCATCACATGATATTCTGCCGAACTTTGTGTGGTTTCATTCACCAGAATAACCACTTTGCCTTTATAATAATCAGCATTCTTCTTTCCGGCTTTTATAACATCTGTCATTGTAAAAAGGCCCGGGGTAATAATATTTCCATTTGAAAATTTTACAAATGCCATACTATCGGGTAATAAATATTCACTCAAAGTAAAGATTATAAAATCAGAAGGATAGCAACGGAAATCAATGATTAATCCTTTTGTTTTGTTGATTGTTTTCATAAGTTCCGGCAGATACGCAGTCTTTATCGTGCCAGGATATAGGTAAGAAATATTATTACCAAATAATTTAAAACAGGTGTCTTTCTTAACGTATTGCCAGTAAACATTCATTTCTTCAGACGAATATGTTTTTATCTTTGTTTGCTGTTGCTGGCCATCTCTGATGAATCCAATATTCAGAATGGTATCATTTGACCGCAATAATTTTTCAGAAATGTTTCTGAGCTGACTGGGAGAAATTGGAGGCTGGAGACTGTCTGACCAAATGAGCACATGGTAATAAAACAAAAATGAAAGGCTAAAATTTTTTTATAAGTCATGATGGTTATGTATTATGGAAAATTCACTAATTAAATATTATGCTATTTGCTAAAATCAAATGCTTTAAGATGGAATGCTAATTTCTTTCTGAATTCTTTTTCGAACGCTACTTTATTGAGCCCGGTAATTTTGCGAACAGCTGTATAGATTTGCTCGGGCCTGTTTGTATTAGCTTCAGCAAGTGCTTTTATGCCGGCATAGCCTTTCTTATCAAATACAATTTCTGCTAATACCGAACCTGTTGGATAAGCGGTTTGGTAACCATTCCATTCTGCTTCATTCTTTAATAGAACGGGTAAGGTATAGGTAGGTTTATTAGCGCCATAATCCTTCGCAAGTTTAACTATCCGCCATTCATATTTCTCTGAACCGTATTCGCCCAGAAAGCAAGCCATTCCTTCCTGAATAATATAATTTGACGTATCTCCTTTGCCACCTTTCGAAATCATATGAACAAATTCATGCGGGTAATACTCATTTCCTTTTGAAGAAAAAATTTGATTAAGGAAGAGGTAAGACATGCCTGTGGTATGATTTAAGTAATAATACGCAAACCCAAAGAGCAACCCCATTTCATCCGGATTATCACAAATATAAAAGCTCAAGGTGTCAACAACTTTTATATCAAGTATAGCTCCTACCGAATCAAAAAAATGAACCGATTTTTTAGCAAGTGTATCATTAAATATATGCGTTTTGGGATATACATACCTGATGTTTTTATAGCAGGTAGTTATCCATGTATTTACTACATCATTAAAGGTATTTTCCAATACCCATTTGCCATTTTCTTTCATCGCATTCAGGTTTAAAATGGTAAGTATTTTATCATAACTGATAGTATCTTTTATAAAGGCTACACGCAAGCCGTATTTCTGATCCTTCTTTTTTTCTATCGTTAAAATAAATGGTTTCCAGTTTCTTTTAGAAAAAATTATTTTAGGTGATGCATCTAATGTATAAAATGCAATATAAAAAATAGCAGGGTTTGCACCTTTTCGCTCTCTTTTTTCTCTGGCGTTCCAATAAGGATTATCATATAAGGAATCAGGACGGGATTCGAGGTAATTTTTAAAAAGATGGTATATTTCATATACCTCAGTATCCGTAGTATCTATCCTTCCGCTTATTTCTATATCCAAGGTATCCCTTTTTATCTGAGCGAAACAGGTTACTGTAAAAAATAAAAGTATGCCAAGGGTAATAAATGTTTTCATAGGCTTACGGTTTTTTAATTAAAGGCGAAATTTATGGAAACCTGTTGAATTTAATAACTTAGATGTGTTCGAATTCGTTTTTCATTGCCCTATTAACCAGTTTATCACGGCTTCACTTTCTGCAATTGACCAGGAATGCGGATTTCTTTTGCCTGTCAATTTTCGATATCCTTTCCCTGAACTGATAACAAGTAGTGCTTTTTTATTGCCCATCAATTTCAGTGAATTAATCATGGATGAACAATCCATAATATTAAGGTCGTTAATGCTCCTTCCTCTTTCTTCCATTTGCCATATAAGATCGGGTTCACTAAGGAGCATTACCGGACAATTAACAAGCGGTTTAATATTGGTATGCAAGGTATCGGAATAAGAATATGGTGACAATTTATGAAATGATTTTAACTGGTAATAAGGTGTACCCTGAAACTCAAATTCTATTCTTTTTAAAAAGTAATCTGCTTCTCTTAATGCAACTTCCGTTTTGCTTTGTCTCATTGTCTCCTTCAAACTATAATAAACTCTTTCAAAGTCAAGAGGTGGATCAATGGCAAAAATGGCTTTTGGTTTTATCAGCATTGGTGATGCATAAGCGCGCTCTGCATATTTAACAACACCCGCACCTCCAAGCGAGAAAGCACCAAGGTAAAATGGTTTATTTTGTGTATGATATTTTTGCTGAAGCATAGGTATAAGATGATCCAAAGTTACCTGCGATGCACTATCTATAAAGAAGTTGGCAGTGCCCATTTGCAAGGATGCAAAAACCGTTATCAACCCTTTTGCCGAGGCTGTATTTTGAATGCTTGTTTCATTCATTGCAATTTCTGGTCGCTCGCCAAATGATGTAAGAAGCAGCAACAAACCTTCTGCCTGCTTTTCGGGTTTGAAAGCTATATAATAATTGCTGTTACTGTCATTAGCATCCGCATAAATAATTTCCTTTGTCTGACTATAACTGAATAAAGTTGCAAGCACAGTTATCATCAAAAGCATTAATTTTTTAAAGCGCTATTTGTTAAAGATTGTCTCATTGTCATCCGTTATTATTAAACGTGTTTTAAAAATTTTGGATCCAGCTGTTCATTGAACCACTTATCAATAATTGATTTTTTGAATCTCGATTCCTTCCCCAGTTTAGCAGCAGGAATTTTCCCGTCCTTTGCCCATACATATATAGTTTGAGGTTTGAGTTTTAAATATTTGCAACCTCTTCAAGTGTCATTATATCTTCCAGGTTTTTTTTTTGAAATATAAATGACTGTGTTTGTCTGCTTCTATCGGATCAATTAAAGTGCTGTAAGCACCTGGCTTTATTAATTCACTTTGCTGCTCTTTTTCATTGCCTGATATTAACTGATCAACGCAATATACAATGGCAGTATTAAAGTTGTCTTCATACTTCCTGAACAACGTAAACAATTCATTTCTGTTAAAATAACTACCGGCGAAAAAGAGAGGATAATGGTTATGGTGAAGACCAAGCCGCTTAAAACTATAATAATCATTTGACGGATGTTCATGGTTGATCCAAGAATTTGCCGGATCATAAAAAATGATGAGAAGCATATCACAATTGAGCGCAGAAAAGTGCAATCACTTTTATCCCGGCAACAATAGATTGAAGGAAGCTGTGATAACTTCCCATAACAACGCCATACACAAACGCAAATGCACAGATAACAATAAGTTGATGAATGATTAGCTTGTTTGATTGTGCTGTGCTTATTTCTTCAAAATAAGATTCCCGGTTCTGAAATATTTTAAACACATCCATGAGTGAATTTAAGTTTGTTATGATTTTTGTATTGGGAATTCAAATGTAATAATCTTCTTTAATTTTTATACAGTATTTTACTGATTATTACTTTTTATTGTTTTTTAGGTTATTGATTTATCTTATGATTATAATTTATTAAAATAACCAAACTTTATAGATTTCCGCCGAATAATTTTGATAGAAGTAAATGATTAAACCAGCGTAAAATATTTTAAAATTAGTTCAATTCCAGGTTAAAAAAAAATTCGTCATAGCGCGATGAGATATAAAAGAAGCAGGTAGAAATTACCGTAAAACTATTTTATTTATTCTTAAACGGATGCCTTAACACATAAGAAGGTGTTTTATGATATCGTTTGGCATACAGCTTAAGAAGCCAGGTAAAGATCCTGCTTCGGCTAAAAAATACAAAACTGTTTTCAACGGGTATTGCACCCAGTGTACTTTTTATTTCAGGTGCAGTTCTGCCCAAGTTAAGGAGACTTACTTTTTTTTCAATACTGTATGCTATTGTATCATACATCATTCGCTGGTACAAATGAAGTGGTGTACCTACAGCAATATCATAACCAAGATGCATCGCATAGATTGTATCTGTATCAATCATACTACCCATAAAACCAATTAAATTTTCTCCCTGAAAATAGCCTGTTAACTGATATTTATCTTGTAGCACTTTGTGGTAACTTTGCATTATCAATGCCAGGTCATTACCTATAGTTATGGTTTTATTTTTAATAGTATCGAATAGTAGTTGAGAGCATTTCAGAATCCAGGTATCAATGTGCGCATCATTCAGATTACGTTTGGTAACTCCTTCCGAAAGTGCATAAACTCTGTTGGTACGGATGCGGTACTTGGAGGTAAGACTTGCCTTATAATCTTCGAAATTAGTCCATTCAGTGTTGATTGGGATCACCATAAACGGTTCACCTGAAACAACGATACCATCTTTTATAAACTGCTTACCGGATACGTTTGCCAGTAACAAACCGCAACTATTTGCATAGGTTCCGAATTGTTCTTTCCCTTTAACCGGATCAATTACCGGCATATCAACACCCGGTAAACATGGATTACCCAGGTGTCTGAAGAATCCTTTTTTTAATAACATATTTAAGATGCGTAAAATTACCTGTGAGATATACTTACCGGTAGGCTTACTCAGTTCAAGATAGCTATACGTAAGTTCAACGCCATTAACGGGCATGGTTCCACCATAATTAGGCATTGCTTTAAATAAAAATGTATAGGACGGATAGTTCAATGGTTGAGTGCTTGCAGCTATGGTAAAAGTTGAGTTATCAGGTTATTTTTTTAATGCTTCTTCAATCTGCTGGTAAATAACTTTTTGGCTTGGCCGCTGAGCAGGTGCAGATAAGAATTTGCCATCCCTATCAATTAAAAAATACGAAGGGATAGATAAAACTTTATAGTTTTTACCTATGTCTGAAGCATGATTTGGGCCAATAAGATTGATCCCGGTTATCTTGTTTCTGGCAACACTTTTTTTCCACGCTTCTTCATTCTGATCAATTGACACGTTCACAAACACGACGTCTTTTCCGGCAAAGTGCTCTTTAAGTTTTTCACTGGCAGGCATCTCCCCAAGGCAGGGTCCGCACCAGCTAGCCCAGAAGTCGAGATATACAATTTTGCCTTTTAAAGATTCAAGTGATATTTTGTTTCCATTCAAATCCGGTAGTTCAAAACCCGGAGCCCATGCTTCTGTTGAAAAGGGTAATTTTTCTTTATACTTTGTTTCCAATAATCTGTAATCGGGTTCAGCATTATACAAAGTTTTAAGGGTTGAATACATGGCCGTTGCATCACTGAAATTCCCAAACAAAATTATTTCATTCCATAACTGAAGTCGGAATGTTTGCAGAACTTTTCCTGTAAAAAAAGTATCACTTTCACGGTAAGCCAACATCGCCTCGGGTTGTTGTTTACGTTCTATGAACTTATGGATCAGGTAATATTTTAAGAAGTTACGGTATTGGGAGGAAGAGACAGCAAGATCGTTATTAACGACTGTAAGGTTAAGGAAATTATAGTAGCCTGTATCTACCGGTAATTGTTTATTATCTATACCCCGCATACTATAATACCATACTGGATAGTTGATTTTAATATTAGCCGCTTCATAGATATCTTCAGCCTGTTGCCACTGATAAAATCCGGGAGAAAGTTTTGCTTTATACTTCTTCAGATATTTTAATTTTACATTGCTGACGCTATCGCAATATTTTTTAAAATTTTCGGCATTTCGGTTAGTCATTTCAAGAATAAGATCATGCGAATAAGAAATGCTTTCGATGTTTTTGGAGAAGTAAACGGATTTTTGATTTACAAAATTTGCCTGTTCTGCTCCCTTACCTGTAAAGTGAATTTTTGATTTCCCATTTTCCATTTTTTCCACAACAACTAAGCTATCATCCGGATCAGCATAAAAGCGAAACATAAGTTTACCCGAAACAAAAGACAGTATCTGACCTTCATAAAAATTCACTTGTATTTTAAATGATCCATTAGAATCTATTTCAAATGGTAATTCATTAATTTCGGTTTGAAACGGAGTACTTACAAACTGGAGTCGTACGGTTTCTTTTGCCATAAGGGGTAAAGACCCTGATAATACGAATGGTTTGGCATGCGGCTGCAATAAAATCCGGAATAAAAATAGTAGCAGGATAATTCCCTTTTTCATGTTCTGATAATAGCTGAAATAATATATTAAATTAAACTAAAAAGCTTTAAGCTCGTCGTATATCCTGCTTACGGGTAATCCCATTACATTATAATAACAACCATTAATTTTCTCAACAGCAGTGTAGCCAAACCAATCCTGAATACCATAACTTCCTGCTTTATCAAAAGGCTGATAACTACTTATGTAATGCCTGATCTCCTGGTCATTTAATAATTTGCAGGTAACTTCAGTACGTTCGGCAAAAACCTTCTTTTTATTGTTACTCTTCAGGCATACACCTGTATATACTGAATGTGTGTTGCCACAGAGCAATTTTAACATATTAAATGCTTCCTGCTCATTCTTTGGCTTATTAAGAACCAAATTGTTGATGCAGACGATAGTATCAGCCGTAAGCAGTACTTCATCATTACCTAAAGCTTTTGGGTATGCTTCTGCTTTTTTAAGCGCAAGGTATTTAACAATCTCATCCGTTTTGAGAGAAGGATCATAAGTTTCTTCCACATCAAAAGAACTTAAACTCCACTCCATTTCAAGGGCTTTTATGAGTTCATGCCGTCTGGGCGATTTTGAAGCCAGTATTATTTTCATTATATTTTTTTTTATTTAGTTTCGGGTAGTTGTAAATTAATTTAATCATGCACATCAACAAGAATAAATTGTCCGGCACTGTATCTGAAAATGTCTTTATCTAAGATAAATTCATCTCCTTCTTTAATTTTTTTCATATCCACATCACAATTGGTAGTATGTATAGAACCTTTTGTTTGCAGTGCTATGCGCAAATACTGATCGTTGATTCCTTTTTTTGTTCCACACATAATCACATGCACGGGTTTCCTGATTTTTTTAAGTAGAGACATGTCTCTAACCTGGCTGTCATCTGCAACGAGTATAATATCTGTATAATCGCGGTAAATAACCATAGCAGTAGTTATGGCCTCCAGATCATTTTCCGGATCGTCACCACCTTCTCCCATCTTACGCACATCTTCAATATCTTTTTTTAGTTTACGGTAATCTTTTGCTTCAAACGAATGTATGCCTCCTGTTCTTCCTATTACTTTCTTTTCATCAGGCAGGTTATCCCCATCATTAAACAACACATAATATTTTATTCTTCCTTCTTCATAATTTATTTTGAACCAAACCAGCAACTGACCAATGTATGGAAACATACTGCCTGTCATATCAACCACCATCAATACCTTTTTCCATTCTTTATTACGCTTATATACATTGAATATTGTGGAGTCCCTGATCTTATATTCTCCGCTCAAAAATTTATCGAATTTAAGGGTAGTTTCTTTGGTAGGACTTTCATAAGTTACATACCCTTTTTTATCAAAATGCGCATAACTGCCAACTAATTCACCTTTGTCAAACTGTGCTTCCGTTAATACAAATCCGTTCTGATCATAATTTCTTTCATAACCGCTTTTTAGTCCGTCTTTATACATCTCTTCCGTACGCGTACTGCAATTGGGGTAAAAGACTACCCGTGGTCCCTGTAAAATTCCTTTATCGTACGTATTACTGTATTCTATACAATCCTGGGCATCAAAGTATTGAATCTCCAGACCTTCTTTCTCCCCATTTTCATAATACACTTCATACTTAAGATCTGAATCAGGCCAGAAATAGCGCCAGAAGCCGGCTTTCTTACCTGTAGCCAGGGTTTGATTAATGGTGTCTCCATCGGCCACAGTAAAGGTTTGCGTGTAGCAAAAAGCGCCATGCAAGCAAAATATCATCAGGAGTAGAATTCGAAAGAAAACAGCCATTTGCGTCAAATATAATTGTAGCATACGGGTAAGCCAAATAAAATATTTAATCCCCTGTATATTCATTTTTAACGGGGTATATATAATTATTACCGGAAAGTGATACAGGTTTTTGAAGGGATATTTTTTTTATAAAAATAAAGCAGAAATAAAATAAATTCAGGGATAAATATTAGAAAAGATTGATGATTTTTTTTTCATTAATGTAAAATAAAAAGTACTTCCAATACCTTCTTCAGACTTAACCCAAATAGCACCTCCATGTTTATCAACAATTTTTTTACAAATTGCCAATCCCATTCCAGTTCCGCTATATTCTTCCCTGTTATGTAATCTTTTAAACAAGTCAAATATTTTTTCATGGTATATCAGGTTGATCCCAATCCCATTATCAGATACAGCAAACTCCCACTTTTCTAACTGTTCTATAACAGAAATTTTTATGTGAGGTTTGGCATCAACATGCATATATTTAATTCCGTTACTTACCAGGTTTTGAAACAAAAGCTTAACGGCTGCTTTCAATCCTGATATCTTTGGCATTTGATCATACGTTATGCTTCCACCTTTTTCATTCAATTCCCATTGATGATTATTTTTTATCTCTTCTATAATTAAATTAATATCTATAATTTCATTCACAACTTCATCACTGTCAATTTGTGCATAATCCAGTAGATCTTCTATAAGGTGAGTTACTCGTTTTGAGGCAACTGAAATGTATTTTATATATTGTAAAGCTTTTTCATCAAAGACATGATTATATTTTTTTTCGAGTTTTTCAATAAATCCGGAGATCATGCGCACCGGTTCTTTAATGTCGTGAGATGCCATAAATGCGAAGCTTTCCATTTCTTTTGCATAGTGTTCGAGTTTATTTTGATTTATAGTAAGCAAATAATTTTTCTTCCTTAAATCCAATAACTGAATTACCTGTCCCGACAAACTTTTTAAAGCGTTTTTTTGTTCATCGTTAAGTACTCTTGGTTTGCTATCAATAACACAAAGTGTACCTAATATAAATCCGCTTAGATCAACCAAGGGTACCCCGGCATAGAAGGAAATATTTGGATTCCCGGTTACCATTGGATGGTCATAAAACCGATCATCTTTATTTGCATCATTGATAATAAATATATCCTCTTCTGTATTAATTCCATGTGCGCAAAAACCGTACTCCCGTGAATTATGTGTAGTTTTAATCCCATGGCTTGACTTAAATACCTGCCGGCTTTCATCAATAAAAGTAATTAGGGGTATAGGGGTGTTACAGATATAGGAAGCAAGAAAGGTAATATCGTCATAAACTTTCTCAGGTAGAGTATCCAGAATTTTATATTCATTTAATTTACTTATTCTCTCCTTGTCATTATAAGGTATCGTTGCTTTCTTCATGAATCCAAAATTTTATTGCTTTATCTTAGTCTATTAAAGTGAATTATTGCACTTTAATAGACTTAAAAAAAATTGCCGGTATAAGTTTTATTTGTCTAAAATGACGTTAAATCAGATTATCCTAAAGGCTTAAAGATAATAAAATTATTCTAATTTTATTAGGTATAAAAAAGTTTAAATATTTATTGATTTTTAAAAGTTATAACCGACCTGTTTACAGTAAGAACTGAAAGATTATAATATATTATAAAGGCAGTCTCTTTTTTAAAATGGAAAAATAAAAGGTTGCCGGTTAAAAATTTACTGGAGTAAGTATTATTTTAGGTAATGAATTACGCTACAAATAATTTGTAATTTTTTAAATCCGGAACATATAATAATGTTGGCAATGGAATGAAAGTATAGGAATTAAAACACACAGGCGTGTGAATGGAAATAAACTTAAACTCTTATCCATTTTTTTAATTCAAAATTGTATTGTTTGATAACTCTGGCCGGATTACCAACTGCAACACTAAACGGTGGAATGTTTTTTGTAACCACTGCACCACCTGCAATAACTGAATGTTTACCAATGGTAACACCTGCTGTAATAACTGCATTTGCTCCAATCCAGCAGTCGTCTTCAATAATAATAGGTGCAGTAGTTACTGGTTGTTTATGTATGGGTAAGTGTATGTCTTCATAACCATGATTTAATCCACTCATTACAATATTTTGAGCGAGAATAACATGATTGCCCACTGTAACTGGTCCAATTAAAACATTCGCAATTCCTATGCGTGTATCATGTCCGATTAGTATTGCTCCAACTCCATTATTGATGGTACAAAAATCTTCAATAGTACTGTTTGTGCCTAATTCAAAAGGATTAAATGGTAATACATCAATACGGGTTTTTCTTCTGATGGTACTGCCTTTTTCAACCTTATGGTAAAAGGGATTTACGAACCATTTTACCCAGGTTCGGGGTCTTGCCTGTCCGCTTGGGATCAACATCCAATGCACAAATTTTTTTAGCTTCTGATTTGATTTAATGGTGTTAACTATAGACATATTCAGGCTAGTTCGGGATTAACTTTTTTAATGGCGTTATAAATTTCATCTACACTGTTTTCCCAAGTATGAGACTGAGCGAATATAGTGCGTTCTTTTTGTTTTTCGGGATTATTTTCGGCCAGTGCTTTTTCAATCAACGGCACATATTCATCTTTATTTTTAGCAAGATAAGTATAATCTTTAAATATGCTCATTGCCTTTGTTTCTGTTGCTACCACAGGTTTCCCCATAGCCAGATACTCATCTATTTTACGGGGATAATTGCCAATGGTAACTTCATTTAAAATCTGTGGATTTATGGCTATATCAAACGCAGCGAGATATTGAGGTAAATCTTGTCCATCTTTCAACCCAAGAAAATGAACATTGGGTAACTGGTGTAATACAGAGTTTTTAAAACCATCATCTTCCGGTCCGATTAATACAATCTGCCATGCTGGTTTTTGCATTGCTATGGTGGCTATAATTTCAATATCGAGACGAAGTGTAAACAACACTCCTATGTAACCAATAACTGGTTTTTTAATAATTTTGATATCATTTGGAATGGATTTTATTTTATGAATATCAAATGCACTGATATCGCATCCTTGTCCTACATAAAAACTATTGGGGTTTTGTTTTAATGCTAATTCTGCGAGGTAAGTTGAATTGGCGCATACAAGGTCGCTTTTAGCAGCTAATTCAGGTTCGAGCAGATGACCGTGTTTATACCAGTAAGCAACACTCATCATATTGTCGCGGGTGTAATAAACTGAGCAAACCGGATCAAGCATTTCTTTTAAATGATAGCTTCGAAACATATCACTGTCGTTAAATAAAATATAATTTTTAAAACTCAATATTTTGATGGCTTTCTTAATCTGACTTGCAAAGCGTTTATTGTTGATAAAGTTTAAAAATCGGAATAAAGGTGTGAAAGGAATCCAATTGATAGACTCAAGAATAGTATCAGGATATAGGTTCCATAAATTGTTGTTTATCTGAACCAGATTTTCTTTTTTATGATCCATCATTTCTTTACGTTTTATTACATTTGGACGAAGCTTTTCTCTTTTGAAAGAACCCCTGTCAAAGGCATAATTTACATATAAAACACGGTTATCTCGTGCAAACATATATGCGATGTTTATACAATTACTTCCTATGAGAGTATCAAAAGGTTGCAGACCTACTACAATAATGTCGCGATTTTTCATTGCATACTTTTTTTTTATGGGTTCAAAAAAACGCAAATAAATCTGATAAACGCTATTGTTAAAAAAATAGACACCTTTTTTCTTTGGGTTAATAACTGTCTCCATCTTGTATGGATAGGAGTAGTTACTTTGTTGTATTAAATTATGCTGGAGGTACACTTTTTAAATTATATGAAAAACTTTAAGCAACTGGTGGTAATTTTTATTGGTTTATTGGCACTGATAAAACCGGCCCAAGCTCAGGGATGTCAGGGCCTGGACTCATTGCTACTGGATCCGAGGTTTGATATTGAGGTATTATTACCCAGGCTTGATTCTTTGAACATGATAGCACTTTCGGTAAATCATACGGTTAAACAGGAAGAAGCTGCCATGCGATCTAATCAATGGTCTGAGCGATATACAAGGTGGATCTGGGCACAGAACCTAAGTGTATTTTATAATTATTCATTCGGAAGTTTACCGTTTTTCGCATTTACCGATTTTTCAACCAACTCATTGATTCAGGTTAAACAAGGATATAGGGCAGGGGTAAATTTGCAGCTTTCTGTTTTTGACGTGATGGGACAAAGAGGAAGAGTAAATGAAATTAAAGAAAAAGTAATTTTTCAAAAACATAAGCGTGATGCCGAAGCACAGGAGTTGAGAAGAAAGATGGGTGCTTTTTATGCGGATATGGTAGGATATAACAGGTTATACAAAGGAAGAAACGAAGATTTGTTAACACAAACAATAGCATGCCAGGTAGCTGAAAAAGAATTTAGAGAAGGGACCATACATATGGCAGAATATTCACGTCAGAAAAATGTACTGGCAGATGCAGAAGCAGCTTTCCATGAATCATTCAGATTTTATTATAGTTCATTATTGCAGTTTGAAGCCATATTAGGTGTGCCCTTATGTAGTATAATGATCAAAAAACGTTAAAAAAATGACATTTATACAATTTTTACGTGTATTAAGTAAGAACCTCAAATGGCTCATCATCTTCCCGGTGCTAGTTGCTGTTCTGGTATATTTTCTTACTTCAAAATTACCTCAGGAATACCAGACACAAACATCGGTTTACACAGGTATTGCTTCAGGTTATGGATTAACAAGCGGAGAAGATGCGGTGCGTAATGACTTTTTCACTATTAATATTGCTTTTGATAACCTGTTAGCTACTGTTACCGCACGCCAGACAATTGAGGATGTTGCGATTAAATTACTTGCCCAGCACTTATTATTAGAAATGCCTGATCCATTAATTTTAGGAGATAAAAGTTTTGCGGCACTAAAGAACAGAATAACAGATGAAAGAGCATTATTAGTTGTACCGGGTAATTTTGTTGCCACCGTTGATAAAATCACTAAATATAAAAACTCCTCCACCGATAATGTTGTAATTAATTTATTGAATGAACCCAAAGGCCATTACAGCCTTGCACAGATTAGTAAAAACCTCACTGCAACACGTAAATCCACTTCCGATTTTGTAGACCTTACTTTTAAATCAGATGATCCGGGCGTTTGTATTAACACCTTAAAATTTGTTACAGAAGGGTTTATAGAAAAATATAAATATTTAAAAGGTTCTGAGACTGTAAACGTAATTAAATGGTTTGAAGCACGCTTAAAGGAAGCAGCAGCAGCTTTAAATAATTCTGAAAACAAACTGAAAGATTTCGGAATCCGTAATAAAATTATAAACTATTATGAACAGGCAAAAGCTGTGGCGATTGAAAATGAAACCAACGAAACAGAATACTATAAAGAACTAATGGCATATGAATCTCACAAGCGTGCTGTTGCCCGGTTAGAGAATCAACTGGAATCGCGTGAAATATTATTGCGGAATAACCAGGAATTAAATAAACTGAGAAAGCAAATGGCTATGGCCAATGAAGAGTATGAACGTGCAAAAATTTACAGTAACTCTCCTGAAAAGGTAGCACAACTTGCCACTAAAGTGGATGCACTTAAACAAGAGGTAAGAGTTTGGGTTTTGCAGTATTATGCTTTAAATAACACCATAGAGTCTGTTCCGCAGAATATAGTACTGGAGCAATGGTTAAAGGAAATAATTGGTCAGGATGCGTCTGAAGCACGTTTACAGGTATATATTGACAGGCGCAAAGAGTTTGACCGAAAGTACACAGAGTTTTCTCCTTTAAATATGCAGATAAGCAGACTTGAGCGGGAAATTAGTGTAGCCGAAAAACAATACCTAGAAATTTTACACGGTTATCACCTGGCTAAACTCCGTCAGCAGAATATTGAAATGGCCAATAATCTTCAGGTAATAGATAATCCGGTATTTCCAACTAAGCCACTTGCTTCGAAAAGAATCTTGCTTGTAGTACTTTCATTTTTAGCTGCATTCTTTTTCTTACTTGTATATTTTATCGCGAGAGAACTCTTGGACAGTTCTATTAAAAATACGGAACGAGCAGAAGAGTTAACAGGATTAAAAACATTCAGTGCCTTACCTAACCGTATCGCTTTAAGTAACTCACTATACATTGGCAGGGTAGAAAATACTTTACTTGATTACGCCGTTTCTAATCTTAAAATTGAATTGGAAAACAATCCGCTTGCCGGATCCAACTATCTGATTACCGTAATTAGTTCACGTGAAATGGAAGGTAAGACTTATGCGGCTCAGCGCCTCGCTGAAAAATTATATAGCCTCGATTATTCTGTATTGTTCATATCAAATGATGATAACATTGATGATGCAGAAACAGATGATCGTAAATTCAGAACCTTAAGATATGATATTACCAGTAAATTTTTTACTGCTAAAACTGAAGAGAATATACTGCCTGAATTTTCACGTGTAAATAGGAGTGCCTATAACTTTATCATAGTTGAAATTCCGGCTATCAGTATCAATGCAATTCCTAATCAACTAATCAGAAACTCACGTTTGTCATTACTGGTGTTAGATGCGCGGAGAAGCTGGACAGCCTCTGATGAGAATATTTTGAAACTTTTCAGGAAAGCATCCGGAGAAGAGAATAAGATTATGGTATGGTTAAATTATGTGGAGCCTGAAAATCTGGAAAACATGGTGGGAGAAATGCCTAAGCCTAAAAAAATACAATCGCGTGCTGCCTTAAAACAGGAAACGGATGAAGCAACCTGATAGTGTATAGTAACAAATGTCAGCACTAAAACAAATCATCAAAAGTAAAAGCTTTTCATCTCTTATAGGAAATGGTTTAGGTGCCTTACTTGGTGTTTTTACATTTGCTTTACTGGCAAGGTTATTACCAAAAGATATTTTTGGTCCATGGCTGGTGTTCCTGGCTTTCTATGGGATATTTGAAACACTCAGGATAGGCATGGTGATGAATGCACTGGTAAAAAATTTAGCTCAGGCACACAGTGAAGAAGAAGAAGAACTGGTAGTTGGTTCTTCGTTGTTTATTACTTTATTGCTTACCGTCATTTATGTAATTGTTATAACAGTTCTTTATTTCGTTTTCGGTGCTTTTAACTTATTCCCTGATTACCTGTTTTTCTTTAAATGGTTTGTAGTTATGGCATTTGTTACAGCACCTAATAATTTTGCCACCTGGTATCTTAATGCCAAATTGCATATCGTATCAATGAGCATGATTCGCATAATAAACCAATTGGTTTTTATTGTTTACATATGGTTTGTTATTCAATATAAACCGAACCTGCATGAAGTATTTGTTGGTTATGCCCTTTCGCACCTGGTAGTAAGTATTGTAGCAGTAGCAGCAGGCTGGAGTGGTGTTCAGCATCTGTTAAAATATACCCGCGATTACCTGCTTAAAATTTTCCATTTTGGTAAATTCAGCATGGGAACTTTAATTGGTTCAAACCTGTTGAGAAGCTCTGATACTTTTATAATTGGAAGCAGTATGCTGGGTGCAGCCGGTGTGGCTTTATTTAATGTGCCAACCCGCATTATTGAAATCATTGAAATGCCATTAAGGAGTTTTGCGGTAACCGCTTTACCTCAGTTTGCAAAGCTTTATGCTGCAAAAGCTTATGATCAGTTAAGAAAGGAATTTGAGAGAAAGGCGGGGTTGGTTTTCTTTTTATTGTTACCTATTTCAATAAGTAGTTTCATTTTTGCTGATTATATAGTGTTGCTAATTGGAGGGAAAAGTTATTCAGAATCGGCGGTGCTATTAAGATTTTTTGCAAGTTATATGGCCATTTTGCCCTTAGATAAATTTTCGGGAGTAATGTTGGATACAATCAACAAACCTGACTTAAATTTCTATAAGGTTTTGATACAGTTGGCTGTTAATATAGCAGGTGATTATATAGGTATTTATGTTTTTGGCAACCTGCAATCTGTTGCATTTGTTTCTACGGTTACTTTTATTGCAGGCATGCTGTTTGGCTACAGACAACTGAACAAAGAAATAGGAGTGAGCTTTAAAAATGTTATTATACTTGGATGGAATGAATTTGTATTTAAAATAAAATCAATACTTAAAAAAACTCCCATTGAGACCTGATGCTTCAGCTTTAAAAAGTAGCAATACTGATAATTTTATTATTACCGGACTTCTGGTAATGACCGGCGTTATGATGGCTGTTGTTCTTGCTATTGGAGACATAGGGTTAGGTAGTTTAGTTGTATTTTTTCCGGTGCTTGTTGGTATTATTGCGCTGATAATTTCTAACCCTTTTTATGGGTTAATGTTTTATATACATTATTCGTTTTTTTTTATTGGTCTGAACCGTTACATATATGGGGTACCATTAGGATTGTCAATTGATGCGGTATTATTTTTAACCACGCTTTCCATGGTTTTCCGGATTACTAAAGACAACATAAAAAAACTGAATAATGGAATACTTTATACAACCTTGTTATGGTTCATTTATACTGCGTTTGAATTTTTTAACCCTGAAGCAACCAATGAACTTGGATGGGTATATGCAGTGCGGGGAGTTTCATTGTATGCGGTTCAAACAGTGCCACTTACTTTGTTGCTTTTCGACAAAAAAAAGCATCTCGATACGTTTATAAAAATTCTTATTATATGGGGGCTGGTAAGTTCTGTATGGGGCTGGAAACAATTAAATATTGGAACAGATCCGTTTGAAGATGGATGGCTGGAAGCAGGGGGAAAGATTACCCACGTTTTATATGGCCGGTTAAGAGCGTTTTCATTTTATTCGGATGCAGGGCAGTTTGGAGTAACAATGGCCTATATTGCATTTATAACATTAATACTGGCATTTGGTCCATATAAACTTTCCAGAAAATTTTGGTATTTTTTTGTGTTTGTCATCTGTCTTATTGGTATGAGCACTTCTGGAAGCAGAGGACCTATTTTTGTAATCTTTTTTGGGGGTATCACCTACCTTTTAATTATTAGAAATTTCCGCATTCTGATTCCGGGAATTGTAATTTCTTTAGTAGTATTTGCGTTTTTAAAATTTACGTTTATCGGCAACTCCAATTATCAGATTTATCGGATCAGAACTGCACTGGATCCAAAAGAAGCTTCCTTGCTGGTGCGCTTATCAAACCAGGAAAAGATTCGTAAATACCTTGAAAACAGACCTTTTGGAGCAGGTATTGGTACTACAGATATATTTGCCCGGCGCTTTTATCCGGGTAGTGCACTTATAAATTTACCTACAGATAGCTGGTATGTAAAAATTTGGGTTGAAAACGGAGTAGTAGGTTTAATAATTTATGCATTGTCTCTTTCTTATGTAATTGTAATGGGTATTGTAAAAATAAGGGTACTTAAAAACCCGGATACTAAACAAAAAATGATGGCTCTTTATGGAGGCTATACCGGAATTCTGGCAGCAAGTTTTGGTAATCCGGTATTTGGTCAGGCTCCTTTAGGAGCGCTCATGTATATTTCCATGACGATGTTATGTACTTCAGAAATTTATGACGATCCTATTCCGGTAAATAAAGAAAAGTATGCCTGATTTTCCTTTAGTTAGTATTATTACGGTTAATTATAATGGCTTAATTTATACAGAAGCTTTATTGTTATCACTACAGAAAATAACCTATTCACCAATAGAAATTATAGTTGTTGATAATGCCTCTACACAACCGGCAACTTCACTTATGGAAAAGTTTCCGTATATCCATTTAATTGAAAGTAAAGATAATCTTGGTTTTGCCGGTGGCAATAATCTGGGCCTGCAAATGGCTAAAGGTAAATATTTTTTTCTGCTAAATAATGATACCGAAACGGCTCCTGATTTTATTGAACCAATAATTAAATTGATGGAGACACAGCCGCAAATTGGTCTTGTATCTTCTAAGTTGGTATATTTTTCAAATCCCGGCATACTTCAGTTTGCAGGCAGTCATGGTATTAATATGTACACGGGCAGAGGCTTTGCCATTGGGCATAATGAAATGGATAAACCTGATTTTGATCGCAGTTATAAAACTCAACTCGCACATGGGGCTGCTATGATGATTAGCAGGGAGGTAGTTGAAAAGGTTGGATTAATGGCAGATCTTTATTTTCTTTATTATGAGGAAACCGATTTTTGTGAAAGGGTGAAAAAGGCCGGGTTCGAAATCTGGTATTGTGGCTCATCTAAAGTATATCACAAAGAATCTATGTCGGTGGGAAAAGATAGTGCGATGAAGACTTATTATTTAACACGAAACAGGTTAATCTTTACCAGAAGAAATACCAATGGTATTCAAAGAATTCTTGCCATTTTATTCTTTTATTTTTTTTCCTTTCCTAAGGGTATTTTTAAATTTCTGATCAAAAATGAATTTACCCTGCTTAACGCTTTTATTAAGGGAGCTGTTTGGAATTTGTATCACTTTAACATTTACTATAATACCGGTCTGATAATTAAATAAGCACTGTCTCATTAATGGAATTATTATTTTTTATTATCAGTGCTGTAATTTTATTTATACTGTCTGTAAATGTTTTTTTTTTAATGCTATTTTCCATGTCAGGTTATTTTGAACCTATAAAAATTATCTGGCCCGTTTTAAAGGATAATAAGTTGCTTTTTTTATTTCTGTTTTAAAACAAAATTTCTATTTTTTTTGATAAGTATATTTAACTCCTTTTGCCAGGCATTGCAGAATTGCCAGCAATATTAAAGGCAATTTCGCCAAGTTATTATTAACTAAGTTGATTAAATGCCTTGCATCAGTTACCTGACCGTTTTATTCTGATGTTTTTAAATTTATTTAAATTGAAAGGTGCAAATAAAGAGTTTATACACACATCACCTGGTGAATCTAAAGAAGATTTGTAAAAAAAAATCAATTTTTTTTAATAGCCTTGCATCTATAACTCATGTTTAGTAATCTATATTATATTTTTGAACTTATTCTGTTGTTTTACCTGGCATTTAATGTGTGCTATGTAGCATTGTTTAGTATAGCAGGAGTGTTATATAATAAGACAAATTTTAAAAAAATTGATATCAAAATACACAACAGGTTTGCTATTCTGATACCTGCCTATAAACACGATGAGGTTATTTTAAATACAGTTAGTCATTGCCTTTTTCAGAATTATCCTACAGAATTGTTTGATGTGATAGTGATTGCGGACTCACTAAAACAATTAACAATTGCTGAGTTATTAGTGATGCCTATTAAATTAATTCCGGTTCAGTTTGATTTGAGTACTAAAGCGAAATCTTTAAATACCGCTCTTGGGTTATTACCTGACAATACTTATGATTATTGCCTGGTACTGGATGTTGATAATATAATGGAAATTAATTTTTTAAGGAAGATTAATGCGCGGTTACAAAATAATGAAGTTATTTTACAGGCACACAGAACTGCAAAAAATCTAAATACTCCTTTTGCTATCCTTGATGGGATAAGCGAAGAAATAAATAATCATATTTTTAGGAAAGGACATGTAGTACTTGGTATCACTTCAGCTTTATCGGGTTCAGGGCAAGCAATGCAGTTTAATTTTTTTAAACAGGCCATGCGTGATATCCACTCACCGGTAGAAGACAAAGAACTTGAATTCTTTCTGGTTAAAAATAATGTTAAGGTAATGTATGAAAATGATGCCTTAGTTTATGATGAAAAAGTGCAGAATGCAAAAGTTTTTTCCAAGCAGCGCCGGAGATGGGTTGCCTCACAATTTTTTGATTTTAACGCTGTGTTAATTGAAGGCATTGCAAATCTCATTCTTAAAGGGAATATGGATTTTTTTGATAAAGCCCTGCAACGCATTTTACTGCCGCGAATACTTTTATTAGGTTTGTCATTCTTCATGTCATTCCTTGCATTTGTGCCTTTTTCTGTATTTGGATCTGTGTTTTTCAGTTTGTTCTTGTTATGTTCGATCAGCTATCTTTTAGCCATCCCGTCAAGTTACTTTAATTTAAAAACACTTGTGGCCGCAGTAAGGGTGCCACAAGCTTTTGTTTTAATGGTTATAGCAATGGCAAAAAGTAAAGGTGGTGCCAAAGCTTTTATACATACTGAACACTCTGCAACTATAGAAAATTCAACAAAAGCTAATAATTAACAAGGATACATTTTACATTAAAAAAATGAAAATCGGTATAGAAGCACAACGGATCTTCAGAAAGAAAAAACATGGCATGGACATGGTTGCGCTTGAGTTAATTAAACATCTGCAACAAATTGAAAGTGAGCACCAGTTTGTTGTTTTTGTAAAACCTGATGAAGACAGTGATTGTTTAAAAGAAAGCAATAATGTAAAAATAGTTGAAATAAATGCTGCACCTTATCCTATATGGGAACAATGCCTGCTGCCAATAGCTGCTAAAAAGGAGGGGGTTCAATTATTACATTGCACCAGCAACACTGCTCCGCTTTTTATGAGTATGCCGCTGGTATTAACGTTACACGATATTATATATTTGGAGAAACTTAACTTTAACGCTGGCACAACTTATCAGAAATTTGGCAATTTATACCGGCGATGGAATGTACCTGCAATTACCGGTAAGGCAAAAGCTGTTTTAACTGTTTCAGATTTCGAAAGAGAAAGAATTCTGTCCTATTTCCAGATGCCTCCATCACTGGTTCACACTGTGTATAATGGCGTCGGCTCTCATTTTAAAAAAATAAAAGATGAGGTTTTATTGAAAGAGGCTAAACAAAAATATAAACTTCCAGATCATTTTATTTTTTATCTTGGTAATACGGATCCTAAGAAAAATGTAATTGGTGTATTAAAAGCCTTGAGTATTTTAAAGGCAAGAAAAACTTTACCGTGTAAATTACTTATGCTGGATATAGACAGAAATTATTTACTGAAAATTGCTTCCCAAATTGGTGATCCGGGAATATTAGATGATGTTTCTTTCACAGGTTATGTGCCCAATAATGAACTTCCTGCTATTTACTGTCAGGCAAGTTTGTTTTTATATCCTTCCTTACGCGAAAGCTTTGGAATACCTATGATTGAAGCAATGCGGTGTGAAGTGCCAGTTATTACCTCTACTACTTCAAGTATGCCAGAGGTGGCAGGTGATGCTGCTTTGTTAACGGATCCCTTTAATGCTAGTGATATTGCCGATGCTATTGTGAAATTGTTTCATGATAAAGCATTACAGAATTCACTAATTAAAAAGGGAATTATAAGATCCGGTTTGTTTTCATGGCATAAGAATGCAGAACAAACAATTGAAATCTATCAGCAAGTTTTAAATAAATAGAAAATTATAAAGAAATGTTATTTTAGCTTGATTTTTAAACCGATTAAATAAAAAAAACCGCAAGGGCATGAAAAAAGAATACACGAAATTTACAACCTATACGGACATTGAAGATTTGAAGAGACTGGATTTTATTGTTGACTCTATTAAGGCTTTAAATAATCCTGACGCCAGGGTGCTGGATATAGGTTGTGGAAATGGAAATGTTAGTCTCGCTTTAGGCTCACTTGGTTATTATGTTACAGGGGTGGATATAGACAAGGCTAGCATTAATGCTGCTTCTGCCCAAAATACTTTTAACAATGTAAAGTTTGAAGTGCTTGATGCAAATTCTTTTACTATGAATGAAGTTTTTGATGCTGTAGTTTGCAGTGAGGTGCTTGAGCATTTAAATAAACCTTACGAATTGTGTGAAAGCATCTATCGGATATTAAAAACAGGCGGCGTTTTTGTTGCTACTGTTCCTAACGGGTATGGTCCGAGGGAGATGCTTATTACCCGCCCAATGCAATGGCTGGGTAGAAAAGGCATGGATAAACAGGTAAATGGTTTTAAAAGAATGTTAGGTTATGATGCCAAAACTTTGCAAAGTTCAAATGAAGATCTTACGCATGTACAATTTTTTAGTGTTGGGGGGTTCAGTCGTTTGATGGAAGGGGTTGGCTTTAAAAAACTTGAATTCAGAAATGCAGATTTCATAGAAAGAATCTTCCCTTTTTCATTGCTTACCCGAAAAATTAAAGCATTGCAAGTCTTTGATTGCTGGGTTGTAGATTACCTGCCCAGGCATTTAACATGTGGCTTTTACACCAGCTGGACTAAAGTAGTTAAATAGCTAATTTTAATATTGGAATAATTATTTTAGCCTCATTTAAATTTATCAATAAAAACAAAAATTGTTAAAAATGATTAAAGACTATGCCAAATATACAACCTATAAAGATGTAGAAGATTTAAAACGTCTCGACTTTATCATTAATTCTGTAAGGGCATTAAATAATCCGAATGCGAAAATACTGGATATAGGCTGTGGTAATGGCAATATGAGTTTAGCATTGGGATCGCTAGGGTATTTTGTAACAGGAATTGATATTGATAAAACAAGTATTGAGCACGCTACCATTTTAAATACTTTTAAAAATGTAAAGTTTGAAGTAAACGATGCCAACTCATTAGCTGTGAAGGATGCTTTTGATGTGGTAGTTTGCAGTGAAGTTTTAGAACACTTAAAACAACCCCGTGAATTAACAGAATCTATTTATAGAATTCTGAAACCAGGTGGTGTATTTATTGCTACTGTTCCAAACGGGTATGGTCCTCGTGAAGTTCTGATTACACGGCCCATGCAATGGCTGCATCAAAAAGGATGGGACAAGCAGATTGTTGCCTTTAAAAAGTTACTTGGTTATGATGCCAAAACCATGCAGAGCTCAAATGAGGATTTACTTCACATTCATTTTTTTAGTTTAACGGCATTTATGAGATTAATGCATGATATTGGTTTTGTAAATATCGATTTTAGCAACGCAGATTTTTTAGAAAGAATTTTCCCCTTTTCTTTTTTCACGCGCAGAATAAAATTATTGCAAAGTTTTGATTGCTGGATAGCAAACTATTTGCCCAGGCAATTAACATGTGGATTTTATACATCCTGGACAAAAGTTGTTAAGTAATATATGAATAGTCTTAAAATGATTTTCTGGATTTGTATCTCTATTGTGGTGTATAGCTATATAGGCTATGGAATATTGCTTTATGTAATGGTTAAAATTAAAAAAGCATTTAGTTCAGTAAAATTATTTGATCCGTTGTTTGAACCAGAAGTTACTTTAGTGGTGCCTTGTTTTAATGAGGCAGACTATATAGAAGAAAAAATTAAAAACAGCCTTGCACTGGAATATCCCAAAGATAAATTAAAACTTATTTTTATCAGTGATGGTTCAAACGATGATACTTATAACCGAGTTAAAATGCACACTTCTGTGCTTGCCTTGCATGAAGATGCGCGTAATGGGAAAGCCGCTGCTATGAACAGGGCTATGGCCTATGTTAAAACGCCTATTGTGGTATTTTGTGATGCCAATACAGATTTAAATCCGGAAGCTATCAGAGAGATGGTAAAACATTATGCTGATCCTAAAGTGGGGGCAGTAACTGGGGAAAAAAGAATTATTACCAAAAACAAAGAGAATGCAAGTGGTGCCGGTGAAGGAATTTATTGGAAATATGAAAGCTTTTTGAAACAACTTGATTCAGACTTTTTTACTATAGTTGGTGCTGCCGGCGAGTTGATGAGTTATCGCACTGAATTATACAAAGAATTGCCTAAAGACAGTTTGCTTGACGATCTGATGCAAAGCATGCAAATTGCCACCGATGGTTACCGTGTTATTTACGAAAAAAATGCATGGGCAGCAGAAACTGCAAGTGCCAACGTTGAAGAAGAGCTAAAAAGAAAAGTGCGTATAGCGGCAGGTGCGTTTCAAAGCATGAGCAGGTTGCCCGGTGCGTTTAACCTGTTTTCAAATTTCAGGGTGGCGTTTTTATTTATCTCCCACCGCGTTTTGCGCTGGACCTTGGCGCCCTTATCCTTATTGATTTTATTTCTTATAAATATTGTGTTGATGTTTAATGTAGGAGGTATTTATACAATGTTGTTAATAGGTCAGGTTGTATTTTATGGTATGGCTTTATTGGGTTGGTATCTTGCCAATAAACAAATAAAAGTTAAGGCCTTGTTTGTGCCTTATTACTTCTTTATTATGAACCTATGTATGTACCTTGGGTTGATCAGGTTTTTAAGAGGCAAACAAAGCGCTAACTGGGAAAGAGCGAAGCGGGCGTAGTCTTTTTTGGCGGTTCAATTTATTTAATTTGTTTTAATGAATACACGGCATTGGATTAAAAAACTGGCGTATGATTTTGATAGCCTGATGTGCCGGAATGAAAATAATCAAACCATTTGGTAAACGTCAACAATAAGGTTGCTTAAAAGACTCCAATAACTTGAGTAAAAATAAACTTCGTATTAGAAATAACTGTGTAGCTCATTCAAAAAAAAGTAGTGTTTCTTGTTTTTACTTTCCAGCTTCAATCAATATTATTTTCTTAACCGGTACTTAAAGTTCTTTGCACCTTTTTTTTACCCCAACTTCATAATCCAATTAAATGGATCGGGTTCTTTGCCGGTTTGAATATTGTAAACAGTTTTGTAAAGCCAGTTGGATACAACACGTTTTTCGGGATCAGGTAATTCGTAATCTGCACCTTCATAGCCTATAGTAGCTATTTTGGCGATGATAGCTGCTGTTCCTGTTCCGAATACATCGGTGAGTTTATTTTGTTTTGCGGCTTCTATCATTTCTACGATAGAAATGTCTCTTTCCTGCACTTCATATCCTTTGGCCCTTAATAATGCAATACAAGTGTTGCGGGTTATGCCATTCAGTATGTTTCCATCCAGACGGGGAGTGAGAACAAGATTATCTTCCAGTACAAAAAATAAATTGGTTGTACCCGATTCTTCCACATGTTGGTGATTCTTTCCATCTGTCCAGATAATCTGATCGTAACCAAGTTTTTTAGCTTCCATTGTAGGCAGCATACTAATGCCGTAATTACCTGCTGCTTTTGCACTGCCTGCCATACCTTCTGCTGCACGCACAAATTTTTGCTCCACCTTAACCCTTATGGGTTTAGGGTAATAACTGTTAACCGGGCAACAAAATATCATAAAACTATAATTGTTGCTTGGTCTCACACCCACAAAATCGTCAGTGGCAAACATAAAAGGACGCAGGTATAAAGCACTGCCGTCTATTGTTGGAATCCATGCCTGGTCTAAAACTACTAATTGTTTTAATCCTTCAATAAAAATTTCTTCGGGTAATTCAGGCATCCCCATTCTTATGGCAGAAATGTTTAAACGTTTTAAATTTTCGAGCGGACGAAACAGTTGCGGTTTTCCCTGTGGATCCTTAAAAGCTTTCATGCCTTCAAAAATAGATTGGCCGTAATGCAACGCAGACAGTGAAGGTGCTATGGAAATATTGCCGTAGGGTTCTATTGTGCCGGGCTGCCATTGTCCATCCGTATAATCGGCTCTGAACATGTGATCAGAAAAGATTTTTCCGAATTCAATATTTTCAAAATCACATAAATGTATGCGCGATTGAGGATTTTTGTTTATTTTTATTGAAATTGCCATCGTATGAATAATGAGTTACAAATTGCAGATGATTTTTTAGCACCGCTCTTTGATGAGATTTTCGAGGTCAAAGAAAAAGATTTTTCTATACAATACAACGTACTTGGGTTGGGTAAGCAAAAACTATTATTGTTAGTTGATGCCCAAGGTATTGATTACTTGGCAGATCCTGAGTTGCAATTATTAAAATCTATTATTGATAAAGGTTTGAGAAAAGATTTTGATGATGTATGGGTATTGAACCTAAACACCTGCAAAGACGCTACTTTGCAGGAGTTGATCAATCACTTTAAGCCTTTTCAGTTGATTGTGTGGGGTTGTGAAAACTGGATTAAAAGGGAGAAGATTAAACTGGAAAATCATCAGCAGGCAATGCTTAGCAATGTAGATTTGTTAAAAGCTTATCCCCTAAATACTTATTTAACAGATAATGCATTAAAAAGTAAATTGTGGATAGCCTTACAAAGAATGTTTTTTAACTAAACAGGTACGTCTCAAAGCACCATTAGATTTTCTTTTAATTAAACAGCTTGCAGCTTTTACATATTTACTAAGTAAAAATAAATTTTAACAGAATTATGAAGATAATATTTGCTTCGCATAATAAACACAAAACAAAGGAAATTTCAGCACTATTAGATGGTCTGATCCAAATACATTCGTTAGAGGAAATTGGTATTTTTGAAGAACTTATTGAAAGCGGTTCAACCCTTCATGAAAACGCACAAATGAAAGCTCAGGCGGTATATGAAGCTACTGATTTAAATTGTTTTGCTGATGATTCGGGATTACTGGTAGAGGCATTAAACGGTGAGCCGGGCGTTTACAGTGCCAGATATGCGGGTGAACAAAAGGATTCGGAAGCCAATATGCATAAATTATTGGCTAATTTAAAAGGAATAGAGAACAGGAATGCCCGTTTTTCAACTGTTATCTGTTTACTGTTAAATGGAAAGGAACATTATTTTGAAGGCCATCTTGATGGAAAAATAAACTTGGAGAAAAGAGGAAATGAAGGATTTGGATATGACCCTGTTTTTATACCTGAGGGTTCAGAAAAGACGCTTGCCGAAATGACCTTGCCTGAAAAAAACAAGATTAGTCACCGGGCAAAAGCATTTATCAGTATGCGGAATTTCTTTGTGGAAAATGTTAGCTTCTGATAGATTTACGCAGGCTCTGTTCAATTTCATCCTGCATGTTATCATCCGCTTCCAGATCAGATATTTTGTGGCGGTAAAAGTAAACAGGTAATTGCCCTACTACCAGTGCCAGCGAACAAACAATTCCTAATACAATATATGCCGGGTAATCTTTAATGGCAAACGCAATAATGATGAATAACATATTTACACCTGCCAGGGTTAAGCTTACTTGTTTATGGCCAAGGCCTGTTTTAATTAGCCAATGATGTAGGTGATTTTTATCTGCCTTAAAGGGAGAACGTTTTTTAGTTGCCCTTAAAATAAATACTCTTAAGGTATCATATAGTGGAACCACCAAAATGGCAATTGCAATGCCTGGAGCAGATTTTAGTTTAAGAATAGATCCCGAATTAGGGCTATTAGATTCTATAAAATAAATAGCAAATATAGATAAAAGAAAGCCAACCGTAAGTGACCCTGAGTCGCCCATAAATATTTTGGCCGGATTAAAATTAAAACACAGAAAACCCAATAAGGATCCTGCCAGAGAAAAGGCCATCATACTCCAGCCCATATCATCGTTAAGATAAAAACAAAAAGCAAAAGTAAGACTCATAATAAGTCCTAAACTACCTGCCAAACCATCTGCACCATCAATTAAATTAAATGAATTGGTGATTACAATTATAGTAAACACACTTAAGGGAATAGAAACCCATACGGGTATTTCATTAATGCCAAATACACCATGAAAATCGGAGATTCTGATTTTAGTAAGATAAGTAACCATACCTGCCGCCACTAATTGTGTAAAAAGTTTCTTCATGGGAGAAAGCATAATAATATCATCTTTTAAACCGCTAAAAAACAACAAAATAAGTGCTGCTTCTATATATTGCATTCCATACATATTGGTAAAATCGGCCCATACCAGCACCGAAAGTACAAATGATACAAAAATTGCCAGACCACCCAACCGGGGAATCTTCAATGTATGAAGTTTTCTTTCCTCAGGTTTGTCGTAAAGGCCTTTTAATTTTGATACAGTAATAATAGAAGGAATGGCAAATACCACAATTAAAAATGAGGTTATTACCAGTAAAATAATATTTATCATCATTTATTTAAGGGTTCAAATGCTTGTATGAATGCAATATATTAACAATAAGTTAATATGCAAGGTAAATCCTAATATTATCTTAATAAATGACTTAAATGTAACTGTAGTACATTAAATCTATTAATGCTATTTGAACCATTAATTTCTTAGCCATATTGTTTTTTAAGGAGCCAGCCGTTCAATTAACCATTTCTTATCATGTAGTGTAAACAAAATCCTATCGTGAAGTCTGCTGGCTCTTCCTTGCCAGAATTCCATACTACAGGGTTTTAAAACAAAACCACCCCAATCAACTGGACACAAAAGTGGTTCTTTTTCAAATAAAGTTTTTAAGGTGTTGTAACTATTTTCTAATTCTTCTCTGCTTTTTATCACCTCACTTTGTCTTGATGCATGCGCTCCAATTCTGCTTTCAATAGGGCGGGATTGAAAATACGCAGTTGCATCTTTTTTTGAACCCTTATTAATAACGCCTTCAATTCTAACCTGTCTTTGCAATTCAGGCCAGAAAAACACAAGGGCGGCATTTGGATTATGCTGAATTTGTTTGCCTTTATTACTGTTATAGTTAGTGTAAAAAACAAAACCGTTTTCGCTTAATCCTTTCAGTAAAACAATGCGTGCACTTGGGTTTCCATTTTCGTAAACTGTTGCCAGTGTCATCGCATTGGGTTCATTAACGTCTGCCTCAATTGCCTCATTTAACCATAGCCTGAATTGTTCAACCGGATCAGTCAAAACCTGGCTTTCATTAAACGTTCTCAGCGTATAATCTTTTCTGATAGCAGCCAGGTCTTTATTGTTAATCATACATTAAATTAAATGGCAAAGGTATAAATAAAAGTAAAGCATAATTATAGGTTGGTATAAATATAGGATCAGCCATATAAATACCTTGAGATGAAGAAGGTAATTTTATTGCTTTGTCAAAATTTATTAGTCTGCTATATTTGCAATAATGGAAATTAAGGAAACCCGATTTCAGTTTAATCCACAAAGAGGTCAGTTATTAATTAGCGAACCTTTTTTAGCTGACCCCAATTTCAGGCGGTCGGTAATATTGCTTTGTGAACATGAGGAAGAAGGAAGTGTAGGATTTATACTGAACCGCTTATTAACACTAACTACCGATGAAGTAATTCCAGGGCTGCTAACAATTAATTTCCCGGTGTTTTATGGCGGACCCGTTGAGCAGAATACTCTTCATTTTATACACAAAGCGAACGATCTGATAGAAGAGGCCATGCCTGTTTCTAATGGAATTTTTTGGGGAGGAAATATTGAAGCCATTAATGAATTATTATTACAGGATAAAGTTAAACCAGAAGATTTTAAATTTTTTATAGGTTACAGTGGTTGGGGAGAAGGACAACTTAATATAGAAATTGCCCAAAAATCATGGTGGGCAACACCTGCAGAATCTGAAATAGTTTTTACTGACGACCTGGAAGAAATGTGGAGCCGTGTAGTAAAAAACCTGGGAAGTGATTTTGCTTACCTGGCCAATTCCCCTAAAGATTTTAACTGGAATTAGATTCTTTAAATACATGGATAAAATTGGCAATTATCTGGTTTTGTAACGCTGTTAAAGACAATTGAAAGTAAGGTAAAATTTTATTATATACCTGCAGTACCGGTATTCTTTGCGTATCCGTTTCTATAAAAATCCTTTCTGGTGTAATTATTCTGAGTACCTCTTTAATTTTGTCTCCTACATTTAATTGCTTTGGTCCGAAAGAAAAATATACATTTTCAAATTTTACCAATTGTTTGGTTTGAACCAGGTTGCCATTGTAACCATGAAGGATAAATTGGCTATCTGATTTTTTAATAAATGTGATGAGGTAATTATATGCTTTAACACAATGTATAATTACTGGCTTGTTAAATTCTTTTGCTAACAAAAGTTGCATTTCAAAATAAATTAATTGTTGGGTCCAATAAGGTTTTAGTTTATCTAACCCAATTTCACCAATTGCCATAAAATTGGGTTGGGCCAGTAATAAACGCATTTTTTTTTCGCTTTGATCCAACGTTATTTTTGAAATAAACCAGGGATGTATGCCAATACTTAAGGAATAATTTGACGGTAAACCGGAAATGGAATGCAGGTAAGCATTTCTGATCACAAATTCATTTTCATTTAAAGGCTTATGGTGGGAATGAACATTAATAAAGTTTTGCTTAAACATATAAAAGATGTTGTGATTTATTTAATACAAATGGTCTAAAATCCTAATTAAATTAGCTATCTAAGATAATAAAACTTATTTTTGATGCAAAACATTTTATGAATAACGCACTCTCACCGTCACGTATGGAAGTCATGAACATGATTGGACAATCGGTTGAGCAAATAGCTTCCGAATATTTGAAGCCTATAGAAACCAACTGGCAGGCTAGTGAATTGTTGCCTTTAACTTCTGATACCACGTTTATTGCAGACCTAAAAGATATTCAGGAACAGGCACAGAGTCACTCTTATGATTTACTTGCAGTATTAGTTGCAGATACAATTACCGAAGAAGCCTTACCTACTTACGAAACCTGGTTAGCTAATTTAACAGGTGTAGACCAAGTGGGTAATAATGGCTGGATGAAATGGATGCGTAGCTGGACAGCCGAAGAGAACCGTCATGGCGATGTACTTAACCGGTATCTTTATTTGTGTGGCAGAATTAATATGCGCGAATTTGAGGCATCAACCCAATATTTAATAGCGGATGGTTTTGATAATGGTGCGGCTAATGATCCTTACCGTAATTTTATTTATACGAGCTTTCAGGAACTGGCAACCAATGTTTCTCATCGCAGGGTAGCAACACTTGCCAAACAGGATGGCAATGCTTTATTATCAAAGATTTGTGGTCTTGTGGCTGCTGATGAGGCCCGGCATGCCCGCGCTTATAAAACTTTTGTATCGCGCATTATAGAGCTTGATCCTAATGAACTTATGTTGGCTTTTGAAGATATGATGCGGAAGAAAATTGCTATGCCTTCTCAATGTTTGCGCGAACTGGGAGGCAGGTTAAATAGTTTTTCTAACTTTAGCGATGCAGCCACACGCCTTGGGGTTTATACTTCCTTTGACTATGTTGAAATTCTCAGAGGATTAATAGCTGATTGGCAGATAGAAAATGTGCGCGGCCTAAAAGAGAGTGGTGAAAAAGCACGAGACTACTTAATTGCATTGCCCGATCGTTTGTCTCGTATTGCCGAAAGAATGAAAACACCCGTTAAAGAATACACCTTTAGTTGGATAAGAGCGTAATTAATTTACTGCTTTTTGCCCGGATGAAGGACTTTTACACTAACGCTTTTCTTCTTACTGTTATAAATACAATTTCCACATATAATTTAGAAAATCACAATTATTTTTCGTGTTCAAAATAAATTAGTGGAAATTGCTTGCTATAAACAGTTTTAATTTGCCTTTATAAAATACCAAAACTGTTTTCAATTTAATAAAAAAAGAAGTATTTTTTATCGGGATTTGTACGGATGGTAAAGTATAATTTTTAAACATTAGTGTGAAATTAAAACGTATAAAAATCACCAAATCTTTTATCACTTTATTGTTAATTTTATAAGCAGATAACCATAAAAAAAGCCCTCCATACAGGAGGGCTTTTTTTTTATTCCACTATTCTTATTCTGTTATTCATTCTTCATGAGAGTGGTTATGCTCTTGCAGTTCATTGTCATGGCCATGTTCTTCCGGCTCATTTCCTTGTTCATTATCACTATTTTCGTGGTGCTTATGGTTATGTATTTCCATTACTTTTATAAAATCTTCTACACTAATTTCTTTTGGCTCAATGGTTAGTGTGTTCATTAAATATTCATTCACTCTGGCCCGTGAAGCTACATTGATCATGCGGCTGCGAAAGTCTTCTTTTTTTAACTGGGGTTCAACAATGCTCATAAGCAACTCATCACTTATGCCCTGATTACCGTATGAGCTGAACATGTTTTTTGTATGGGCCAAAGCAACCTGTTTAATTTCTTCTTCGTCTATTTTGATCCCATTGCTTACCAGAATTTTTTCTTCGAAGATATGATTTCTCAGATACTTTGCTTCAGGAAGGTATGCCATTTCAACGTTTTCAGAATTAAATTTATCCGCATGTCTGTCAATTAACCAACGTTTTAAAAAGGCATCAGGTAATTCAATTTTATGTTTTGCAACTAACGCATCAAATAATTCGTGTTCTAATAAATGCTGAGCCTGCTGATCAAAATACGCGGAGAGTTCTTCCTGAATTTTTGTGCGTAATTCACCCTCTGAGGTAATTACATCTTTTCCATATATTTTATCAAAAAACTCCTGGTTCATTATTGAAGTTTCGGTACGTTTAATTTCATTCAGTTTTAATTTAAACTCCGGGTTAAGATCCGGAATGCCATTTTTTTGCATGTTTAAAGCATGGCTCATTTCTACTTCATCGTTGTTGAACAAAGTGAAAATATTAACTGTAAATTCAGCACCAATTTCGAGTCCGGTAAGTCGGTTGCGAACCTCTTCATCTTTAATGGTATTTATAGCAATAGGAACAGATTCTGCATTTACACCACCCTCAAGTTCATTACCTTCATCTGATAGTTCAGTAAGACCGGCGTAGATGAGATCATTTTCCTCTGCAATTTCAACATTTGTTAACGCACTATTTTGTTTCACCATACGGGCTACTTCTTCGTCAATCATTTTATCGCTAACCACCACCTTATATTTTTCATAAGTATCGGCAGCACTAATATTTAACTGAATATCCGGAGAAAGTCCAAGGTCGAAATTAAAGGTGTAAGCTGCATTTTTGGTTAATGCATCAATTTTAGTGTCTTCACTTAATACCGGTTGACCTAAAACATTCATTTTATTTTCTTCCATGTAATCGAAAAGGCCTTTGCTGGCTAATCCGTTAACTTCTTCTAATAACAGGCTGTTACCAACCATTTTTTCGATCATGCTTTTAGGAGCGTGTCCTGCTCTAAAACCAGGAATATTGGCCTTTTTGCCATAATCTTTTAATTTCTTCTCGTAAGCCGGAAGATAATCTTCGGTGGTGATGTTAACGGAAATGGTTCCGTTTAGTTCATCTTTTTTTTCAAATGTTACATTCATCGCTTTTTCTCTTCAAATAGCTTTATAAAAAATAAGACTGACAGGAGGTCAGTCTTATTTTTTTGTTTTGTTAATGTGCGCATGGAGGGACACGAACCCCCACGCCTCTCGGCACCAGATCCTAAGTCTGGCACGGCTACCTATTACGCCACATGCACACTTCCCTTTTTTTGAGGGATGCAAATATAAGCATATTAATATATTTAGCAATATTTTTTGAACGCGGGACAGGGTTTAGGGCAAAGAAAATTAAATATATTAGGCAACGAAGATTAACCTGATAAAAATTTAACCCCAAAATTATCGAAAATTATTTGTATCTTATAAAAATAAGCAAAGTTACCGAAAAAGAAAATGTCTAACTTCAATATAATAAGATAGGTTGAAAGGCAATGTTACAGTATTTAGATGATAGAAAATGAAAAGTATATGAAAGTAAATAAAATGATAAAAGTGAAATTGAAGAGTTATCAGGGTTAAATTATAAATGCTTTTGTTAAAGTTATTAAAACGGACCTAACACCCTAGAAATAAATTGAAAAAGAGTACTACTTAAACAAGAATATGTTGAAGTCCAAAACAAATATAAACTTGTTTAAAGAGGTGGCCAATTGTAAAATAAATACCGGAAAGATGGCAAAAGCAACACCTGACTTTATAGGTAAAGGGATTTTAATTTTTTAAAGTCGGTATGCTATGAAGGAAGTATATAAACAAAAAAACCTGACACGGCACGAGCTTTATTTAAAAGCAGCAATAACAAAAAACCACATACCCAGAATAGATGATACGACGGCAACCTAAAGCTGTGCAGACGATGCGTATTATTAGTGATGGACTAAGATGTCTTATTAAATTAACCTTTTATTTGTGTTTACGTTAACCTAAACGCAAGCAACAAAAAATGATTTGACTTTTTGCTATATAAATACATCTATTTTAACAATAAAAAGTTAAAAGGTATCAGTTTTTTTATTTAAAAAATTCAGCTATTGTAAAATATTTTGGTTTCAACCTAAACCTAAACACATCAAATTTTATATAAACGGAAAAGAAAGGCCTATAAGCAAAATGTTATAAAAATTACCTAAATTTAGCCACATAAAATTCTATCAAACCAGAGCTAATGACGGGTCATCTTATTGATACAGAAAAGGAAAATAAAGATATTGTAAAAGAATATCGCAACTTGCTGCGAAGCATACGACGGGTACTTACCAAAGAAGACCGCAATAAAATACGGGAAGCTTTTGAACTCTCGTTAGAAGCACATAAAAACATGCGCCGTAAAAGCGGTGAGCCTTATATTTTGCATCCCCTTGCGGTGGCACAAATTTGCGCTGCTGAAATGGGCCTGGGTGTTACATCTGTTATATGTGCTTTATTGCATGATACGGTTGAAGATACCGACATTACCTTAGATTTAATAAAGCTGAAGTTTGGGGAAAGGGTGTCGATAATTATTGATGGCTTAACAAAAATAGCAGGTGTTTTTGACCAGCCAGACAGAAGCATACAAGCAGAGAATTTTAAAAAAATGCTGCTTACTTTAAGTGATGATGTGCGGGTGATACTGATAAAGCTTGCCGATCGCATGCACAACATGCGCACGCTCGACTCGATGAGCCCGAAATCGCAACTTAAAATTGCCTCGGAAACAGCTTATGTATATGCCCCGCTGGCGCACAGACTTGGCTTATATGCAGTGAAGACGGAACTGGAAGATCTGGCCACAAAATACCTGCAGGCCGATAATTATAATTTCGTTAAAAATAAGCTGAATGAGACCAAGGTTCAGCGCAATAAATACATCCGTTCTTATATTGAACCTTTAATGGAAGATATGGATAAGGCAGGCTTTGTATATGAAATTAAAGGCAGGCCAAAAAGTATTCATTCTATTTTAAATAAAATGAAGAAACAGAACATTCCTTTTGAAGAGGTGTATGATTTGTTTGCCATACGCATTATTGTTGATACAGAATACGAGAATGAAAAAAGCGATTGCTGGAAGGTGTATTCTATTGTTACGGATCACTATACGCCAAACCCCGATAGATTGAGAGATTGGGTAAGTACGCCCAAAGCCAATGGTTATGAGAGTTTGCATACTACTGTTATGGGGCCTAAAGGCAGGTGGGTAGAGGTTCAGATAAGAACCAAAAGAATGGATGAAATTGCAGAAAAAGGATTTGCTGCACACTGGAAATATAAAGATACCGCACAAAATGTTGACAATAGCCTGGAGAGCTGGCTATCGCGTGTGCGTGAAATACTTGAAAATCCCGATGCAAATGCACTGGAGTTTTTAGATGATTTTAAACTGGCTTTGTACAGCGAAGAAATTTTCGTGTTCACCCCAAAAGGCGATCTAAAAAAACTGCCTTCAGAATCTACCGTGCTTGATTTTGCATTTGATATTCACAGTGATCTTGGCACCAAATGTATAGGAGCCAAACTTAACAATAAACTAGTACCTATTAACCATAGATTAAGCAATGGCGATCAAGTAGAAATCCTTTCCAGTGCCAAGCAAAAACCCAGTGAAGACTGGCTTAATTTTGTTGTTACTGCCAAGGCTAAATCAAAAATAAGAGATTACTTTAAGCAGATACGCTTACATGCTTCTGCCATGGGTAAAGAGATTCTTGAACGCAAATTTAAAAATGCGAAAATCCCGTTTAACTCAGATGCACTGCAGGACCTTATGCGGCACTTTAAATTAAAGTCGGTATCAGAATTATATTATCAGGTAGCTAATGAAATTATAGACCGCACCAAGATGGACATTGAAGGTATATTGCATTTGGAACGCATTAAACCCGCGGAGACACATGTACCTGCCAAACAAAAGCCCGCTGCTGCAATACCCAATGATGCCATTTTATTGGGCGATAACGATACCACCATGGAGTACTCGTTTGCCAAGTGCTGCAACCCAATACCAGGCGATGAAATTTTTGGTTTTGTAACAGTGGGCGAGGGAGTAAAAATACACCGGACCAATTGTTCTAATGCCGTTGCTTTAATGAGTAATTACGGTTACCGGATTATAAAAGCCAAATGGGCCAAGGTAAGTTTAAATGCCGGTAAGGCATTCCTTACATCAATAAAAATATCTGGTATTGACAGTGTGGGCATTGTAAATATTATTACCAATATTATTTCTAAACAATTGCAGATTAATATGCGATCCATAAGTGTTACCAGTAATGAAGGAATGTTTGAGGGCAATATATTTTTAGAGGTGCATGATACGCAACAGCTTGATAATATTATGAAAGCGATTGAAGACGCAAGCGAATTGATAACGGTAAGCAGGGTGGATTTGAGTTGATGCCCGGAATGGCCGGTAAAAACTTTAATTAGGGAAACAATGAAGATTGTTATAGGATCCATACTGTTAACTTAAATAATAGCTATTATGGTATTTATAACATTTTAGGTTGGGATTTGATAGGGTTCAATAAAAATTGCTTAAAAGTCATAGATGTGAATATTTGTTTTAGAGTACTACTTATTGAACTATAAATTATTTCAAATTCAATAATTATGTGCGATTTAATGACATAATTTTTAATGCGGACAAAGTTCACCCACATGCAGTGAATATTAGCCCACATTTTATGTTTGATTGATCCTCTATACCGGGTTTTGTCGTTTACATTATTGCGAATATTTAATATTTCCTGAGGGATATTGGCTATTTTTCTTTTGAGTGCAGAGGCTGTTATTTCTTTAGTTGAAAAGTATTTATAATTGATGCCTACTTTAATTCTCCATTTCTCCTTATTCTTTAATTTTGTTGCCGGAATAACTTCACCAGTGTGCGTGTCGGTTACAGTAAATTCGCCTTCTTCATGTTGCACCAAATCAAAACGGGCCAAAGCACCTTGTATGGCGTTTATAAGCATCTCTACATTTTCCGCTGTGCAAAAAACCTGATTACCGGTACTATGGTATGCTCCGTCTGTATGAACCTTTTCAACCGTATCGGTAAATATTTCCTTCGCTCCATTAATACCATTTTGCAAAAAAAAATCATTGTCGGCAGCAGATACTACCTTAACATCAACGCTGCTTATTAAGTTGAGGCTTTCGCTATCACAACTTTCGGTTACATTCATGCTGTAACCTTTTACCTGATTACCATCTTTATTGCGATAATGACAATCAGTATCATGCGGAGATTGAACTAAATCAGCACTAATTTCTTCTTTGTTCCTGGAGATTATTGTTGTGCCATCTTCATCCATTTTGAATTGTTCTGTAAAAACTCTCCTGAGTGTATCATAGTGTTCGCTCGACAAAGAATTATACAACTGAATCAAGGAGTATGCCAGCAAGCCCAACTGCTGTATTTTAGTTTTAACTTCAACGCTTGAACTTTTATAAACAACGTTATTGCCCTTTTCTTTTAGCAGGTTTTCGATGATATCTTTTTGCAAAATCAATTGCGGATAATTCTCCATTGTTTCTTTAATGTCCTCACAAAATAAGCGCAATGTTTCCTGTATTAATTCGTAACGACTTAGCCAGGTAATATTGCTTCCCATAAGCTTACTATCCATTCTGGTTCTTTTACCACTCACTTCAAAATCCGTTGCTTGTCCCTTTGTTACCGTAGCAAATGTTTGCTCAAAAAGATTTACTTTTTCAGCCTTTTCATATGCTACAATCCGTTTGCGAAATAAATAATACGTTGATTCAGTAGGAATAACTTCATCAAAATTCATTAAGCCCAATGCGCCACGGATTAAAACGTTAAAACTTCATTGATCAAATAGTTGTGAATCACTCCAACCATCACCTTCCTTTAAGATCATCATTGCTATTAATACTCGAACAGAAGTATTTGGAGAACCAGTCTTCTCAGTAAATAATGGCTTACATACAGACTCATCAATCCGTGCTGTTACATTTGAATGAAACAAATTATGCCACGCATTTTTATCCTCATAAAACTTTTCTGCCTTTCCAGAAAGCATTGAAGTTGGGGAGGAAAAATGGCTAATTGAGGTTCATTGGTGGTTTTCTTAAACATAGCCTGCTTATTTTTTGATGGCAGAAGATAAGAATAACAAATGACTATATATAATTGAATGTCAATTTGTTATTAAAAATATTACCAACAATTGACCAAATATTTTATATAGCTAAAAGTTCAAAATACTTTTCGGAGGGGGACTTAAGTATACAATTTCTAAAGAAAGAATGGAAATATATTATTCCGCTGTTTTTTCATTGGGGAAAGCAAGTTTTATGGGTTCTATTTGGACATTTTCAGACCCACACTAAACCTAAATACTTTCATTTTTTTTTCAACAACTTTACCTCAAAAAAACATATGTTACCAAAATGATTAACTTTGGCCAGTAATTTATGTTTCATGCAAACAGTCAGTGCCAATTCAGACCATTTAAAAAAAGAAGTAAAAGATAAATTTATTGAGTTCCTCGAAGTTCATCAACAACGTAAAACACCTGAACGTTTTGCGATCCTTGATGAAATATACTCTAATAAAGAACACTTTGATGTAGAGACTTTATTTGAACACATGAAAGACCGCAACTACAGAGTAAGCCGTGCTACCGTTTACAATACACTCGACTTGCTGCTGGATTGCGGTCTTGTAATTAAACATCAGTTTGGTAAAAATATTTCGAGATATGAACGGGCTTATGGGTTCAGGCAGCACGACCATATGATTTGTAATATCTGTAGTAATGTACTGGAATTTTGCGACCCCAGAATTCATCAGATTAAAACCACTATGGGCGAAATAATGGAGTTTGAAATTACCAATCATTCTCTTTATTTATTCGGGCAGCCTAAAGTAGATGCTGAACAAAGATGTATTACCTGTAAAAAATTAGTTAAACAAGATTTTTAAGAATATTATGGTTGATGTTGTATTGGGCCTGCAATGGGGCGATGAAGGTAAAGGTAAAATTGTGGATGTTTTAACTCCCCGTTATGATGTGGTAGCTCGCTTTCAGGGTGGTCCGAATGCAGGGCATTCTCTTGAGTTTGGTGGTAATAAGTATGTGTTGAACACTATTCCTTCGGGCATATTTCATGAGCATTGCATTAATGTAATTGGCAACGGTGTAGTTATAGACCCGGTATCTTTAAAAAAGGAAATTGATAAGGCTTCCGCTACCGGTGTAAATATTAAAAAGAGTTTGTATATTTCTGAAAAAGCGCATGTAATTTTGCCAACACACCGTTTGGTGGATGCTGCAAGCGAAGCGCACAAAGGTGATCATAAGGTAGGTTCAACTTTGCGTGGGATCAGCCCAACTTACCAGGATAAAATTGGCAGGAGTGGCATGAGAATTGGTGATTTGTTAAGTTCAGATTTTACACAAAAATACCAGAGCACTGTAGCGATCCATAAAAAATTGCTTGATTCATTTAATTATGAATACAACCTTGCCGATCATGAGCCCGCTTTTTTTGAAGCTGTCGAATTCATCAAACAGTTTAAAATAATTAACTCAGAATATTTTATTAACGACCTGATTTTTAAAGGGAAAAAAGTATTGGCTGAAGGTGCTCAGGGAACTTTGCTGGATATTGATTTTGGATCATATCCTTTTGTTACCTCTTCAAACACAATAACAGGCGGGGCTTGCAGCGGCTTAGGTATAGCACCCCAAAAGATTGAAAAAGTATATGGTATTTTTAAAGCTTACTGCACCCGTGTTGGTAACGGACCATTCCCAACTGAACAGGAAAATGAAACCGGTGAAAAATTACGTGCCCTTGGCCATGAGTTTGGCGCTACCACCGGAAGGCCGCGTCGTACAGGTTGGTTAGATCTGCCCACTCTCAGGTATGCTATTATGTTAAATGGTGTTACCGATCTGATTTGTACCAAGAGCGATGTTTTATGTGGCTTTGAGGAAGTATTGGTGTGTGATGAATATAAAATTAACTCAACCCTTACAAAAGAAATTCCTTTTAATATGCTGGATGGAATTCTTGAACCGCAATATAAAACTTTTAAAGGCTGGGCCGGCAATTTGAGTGTAATGCGTAAATACCTTGAATTGCCTGAAACATTCAGGCAATACATGGATTTTGTGGAACGCGAAATTGGAGTACCTGTAAATGTAATTTCTGTTGGCCCTGATAGAGAAGAAACTATTTTAAGATAAGATTTTAGACTTACTATAGTTGTCTGAAAACTTTACAAAAGTTATTAAACCTTTAGCATTTAAACCTTAAGGGAAGTACTTTTTAATATAAACTTAAGCTTTAAAATGCTGTTTACACTTATGTATAAACACTGTTGAATATTCCTTTTTAAGGCTTAATTAAAAGTTTTCTTTTATACATTTGTATAGTGTTTTCCAGTCCAAAATAGATGGCATCGCATATTAAGGCATGGCCAATAGAGACTTCGGCTAAGAGTGGCACCTGAGAAGCGAAATGCGTAAGATTATTGAGGCAGAGATCATGCCCTGCATTAATGCCTAAACCAATTATATGAGCTTCTATTGCTGCTTCGGTATAGGGTTTAACTGCATTTGTTTTATTGTTTGAATAGTTTACCGCATATTCTTCGGTGTATAATTCAACCCGGTCTGTACCGGTATCTTTTGCTCCTCTAATCATCTCTATTGTTGGATCAACAAATATGGAAGTTCTGATGCCGACGTTTTTAAACAGTGTTATAACTTCCTGTAGAAATGATTTATGCTGCCGCGTGTCCCATCCATGATCACTGGTTAACTGATTTTGCGAATCGGGAACAAGCGTTACCTGAGCAGGTTTTACGGCAAGTACAAGATCGATAAATTTTTGTTCTTTCGGGTTGCCTTCAATGTTTAATTCTGTGGAAATAATTTTTTTAAGTTCATAAACATCGGCATAACGTATATGTCGCTCATCAGGTCTTGGGTGAACTGTTATCCCATCAGCCCCAAATAGTTCACAATCAATCGCAGCCTGCATCAGATCGGGGTTATTGTTACCCCTCGAATTCCTTATTAACGCTAGCTTATTTATGTTTACACTAAGTTTAATCATATATATTTGTGATTGTTGGTAAAAGTAACGAAGTTAGTAGCAAAATTAATTATATTAAAGTAGGTTTGTACAAGAATTACAGGTATAAAAACAGGTTTGTTTTTACAATATTATTTATATTGTTATCCGGCCGCTTTGTGGCGGCTGGAGATGGAACAAAAGCGGACAGTTTAAAATCAATTATTTCGGGCACTTCAAATGAAAAAGAAAATATAAGTGCTCTGCTTATTCTGTCTGAATATTACCAGCAACACCATGATGATATAGCGGCACTAAATGCTGCCTACAAAGCATTAAATAAATCCATTTTAATAAAAGATGAATATTCAACAATCAGAGCAAGGTATATTATTACTTCTTTAAAATTAAATATCTTACCTGCAGACAGCGCATTATTTTATTTAGAAGAACAAAGCATTGTTTTTGAGAAAAAAAATGCTTTGAAAGAATTGGCTTCGGTTCAAAATTCAATGGGAATAATTTACGAGAAACAAGGAAGGTACAAGCAGTCTGTTTATTCTTATTTTAAAGCATTATTTATTTATGATCAGTTATCAGATCCAATAGGTATTGCAAATGAAAATAACAATATTGGCCTGGTATTTCATTTGCAGAAACAGTACACACAGGCAGTACTTTATTTTAACAAAGCATTAAAAACAGGTGAGGCATTTAAGGACGACAATGTAAAAGCAAATGCACTGAATAATCTTGCCATTATTTATCAGGAACAGAAGAAACCAAAGCCGGCACTTGAATATTTTAAAAAGGTGTTAGAAATTGATAACAAGCATAATAATTTTCGGAATTTACCTTTAATGTATAATAATCTGGGTGTAGTACATATAGATCTTGGTAAATACACAGAAGCGAAAAATTATCTGCTGGAATCAGCAAGGCTTAAAGCCGAACGCAATGAGAGAGCAGGCCTTGCCAATACCTATAATAATATTGGAGAATTATATACACGGTTAAAATTATATGATTCGGCTCAGGTATATCTTCAAATTGCCTTAACGCTTGCGAAAGAAGAAGGAAATTTACCACTTATAAAAGAAACATATGAGACCTTTTCGACTTTATTTGAACAGAAGGGTAACTTTTATGAAGCCCTTAAACTAAAGAAAATTGCACAAGGTTTAAATGACAGCATAACGAATGCAGAGACCACTATTGCTTTTTCCCTGCTGGAAAATGATTATCTAAACTTAAGCAGAGAGAAGAATGAATTGCAAATTGCTACCGCTAACGAAAAGTTTAACCTGAAACTTCGTTTGTATGGTTTATGTTTATTATTAGGTTTGACTGTATTATGTTTTTTGTTTTATTATATTATTAAGGTAAAAAAGTCTAATAAAAACCTGCATATAAAACAGAAAAAAATTGAGATTCAAAATAAGATTTTGCAGGTTAAAAACATTGAGATTATGCAGGCAAAGGAAGCAGCTGAAGAAGCTGCAAAAGTAAAATCGCAGTTTATCTCTACCATCAGTCATGAAATTCGTACTCCATTAAATGCCATCATTGGAGTGGCTAATTTATTGAACCAAAATTCTCCTCAGCCGGCACAATATGAAAACTTAAATATTTTAAAAATAAGTTCCGAAAACCTTTTATCTCTTGTAAATAATATACTAGATTTTAGTAAAATGGAAGCGGGCAAAATGCAACTGGAAACAATTGATTTTAACCTGCGAAGTATTGTCTTTGATGTAAAGGAATTGTTCTCTTTAAAATCGGTAGAAAAAGGAGTAGAGCTATTGGTTCAGTTTGATGAAAAAGTTCCGAGTGTTTTAAAAGGAGATCCACTACGGATAAACCAACTACTCATTAACCTGGTAAATAACGGCATCAAATTTACAGAAACAGGATATGTAAAAATTGAGGTAAGTTTGCAACTATCTACCATTAACCATGCACTGGTACATTTTGCAATTTCAGATACTGGTATTGGCATTTCTCAATTAAAACAATTGCAGATATTTGAGAGTTTTATACAAGCCGATGCTAAAACCACCCGCAAATATGGAGGTACAGGTTTAGGTCTTTCCATTTGTAAAAAAATACTTGAAAACCTAAACAGTAAATTGCAGGTTGATAGTATATCGGGCAAAGGTTCAACGTTTCATTTTACTATAAATTTTGAAGTGAGTAGAAATGCTTCTATTGGTAAAAGTTCTAAAACCGCATCATTTGAAGATTCTATAAAAGGCAAAAGGGTGCTGATAGTGGAAGACAATATGATGAACGTTATGGTGCTGCGTCAGTTCCTGCAAAAGTGGGGCATTATTACCGAAGTGGCATTAAATGGAAGAGAAGGATACGACCGAGTGAAAGAATCAAATTTTGATGCCGTATTGATGGATATACACATGCCTGAAATGGATGGAATAGAAGCTACTTTACTGATCCGGAAATTAGCAGATTTACGTAAGCGCCATGTTCCCATAATTGCAATTACTGCCGAGAATGAAATGCAGTTTAGACAAAAGGTTTACGAGGTTGGTATGAATGATTATATTTTTAAACCTTTTAACCCCGATGATTTGAAGGAAAGACTGGGCTACGCACTTTATAATAATACGCTTAATATAAGTAATTTTAAGGCTACGGTATAATAAAAGAAGGTAGAGAATGTTTGATGGTATTTGTAAATATTTCAGGAGTAATACCAAAAAGATTTAGTGTTGATTTTTATCAGTTATTTTGACTTAAATAAATCCGTTCCGGATAAATAATTACCGGAGGATTTATAGAAAATTTATAGAAAATATAAACGAAGCTTTTATGTTCGGGAA
>JACMQU010000157.1 GCA_014376805.1 Bacteroidia bacterium
ATGGTTTATCTAATTGGTTGAACCCATACCTGAATATCAGGTTAGTTGGGAAACGCAGGCTTTTAATAACCTTGTTAACATTGCTGAAAGCATTGGTTTTATTGAAATCATTTTTTGTCTGAATTGTAATTGGCGTTTCCGGAACCCAATCAGCACTGTTAATTACAGTATAAGCCCAGCCACCGTATGTCTCATGTTCATAATCATACGCAAAGTATAAATTGCCAGGTTTTGGTGCTGCACTACTATACGTTTTAAAAGTTAATGGCGTTAAAAAGCGATTTTGTTTAATCAGGTATCTGATATAAGCAGTTAGTAAAATACTGATAGCTCCTCCCTGACTATGGCCGGTAATAATAAACTGAGTGATGCCCTTATCGGCACAACTATCTATTTTGCTTAAAATGTCTTTTGCCATATAAGCCATACCTGTTAGCCATCCTGCATGTACAGCCGCATTTGGATTGGCTGCCAAGTGATAAGCAAAATGCGTAGAATCTGTTAAAGCAAGATTACCGGATGCTGGAAGCATAGCAGCATAAAAATTTTCTGTCCAACTAATGGCACGTGCAGTGGTGGCTCTTATACTTATAACGGCAGTCTGTTTGTTAAACAGCCACAAATCCCAACTATTATCCAGTGCAACAGCAGGTGAACGATACACCAGTTTAGAAAAAGCAGGCTTAGGTATTTTTGATTTATATAAAACGGTATCCACCTGTGTTACGGCAATTTTAATTAATTCTGCAAATTCATTTTTATCAAAGCCGGGTTTAAGGTTTTGAGCCAATAAGTGGGTTGAACCAATTAATAAAAACAATAGTATAAGCTTGAATTTATTTGTATTCATCATTAAAGAAAAAGGTTAGTTTATAAAATCCATTACTGTTGCATAAAACTCCTTAGGGTTATCAGCATGAACCCAATGTCCGGCATTGGCAACCGTTACCAATTTAAATCCGGGGAATAAAGTTTTGATCTCTGCTATATCCGTTTCAGTAATATAATCAGACTTTGAACCCATTATAAATAGTGTTCTGCCAGTAAAAGGATGTAAGGATACAATAGGGCTGATTATTTCATTATAATGATTATGTAATGCCTGTAAGTTAATCCTCCATTGATATGTTGCATCCGTATTGCGTTCAAGATTTTTTAAGAGAAACTGTCTGGTACCTGCATCTTTTAAATAAGGCAGCATTTTATCTTCGGCATCCTTGCGGGTATGTACTTGCGTTAAATTAACTGCAAACAACGCGGCAAAAACATCATCATGTCCGCGCATATATTGGCGGGGTGCAATATCTACCACTATCAGATTTGCTAAAAGCTGCGGATATTCCATTGCGAATTGCATAGCCACTTTCCCGCCCATTGAATGGCCTATTATTGATACCTCTGATAAGCCGTGTTCGTTAATAAATTCGAAGAGGTCCATTACCATTAGTGGGATAGAATGCTCCTCACTATGAGGCGATCGGCCATGGTTCCGCGCATCTATGGTAAATACCTTAAAATGCAGTGCGAACTGATTAGCCAGAGAATGCCAGTTATCAAGTGAGCCCATTAATCCATGTAAAATTATTAAGGGTTTGCCTGAGCCGAATTCTTTATAATTTAGTTTCATGGTTTGATAAACAATTTTCCGGCAAATAAACTACAATGGTAATAAAATCCGGCTTTTTTATATCCTGTAAGCATAACCATACAGCTTCTCAAAATAAAACAGTACAATTAAATTATTAAGAATAAATAAAATTAAAATAAGTGCAATATGATATATAATTTTATAAATTGCTTAATAAATTATCACGGATATGCAAAAAAATTACTTTCTTAAACTTACCTGCTTTATAGCAGTTGTTTTTTCAGGAATTCATGCCAGGGCCCAGTTAAATTATCCTGTTTCCAGTTTTCAAAATGCTACCGGTACATATACCGATTTGGGTACAACCGGAAGTGCAATTACTGTAGCCAACTCAAATGATGCCAATTCCTCAGCCATAGCAATTGGTTTTACTTTTGTTTACAATGGAAGTTCGTACACCAGTTTTATTTTAAACACCAATGGTGTTGTTAAATTAGGAACAATAGCCCCTTCAACAACTGCCTTATATACAGCAGCAGTGCAAAATTCAGGCCCAGGTACTGGAGGTGTTTTTAATATTTCAGATTCTAATATGATTGCACCATTTGAACTTGATTTGGTAGGGACAGCAAGCGTAGAATTCAGATCGGCAACAACTGGTACTGTTGGATCAAGAGTTTGTACCATTCAATGGAAAAATGTAACTGAGAATAGCACAACACCTGCTGTTCAGTACGCTAATTTTAGTTTTCAATGTAAGTTATATGAAAGTTCAAATATCATCGAATTTATTTATGGTACGGCAACCTCAAGTATTAATACAAGTGCCTTTAAGGCAGCCCAGGTTGGTTTAAAAGGTAGTTCAACAGCAGCAATTCAAATCGTATCTGTTACCAAAGGATCTACGCAGGCCTGGACAGCAGCTACGGCCGCACAGGGTAACTATGCCGCTGCTACTAATAACTTTAATTTTGGAAATAGTGTTAGTGCTGCCCGACCTTTACCGGTACCCGGAACAACCTTTCGTTTTGTACCTATCTATTCATCAGACATAGCCATTCGCCAGGTATATTCATTAGGTAAATTGCCTATTCCGTTTGGTGTTCCACACACAGTTAAAGCAGCCATAAGAAATACAGGTTTAAATGGCTTAACTAATATTTATGTGAAGATAAAAGTTAGTGGAACAGTAGCCATTTTAGATTCGGTTTTGGTTGCCAGTTTAAATTCGGGAATAGACACAACCATTACATTCAACTCATATACTCCAACAAGCACCGGAACTAATATTATAAAGGTGTTTATTTCACAAGATGATAATGTATTTAATGATACCAATTATTATACTCAGATCGTAAACCAAAATACGTATAATTATGCTGATCCAACTGTAGCTGCTGCGGGCGGAGTTGGTTTTACAGGTGCTACAGGAGATTTTGTGGCTAAATTCCCTTATACCGGTGCGGCTGGTATTAACCAGATAGGAGTAAATTTTAGTACAGGTGGTAATTCTTTAAAAGTAGGTATCTGGGATACTACCTCAACCGGAACACCAGGCACATTACTCTGGTCATCTTCTTCGTTTACTACATCCGCTGGTTTAAATACCATACCGGTTTCTCCCGCTATTACCATTGGAGGCACTTTTTTTGTAGGTGTTATACAAACAGGTACAGCTAATGCTTCTTTCTCGTATCAGAACGAAACTCCAATCAGAACTCAGACTTTTTATTATACCTCTCCAACCGGTAATACCACCTGGAGTGATTTTGCAACAAGCTCCTCTAATTTCAGGTTTATGATTGAACCCCGTCTGGAACTGGCAAATGATTTGGGTTCAACCAGTATTACTTCACCCTGCGAAATTTTTCCGCTGGGCCAGAGTGGTGGAAATCCCGTTGCCACCTTTTACAATTACGGATCAAACTCGCAGTTTTCTGTTAAGTTAAGAGCAAGGGCATACAATGCTGCCGGAACTGTGGTTTATAATGATAGTGCTAATATTTCAGTTATACTTTCAAACTCTACACAAAGCATTACTTTCCCCCATATTTTTAATCCTACTGTTGCGGGAGTTTATACGCTAAAAACCTGGTCAGAATTATCTTCAGATGGCGATAGAAACAACGACACGGCTACTAAATCTATTATTATTCAGGATATGAATACAGGGATATCTTCAGGCACCAGAATTCAATTTGATGGCACAGATGATTATGTATTGATACCTGCAGCAGCTAACCTTATACCTTCAACTAATTTTACAGTTGAAGCATGGGTGCGTCCATCAAATATAATTACCATTGGAACTCTATATTCTAAAGACTCTACTATTAATGATACATCTTTAACAATAAATATGTTAGGTATAACTCCACAGGTGATCATGCGAACTGTAAACGGATATGTTAATATGGTGGCAAGTTCTTCAGGCACTGTATTCTCCTGGACGCACGTTGCGGTTACTTATGATGGCGTAAATCTAAGGTTATATGTAAATGGTGATACCGCGGGCGTTGTAGCTATTACAGGAGCAGTTAAAAGTTTGGCCGGACCAACTTACTTAGGAAGAAGAGCAGGAATTCAGAATCCTGCAAATATGGGGATGGAAAATTTTAAGTTCTGGAATATTGCCAGAACCGAAAGTCAAATAAGGTTAGGAATGCACCATAAAACTCCGGCTTTAAGCACTGCCAATTTAATGGAATACTTAAGGTTTGATGAAGGAACAGGAACTGTACTTGCAGATGCATCAGGTAATTGTAATGTAGGTTTGTTAAACAATTTTGATCCCGCTACTGAAACAATCTGGTTTGGCAGTTCGCTGCCTTTAGATACCGTTTTAGGCACCTCAGTAACGTTTACTACATCTGCCAAACAAACATTTGCTAATAAAAACCTGGCACTCGAGTTTCAGAATTTATCCGGTAGTGTACAGGTGGTAACGCATTATTTTAAATATGCGGCTTTGGGCACACAACCTGATACAGTAATAACCACCTCTCCTAAAATATCTCATAACAGATTCTGGGTTATTTACAAATACGGTGCAGGAACTTATGATAGTTGCAGAGCAACCTTTACTTTGCCTGCAGGTAATATTAGTACAACTGCTACAGCATCTCAATTATATCTGGCCAACAGAGATAATGGTGCTTCGGGTGTTTGGAGCCTTGCCCGTAATCCCGCCGATTCGGTTAACATAGCTGCCCAAACCATTCGTTTTTGGTTACCTTCAACCAATACTTTTAGCAAACAATATGGTATTGCCAGTTCAGGTACTAATAACCCTTTACCAGTAAAGTATCTTTTTTTCCAGGGATTTAAAGTTAAGGAGGGTGTAAAATTATCATGGTCTACTGCAAGTGAAATAAATAATAGTCAATTTATAATTGAACGGAGTTTTAACGGAACGGATTTTGAATCAATTGGGAAAGTGAAAGGTGCCGGAAACAGTAATGTTAAAACAGATTATTCATATCTTGATATGAAAGCCCTTTCCTTAAATCAACCTGGTGTAATAGCTAAACTTCATTATCGTTTGAACCAATTGAACATGGATGGCAAAAATGAGTATTCCACCATTGTTGTGATTGATCTTAACAATGAAGATGGAATTACAATAAATACAGCATTGCCCAATCCTTTTGATAACAAACTGGCATTAACTTTTAACAGTTCGCAGGAAATTCAGATGCTGATTGAGCTTATTAATATGAATGGAGATGTGATGTTAACTAAAAATGTAAACAGCGGATTAGGATCACAAATGGTAAATCTTGATCAAGCCGGCGATCTGCCTGCTGGTATCTATTTTATGCGTTTACAATACAATGGAATAACTAAAATTCAAAAACTCATAAAAATGGTGAATTAATCTGGTTTTAATTATTGCATAAAAAAAAGGGCTAATGCCCTTTTTTTTATGCAATAATTATTTTCAACTTACTGTTTTAAAAGTACATATTATGCAACTCTCTTTCTTATTTTGAAGAAGCAATGCAACCTGTATCAGGCAAACTTTGTTAATTTACCTTTGTCAATCTATGAATTCCTCTGTTATATTAAGAGTACAACTGAAACAATCTGCTTAAATTATTGTCTATTATTTAGATTTAGTACAAATAAATTATAGTAAATACGTATTTTTGTAACTTAACAACACCCTTTTTTTGCATGTCGGAACTCGAAGTAGGTATTATTGGCCAGGTAGTTAACCAGGAGTATAAGTATGGTTTTTCTACCAATATAGAAATGGAAATGGCCCCTAAAGGGCTAAGTGAAGACATTGTGCGTTTTATATCGGCAAAGAAAAATGAACCTAAATGGATGCTTGAATGGCGCTTAAAAGCATATCGTTACTGGCTTACCTTAAAAGAGCCAACCTGGCAAAATTTTACTTATCCCAAAATCAATTACCAGGATATTTATTTTTATGCCGCCCCCAAAGAAAAAATTAAATTAGATAACCTCGATCAGGTTGACCCTGAATTATTAAAGACTTTTGAAAAACTAGGGATCAGTTTACTGGAGCAAAAACGTTTAACCGGTGTAGCTGTTGATGCCGTTTTTGATTCAGTTTCTATTGCTACTACATTTAAAGATCAGCTTAAAGAAAAAGGAGTGATTTTTTGTTCAATCAGCGAAGCATTGCAAGAGTACCCCGAACTTGTTAAAAAATATATTGGGTCGGTGGTGCCACAAACTGATAATTACTTTGCTGCCTTAAACTCTGCTGTATTTAGCGATGGTTCTTTTGTTTACATACCAAAAGGTGTTCGATGCCCTATGGAGTTGTCAACCTATTTTAGAATAAATGCCGAAAACACCGGACAGTTTGAGCGCACTTTGATAATTGCAGATGAAGGCAGTTATGTAAGTTACCTGGAAGGTTGTACTGCGCCTATGCGCGATGAAAATCAATTACATGCGGCTGTAGTTGAACTGGTGGCAATGGAAAAAGCGGAAATCAAATATTCTACTGTTCAGAATTGGTACCCGGGCGATAAAGAAGGTAAAGGCGGCATATATAATTTTGTTACCAAACGTGGCAGTTGTGAAGGAGCTTATTCCAAAATAAGCTGGACACAGGTAGAAACCGGATCGGCCATTACCTGGAAATATCCAAGCTGCATTTTAAAAGGCGATCATTCAATAGGTGAGTTCTTTTCGGTGGCCGTAACTAATAACCATCAGGTTGCTGATACCGGTACCAAGATGATACACATTGGTAAGAACACCAAAAGCAGGATTGTTTCTAAAGGTATTTCTGCCGGTAAGTCACATAATACATACAGAGGTCTGGTAAAGATAAATAAGAAAGCATCGGGTGCCCGAAATCATACCCAGTGTGATAGCATGCTGTTAGGCGACCGGAGCGGGGCACATACTTTCCCGTACATTGAAATAGGTAATAAAACAGCTCAGGTAGAACACGAAGCCAGTACCTCTAAAATTGGGGAAGATCAGATTTTTTATTGCAATCAGCGCGGCATTGGAACAGAAGAAGCAATAGGTTTAATAGTGAATGGTTTTTGCAGAGAAGTGCTGAACCAATTGCCAATGGAGTTTGCCGTAGAAGCACAGAAGTTACTTGCGGTTTCGCTTGAAGGTAGCGTAGGGTAGTTAGAAAGTAAACACACAGGCAACATGCAGGGAAGAATGCTGGAGCAAAGAACAGTATTAAAGCGAAGGTCCAATAGCCAGAGGCCAACAGCTAAATAAAAATTGAAATAGATGTTAAGTATAAAAAATTTACAAGCAGAAATAGATGGGAAGAAGATCCTGAATGGATTGGATCTTGAAATTAAGGCAGGTGAAGTGCACGCCATAATGGGTCCCAACGGGGCCGGCAAAAGTACCTTATCTGCGGTACTGGCGGGTAGAGCCGATTATATTGTTACAGGCGGTTCTGTAACTTACAAAGGCAAAAACTTATTAGAGATGGCGCCAGAAGACAGAGCACGGGAAGGGGTGTTCCTGGCCTTTCAATATCCGGTAGAAATTCCGGGTGTATCTACCACCAATTTCTTAAAAACAGCAGTTAACGAAAAGCGCAAATATAATGGGCTTGAACCCATGGAAGCCACCACCTTTTTAAAGATGATGCGCGAAAAAATGGAAGTGGTTGAAATGGATAAATCACTAACCAGCCGCTCTTTAAATGAAGGCTTTAGCGGTGGTGAAAAAAAACGCAATGAGGTGTTTCAAATGGCCATGCTTGAACCTACTTTAGCCATACTTGATGAAACAGATTCTGGCCTTGATATTGATGCTTTGCGATTAGTGTCTGATGGGGTTAACAAACTTCGAAATGAGGAACGATCGTTTATTGTAATTACTCATTACCAACGCCTATTAGATTATATAGTGCCTGATTTTGTACATGTATTATACAAAGGCCGCATAGTTAAAAGTGGTGATGCCTCGCTTGCTAAAGAGCTGGAATCAAAAGGCTATGATTGGATTAAACAGGAAGTAGAAGCAACAATTTAAAATAAAATGCGGTAACGCAGCAACAGTGCTATTAAGTGATGACTTTAACAGAAAGAATTCAGACCGATTTTAAACTATATGCCACGCAGGCAGAGAAAGACAGTTTCTTTGAACAAAGACAGCAGGCTTTTGAAACATTTGAAAAATTAGGTTTCCCCACCACCCACAATGAAGAGTGGAAGTACACAAACATGAAGGCCATAACTGCAGGTGCTTTTGAAAATACCTGCATTCCCTCCACTAAAAATAACAACTATCAGGCATCCGTATTTAGTGGAATCAAAGCAAACCATCTGGTATTTGTTAATGGTTCGTTTAATAAAGATTTATCAGTATTTATTGAACCTGATTCTGCTATAATTATTACCAATATTGCAGCAGCCAGGAAACAACATGCAGACTTGTTTAACAAACATTTTGGGAAATATGCACATACCGAAACAGTAGCTTTAAATGCATTAAACCTGGCATTATTAAGTGATGGTGCTTTTGTATATATACCGGCCGGTAAAAAGTTACAAGATCCTTTAGTGATCCTTAACTTTATAGATTCGGGCGATTTGAATGTATGGGTACAGCCACGTAACCTCATTATTGTGGATAAAGGTGCTGACATCACCTTGGTAGAATCGTATGAATCGAGAGGTGAACACCCTTCTTATATTAATGTGGTATCAGAAATTTTTGTTGATGAAAACGCACATGTTGAACATTACAAAGTGCAACAGCAAACCAATGAAAGTTACCATACCAATTATACTCAGTTCTTCCAGCAAAGCAATACCTCTATTAACCAGGTAACGCTCACGCTAGATGGAAAAATGGTGCGCAATAACCTTCATTTTTATATGAATGGAACAAACTGTAATGACTTGTTATATGGCTTACATATATCAGAAAAACAAAACCTGGTAGATAACCATACAAGGGTTGATCATGCTCAGCCCAATTGTTTCAGCGATGAAAAATATAAAGGCATTTTAAAGGATCAGTCGGTAGCTGTTTTTAACGGCAAAATTATGGTGCACCAGGATGCACAAAAAACAAATGCTTACCAGCGCAACCAGAATATTTTACTTAGCGATGAAGCCTCTGTTTATACGAAACCACAACTCGAAATTTTTGCCGATGATGTAAAGTGTACACATGGTGCTACTATTGGTCAGCTTGATGAAGAGCCAATGTTTTATCTGCGCTCGCGTGGCATACCCGAAAACGAAGCCCGCAAGATGCTACTTAATGCCTTTGCCGATGAAATTTCCGAACGAATTAAAATACCCGAATTGGTTACTTTGCTTGAAAACGAAATTGAAAAAAAGTTGTAAGCAAAACATTAATTTTTAGCTGATTTGCAATTTATAAATTTCGAGTGGTGTAAGTCGCTAGCGTATTTTTTTATTTAAATGAACATCTCTATAGATGAATTACGGATTTTGATGGTGGCATTATAATGAAGCGTTATGATTAACCACTAGTTAATGAGGCAGCGTGAAACAAAATAATAATAAACAGTTGAAAGAATAGATATAATAAAAACAATTTAAAAGCCATGGACTAAGTACCATATTAAATGGACTTTGCAACATTTAAATTAACACATTCAGTACAAATCAATAGCCATTTACTATGCACCATCGAACATGTACTCTCCTTCAATAATGAACATAGACGAATTAAATATAGCAAACATCCGTTCACAGTTCCCTGTGTTGGATCAACAGGTAAATGGGAAACCCTTAATCTATTTTGATAATGCGGCAACTACACAAAAGCCTTTGGCGGTTATAGAAGCTATAAGCGATTATTACAGATACGATAATGCAAACATTCACCGCGGCATACATACGCTGGCAGAACGTGCTACTGAAGCTTTTGAAGCAAGCAGACTTTCTGTTCAAAAATTTATAAACAGTTATGAAAAGGAAGAAATAATATTTACAAAAGGCACTACCGAAGGCATTAATTTAGTGGCTTACAGTTTTGGTAAAACTTTTATTAAAGCCAATGATGAGATTATTATTAGCGGTATGGAACACCATAGTAATATTGTGCCTTGGCAGATATTATGCCAAGACAGGGGCGCTATATTAAAAGTAATTCCTATAACCGATGTGGGCGAACTTGATATGGATGCCTATGCTGCTTTGTTATCAACCAAAACAAAAATGGTAGCTTGTGTATATGTTTCAAATGCATTGGGTACAATCAATCCTGTTAAAAAAATTATTGAGCTTGCGCACAACGTAGGTGCTAAGGTGCTGCTGGATGGAGCGCAGGCTGTATCACATCTGGATATTGATGTGCAGGATCTTGACTGTGATTTTTTTGTATGCAGTGCACATAAACTATACGGACCAACAGGTGTTGGTGTATTGTATGGTAAGCGTGCTTTATTAGACGCAATGCCCCCTTACCAAAGTGGTGGGGAAATGATAAAAGAAGTAAGTTTTGAAGGCACTACCTTTAACGAACTGCCTTATAAATTTGAAGCAGGCACACCTAATATTGCAGGTGTTATCGGATTAAATGCCGCTATTCAGTTTGTGAACCGAACAGGTAAAACTGCTATAAGAGATTATGAACAGGCTTTGTTGGTGCATTGTGTAACCGGTTTAAAAAACATTAAAGGCAACACACTGGCTGATCCCATTTTATTTTATGGGATAGCTAAAAGTAAGGTGGCTGTTTGTAGTTTTGCTATACCGGGCTTACATCATTTTGATGCGGGTATGATGTTGGATGCAAAAGGTATTGCCGTGCGAACCGGACATCATTGTACACAACCATTAATGAACCGTTTTGGTATAGACGGTACTGTGCGTGCTTCGTTTGCTGTGTATAATACAAAAAAAGAAATTGATGTATTTGTAGAGGCGGTTAAATTGTTGATACGTAAATAAATATAACAGATCCGCTAACTATGAAGTCGACCACCGAAATACAAAACGAGATTATAGAAAACTTTGAGTTGTTTGAAGGGGATATGGAAAGTACTTTGTTTTATTTAATGGACCTGGGTAAAAAACTTCCTTTTATGGCTGTGAGCCTGAAAACAGCAGATAATATTGTTAAAGGTTGCCAGAGCAAAGTATGGCTGCATGCGAAATTTGAAGAAGGAAAAGTTATTTTTGAAGCCGACAGCAATACAGAAATCACTAAAGGTCTTATAAGTTTATTAATACAGGTATGGAATAATCAAACTCCGGATGATATTTTGAATACCGATTTGTTTTTTATTGATAAGATAGGCATGAGCCGGATGATAGGATCGCAACGTAGTAATGGCTTTGCCGGAATGATGAAGCAAATGAAGTTGTATGCGGTTGCTTTTAGGAGTATGGGTGATGGGAGGTGAGCACTGGGAGGTGAGCACTGGGAGTTGAGCACTGGGAGATGAGCACTGGGAGGTGAGTGATGGGAGGTGAGCACTGGGAGGTGAGTGATGGGAGGTGAGCACTGGGAGATGAGCACTGGGAGATGAGCA
>JACMQU010000158.1 GCA_014376805.1 Bacteroidia bacterium
AAGCGTACTGGGTATTTAATGTAAGTGTTTGAAGGCATTTTATGCCACATCTTTATGCTGTCATACACTACTTCTTATCAATGTCAAACCAAGCTTCATTTTTCTCTTATATAGGCATGCCAGGTATGGTTATTTACGCTTGTGTTGTAAGATCAAATGCCTTATTTATAATAGCAAGCTGTTCTTTTACGTGTACCTTGCTGAAGCCTGTGGCCGGCGATGCGCTTGATTCGCGCGAGATGCGCTTTAACCTGAAGTTGCTTTCAAATCTTAACAGATATAACCAGGCGCCCATGTTTTTTGGTTCTTCCTGAACCCAGCAAAATTCTACTTCTTTAAATTTTTCATACAGTGCTGTAAGTTGCGTTTCGGGCATTGGGTAAAGTTGTTCAACCCTTACAATGGCTATATCTTTTCTTTGATCTTTTTGCTGGCGTTCGAGCAACTCATAATAAATTTTACCGCTGCAAAGCAATACGCGTTTCACTTTTTTCTCCTCAACAAAAGTATCATCAATAACTTCTTTGAATCCACCTATACTAAAGTCTTCAAGTTTGCTTACACACATTGGGTGGCGCAATAAACTTTTAGGCGTCATAACAACTAAGGGCAAACGGTAATCACTGCGTTTTAGCTGTCTGCGCAACGCATGAAAATAATTGGCCGGTGTTGTTATATTGCATACCTGCATATTCCAGTTGGCACACAATTGCAAAAACCTCTCGGGCCTTGCAGAAGAGTGTTCCGGCCCTTGCCCTTCATGCCCGTGAGGTAACAATAAAATTAAACTGCTGTATGTTTTCCATTTGGTTTCTGCACTAGCAATGTATTGGTCAATTACAATTTGTGCTCCATTGGCAAAATCACCAAACTGTGCTTCCCAAATAGTCATATCATTAGGTGTAATCATGCTGTAACCATATTCAAATCCAAGTACTGCATATTCACTCAGCAACGAATTATAAATAACTACTTCTGCTTTTTTATCATCGCCCAAACTATCAAAAATATTATATGCGGCATCAGAGTCTTCTTGCTTAATAATAGCATGCCTGTGGCTAAAGGTGCCACGCTCACAGTCCTGCCCTGTCATGCGCACACAATGGCCTTCGTTACTTAAAGTAGCATAAGCCATTAACTCACCCATAGCCCAGTCATAATTGTTGTTAACAATCATGTTTTTACGGTCTTTAAACAACTTTTCTATTTTGCTAAAGGCTTTAAAATCGGCAGGAATATTGGTAATTTTTTCAGCAAGGCGTACAAACAATTTGGCATCAACAGCCGTATCTATAGATTTTATAAAATCATTTTGAACCGCCGAGCGAAAGCCTTCCCAACGGTCTTTTACAAAATTTAGGGCTTTCTTTGGTTCTTCTGTTTTTGATACTTCAAGTTTTTGTTGCAGCAACGAACGGAAGTCCTTTTCCATTTCTTTTGCAAGCTCGGCATCCACACTCCCATTGGCCAATAATTTTTGGTTATAGATCTCCCGAGGATTTGGATGCGATGCAATGGCTTTGTATAAAACTGGTTGTGTAAACCGTGGCTCATCACCTTCATTGTGGCCGTATTTGCGGTATCCCAACAAATCAATAAATACATCGCTGTTAAACTCCTGCCTGTATTCCATGGCAAGCTTTATGGTATAAACTACAGCTTCTACATCATCGCCATTCACATGAAACACCGGGCACAAGGTAGTTTTAGCTACATCACTGCAATAGGTTGATGTACGGCCATCTGTATAATTGGTGGTAAAACCTATCTGGTTATTGGCAACAATATGAATGCATCCACCAACCGAGTAAGCCTTTAAACCTGCCATCTGCAGCACTTCGTAAACAACACCCTGACCAGCTACCGAGGCATCGCCATGTATTAAAATGGGTGCTACTTTATCTATGTTGTTGTTATGAATTTTTTCAAGTTTTGCCCTTGTTATACCTTTTACAATTGGGTTCACAGTTTCAAGGTGAGATGGGTTCGGACTTAAGCTTAATTGTACCACTTTGCCGCTCTTGGTAGTAATCTCGCTTGCATATCCCAAATGGTATTTTACATCACCTTCAAACAAGCCATCATCTTCGGCAGTTTTACCTTCAAACTCCTGGAATATTTCATCGTAAGTTTTATTTAAAATATTGGCAAGCACATTTAATCTACCTCTGTGTGCCATTCCTAAAATAAATTCTTCTACACCTAGTTCTGCCCCATATTGTATAATGGCATCAAGCGCAGGTATCATTGTTTCCAAGCCTTCCAGGCTAAATCGTTTCTGTCCAACAAATTTTGTATGCAAAAAACTTTCGAAAGTTGTAGCCTGATTTAGCTTTCCTAGCAGGTGTCGTTTTTCATCTATGGTAAATACGGGTGTGTTTTTTGTCCCTTCCATTTTTGCTTTAAGCCATTGCAGTTTTTTAGGGGCACGCACATACATGTATTCGGCTCCAATACTTTGGCAATAGGTCTGATCCAAAAACGCAATTATATCTTTAAGTTTGGCTGAACCCAATCCGAGTTCTGTGCCGGCGTTAAATGATTTTTCGAGATCGTTTTGGTTCAGCCCGAAGTTTTCTATTTCTAATGTTGGCGTATGCAGCCTGCGGTCTCTAACCGGGTTAGTTTTTGTAAACAAATGTCCACGGGTACGGTAACCTTGTATCAGGTTAAGCACGTTTATTTCTTTTAGTACATCTTCAGAAACCGGTGCACCTGGCTTTCCATCGGATGATTTTTGATAAGATCCGAATTCGAAGCCTTCAAAAAATTTTTGCCAGCCTGGATCAACAGACTCGGGACTTTGAAGGTACTGTCGGTGAAGATTATCAATGGCATCTACATCGGCATTAGCTATATAAGAATATTGATCCATGTTGCAAGCATTACAGTTTTGCCGCAAATGTACATTAAAACTTAATAGTATTTGTATGCAGGTTGTAGGATGAAAGGAATATTAGAGTTCAGATATATTACATGAAAACAGGTATCATTTAAATTACAATAAGGTTGTTATTATAAGTGAACATAAGTGTTCATGTATTCTCCTGAAAACAGTATTAGTTTTACCCTGATAAATTTTGTAAAAGGGCATCAACATATTGACATGAAAAAGTAAAAAAAAACGAACAGCATTATTGCCGTTCGTTTTTTAAAGTTAACAAGACGAAATCTTGTTACATTTTATTCAATATCTTAATATCGGGCATACCTATAACGCCTGCCTTTTCCATGTTTGCTTTTAATTCTGGATTTGCCATAAAACTTTTAATAGCTTCTATGTTTGGTACTTCTGTAATTACAGTAACCATGTTAGGGTTTTCGGCCGATTGGTAAACGCCTGAAACTGTTACGCCCATTTTAGAACGGTTGCTTTCATCTGAATCAAAACCTTGTTTCCAGTCAGCATAATCCTTTACTTCATGTGATAAAATTGTTGTTACCATAAATGTTTGTGTTATTTTGTTATTTCCTAATCGTATGGCTTTTCGGTGTCGCCCCGTTTTTAAATGGTTTCCGGACTCCATTTTTTATAATAATTTGTTACTACTTAACGAATGTAAATAATTTTTGCAAAATACCATTCGGTAAAGATATTTTTTATTACGATTTAATTTGCAATAAAGATTTTAACATTTAGTAAAAGCTGGCGGAATTCCGTTACCATATTACTATAAGGGCAAAGGAGAGAAATTATTTAATTTAGCAGAGGAGAAAAAGGTGAATTATTACCATAAAACTTTTATAAATTCTGTTAGGCTGAATTGAATAATAGGGCATTTTTTAAAATGAAAATAAATATGTTTCACTGCAATTGATCAAAGGTATTTCCTTCATTCATATTGCCAGTTTTATATCCTTTGGTAAACCATGCTACTCGTTGTTGTGAGGTGCCATGTGTAAATGCATCGGGTACTACACGTCCTTCTGCTTTTTTCTGTATTGCATCATCACCTATAGCATTTGCTGCATTCATTGCATCTTCAATGTCACCAGCTTCAAGTGTATGGTTTATTTGTTCTTCATGGTTAGCCCATACACCTGCATAAAAATCGGCCTGTAGTTCTAATGCTACCGATAATTTATTGGCTTCTACTTTATTCACACGTTCCTTCATTGCCTTAACTTTGGACGATACACCCAATAAGTTTTGTACATGATGACCAACTTCATGTGCCAGTACATAGGCCAGAGCAAACTCACCTCCTTTAGCGCCAAACCTGTTCCTCAGCTCGTCCATAAAAGAAAGATCAATATATATTTTCCGGTCATCGGGGCAATAAAACGGACCGGATGCGGAGCTTGCATCACCGCAGCCCGATTCGGTTGCCTGCCTGAACAATACCAGTTTAGGTTCTTCATATTCCTTACCCATTTGCCTGAAAATATCTTTCCATACATCTTCATTATCGGCAAGGGCTACCGAAATAAATTTGGCCATCTTATCTTCTTCAGGATCGGTTATGCCCGGTGTCTGTTCGGTTTTATTCTGGTCCTGCATTTGGTTCAGCATGGTACCTGCATCGCCACCCATAAGCAGGTTAATTACTAAAACAATTACGCCTATAATGCCACCACCGGCAGCAATTCTCCCTCCGGTAAAGCCACGGCGGTCTTCAACATTTCCGCTTTCCTTTCTTCCAAACCATTGCATAGTTTAAATATTTAGTTAATGCAAAAATAATAGAAATATTTATCTGAAAAACAGGAGGTGTTAAAACACTTTAAATTATGTAAAAAAAGTAGAAGTGGTATGATGCACTTGTTATAAAAGTGATATTTCTGGTATGAATGTGATGACATTTAATAGAGATATTTTTATTCGTTTTGCCGATTAATAGGATAGATGTAAAACTCGAAATTATGAACAGATTTTAGAGTTGACTTATTTTAAACTTAACGTCATTTTTTAATGCGTAGTTTTCTGTTTTGGGTATCACTAAAAAGGGCGTTTATGCGATCACTTTTTTTTGTAAATAAGATGTTTTTGTTTTTCTCATTAATGGGCATCTTAATAATTATACATAATTAAAAATTAAGGCATTTTATTGAAAGCCAGCTAAACAGGCATCAATGCGTCAGCAACCAATCATTTATATCTTTTAAAACATATCCTGGAATATTGCTTTTGAGATAGTATTCACTGTAAGTTGATTCTGCATCGCCTGTGTAAAATAAGTGGTTCAGTTTTGGATAAGATTTGATGGAAACGTTTTCATTTTCACCCAGTGTTTTTTCCCACAACTTTAAATTCTCCATATTAACCTGGTAATCTCTGTTGCCATGCAAAATAAGAATGGGTTTCTTCAATTTCTTTGCTATATCCAGGTGTTTGTATTTGTTGAACCAAATCCAGTAGGTTGCCTGAACTTCATATGGCATATATTTATGTTCGGTTAGCGGATTCAGTTTTTTATTCATGCTTTTCAGTGCCTTCAGTGCCTGTTCATCATACTCTTCTTTTTTATTCGGAGTTACTGTTGATAAATAGGCATACTGGTCAATCATCATTTCCTGTATACGTTTGGCATTAGTTCCAAGCATAATAATTCCTTTAACATCTTTTCTTTCTTTTGCCACTAAAGGCAACAACATACCGCCCTGTCCATGTCCGAGTACATATACCCTTTCCTTATCTATGCCTGCTAAACTTTCAAGTGTGTCAAGGGCTTTATAGAGGTCGTCAAGGTAATCTTCACGGCAGGTAAATGAATTGTAGCCTGCTTTCAAACTCATCATCATAATACCGTTATTGATAGAGCGCTTATCGTATCTGTAAACGGCATATCCTTTACTTGCAATTCCCCAGGCTATATCTTTATAAGGTCTGTTTTCATCGTATGAGCCATCTTTGTCTGTCGGACCTGCTTCACCCAGAATTACCACTAAAGGAGCCTTACCTGAACTGTTTGGCATGGTTAGTAAACCATTTAATTCATACCCTTCATTTTGAAAGGAAAATTTTTCTTCAACAAACTTACTCACATCGGCATAATCAGGGGCAAAATAAATTTTGTGAGCCTGCATAAATGAAACATAAATGAGCTCTTTCTTATCGTTAAAACTCAGGTTAAGGATATAGGGCAGGTACTCGAAATTTATTTTATATGCGATAAAACTATAATGAGGTGCCTTTTCAAAATTAACAGGTTTGCTGTTCATATACTTGCCATAGGTGCCTATTAATTCGTTCCAGTCGCGTTCAAAAGTAATATCACTATAATAATTTTGGTAGTTTGGATCTACCATGTTTTGAAGTTTTTTAAATTCTTTATTATTGAAAGACTGAAGTACGGATCGCCCTAATGAATCGATTTCAGTAAAAGTAGCAGCTTTAAGTTGTAACGATCCAATTAATAAAAATAATGATAAGCACCGGAAAAATTTATTTTGCATGCTACAAATTTACGCAGTCATTTATAAATAATTATTTAATAATTCCAATTCGCAGACTTTGCGATAGATTTTATGTTCTAAGGCATCAGGTAAAATTTGCATGTGCCTTATATGGTGTACATCTGAACCAACCAGGTCAATCAGTTTATTATTCACAAGATATGCTGCTACATCCGCAACGGGTTTTGAATAGTAACCCAGACAAGACAATATATTAAGTTGTAAAAGAATTCCGCGGTCTTTTAATTCATGAAATTTTTCACGTTCATTGCCGTAATACATATATCGTTCGGGATGAGCCAGAATGGGGGTATAGCCTGCAATCTGCAATTTAAATAATACTGCGTTAAGGTTAGGTGGTTCGGTCATAAAAGGCAATTCTATCAGCACATGCTTATTATCCTTTCCAAAGGTTAGCAGATTACCTTCTTCTATTTTTTTTTCAAAACCTTCATCAACCATGTACTCAGCCGCTGCATCAAATTCAATTTGAATGTTTTCTTCAGACAAACGTTTTCTTATTTCATCACGTAACGGATATATATTGGCCTGACTATTTTTGTAAAAATCACTCATTACATGCGGCGTGGTTATCACTTTACGCATACCCAGATCAGCGAATTTTTTTAAGATTGCAATACTCTGGTCAATCACTTCGCAGCCATCATCTACTCCATATATAAGATGGGAATGAAATTCAACTTGTATAGGATTAACAAAGGAGCTGGTGCTGCTTTTCTTCCCTAATTCTGTCTTCCTGTTAAATATATTACTAAATAATCCCAAAATTTATACCTCATCCAGATATTCTTTCAACGATTTAATATTAGGTACATTTAAGGAGTCTGCTTTAAGTGAATCAGCAACCAGTAAACTCACCCAGTCTAAGCGATGAATAGTTTCGTAAATAGCTGTAATGCTAAACTGTTCAACTCCTATTTCCACTATTTTATGGTTTTCTACTTCAAGCAATCCGGCTAAAAATTCAAACCGCGCAGCAACGCGTGGGTTCGTATTTGAATTAAGAAAAAAGAAAACAGAATCAAGCGTATTGTAATAACTTTCTATTACATTGTGATTGTGTTCAGGCAATACATGAGTAAAACATTCATGCTTCGCATTCTCCTGAATCTGTTGCGCAAAACGTGTTGCAACACCTTCAAACTGTGCATCACTCAATACAATAAATTTTAGTTTGGTTTTATGTTTAATGCTTTCAAATATCTGTGTAGCATCGTCTATATAAGGCGTGCAATCATCAAACAAAGCGGCAATTTTTATTAATTCAGGTTTAACGTCTTTATTAATCAGTTCAGCAAAAATTTGCACCAAATAGGTTAAGGAGAAACCCAAAGCCATGCGGGGCTGAAAGCCAGGTTCAAGAAAATATGTTTTGAGGTTATTTTCTTTGGCATGTTCAGCTATTTTTCCACCACTGGTTAAAATAATCATTTGGCTACCGCGTTTTTTTACTTCATCAAACATGGTAAGCGTTTCTTCTGTATTGCCACTATATGAAGCCAGAATTACTAACGTTTTTTCATTTACATAAGCGGGTAGCTTGTAGTCGGCAATAACATCAACAGGTACTGGAAACTGGTCCATGAAAATAGTTTTGGTAATGCGGCCGCCAATTCCACTGCCACCCAAACCACCTATTAATACATTAGAAAAATTCTCAACCTTTAATCCGTGATCACTGTAATTGGTGACAGCATAATTGATCTGGTGATTAAATTTTTTTAAAGCTTCGTGCTGCTCATTCATTATTTTATTCTTTAAGTTTTATTTAACTATTTAACTTTAATCTTTTATTTTACATGCGATATTTAATCACCATGCCCCTACTAGTGAGAATTTTTTATGTGTATAGGATACTCAAAAAAACAATTCTTCAATCAGCAACTATTTATCATCGCAAAGCAACTACAATCAACCGTAAACAAAGTTCGATCAATCGTAAATTTAACACTCAAAATTTAACACTCGTATATCTAAAATCAGAAATTGTCAATTCAAAAGGTTCATTAAATACATCCCATATCCGCTTTTCAGATATTTTTGGGCCTCCTTTGCCAAACCTGTTTTATCAATATATCCCATTCGGAAAGCAACTTCTTCTATGCAACCTATTTTCCAGCCTTGTCTGTCTTCTACCACCTGCACAAACTGACCAGCCTGCATGAGTGATTCAAATGTTCCGGTATCAAGCCAGGCAGTGCCACGTTGTAACACCCCTACCTTTAATTTTCCGGCTGCCAAATATACTTTGTTTACATCAGTAATTTCATATTCTCCTCTTGAAGATGGTTGTATGTTTTTTGCAATTTCTACAACGCTATTGTCATAAAAATATAATCCTGGTACAGCATAGCTTGATTTAGGTTTTTCAGGTTTTTCTTCAATGCTTATGGCCTTCATATCTTTGTCAAACTCTACCACCCCATAACGTTCAGGGTCGGTTACATGATAGGCAAAAACTACTCCTCCCTCCGGATCATTATTAGATTGTAGCAGTTGGCTCAGGCCCGAACTAAAAAAAATATTGTCACCAAGTACCAATGCTACTTTATCTGAACCAATAAATTTTTCACCAATTACAAATGCCTGTGCAAGTCCATTGGGGATAGCCTGTTCTGCATATTCAAATCTACAGCCAATCTGAGAGCCATCGCCTAAAAGTTTTATAAATCCCGGTAAATCGTGTGGAGTAGAAATAATAAGGATCTCATTAATACCTGCCAGCATTAACGTTGATAGCGGATAATAGATCATCGGCTTATCGTACACCGGCATTAACTGTTTACTTACGGCTATAGTCAGTGGATGTAAACGGGTGCCGCTTCCGCCGGCTAAAATTATTCCTTTCATGTTTTTATTTTTCAGATCTTAATTTTTTTAGTCACGACATTTCTTCTCCCCCAATAAATGATTTTATATACTTCAACTTTTAATATTACGCCTCAACATTAAATATCCCGCCTCATTTATTTCCATACATCTCCGCATAGTACCCCGCATAATCTCCGCTCGTTACTTCATCCATCCATTGCTGATTATTCATATACCATTCAATTGTTCTTTCTATGCCTTCTTCAAATTGCAAACTGGGTTCCCAACCTAATTCTTTCATAATTTTATTGGCATCAATGGCATAACGAAGGTCATGTCCGGCACGGTCAGTAACATAAACAATCAGGTTCTCGGATTCACCTTCAGGCCTGCCTAATTTTTTATCCATGGCTTTACAAACAACTTTAATCAACTCCAGGTTTGTCCATTCATTAAACCCACCAATATTGTATGTCTCTCCCGTTTTACCTTTATGAAACACATCATCAATTGCAAGGGCATGGTCTGTTACGTATAACCAATCGCGTACATTATCTCCTTTGCCATAAACAGGTAAAGGCTTATAGTTGCGGATATTGTTTATAAACAAAGGAATTAGTTTTTCAGGAAATTGGTTCGGACCATAATTATTTGAACAATTAGAAAGTACCACGGGTAATTTATAAGTATTGTAATATGCTCTTACAAAATGATCTGAAGATGCTTTACTCGCAGAGTATGGAGATTGCGGGTCGTATGGCGTATTTTCTAAAAAATAACTCCCATCATGCAGGCTTCCGTAAACTTCGTCTGTAGAAACATGATAGAATAATTTACCATCCATATTCCCTTTCCAGCACTCTTTTGCAGCGTTTAATAAATTTACCGTTCCTACTACATTCGTCATCACAAACTCCAGTGGATTGGTAATACTTCTGTCAACATGGCTTTCGGCAGCCAGGTGAATTACCGAATCAAACTGATGGATACTAAACAAGGTATGTAAAGCAGTTGCATCTACAATATCAGTGCGAATAAAATGATAGTTAGGTGCTTTTTCTATATCTGTAATGTTCTTTAAATTTCCTGCATACGTTAATTTATCCAGGTTATAAATTTCATATTCCGGATATTTATTTACAAATAAGCGTACTACGTGAGACCCAATAAATCCGGCACCTCCGGTAATTAATATTTTTTTACTCATCTTTGTTTCAATTCTGTTGTTTTAAATATTTCAGCAGCACAGGAAGTTTATTTTTTTTCTGAATTTTTTAAGTGTTGTTCCCATTTCCATGCTGTCCGCATGCTGTCTTCCAAACTTCTTTCTGTTTTCCACCCCAGTTCATTCCATGCTTTATTGCATGCGGCATAGGTTTGTACTACATCACCCGCTCTTCTTGAACCTATTTGGTAGGCCAACTTTTGACCACTAACGGCTTCAAATGTTTTTATCACTTCCAGCACCGAATTACCTTTACCGGTGCCTAAATTAAAAACAGAAAATGCAGATGAATATTTTTTATTCAATAAATATTTAATTGCTGCAACATGTGCAATGGCCAGATCAACTACATGAATATAATCCCTTATATTAGTGCCATCAGGTGTAGGATAATCATTTCCAAACACAGTTAAACTCTCGCGTTTACCAATTGCAGTTTGCGTTATAAAAGGCACAAGATTGTTTGGTATACCAATAGGTAACTCGCCAATTAAAGCAGATTCATGAGCACCTACCGGATTAAAATACCGGAGTGCAACTACATGGAGATTAACGGCATCAGACTGGTCGGATAAGATCTCTTCACAAATCTGTTTAGTATTTCCATACGGCGAATTAGCAATAGGAATAGCTGTGTTCTCATCTACCGGTGGCTGTGCTTCTCCATAAACAGTGCACGAAGAGGAAAATACTATATTGTTAATATCGGCTTTCTGCATGGCCAGCAGTAAATTTATCGTACCACCCACATTGTTTTCATAATATTTAAGTGGAAATTTAACACTTTCTCCAACAGCTTTATTTGCCGCAAAATGGATTACCGCTTCTATATCCGGCTTTTCCGAAAAATATTTTTTTAGGGCATACTTATCCCTGATATCAACCTCATCAAACTCAATGGTTTTGCCTGTTATCTTTTTTAAATTATCAAGAACGTTTGGATAGGAGTTATCAAAATTATCAATTGTACACACATCAAAACCTGCGTTTATTAATTCAACAATTGTGTGTGATCCTATATATCCGGTTCCGCCGGTTACGAGTATTTTCATGTGGCTTGTAAATTCTTAAAGTTTGCAATATACAAACTTGAATATAATTTGCTGATCCCATTTTTTTTTGAATCAGGCTTTAACATAAGTAGATAGCTGATCAGTTACTTATGTTATGCGCTTATATAAATTAATAGGTAAATGTTCCATGTTCCGTTTTTAAACACAATTGTTTTTTATCTGCTGTTTCAACCCTGCCAATAAGTTGTGCTTTTATACCGTATGATTCAGCAATACTGATCAGACCTTCTGCTGTTTTTTCATCAGTATAAAACTCCAGTAAACTACCCATGTTAAATACTCGGTACATCTCCACCCATTCTGTTTTTGATTGCTGCTGTATCAGGTTAAACAAGGGTGGTGTTGTAAATAAATTATCTTTAATAATGTTAAACTCATTTATAAAATGCAGAATTTTAGTCTGACCACCACCGGTATTATGTACCATCCCGTTTATTCTTTCAAAGTGTTCATCAAAAATTGTTTTTATAACCGGACTAAAAGTACGGGTAGGGGAGAGGATCATTTTACCAACGTTATGGGCATGCCCGGGAAGTTGATCCGTTAATTTTAACCCACCGGTATACACCAATTCATCCGGCACCATCGGATCAAAACTTTCTGTAATAGATTTATATGAAGTATTAAGCACATCATGCCTGGCCATAGTCAGACCATTGCTGCCCATACCTGCATTATATTCTTTTTCGTACGTGGTTTTACCGAAGGAGGCAAAGCCAACAATTACATTACCGGCTTTAATGTTATGATTAGAAATTACCGCCGATTTCTTTAATCGAACAGTAACAGTTGAATCTACAATTATGGTTCTTACAAGGTCGCCTACATCAGCAGTTTCGCCCCCTGTTGAATAAATATTCACACCATGTTTTCGCAACATTTCTAGAAACTCTTCTGTCCCTTCAATAATGGCAGCGATCACTTCTCCCGGAATCAGATTTTTGTTACGGCCTATGGTAGATGAAAGTATTATATTCTGATAGGCGCCCGTGCAAAGCAAGTCGTTTAAATTCATTACAATAGCATCCTGGGCAATTCCTTTCCAAACATTCAAGTCACCTGTTTCTCTCCAGTACAAATAGGCCAGAGATGATTTCGTACCTGCGCCATCAGCATGCATAATATTGCAAAAAGCTGCATCGCCACCTAAGTAATCGGGCACAACTTTACAGAATGCCTGTGAGTATAAACCCTTATCTATATTTTTAATGGCTGCATGTACATCTTCTTTTTGTGAAGATACACCGCGCTTCATGTATTTATCGGCACTCATTGCTATTCTTTTGAAGCGCAAAAATAAGGAAATCTGAGTAGGAATTATTGATTAAAGGATTTATGAGAATTATGTTAACATGTTTTGAAGATTTGTTTTTCTATTCCTGAGTTTTACATCCCGGTTTCTTCAATTGCTGTAAATAATTTCATAATAAACCGTAGTACAATAAGTGGATCACTTTTTTTATCAGGTACAATTTTCTAGTCTTTCTCATTTTCTCTAACCTCTCCGTTAAATGTTTTATTTTTAATAATAAGTACAGATGAGTTGAGTTTTAATGCAAGCCTAACTCCGCTTTCTTGGTGGTTAAAAAAATAATATACTGCAATGCTAAATCTGAATTGAGTATAACTGCTTACTAAACGCTTTTTTTCTGCTGTTGCACCTTATCTTTACTCAATCCACCTAACTAATCTTTCCGCAGTTTTATTGTTTTGCCAGTGAATCACTAAGCTGTCTTTTGTCACACTCAATATTTTTCCCTTAAAAATCAAAGTGGGGTTATCTAAAAAAATGCTGTCACCATTAATAGTGTATAATCTCTCTCCGTTTCCATCATAATCGCAATACAACATATGGTCTGCATTTATCTCAAAATTGCAGGATGAGGCATCTGTTTTATCAGCCCAAATGCCGAACAATAAATGTGTATCAAAATTTGGTTTTGTAATTTTAGAAGTTCCGAAATGCCTGTTTGGCATAGATTTATCTGCCTGCTCGTTCTTTATATAGCTTGCCTGCTGTTTAAATGATAAATTTCGCTCATCGTTACAGGATAAAAAAAGGCATATTGATAAAATTAATGGAATTGTTTTATAAGTAGATTTCATACGGCTGTATTAATCTTTCAAAAATAGAACAAAATTCTATAGAACAATTCAATATTGTTTTACTATAAATTTGTTCGCCCATAATTTTTCCATTGCCCTATCTCATTACTTTTAATTAAATCATTTCAAAAAATAAGATGTCCTCTATCTATCTATCTATCTATCTAATTGAATGAATTAAACGCTAAATTATTTCTTTATTTTAAAATCACTCCTGATTACCCTAATAGTAGTTCGCCGGTTTTGCTGATGCTC
>JACMQU010000015.1 GCA_014376805.1 Bacteroidia bacterium
AACCACAAGAAAAAAATAGGAGTAAAAGCAAGCTAAAATAAATTCGTCTCATAATTAAAATTATCATATTTCGCTGCCCTGTTTCGTATCCAAACAAAATAAAATGGAAATTTATGCAATTTGGAAACTTTGCTTATACAGCATCACAAGTTACACTACGCTAAACTTGCGATAGCTGCGTAACTAGGGTAATTTAACTAAGCTTAAAATAATCATACCATCAATTATTGGCTTTGTACCGGTCTTTGAATTATCTGGGACATAATACATCAATCCGTCCATAGAGGTTTTATTAATTGTTAATGAATATGGTACAAGAATATTGTTTAAGTTTTTAATCAAACTTGTATTTTCCATTAATGCTACAATTTTTCCATTGCTACCATTTGTGAAAGTTTCGCCGTATTTGCCAATGTATTGCTTAGTTGTATTTTGACAAATTTCATCAAATGTTCTTAAAGCAAAACTTATATTACTTACTTTACTCATATTAAAATCTTTAGAAGCGTATTTTAGAATAAGCTTCAACTCCCTAATCTGATCTTCATAGGTTGATTTATGGTTGAATCTTTTAACAGGTTCATATTCGGATACTGCTGCGGTATCATTCGAAGAATACGAAAAAGCTATTTTTTCGTAAGGGGTATACAAATACCGCATTGACATCTTGCCGCTAATTTTGTTTTCAGTAATAACAACTGAAAAACTTGAAGTGTCATTTTTCATTATAACAAAGTATTCCTTCTGGAAATATTCCTTCCCTAAAATATCTTGGGGTAAAACGTTCCCTGCAACTGTGGTATCTGCCTTATACTGTAAGATGTTATCTTTTATTGTTTGAATAGTATTGCTTTTAGAGTTGCAGCTAAACAACATCAAAAACAGGGGTAAAATATATAATGCTTTCATATAGTAATAGTTAATGCCTAAATATTCACTTATTAACAAATCATCAAAGAAAAAACATTTTACCAAACCTGCTTCTAACAGGTTTAAAAAAGCGTTGCGCCTCCCGATTTTATTTTACCTAAATGTTTATATGCTGCTTCCGTAGCCTCGCGGCCACGCGATGTTCTCATTAAATATCCTTCTTGAATTAAAAAAGGTTCATAAACCTCTTCAATGGTGCCTTCTTCTTCTCCCACGGCAGTGGCTATGGTTTTTAAACCTACTGGGCCGCCTTTAAATTTATCAATAATGGTTGATAAAATTTTATTGTCCATCTCATCCAAGCCATGCTCATCCACATTTAGGGCGTTTAACGCATAGCGGGCAATAGACGTTTCTATTCTTCCATCTCCTTTAATCTGGGCAAAATCTCTTGTTCGTCTTAAAAGGGCGTTGGCTATACGTGGCGTACCACGGCTACGTCTGGCAATCTCGAATGCACCTTCTTCGGTAATTTCTGTTTTCAATATTTCCGAAGACCGTAAAACAATGGTTGTCAATAGTTTGGCATCGTAATATTGCAACCGTGAGTTTATTCCAAATCTTGCCCTTAGAGGGGATGTTAATAAACCAGACCTAGTGGTTGCGCCAATTAAAGTAAATGGATTGAGTGTAATTTGTACAGAGCGGGCATTAGGCCCAGACTCCAACATAATATCAATCTTAAAATCCTCCATAGCAGAATAGAGGTATTCTTCTACCAAAGGACTTAAACGATGTATTTCATCAATGAACAAAATGTCGCCAGTTTCCAGGTTGGTGAGCAAGCCG
>JACMQU010000159.1 GCA_014376805.1 Bacteroidia bacterium
CAAGTATCTCCGGCAAGGCCATAAACAGGATTCGGTGAAGTGGGTGCTAAACCAATATGAACAAGAACATTATTAATATCGCATTTATCGGGACTTGTTTTGGCAGATTTCCAGGCATAACCGTTAAGATCGCCATTCTTTTTTAACCCTCCTACAAATGTATTATCTGCGGCAGTATAAGAATCTGTCTTATGAAAGATCCTGTTTGAACCGGCAGGAGCAGCTCCAGTACCTAATAAAACACCTCCTGAAGCAGCAGTGTTGGGCAGCCAATCGCCGATGCCCAGTTTGGGTACATTGGCTTTAAGATCGCCATCCATTGCAAAACCTGAAGCCGGTGGATTTACAGGTACAACACCCTGCAGCACTGCGTTCTGTGCGATTAAACGAGAGGTAAAAGAGAATAAAGTAAGTAAAGACAACAGCAGGTATAAGGTAAAATGCTGTACAAAAGCTTGAGGTCTTGATTTGTATGAACGTAACATAATGTATGATTTAAATAATGATGAAAAATTTATTTCAATCATAGGACTGGTAAATCATGGCAGTATTAATTTTTTAATACAGGGGAGTATAGGTTATTAAGGATTTAGTTAATTTGATGACAAAGGAGGAGAAATATCAGTTATGACTGTTATTAAATTATGAATTTGGGTGTGACAATATGAATAGAATCTAATCATTGGTTTGGTTTAATAAATCATTAAATAACGCAGTAATCAAAGGCTTAAACCTAAGGGAGTTAAAAAAGGTTTAATTCAGTTACGTGTAAGATAATACATATATGATAAATATACAGGTTATTATTTATGTATATCTTATTTTATTTTTATATAATTATTGTTAATTTAAAGATGACGCAATTAATTCATCCTTTTTTAAGTTTTATAACCATAAAGCCAATATTATAATTAGTTGAAGATCACCGCATAAAGTGGCTCCTCCTTATTTCTGAGTTTGATATGAACTATAATAAAATTGAGAAACTGTTTAATAAAAACAATGAACAGAATTATTACTCTTACAAACAGAATGAGAGAAGTGTTACTTGATGGGCATTGGACTGCTAATACAAATAACAAACAAAGCATACAAAGTTTTATTTTTCATTTAGACATACAAAATGGCATTTCAAGTACTGTAACCGCATTAACATACCATATAAATTATTACCTGGCCGGGCTGTTGTTTGCTTTTAAAAATGGCAGATTGGAAATAAGTGACAAGTATAGTTTTGGCTTACCAATAGTTTTTACAGAAACAGACTGGAAGAACTTGGTAACAGACATTTTAGGCAATGCAGAAAAATTTGCAACACATGTGGAGCAGATGGATAACATCCTTTTTGACCATCCTTTTGTTGATTAAAAGTATGGAAACTATCTGCGCAATATTGAAGGTTTAATTGAACTCAGTTATTATCATTTGGGGCAGATTTCTTTGATAAAGAAAATTATGTAGAAACTACCTTAGTGGGTTCATCACTTATTGTTGTTGAATAAATGTGGTTAAAGCCACTTAAGATCCATTCATTGCAGTTAGTTAAAACTTACTAAATAAAAAGAATTAAAAAACTGCTTTATCAAAATTGTAATTAAGTGATGATAGAATAGAAATACTTTGAAATAAAATGTGGCTAAAGCCTCTTAAGATTATTTAATTCGTTGCAGTCAGTTAAAACTGATTGTAAGAAAAAAATTAAACATACTGCTTGCAATAATTTGAAGGAGCTCATTTGAAAAATATTACTGCTATAAAAAATACTGCTTGCAATAATTTGAACA
>JACMQU010000160.1 GCA_014376805.1 Bacteroidia bacterium
ATCGGGAGGAGAGAATTTCAGATTCCGGTTCTGAAAATGTGTGTATGAGTTGTTCTTTTTAAAAAATATATGCATCCATTGTTCAATGGATAGCTATCGGGAGGAGAGAATTTCAGATTCCGGTTCTGAAAATGTGGGTATGAGTAGTTCTTTTTAAAAAATATATGCATCCATAGTTCTCCCGATAGCTATAGGGAGGAGAGAATTTCAGATTCCGGTTCTGAAAATGTGTGTATGAGTTGTTCTTTTTAAAAAATATATGCATCCATAGTTCAATGCATAGAATTTCAGATTCCGGTTCTGAAGATGGGGGTTCGAATCCCTTTGGGTGCACCAGCAGAAGAAACAGAAATGGAAATAGGATTTTGTTATTTTTTATAGATGAATTCAAATTATTTGCAACGAATTACGATAGATCCCGAAATCTGCCACGGCAAGGCGTGCATCCATTGTATGCGTTGGCCGATAAAAGTTATTATGGTCATGCTTGGTTCTGAAATGAGCATCAAAGACAGTTGTAACCGGCAACCTAGTATGTACCATTTTCGGCAATTAGCGATGTATAAAAATCGGCAACAATGAATGTACAGTTATCCTTTTAAGGGGTATTGTCTCTGAAAAGGATACACTCCATTTTTAAAGCCATAAGTTATGTTTAGTCCCATAAACTGTTTAAAAAAATCCTTGTATTTTATTGCTGTCATTTGTCTTTAAATTAGTATTTGGATGTAATATTTAAGTTGTGTTTCCTAAAAAGTTCACTATGCATTGTAAGCATTTGGGTGTGCAAATTCCCACAGCTTCTTACTCCTTAAATACTCCCCTAAAACACTAAATCAGGCATGTTGCAATTATGCTATGTCATTCAACTCTGAGGATATGTTATAACTGTAGAATTCATTGGAAAGGTGCTCTCAAAATCCATCACTCTATAACAAACTTCTTTACCATTTGCGATTGATTGTTTGTAACCTTTAAAAAATATATGCCGGGTACTGTTGCTATTTTTAGTTCTAAATCAATTTTACCTGCTTTAAAATTCATTAACTGGCAGTAAATAATTTTGCCTGATACATCGATAACCTGCACTTCATAATTGCCTTGTTGCACTATGCTTGCGTTCAGACAAAAATTGCCGATATTGGTATTAAGATATATGTGTAAGCTATTATTTAATTGATCATACTGATTGATTATACTGTTTGATCATACTGATTGATCATACTGTGCAATGCTAAGTAAAATAAAAACCCTGATGTTATAGCTAGGCCGGTTTTTTTTAAGAAAATTTCTTGAAAAGAGGGTATGTTATAAATGCAAAGAAATACATATCAGAATAAAGGAACAGCTTATTCGGAACTGGCTTTAATATTAATTTTAAAAGTGTACTGATTGCTTTCTTCCTCGTGGTTATGTTTACCACATTTGCCTCCTTTGCCTCCTTTATTATGGGTAGGTTCAACTGCACTTACTACAACTTCATCTGTACCAACATAATCTTTAACAGGTGTATATTCAAACAAGGTAAATGTAGAATTAGCAACCGGTGTTATTCTGCTTATAAGGCTATGTGAAGCCTCCGTGGTAATCTGTACCTGATCATCATCATCACCCAGTTTATCCATATTGTAACTGTATGCTTTATTAGGTTCAAGAGTAACATTAATAACCGTATTAGTTGACTCATTTTCTTTTTTGCAAGCAGAAGCTAACAGCAAGCAGCAGATTACTGCAAACGATATGATAATTGACTTTTTCATTTGAATTAATATTTAAAAAGTAAAAGTAAATGCTTGAAAATGATATTCCTAATTAAAATTTGTCATTTTTTAAAACCTGTAGGCTGCTATATAATTTTGTGATAATTAACTATTCAATGTGAATTTTAAATTACTTAGCCATAGGCTGAGGGCTAAATTATTGAAATTCCTACAGGTAAGTTCAAACCTTTCATATATCAATGCTTCCCATAGGTTACATCTATTAAAGTTAGGAGGGTGATGAGCAAAAAAACCGGCTTTTATTATTTAAGTCAGTTTCCTATATCCTCGCATGTTCTAGTTAAATTTCGCCTGAGTAAAAATGCGTATGCCAATCAATTATATTCCCTTTCAGATTTTACAGAAACATACTTTCGATTTAATGTTAAGGTTCAATTATTACAAGCATACAGATGCCACGTCAGAAAATTTAGCTCCACCTAAATTGTTTCTATTCCACAATTATCTTTCTAACAATATCTGCTGTTTGTTCCCCTTTAATCCTGATCATATATATACCAGCCTGTATGCCATTAATACTTATCGTCGTTTCGGAATTAAATTCATCAGATAATATAATTTTACCCTCCATGCTAAGTAATTCATAAGTCATTTTGCTACTTATATAATTATCCAGACTTATATGAATTTCGTTTTGAGCCGGGTTAGGATAAATAGTAGCGGAAATTGATTTTTTTATTAACTCATTGATGCCGTTTGCCCCTGGGAATTTGTATAGAATCGCTGAATCACCACTAAAAGAGGATATAAAAAAAGTGTTTGCATACACTTTTATAGCACTCACGTAACCGGGCATATTATAGTTCATTGGTGTCCATGTAGTATCATTCCATTTCACCAAATTTATTGCATCTATATTACCTGCTTTAGTAAATTCGCCGGCTATATATAAACTATTATTATATACCATCATATCCTTAACTCCGTTTATGCCTGTAGAAGTAAGTCCGCCGCCAACCTGCGACCATGTGGTGCCATTCCATCTGGCCAGATATTTTGCCGGAACACCACCTGCATTTAGGAAAGTACCGCATGCATAAAGCTTTCCGTTATAATTAATTAACCGGGTAACATTACCGTCAAGTCCTGTTCCTAAGGAATCAAAGCCACCATTCATATTCATGAGGGCAATATGACTTCTGCTTTTAGCTGTAACAATTGTAAAATTACCAGCCACAACAAGGTTGCCATTATATTCGGAAATAGCATTGATACCACCATTTATAGAATCATTTAGTATGTTATAAATAGCAGATTGTCTCACTCTTTTTTTTAATACACCAAGATCACTCCCAATAAAAATATAATTTAAATTTGAATAAAGGCCTGTCTGAGATTTGGTAAATCCCGGTTCAGGATTCCAGTTGTTCATATTATAAGTAGCAAAACCAGAAAGGTTGTTAAAATTTAAAGCATTGGTACCAAAAATCTGGTTCTCAAATATGTTTAGCCTGCGTACACCAATCCCCGGAAGTGGATCTGTTATCTTGAACATCGTTGTACCATCCCAGTGACAGGCAGAATAGCAATTGGTTCCATCATATTTTGTAAAATCGCCGGCAATATATAAATGATTAAAATATACAATCATATCATTTACCGGGTTATTAAATTTTCCAACTCTTATCCATTGGGCATTTACCTGAGATACACCTGTAATTAGCAGGAATAAAATAATTGAAATTTTTGTTTTCATGGCTTGTATTTATTTACTGCAATAAAAAAATAAAGTTCCATATTTCAAACATATTTCATTGAATCTTCAAAAATAGTTTTACAATATGTTTATCTATGTATAAATAAACACTAAAATTTTAGCAAGCCTGATTCCGGAAAGTACCACTCTGCGCTCTGCTATTTTGCGGCACATTTTATCGTATGGTTTTCTTTTTACAAGTGTTGGAAACGTAGCAGTTCCATTTATTGCACCATTTCGGTAAGCAGCCGTTACAGCCTGCTCCCAGCTTTCCTTCTTCACCCAATCTTCTACAGATATGTTAGTTTTAAGCTCTTTTAACAGGCAGTTGCGGTACTTGTATTTTTTCATTATTTTTTTTGACATGCAGGGCATCTGTTTAAAATCTCCCCTTATTAATCTATCCCAATAACCATGGAGTACTATTGCTGCTGTGGTATCTCCGAATTTAATATAAGTATCATTTCCTCCCCTATCGCCATGTGGATGCTGAACATCAAATAATCCGATAGTATGTAATGGTTGATGAAGGTCTTCGAGGATATGAAATAACCAGCAGAGGTTAATTGCTTTTGCTTCCGATTCTTCCTGCGTTTTTAATATTGCCACTAAGGAATTTAATTTCTCTACGGCATTTATTTTGTCGGGCAAAGTTGTAATAACCGTATCTCCCATTTTGGCAAAAGGATAATTAATGTAATGCCATTTCGTTTTTTCGCCACCTCCCAGTTCTGGGTTTTTTCTTACTTCATCAGGCCAGGTAGAGGCCAGCATAAAAATAGCAACTTCTTTGTTTTCAGGATCCATCTTAGCTATTGTATCTGCCCACCGCGTTTGGTACCATGGATGTTTTTGAAGTGATAACATTGATTTCTGTAACACATCAGGATGATGCTGTTTAAGGTAATAATAAGCAACTGCCCCTCCCATATTATGCCCACCCGCACTCCAGGCAATTGAAAGCACCGGAAAAAAGATAAATAAAAAAGAAAGTTTGATATTTTTCATTCACGAAACATACTGTAATAATTTCAAAGTATATATTAACTTTTACCATTCCTGCAATTGTGAAACATGCTTTTTTTATTTAATCAAAGAACCATTTTTTGTATCCTTCATAAATAAATTGCAGATCTCGAATACTAATTTAACTCATGCTAAAAAAGTGAAGCAAGTAAATTTACTAACAAATAATAATTTAGAAGCGGAATGCCGCCCGCCCTAAAGAAGATGAGCGAAGATTTGGGTGGTGATTAAAATCGGTACAAGCAAGTACAACTATTTTAAAATAAAAAGCCAGAACTTAAAAAAATAATCATCCTTGTTGAAGCAAATGTATAGGATTGGTTTTTCGCTATTCAATATTTTAAATGAACATAAATAAGGTGAATGATTAAGTGGTTTACAAAAGTTTAAATCATACTGCATTACATAACATTTTAGGCTATATTCAAATTAAAAAAAAGTAACGACTAATCAAAATCGAATTGAGAAATGTGAATTATATAAAGATAATTAAAAGTTTTATAACAGACAGAAGAAATAATATAACATATTTGCAGGTGACTTTAGTAAATTAATTAACATTAAAATCCTGATATAACAAGATGGCCATCACCTATTACATGGTCCAGATAGCACCATTATACCTTTTCCTTATCCTTACAATATCTACAGCTTTAATTGCGGGTTTAGCAACATATTTGTTTAATAAAAAAATCCAGGTAAAAGTTTTACGGTCACATAATGAGGTTACCGGTTTTATATTTTTGGCAATAACAAGTTTTTATGCGTTACTACTCAGTTTTGTAGTGTTTATTGTATGGGGGCAATTAAATCAAACACGCGCTAATGCCAGTAATGAAGGCAGTTCTGCTATGGGATTATACCGCGATATTAAATATTATCCTGACCCCATTGCTTCTAAAAAGATAATGACAGCTTACCTTAACTATGTTTATTTTGTTGTTGACGAAGAGTTTCCTAACATGGCAATTATGAAACTTAGCCGTAAAACACCGGAATCATTGAGCAGGGTTTATTATGAAATAGAAAACCTGAAACCGGGATCCACATTTCAATCACAACTGGTTACAGAAATGTTTAATCACCTGAACCAACTTGATTCATTCAGAGGTCAACGCATCATGTCTATTGAAACAGAAGTACCGGCACCTATCTGGTTCCCGTTAATTATAGGAGCTATAATAACAGTTATATGTTCTATGTTGCTTGATATTGAACACAGGAAAGTGCATATTGCCATTAATTCGATGTTAGGTGCTTTTATTGGAATGTTTTTTTTTATAATTATTCTTCTCGATCATCCTTATACAGGCCATATCGGTATTAAACCAAAAGCGTATAAAGAAATTTTCACGATGGAAGAAACATCATCAGATGTTCAACAGAAACAAATAATTCAATCACACAAATGAGACCTCAAAATAAAATAAGCAGAAGTTCGATAATTCATTTAAAATTGCTTGTCTGCTTCAGCATACTCCTGTCAATTATATTTATATCGTGTGAATCACATGAACAAAAAGCTGATGCATTCGATCGTTTCAAAGATGCTAAATCAACAGCAGTTGATACTATTATCATTGTTAAAGAAGTGCCTTCAACTCCTAAAAAGCCTAAAACCATTATTATAAATGAATGTGCGAGTGAATGGCTAAAATATAAAAATGAAACAGAGAAAAAGATAAAAGAAAACGAAGAAATACTATTGACGTTAAGAGATAAAAATAACCAGGAGGGTAAAAATCAAAAGTTTGAAAAAAACATCTCTAAACTGGAAGATAAAAATAATGATCTTCGCAAAAAACTCGAAAAATTTAATGATGAATTTAATAAGAATCTCGAAAAACTTAAGGAAACTGTTAGCGAAGAAAGTAACGAAATTGTAATGGGTTTAAAAGAAATAGGTTCAGAAAAAAAATAACACAATTTTACTTGTTATTTTTTTTTATTCACCTACTCAACCTTTGGCACCATCAATCTTTTATGCCTAAGTTTTTTAAAATATTTAGGCGTTAATCCAGTAACTTTTTTAAACTGATTAGATAAATGCGCTGCACTACTGTAATGCAATTTAAAGGCAATTTCTGCCAGAGATAATTCATCATAAACCAGTAAGTCTTTTACCCTCTCTATTTTGTGAGAAATTATAAATTGCTCAATAGTTGTTCCCTGCACTTCAGAGAAAATTCTTGACAGAGCAGTATAATTGTATTTTAAATTTTCACTCAGGTAAACAGAAAATTTCAAACTTGGTTGTACGTCCATATAATGCACCATCTCTATAATTATTTTTTTTGTTTTTTCTATTAATTCACTTTTTTTAACGTCTATTAATTCGAGACCGAATTTTAACAGAGCAGTTCTTAATTCTTCATGTTTTGTTTCTGAAAGTTTCGTTCCCATTTTAACTACTCCCGATGAAATTAAAATAGCATTCAACCCCATTTTCTCAAGCTCTGCTTTTACAATCATTTTGCAACGCGCACTCACCATATTTTTTATATAAAGTCTTGAATGCCGGTGATGATTTGTTTCCGTTAAAAATGATTGCTGAGCAATGGACAAATAAGGTTCAGCAGAAACTTGATTTGCATTAGTTACAAATCCATCAAAAGGGTTAGTCTGTGCGTTTTTACCGTTAATAGCTGATACAGATTTATTTTCGTTTTTTATAAAAGTTTTACGAAGATGTTGGGCTGAGGCGGTGTCACTTTCAATTGCATCTATTCCCGAGTAGGAATAAATTATGGATTGAGATGATTCAAACATATTTTCAACTTTCGCTACCTTTGCTTCCATTTTTCTGCGTGCCATTACGGTTGAAGTAACTTCACTAACCACCACCATAATGCGTAATAATTTCTGGCCAGGCTGTTGTAATGGTTGATATACAAAATTAAAAAAACATTTTTCTTTCTTACCCCCGCGTTTTAACACTATTTCAAATTCATTTCCATAAAAAGGATGGCCGGTTCTTAACACATTTAATAATATTGGTCTAATCACATCTTCCACTTCGGGTAAGGTGGTAAACAATGTTTTGCCAATAAATTCTTCTTTTGTTTTATCTATTAAATTAAGATAAAAGTCATTTGAAGTTTCCACCATAAAATCATGGCCAGTTAAAATAACAATACCCACCGGAGCTTGCATGATAGAATTTTGAAATTTTGTGTGGCTATCTTTTAGTTTTTTATATTTGTTAATATTTTTAGTGGTTTCACAACAGGTTACAAATACGCCGGCAGGGTGCCCTGTTTCATCGTGAACCGGGCTATAACTAAAAGTCCAGTAAACATCTTCAATTTTACCATTACGGTAAATTGGAATCAGACTATTTTCACTCCAGGTAGATTCACCACCATCCATCACCTGATCAATCATTGGTTTAATTAAGTGCCATATTTCCGGCCACGCATCTTTTCCGCAAATTCCAAGTATATTAGGATGCTTGCCTGTTTTACCAAGACTTGGGCGGTAGGCATCATTGTAAAAACAATTTTGATCCGAACCCCAGAAAAGGAACATTGGAAATTTTGAATTGAGTATTATGCTCAATGTTGTTCTTAAACTTTGCGGCCAGTTAGCAGGGTTACCGAGTTTACTGAGGCTCCAGTCTTTAGATCTCATCAGAACGCCCATTTCTCCTCCCCCTGATAAAAATGATTCTGTATATATTTTAGACATAGCCTGTATGATGAAAATGTTTTTTAGTCAATTTTTTTTAAACCTTATACAAGATATATTTATTTGCATCAAAATGTATTAAAAACTATTTTTACCTACATTTTACGATAGAAATAAGTCTGATAATTTTTTAAAAATTAACCTGCTTTATCTATTATTTTACATCATTTACAGATTTTATCGTATTAACTCAAATACCATAGAATTCCCGACATACAGAATTATGTAATTTTTTAAAAAAATAATGTAATTTTTTATTATTCAAGGATAGGCAACTTTGTAATAATCAAGGATGAGGAGTGGCATTATTACCAACTACCCGTTCTTACTATTAAATATGAATATTTTTTTCTTATATCATATTAGTTAGAATAGTATGAATAGAGTAGAGCGGTTTAATCAATCAATAAATCCAAACCAATTTTTTTTACGTAAATCAGTCTTTAACCAAATTCTAAACCAGTATGACACAACATCAACTAAAATCAATTACCAAATTAGCATTGGTAATGTTAGTAACACTCCTTTTCAGGAATGTTGTTACGGCATCGAGCCACAGAGAGGCTCCGCTTATTTCAAAAGATCCCCTTGCAGACAACACAGACGTTTATGCATTCCGCAGTCCTGATGATCCTAATAAGATTACCATTATTGCTAATTACATTCCATTCCAGCTTCCTGAAGGTGGTCCTAACTGGGTTTCTTTTGGTGAAAACATCCGTTATGAAGTTTATGTAGACAACGATGCATCCAAACCGGGTGCAGAAATTATTTACAGATTTACATTTACAAAAGTAAATGAAGACACTACTACTTTCTTCAATATACGCTTAGGTAAACAAAATTTAAAAACAACTTACAAATTAGAACGCAGTACAAATGGAGGAGTCAATTTTAGTACGTTGGTTTCTGCCGGTATAGTACCTCCACCAAACATCGGACCACGCTCAATTGCAGGTGCTGCCGGTTTAAATTCACCGAGCTATGCAAGTATAATGCAAGCTTCTTTTGCAAATCCAAGTACTGGCGAAAAAGTTTACGCCGGCCCTGCCGATGATCCGTTTTTTGTTGATTTAGGTGGTGCATTTGATTTAGGAAATTTTCGTCCTAATGGTAATGGTACAAACCCAACTAAAGATGGTGTAGCCCGTTTTAATGTGCATAGTATTGTCTTACAAATCCCTATCAATATTCTTCAGAAAAGTGGTAAAAACGCGTCACAGGCTACAAATATTCTTGATCCTGAATTTGTAATTGGTGTTTGGGCTTCTGCCAGCCGTATGCAAATGAAAACTTTAGGAACTAATGCAAGCCCAGCATATTCGGGTAACTGGGTACAGGTTTCTCGTTTAGGTATGCCATTAACAAATGAAGTTATTATCCCTATTGGAATGAAAGATAAATGGAATGCTACCAATCCATCAAACGATCTTCAATATGCTAAATATTTCAGCAATCCTGAGTTAGCTTTATATATGGATGATTCAAAATTTGGAGGTGCAGTTCCTTCCTTAAATGAATTACGTATTCAGGCTAAATCGTTAGGTTCTTTTGATTTTAGAAACGGAAGAAAAGGACTTTGGGCATTGAAAAAATCAGCAGCCGTAAAAGGCACTGCTTTAGATGATTCATTATTTGGTACTATCTTATTACCGGATTCGATGAGCCCGCGTGCAGTAGATTTATTACCTATTTTTTATACCGGTGTACCAAACCTTATCCCTTATCAGTTAGCTACAGGTAAAAATGGCAACCCACTTGCAGCTGGTAAACCATTTATCAACAACTTCTTACCATCATTAGGTGATATGTTAAGATTAAACATGGCTGTACCTCCAACTCAAAGAAATGACCCTAAATTTAATTCTTTAGGTATAATCTATGCCGCTGTTTTAGGTTTAACAGATAGTCTTTATAATAAAAATGCTTCTTTGCAAATGATCCCTAATATGGATGGTTTCCCTAATGGCCGTCGTCTTGAAGATGATGTAACCACTATAGAAATGCAGGCTGTTGCCGGTGTGGCTTTGGCAGCAATCGGGTTGTGGTATGATGATTATATCCCGGGAACTACTCCAAGCCCTGTTACTTTACGCTTAACAAAAGTGTTGGGATTCACTGCCGGACCAATTCAAAATGACACTACTTTTAATGGATCATTCCCATATGTACAGCAGCCTTGGAGAGGTTTTGATTACACCGAAAAACCAAGATTCTAAATTTAAAAGTACACACCAATTAATAAAAAAATAACATGATGAAAACGATATATAATAAAATTTTTAAATCCATAGTTGCTTGTGCCGTATTACTGGCAACAACAGGCAATGTGGTTGTGGCTTCGAGTCACAGGGAAGCACCACTGATTTCTTATGATCCGCTTGCCGATAATACGGATGTGTATGCTTTTAGAAGTCCTGATAATCCTACTATGATTACGATCATAGCTAACTACATTCCGTTTCAGATTCCTCAAGGTGGTCCAAACTGGGCTTCTTTTGGCGAAAATATCCGTTACGAAATATATGTAGATAACAATGCAGCTTCACCGGGTGCTGAAATCATTTACCGCTTTACGTTTACAAAAACAAACGAAGATCCAACTACTTTTTTCAACATACGTTTAGGAAAACAAAACCTGAAAACCACATATATTGTTGAACGTAGTATCAATGGTGGAAGTAGTTTTACAACCATCATATCTAATGGTGTTGTTCCTCCTCCTAATATCGGACCACGTTCCATCTCAGGAGCAGCGGGTTTAAATTCACCTACGTATGCAAGTTTAATGCAAGGTGCTATCAAAACTGCTAACACTGGCGAAATGGTTTATGCTGGCCCTGCTGATGATCCGTTTTTTGTTGATTTGGGTGGTGCATTTGACCTTGGTGGTTTCAGATCACCTGGTCGTGATGGCGTAGCAAAACTAAATGTACATTCTATTGCTATTCAGGTTCCGATTTCAACTTTACAAAAAACAGGAAAAACCGCAAACCAGGCTATTAATATCCTTGATCCTGATTTTGTAATTGGTGTATGGGCTGCTTCAAGCCGTCAGCAAATTGAAACGTTAAGCCCAGTTGGTGACAATCCTACTTATTCAGGTAACTGGATTCAGATCTCCCGTTTAGGTATGCCTCTAACAAACGAAGCTATTATTCCTATTGGCGATAAAGACAAATGGAATGCAACTAATCCTTCAAACGATTTACAATATGCTAAATATTTCAAAAATCCTGAGTTAGCCTTATATATGGATGATTCTAAATTTGGAACAGCAGTACCGGGATTAAGCAAATTAAGAATTCAAAGTAACTCTTTAGGTTCATTCGATTTTAGAAATGGCCATAAAGGTTTATATGGCTTAAAAGGTTCTGCCGCTGTTAAAGGTACTGCTTTGGATGATTCGTTATTTGGAACAATTTTATTGCCGGATTCAATGAGTCCGCGTGCTGTAGATATTTTACCTATATTTTATACGGGTGTTCCTAATCTTGCACCTTACCAGTTAGCTACCGGTAAAAATGGTAATCCGCTTGCCGCAGGTAAACCTTTTATCAATAACTTTTTACCTACGCTGGGTGATATGTTAAGGTTAAACATGGCTGTTCCTCCAACTCCTAGAAATGATCCTAAATTTAGTACTCTTGGTATTGTTCAGGCAGCAGTTTTAGGCTTAACTGATACTTTGTACAATAAAGACAAATCAATTCAAATGATTCCTAATATGGATGGATTTCCTAATGGCCGTCGTTTAGAAGATGATGTTACTACCATTGAATTACAAGCTGTAAGTGGTGTTGCTTTAGCTGCAATTGGTTTATGGTATGATGATTATATTCCGGGAACTTCTCCTAGTCCTGTAACTCCTAAGTTAATAAATGTATTAACTTTTGATGCCGGTATTACTCATAATGATACTACTTTCCAGGCAAGTTTCCCTTACGTTCAAGCTCCGTGGGCAGGTTTCAGAGGACCGTCTTATTCTGCTCCTGTACTTCCACCATTGCCATCAGTAGGCATCCAAAAATTAAATATTGGTTCAAACAATACTATTGTAGCCACTAATTATCCTAATCCGTTTACAGATAACACAACTATTAAATACAATCTGCCTTCAGATACAAAAGTAAGTATCTCTGTATATGATATAAGTGGTAAAGAAGTAGCTGTATTATCTCATAATCAATTACAAAAAGCCGGTACGCAATCAATAGAGTTCAGTACAGGTAATTTAATTAACGGAATTTACTTTGCTCACATTATAACAAGTGAAAGCAAAACTTCTGTTAAGATGATCATTCAAAAATAAAACATACATTCGTTTCAAATATAAAGGCGGGCTTATTAAAATAAGCCCGCCTTTTCTAAAACCAATAACCAATGAAAACCACTTTCCTTCCTTTTGTTTATTTACTTATTTCTTTAACGATTGCTGGTTGTAACAGTAATGCTAATAAACCTGCTGCCAAAGTAGAAACAGCTGGATACGCCCCATTAAAAGACAGAGTCGGCGAACTTTCACAAACAGGTGACTGGGCCACCACGCAGGCAAAAGCAAATGCCCTGCAGGAAAACATAAAAAAGAATCCTACAGATACTAAGTCAAGATTATTACTTGCCCAATTATATATGCAGGAAGCCCGTATAACAGGTGAACATCCTTATTACTATCCTGCTACCCTAAAAATACTTGAAGATATACTTATTAAGGAGCCAAACAATTTTGAGGCATTGGCTTTTAAATCTTCCGTTCAGTTATCACTGCATCATTTTGCAGAAGCACTGGAGACTGGAACCAAAGCAAAAAATATCAATTCGAACAACAGTTATATATTTGGAGTTTTATGTGATGCTAATGTAGAATTAGGGCATTATGAGGAAGCCGTTCAAATGTCAGACATCATGCAATCTTTACGTCCCGGACTAGAAGCTTACTCGCGTGCATCTTATCTGAGAGAAATTTATGGCAACAACCAGGGAGCTATAGATGCTATGAAACTTGCCTACCAGGCAGGTTTACCCGGATCGGAAGAAGCTTCATGGGCAGGTAATACACTGGTACATTTATATGAAAACACCGGTAAGTTAAAAGAAGCGCAACAAATGGCAGAGATGATTTTACTTCAACGCCCTTCCTATGCCTTCGCTACGGCAAGCTTAGGCAGAATTGAAATGCTGAAAGGTAATTATGATAAAGCAATTCCTTTATTTGAAGAGGCCACTAAAAAAATGCCTGAATTTTCGTTTTATGAGGAGATGGCCAATTGCTATGAAGCAAAAGGAGATCTGTCAAAATCAAAAGAAATTTATAAAAAAGTTATTGTAATGTTAAATGAAGATGCAGCCAGCGGACATTATGCCGACATGGAACTTGCTATCGCTTACCTGCACACGGGTGAACATGAAAATGCACTGAAGCATGCAAGTATTGAATACAATAGAAGACCCACAAATATTGATGTAAATGCAACAATGGCATGGGTTCTTTACAAAAAAGGTGATTACGTAAAGGCAAAAAAATATCTGAATACTGCTATGCAAATGAAAACTCAAAATGCCAACTTGCTCTACAAAGCAGCAGTAATTGAAAGTGCTGCCGGTGATAAAAAGTTAGGCCAGGAATTAGCTGCAAAAGCTAAAAAAATAAACCCGTCATTACAGGTTGCTTTACTGGGAAAAGTTTAAATAAAAGTAAAATCAAAATCTGAAATTCGTGTGTTTACGTATCTAATTGAAAATATCAAAATGCTTATGTTCTATTAAACCTTAACATAGTATAACTGAAATAAAATATATCTATAAACGGTGTTGTGTTTGATACATAATTGTTGAAACAATTCTATCTGGCACAACATTTTTTTACTTTTAAAACAAAATGTTTTCCAAATAAATTATAGTTTATTGAACACTAAGAAATGCCCTTTTTAAAGCACATACGGTTATTTATTATACTTATTACAAGTATGTATTGCCATGGCCTTGTTAAGCCGGTTATGCCTTTAATAAAAGATGTAGTAGCTCACGTTTTTTTTGAAATGGAACATTTGTCAACAGTGCACCATGAGCATGGGCATAATCATATGCATGCTGAACTTCTTAATGAAGCCGAAGAAGAAGAAAATCATCACGCAACATCTATTAATTTCGAAACCTTTACAGATCATTTATGGTTTATAGAACCTGTTGAAATTTTACAGCCTTTTAAACAATCTACAAAACATTTTACAGCCTATCTCAAACATATTCCTGCTATAAATTCAGATACCCCATTCGTTCCTCCAAAAATTTAAATGAGTATATAAAACACGCTGGTTTACAGCAAACAAAATTATTTTTTGAGGTTAAACATAATCTCTAATTTATTACACTCATTTTATGCATTATCATTTTATAAAACAGAAATTAATTCTGCTTTGTATGCTATTGCTTTTATTGCAAAACATACAGGCACAAACAGCTTCCTTTAAAGGAACTGTAAACGATAAAGAAACAGGTGCGCCAATAAAAAATGTACTTGTTCATATCAACAATACAAATAACCACACACATAGCGATGACAAAGGAGACTTTTTTTTCGTTTCTATATTGCCCGGTAAATATAATCTGGAGTTTGAAAAGCCTGGTTATGAAAGCGAGCTTATAAAAGTTAGTATTTCTAATTCCGACACCGCCACATTAATAGTTTTAATGGTAAGTAAAACTATTGCTTTAAATGCTATTAGCATCTCAGTAGACAAACCTGTTTCTGCTGCTTCATCAAGTTACCTCAGCAGGATTGATTTTATTAACCGACCTAAAAATTCAGCCCAGGATATGCTCCGCTTAGTGCCTGGCTTATTTATTGCCCAACATGCAGGGGGCGGAAAGTCTGAACAGATTTTTATCCGCGGTTTTGATTGCGATCATGGAACAGACATTGCCACATTTGTAGATGGAATTCCCGTTAATATGCCGAGTCATGGACATGGACAAGGGTATGCCGATCTCCACTTTTTAATTCCCGAGGTAGTAGAAGGTATGAACATTTTTAAAGGCACATCCTCACCATTATACGGAGATTTTGCAACAGGAGCTGCCGTAAGTTTTAAAACATTAGATTCATTACCGCAAAACCTTTTACAATTAGAAACAGGTTATGTACCACGTAATAAAACGATTACCAGTAACAGAGCTTTGGCACTTTTAAAATTGCCATTTAACAATAGCAATGTGTTGTCTTATTTTGCGGTGGATGTAATAAATAACAGAGGTTTTTTCGACAGAAGTCAGGACTTTAAGCGTATGAATTTATTTTCAAAAACTACGATAACCATCAATGAATACAGTCGTTTAAATTTTTCAGTAACCGGTTTCGGATCATCCTGGAATGCATCGGGGCAAATACCTGAACGAGGAGTTAATTCAGGCTTAATAACACGTTTTGGCAGCATTGATCCGAATGAAGGCGGAACTACACAACGTAATAATTACAATTTAACATATATCTCCAAACTGGGTACTGGCGATTTTGAAACCCAGGCTTATATGTGTAACTATCGTTTTAAACTTTTTTCCAATTTCACCTTCTATTTAAGCGATTCTATAAACGGAGATATGATTGAACAGGATGATAATAGAACCGTTTTGGGTTTGAACACAAAATATACGGTGGCCCATACCTTATTTAGTTTGAATAACAAACTTACCATAGGCACATCTTTCAGGTCAGACGATATTGAAAACCAGTTATGGCATGCGCCGGCAAGGGTTCGTTTAAATGCCAATGCACACAGTTTAATTCATCAACGGTCTAATGCTGTTTATGTAAACGAAGTATTCAGATTCAATAATCATTTCAGGGCAGAAATAGGCTTAAGGTATGAGTACTTTATTTTTGATGTGGAAGACCTGCTTCCAACAACTGGATCGCATCAAAATTATTCCGGTTTTAATTATCAAACTGCGTTGAACCCAAAATTAAACCTGGTATATTCAATAAACGAAAGAACTCAATTATTTTTTAATACCGGTAGTGGTTTCCATTCTAATGATGCACGCTCATCGGTTCAGGATAAAACACAACACCGTTTACCTCTCGCTGTTAGCACAGAAATAGGTGCTCTTTTTAGGATCAACCGTAAAACGGTTATATCGGCAGCCTTATGGGATATGGAATTAAGCAATGAACTTGTATATGTAGGCGATGATGGAACTACAAAAAACAGAGGTGCTAGTCGCAGAGTGGGTATTGATATTAGTGCCAGGTCTCAATTTTTATCCTGGCTTTATTTTGATGTCGATGTTAATTTTTCAGAGAGCAGATTCACAGATACCATTTTCGGAAGCCAGCTAAAAACAAATTATTATATTCCTCTGGCACCTGTGCTTACTTCGGCCGGCGGATTAACAATTAAATTAAAGAATGCGTTTGAATGCGCTGTAAGATACCGTTTTATGAAAGACAGGCCGGGTAATGAAACTAACACCATTATTGCCCGTGGTTATAATGTTATTGATATGACCGCAAATTATAAAATAAATAATTACAAGTTTGGTTTGGTAATAGAGAACGTATTAAATGTAAATTGGAATGAAGCTCAATTTGCCACTGAAACAAGATTAAAAAACGAAATGTCTCAGGTTGATGAACTACATTTTACGCCGGGTACTCCTTTTTATGTTAAAGTGGTAATAGGCTATCTGTTCTGATTCTAAAAATATTTACCTAAATACATTTTTAAAATAACGCTCTGTGCCTTTTACACAAGCGTTATTTTTGTATTCCGCCCTTTTAATATTAATTAAGAGGTGCAAATATATTTCCCCATTTAAAAAACTTGGGGAATAATTTCTTCACTTATTTAAGGTTAATTAATCCGTAAATCTTGTAAAACTTTGAAATAGTTGTGTAACAAAAAGATAGCGGATTGGCACAACCTTTGTAAGAACTTAGAGGTCCATTCTATGTACTTTCCTTATTATAAAAAATGCTCATCGAAAATAAACAACTAAATAAATTATGAAAAATAAATTACTCTTTAACATTTTAACTCTTACGCTCTTTTTTCTCCCCAAACTCAATTATGCACAATCTCCGCCATTAGGGCTCGCATCTGGTTTTGCGTTGTACACTGGCGTTGGTAGTATTACGAATGTTAATATTCCCCGTACTCAGATTACGGGAAATGTAGGTACAAACGCAGGAGCAGTAACGGGTTTTGGTAATATAAATGGGCAGGTTCAGGTTACCAATGCTATTACTTTACAATGTTCTACTGATGTGGCCTCAGCTTACGCATACTTGGGGTCAAGAATTCCAACCTTTTTTCCCGCCTCTTCCTTAGGAAACGGACAAACATTAGTAGCAGGGGTTTATGCTATAAGCGGTACCTCAACACTTACCTTAAACTTAAATTTAGATGCACAGAATAATTCGGGTGCTGTGTTTGTTATAAAAATAAGCGGTGCCTTTTCTACTGCTGCTGCCTCTAGTATTACTTTATTAAATGGAGCTAAAGCATGCAATGTTTACTGGAAAATTGATGGTGCAGTTACTTTTGCAACTAATACTTCTTTTAAAGGAACTATTGTATCAAACAGTGCTATCTCTATGGGAGCTTTAAGTTCTTTGGAAGGAAGAGCTTTAACAACTGTAGGTCTTATCTCAACTAATGGGGTGAATGTAAATACCCCAATTGGGTGTGGTAGCGCAGTTTTACTAGGACCACCTGCTCCTAATACAGGTACTGTTGGTTGCTTTGAGCTTTTTTCAGGTATTGGTCAATTAACCAATCCAGGGTCATCTTCTAATATTATTGGTAAAATAGGTGCAGATGCAGGAGGGGCTCCAACAGGATTTGGAAGTGCACCTGGTCCGTTAGAATATAATAATCCTGTTACCGCACAAGCAAAAACTGATCTTACTACTGTTTATAATTCCTTAAAGGCAGGCACTTTGCCTTTTGATATTGAATTGCTATTTCCAGCTCAATTTGGAAATAACCTGACACTTACTCCCCATGTTTACAGAATGAACGCAGCTGCTACCCTTACTGATTCTCTTAATTTAAATGCTCAAGGAAATGCTAATGCAGTTTTTATTATTCAGGTTATTGGTGCATTTAGTACTGGTAATAACTCAAAAATTAATTTGTTAAATGGAGCTAAAGCAAGCAATGTTTTTTGGTTAGTAGAAGGAGCAACATCTTTAGGAACGCTTTCCTCTTTTAAAGGAACTATTATTGGTAATAACGGAAGTATTTCTGCAGGTGTTGGATCAATGGTTGAAGGAAGATTACTTACAACTATTGGGGCTATAAACTACTCGGGTGCATCATCTGCATTGCCAACAGGCGGTGGTTCATGCGGCGGTCCAATCAGATTAAATCCAATTGCGGTGAGAGATTCGGTACGTACTACTAAAAATACACAAAAGAAAATAGGTGTTCTTGCAAACGATTCGAATATAAACTATTCTGCATTTAATTTAAGTATTAAAACACTCCCGTTACATGGCGGAGTTGCTTTAACTGCGGGAGGAGATAGCGTTATTTATACACCAAATACAAATTATCTTGGATTAGATTCTTTCTTCTACAAAATATGTACCAGCACACCTCCCTTGTGCGATTCGGCTTGGGCTATAATAAATGTCGTTCCTTTACCCAATAGAAGACCTATCGCAAAAAATGATACTGCAACAACTTTTAAAAATATTTTAAAGAAAATTGCTGTTCTTAAAAATGATTCCGATTCTGATAACAATGTTCTAACCATTAACATAATTACTCAACCACTTAATGGAACAGCAGTAGTTATTTCTGATACAATTAGTTATACGCCTAATAACAACTTCAGAGGAAGAGATTCCTTGCGTTACAGAATTTGTGATAATGGCATCCCTTCTTTATGCGACTCTGCATGGGTATTTATTAGTATAGTTAATAGAAGACCTATAGCAATAAATGACACCACATCTACTTTTAAAAACACCCAAAAGAAGATTGCAGTACTTATTAATGATACAGATCCGGACGGAGACCCTTTAACGGCCAGTTTGCTATCTTTTCCCGCAAACGGAACAGTAACTTTCTTAAATGATACTGCCTATTACATTCCTAATGTAAACTTTATAGGCATAGATACTTTCAGATATAAAGTTTGCGATAACCAGGTACCTGCCCTTTGTGATTCAGCTTTAGTATTTGTTAGAATATTGCAGGTTAGCCAAGGCGGTGGGCCCGGAAGTATATTTGTAGACGGAAACGTTTCAACCTGCTACGCACTTTTTACGGGTATAGGTAATGTTACTAATACCGGTGTAACCACTATAGTAGGTGATATTGGTTCAAACAATGGTAGTGTATCAGGCTTTACTCCTTCACTGGTAAATGGTGGAATCCACTCACCACCAGATAGCTCAACGTCGCATGTTGCGAGTGATGTAAATGCTGCTTTCAATTTTTATGATAATTTAACACCTCAAGTTATTTTAACACCATCACAATTTGGAGGTAACAATTTATTTGTGCCACGCATATATCAAATCAATAATTCTGCTACATTACTGGATTCAATTGTATTAAGTGGGCAAAATAATCCCGATGCTTTATTTGTATTTAAGATAAATGGCAACTTAGCAACGGCAATCGGTTCAAAAATAATATTAAGAGATTCTGCCAAGGCCTCCAATGTTATTTTTAAAGTTGATGGTACTACTACATTTGGCGCAGGTACAAATTTTAAAGGTACCATTTTTGGTCATAATAATATTACCATAGGCACCGGAACGGATATTACAGGAAGAGCACTTACCACTTTCGGTACTGTTTCTTTAACATCAGCAATGGTTCATTTACCAAGAGGTTTTGGAGCATGTGGTGCCCCAACTTATAATAGTGCCCCTATTGCAGTAAATGATACTGTAGTTGTATTTAAAAACGGAAACATAATTATTGATGTATTACGCAATGATTACGATCCAAATAGTGATACGCTAACACCAACTATCATCAGGGGGCCCAGACATGGTTTTGCAACGGTGTCTAATAATAAAAATATTTATTATCAGCCTACTCCCGGTTATGTTGGTTTAGATACAATAAAATATAGGGTTTGCGATCCAGGTAATCCTCCTCTTTGCGATTCTGCTTTTATATTTATCACAGTAGGTCCTAACCGCAGACCAATTGCAGTTAACGATACTGCAGTTACCAACAAAAATATACCTGTAAATATTGATGTTACTTCTAATGATTTTGATGCCGACAGAGATCCCTTTGTCGTGAGCATTACTAATCCTCCTCTGCATGGTACTGCCATCATTGTGGGATTGATAGTTCGTTATACACCAGCTTCAAACTTTACAGGATGGGATACATTACGTTATAAAATTTGTGACAATGGAACTCCGATTTATTGTGACTCTGCTTTTGTATTTATAAATACTATAAATAACAGAGCTCCCCGTGCTGTAAATGATTCTGTAACTACCCTTAAAAATATACCAGTAACTATAAATGTAACTGCCAATGATAATGATCCGGATGGAGATCCACTAACGGTAAGTATAATTACTGCGCCTTTACACGGAACGACTACATTGGTTGGAAATAATGTTAGATATATGCCAGATAATAATTACCTGGGTATAGACTCCTTTTACTATAAGATTTGCGATAATGGTATACCATCTTTATGCGATTCTGCAAAGGTATATGTGAACACAGTAACCAATAGAAAACCGGTTGCTATAAATGACCATGTTACTACTCTTAAAAATACTGCTATTACTATTAATGTAACAGCAAACGATGGCGATCCTGATGGAAATCCATTAACTGTTAGTATTATTGGTACACCAAAACATGGTAGTGTTTTATTGGTAGGAAATAATATTCGCTATACTCCGGACCTTAACTATCTGGGTATTGATTCATTCCCTTATAAAATTTGTGATAATGGCACACCATCTTTATGTGATTCAGCTTGGGTATATGTAACTACTGTTATAAACCGCGCACCAGACGCTAATGATGATTATGTTTCAACACGCAGAAATACTCAGGTAACAATAAATGAACTTGCAAATGATAATGATCCGGATGGAGATCCGCTAACGGTTAGCATTATTAGAGGACCGGTTAACGGCACTTCTATTTTAGTTGGTTCAAATATTCGTTATACACCTAATAGTAATTTTGGTGGAACCGATTCTCTTCTTTATCAGATATGTGACAATGGTAATCCATCTTTATGTGATTCAGCATGGGTTCATATAAATGTTATCGATAATAGATCACCAATTGCATTAAATGATTTTGTTAATGTACTTAAAAATTCAGTGGCTAATATTAATGTAACTGCTAATGATAGTGATCCTGATGGAGATCCATTAAACGTAAGTGTAAGAACTTTGCCTAAAAACGGGTCTGTAATACTTGTTGGAAATATTGTAAGGTACACTCCTAATTCAAATTTTCTTGGAGCAGATTCTTTAAGTTACAATGTATGTGATAATGGCACACCTTCTTTGTGTGACTTTGCATGGGTTTATATTAATGTAGTAAGTAACCTTGCGCCACGCGCCGTAAATGATACTGTTGTTACGCTTAAAAATGTTGCTATAACTGTTAAAGTTACAGCTAATGATAGCGATCCTGCAGGTTTACCTTTAACGGTAAGTATTATCCGCGCACCAAAAAATGGTACTGCAACTTTAACAAATAACAATGTATTGTACACCCCGGCTTTAGGCTTCCTCGGACTAGATTCATTATTATACAGAATATGTAATAACGGAACTCCAGTAATGTGCGACTCTGCATGGGTGTTTATCAATGTAGTTTCAAACAGGGCACCAGTAGCAATTAATGACAATGTTACTACCAAGAAAAATACAGCTATAACCGTTAACGTTATTGCTAATGATTTTGATCCTGACGGTGATGTGATAACTATTGGACTTGTTGCCGGACAAGGCGCGCGTAATGGAAATGCAATTGTTGTAAATAACAAAGTTGTATATACTCCGGCTCTAAATTTTACAGGAATTGATTCCGTACTTTATCAGGTATGTGATAATGGTTCTCCTAGTTTATGTGCAACAGCATGGGTTATAATTAATGTTATTAATAACAGACCACCGGTTGCCATAAATGATTTTATCCAGGTTCTTAAAAACACCCCGCAATTAGTTGATGTTACCGCAAATGATATTGACCCTGATGGTGATCCATTAACGGTTAGTTTTATTTTAGCTCCTAAAAATGGTTCTGCAACATTAGTAGGTAATGTAGTTCGTTATGTGCCTAATACAAATTATCTTGGACAAGATTCATTACGCTACAAAATTTGCGATAATGGAACTCCTTCTTTATGTGATTCAGCATGGGTTTATATTAATGTTGTTCCTAACAGAGCACCAATAGCACTTAATGATACGGTAACTACTAATATAAATGTATCCATTGTTGTAAATGTAACTGCCAATGACAGAGATCCTGATGGTAACACAATTTCTTTAAGCTCAGTAGGTCTTCCACTTCATGGTACTGCTGTAATAAATGGAAATAATGTAACTTATACTCCTGCTCTTAATTATAATGGTACGGATACATTTAGCTATACCATATGTGATAATGGAACTCCATCTTTGTGCAGTACAGCACGTGTATACATTAATATTATTCCTAACAGAAAGCCTGTTGCGGTTAACGATTATGCTACAACCACCAGAAATATACCTGTTACAGTAGATGTAACAGCTAATGATACTGATCCGGACGGAAACACATTAACTGTAAGTACAGTTGGTTCCGCAAGAAATGGAAATATCGTTCTGATTGGAAAGAACATTCGCTATTCTCCTAACTTTAATTACATAGGATTAGATTCCTTCCTTTATAGAATTTGTGATAATGGTACTCCAACCTTATGTGATTCGGCATGGGTATTTATTAATGTGTTACCAAACAGGAAACCGGTTGCAGTTGATGATTATACAACTACCCGCAGAAATACTCCTGTTACTATAGATGTGACAGCTAATGATACTGATCCGGATGGTCAAACATTAACAGTTAGTATTTTAAATACGCCTGTAAATGGAACTGTAATACTGATAGGAAAAAATATCCGCTACACACCAAATTTCAATTACCTGGGATTGGATTCTTTTCCTTATAAAATATGTGATAATGGAACTCCAATTTTATGTGATACAGGTTGGGTTTATGTTAATACTGTTTTAAACAGAGCTCCGGTGGCTGTAAACGACACTGTAACGATTCGCAGAAACACTTCCAAAGTTATTAATGTAACTGCCAACGACAGAGATGCTGATGGCGATCCTTTAACGGTTAGTATAATTACTGCACCTAAGAACGGTATTGCTGTGCTTAGCGGAATTAATATTACCTACACACCTAATGCTTCTTACATTGGCAGAGATTCTATTTTGTATCGCATTTGCGACAATGGTTCTCCTGCGTTATGTGATTCTGCCTGGGTTATTATTAACGTGGTTAACAACTCAGCTCCGGTTGCAATTAATGACAATGTAACTATTCTTAGAAATACCATTGCTAATATTAATGTGACGGCCAATGATTTTGATCCGGAAGGAGATCCATTAACGGTAAGTACTATTACAGCTCCTAAAAATGGTACAGCTACCATTGTTGGAAATATGGTTAGATACACTTCTGCAACAAACTTTGTTGGATTAGATTCCTTGAGTTATACTGTTTGTGATAATGGTACACCTTCTTTATGCAGCACTGCTTGGGTATATATTAATGTTGTAACTAACAGAGCCCCTATAGCAGTTGATGACCGCACTACAACCACTAAAAATGTAGCGGTAACAGTTAATGTTACTGCAAACGACAGTGATCCTGATGGTAACCTTTTCAGTGTAAGTTTATTTGGTTCACCAAAGCACGGTACAGTTGTGTTAGTAGGAAATAATGTAGTATATACACCTTCTAACGGATTCCTGGGAATGGATTCATTCCCTTATAAGATATGTGATAACGGAACTCCGGTTTTATGTGACTCAGCATATGTGTTTATTGATGTGGTTAACAACAGAGCTCCTGTTGCAGTAAACGATGACGTGACTACTAAGAAAAACACAACAATTATTGTTGATGTAACGCTTAATGACTTTGATCCGGATGGTGATCCAATAACGGTAAGTATAATAACTGCAACACTGCATGGTAATGCTTTCGTTACCGGTAACAGAATCAGTTATACTCCCGACAATAATTTTATTGGAACAGACTCATTGCTCTATCAGATTTGTGACAATGGCAATCCTGCATTATGTTCAACAGCATGGGTAATCATTCGCACAATAGATAACAGAGCACCTAAGGCAGTAAATGATTATGTATTGGTGCTTAAAAACACTCCGCAGCTTATCAATGTAACTAAAAATGATAGCGATCCGGATGGAGATCCTTTAACAGTAACCATACTAACAACTCCGGTTAATGGTAGCAATACGCTTATTGGAAATATTGTTTTTTATACACCTAACAATAATTATCTCGGATTAGATTCATTCAGCTATCGTATTTGTGACAATGCAAATCCTTCTTTATGTGATATAGCTTGGGTATATATAAATGTTGTAAGTAACAGGGCACCTGTAGCGGTAAATGATAGTGTTACTACGCTAAAAAATGTTGCCTTAACAATAGATGTAACTGCCAATGATTATGACCTTGATGGAAATCCATTGTTAGTTAGCATAGCGATCTCACCTAAGAAAGGTTCTGTAAGTGTGTCTGGAACTAATGTTGTTTACACACCTAATAATAATTTTACAGGTTTAGATTCATTTTCTTACCGCATTTGCGATAATGGAACTCCGGTATTGTGCGATTCTGCATGGGTATATATTAATGTACTTAATAACAGACGTCCAATAGCAGTTAATGACGTTGTAACCACTTTTAAAAACTTCCCTGTAACCATAAATGTTACTTCCAACGACAGTGACCCGGATGGTGATCAACTTAGTGTAAGCATTATTGGAGTGCCTAACCATGGCACTATAGTACTGATTGGAAAAAATATCCGCTATACTCCAAATCTTGGATTTGTTGGAGTTGATTCATTACCATATAAAATATGTGATAATGGAAGCCCTACTTTATGTGATTCAGCATGGGTTTATATTAATGTAATTACTCAGAATGGAAACAGACCTCCTGTTGCAATCAATGATCAGATTGGAATTTGTAATGATGGCAGCAGCATAACTGTTCTCGTACAGTTTAATGACAGTGATCCTGATGGAGACTCTCTTACCACTGGCATCTCAACTGGAGCTTTGCATGGTATTGCAACATTGAATGGAAATGCTATTAATTATAAACCGAACGCAAGTTACAGTGGCATCGATACCATCACTTATTTTGTATGTGATAATAACATTCCTTCTTTATGCGCTACTGCTTATGTACTGATAACCGTTAATCCTATTCCGGCCTCTATTTCTAATCCAGATCAAAAGGTGTGTTTGGGTTCAAGTATTATTATCGGAAAGCCTTTAGTACCAGGCAACAGTTACCGCTGGTCGCCTGTAACCGGTTTAAGTAATCCTTTGATATCTCAGACAACCGTAACTCCTATAGCAAATATTACTTATACTTTAACTGAAACAGTAATTGCTACAGGATGTCAAAATACCAGTACTTTAAATGTAGTTGTTAATCCTTTACCTTTAGCTATTACTGGTCCTAACGTAAACATCTATAATGAAAAAAGTGCCGTACTGGGAGCACCTTCTGTAACAAATCATACCTACAGATGGTCACCTTCATTAGGTTTAAACTTCACTAATATTGCACAGCCAATAGCAAGTCCTTCAGTTACCACAACTTATGCGCTTACTGAAACTGATACCATAACCGGTTGTTCTAAAACAAATGCCGTAACCGTTTCAGTAGAGAATATCGATTTCTTTACCGGATTCTCACCTAATGGCGATGGTAAAAATGATTTCTGGAGAATACCAGTTTTCGAAATTTACAATAATAATCAAGTAGCCATTTTTAACAGATGGGGTAATGAAGTTTGGAATACTGTTGACTATAACAACACTTCTAATTCCTTTGAAGGAAAGAACAAGAACGGTAATGACTTACCGGATGGAACTTATTATTATATTATAAACTATAACAATAGTGAGAAACGTGGCTGGGTTGTAATTAAACGTTAAAACAGAATATGAATTGATCCGGTCTCCCGCCTCCTCAACCTTCCTCCGGAAGATATCTGAGAACCGGGAGACCGCGATACTTTTCATTACACTAATAAAAATAAATAACATACATATGAAAAAAATAATTTTTACAACACTCATCAGCACATTGTTTTTATGCAGTGCATGGGCACAACAGGATGCCGGCTTTTCGCAGTATTTTTTTAACCAGCTTTATATTAATCCTGCTTATGCAGGCAGCAAAGATGCTTTGGTTACTACGCTTGTTCACAGAAGTCAGTGGGTAGGTGTTTCAGGTGCACCTATAACTCAATCATTAACTATGCATATGCCCATTCCGCATACTCGCGCAGGGGTAGGTTTGCAAGTGTATAATGATAAAACCGGTCCTTTAAGTAATACTGCCATTCAGGCAACCTATTCTTACTATATTCCGGTTGGATCATTCAAACTTGCTTATGGCCTGGCAGGTAGTTTACATAATATGAGAGTGAATTGGGATGAGATTAATATAGAAGATAAAACAGATCAATCGTTTCTTGGCAATTCATATAGTTGGGTTCCTGATGTAAGTGCAGGAGCTTACCTCTACAAAGAAAGATTCTATGCAGGCATATCAGCCACTCATTTTCTTCAGTCAAGATTAAATCTAGCTAATAATTCAGATATTAATAATCCTGCAAGGTTTTACCGTACTTATTATTTTACTACCGGAATAGTTCTAAAAGTGAATGATAAGGTTGATTTCAGACCTTCTATACTCGTAAAAGGCATTAAAGCTTCTCCTATAAATATGGATTTAAATGCTTCGTTTATCTTTAATCAGAAATTTTTTATTGGTGCTGGTTTTAGAACAGGTAAAAGAATTAATATTGCAGGTCTAGACAATCAGGTTATCGGTATCCTTGAATATCAATTTAACAATAGTTTCCGTATAGGTTATTCTTATGATTGGTATCTTAATAGAACCGGGAAATATAATAACGGTACACACGAAGTAATGATTGGCTTTAATATAAATGTAACTAAAACCAAAATGTCTAGTCCTATATTCTTCTAAATTTTAATAATTATAACAACATGAAAAAAATACTTTTTACTACCCTAATCTCTATTTTGATATTTACTAATGTGTTTGCCCAGGTTAGGAAAGCTGATAGACTTTATGCAGACTGGAATGATGCACAAGCTGCAGAACTTTATGAAAAGGCCATTCAGAAAGAACCAACGCCTGAATTATATTATAAGCTTGGTCGTTGCTATCAAAACATTAAATTGTATGAAAAAGCGCTGAATAATTATGATAAAGTAAATCAGGCAGGACAATATCCCGACGCAGAATTTTATCTGAATTATGGATTGATCCTTAAAAATGCGGAAAAATACGCGCAAGCAAAAGAAGCATTCAAAACTTATAATAAATTGAATCCATCTGATAAAAGAGGAAAGTTTTTTATGAACTCATGCGATGTAGTAATAGAAGACCACAAATGGGATGAGCCTGTTTCAATAACTAACGTTGGAGCACTAAACACCAAAGATGCCGATTTTAGTCCGGTTACTTATAAAGATGGAATGGTATTTACTTCAGACAGATATTCTGAGGACCATGAAAAAATTTATGGCAAAACAGGCGGATACTACTTGAATATATTTTATGTTAAAAACGGAGGAAGTTGCACAGACTTTAGTAAGGCTGTTTTATTACGCGACTGTTCAGGGTTCAATGAACCGGCTCCTCTTCAGGGAAAAGATATTAACCTGGCTTATCACAATGGTCCAGTAAGCTTTTCAAAAAACTATGATACTGTTTTTATTTCGCGTGTAAAAAAAGATTTAACGGGAGATGCAAAAACGACATTAGGCATTGAAAGAAATAAAATCTTTTATACAAGAATGGTAAATGGTAAATGGACAGATATAGAACCATTTTACCTGAACAGTGATAGCTTTTCAGTTGCGCTGCCTTTGATCACTAAAGATGGCCAGAAATTATATTTTGCATCAGACATGCCGGGAGGTTACGGTGAATCAGATATATACTATTGTAACCGCGAAGGCAGTAGTTGGAGTAAACCCATTAACATGGGACCAATGGTGAACACTTTCGGCAGAGAAAAATTCCCTTATGTAGATCAGGATGGAAACTTCTTCTTTTCTTCTGATGGTTATATGGGTTTTGGTGGCCTTGATATATGTGTTGCCGAAAATGTAAATGGCAAATTGACTCAGGCCAAAGTAATGAAAAGCCCCGTTAATTCTTCTAAAGATGACTATGGTGTTATAGTACTTACCGGTAAAACAGGTTATATCTCTTCTAACAGAACCGGCGGTCTCGGACGTGATGATATATTTTATTTCGACATGGGTGTGAATAATGATGTATTTAATAAAATCTATACAATTGGGTATAGACCATTGCCGGAAGACTCAGCGCGACTTAATATAACTTTCATCGATTCAAAATCACGCCAACAGCTTGGTAAAGGACGTTTTTATGCAACTAATAGTAAAACCAAAAAAACCGTTGATCTCCCTCTTAAAGATGGATCAATTAAAATTGCGGTAAAAGAAAGATCAAAATCAAATTTCAGAACTTATGCGGAAGGCTACAACATGCAATTTGATACTTTTTACATTGGAAGCTTAAAAAATGATACTTCCATTAACCTTACCATTGTTTTAACTAAGCCTAAAAACATGATCGCATTACGCTCTGATAATATACATCCGGCATTTTTTGATCTTGATAAATCTAATATCCGTGTAGATGCCAAAGATATTCTTGATAGCGTTATTATGTATATGAATGCCAATCCGGATGTGCACGTAAACATTGGTGCTCACACGGATGTGAGGGGGACTGAAAAACATAATATGATACTTTCTAAACACAGAGCAGAATCTACTGTGAAGTATCTTAAATCAAAAGGAATTGTAAGTAAGAGAATAAAATGGGAAGCATTTGGTTATAGTCAAATAATTAACCAATGTAGTAAAGATGTTAAATGCAGCGAAGCAGAACATCAACAAAACAGAAGAGTAGAATTTAAATTTGACAGTGATACACAGAATGCAGCAATGGCTCATTAAACACTAAAATCTTTTAAACATTAAAAAAGCCTTGTATATTTGTTTACAAGGCTTTTTTTTTGCCCCTTATATACTAGAGAAATTACTCTATTAATAGTTAATCTCTTTAAAGTGAAGTAAACATTTTGGAACGGGAGTTGCAGATTAATAACAATAAAAATATACAATGAACCTAAATAAATTTATACTAACCCTGTTTTTGTTATTCCTTTTTAAATGGTCATTTGCACAATATGATACTGCCATACATTTTAACAAGTATGCTTTTGAAGAAGTTTTTGCTAAAGCCAAAGAGGCTAATAAGCCCATTATGCTGTATTTTCATATTGATGGGTGCGGTTCATGCATTCAATTAGAAAGAGGGGCATTCGCCCAAAAAGATATTTATAGTTTTATTAATTCAAATTTTATAGTGTATAATATAAATACCCAAAAAGGTGAAGGGCTTGAAATAAATAAACATTATAAAATTAAAGTTAATCCAACCATTCTTTTTTTGAACCAATTGGGTTCAACTATTGATCGGGTGGAAGGATATCAGGGAATGTTTCAGATTTATGAGCATCTAAAACGCGCGGTAGATAAAGTTGATCTGTACCTGTATGCTAAAAACGAATATACACATGGCAACAGAAAACCAGACTTTTTATATAAATATAGCTACATCCTGGATGAAGCGGGTGATTTAGATTCTGGTAATGTAGTTGGTGAATATCTGGCAACTCAAACCAATAAGCAACTAATGACAGAAAAAAATATTGGCTATATTTACGATTTTGTGTTTTATAATAATATTTTTTATATGGGCCATTCAAGCTCAGCTTTTCAAATGATTTACAACAATAAAAATATTTTTGCCCGATACTTTAATATGAACCAAATTGATGCAAGAATAATTTTAACCCTTCATGCAGAAATACAAAAGTCTTGTTCAAACGGAGGTAAAGATTTTGAAGAATTGTACAACCTCCTTAAAGTATACCATGGGCGTAAAAACATCGGTCTCGAAGATTCAGATGAAAAGAAACAAACTTACATGATTAATGTAATAGATACCATCCAAATTAAAACAGATTTTAGCCGCTGTCTAATTAGAAAGTAATATAAAAATAAAGTGTTTTCTGAGAAATTTTTATGTTGCTTTTTGTAGTTTCTGAGATCTGCACACGTTAACTTAACCTCAAAAAGTGTTTGCTTTAACAAACCTTTTTCAAATTTTTAAAAGTACAGCCATGATTAAAATATTTTTTTAATAGGTTGTTTTCTGAGACTATTTATCAAGCCCTGGCCAATGTTTAACATTATGTTTTAGTTTTAATTCTACCTTCTTCCTCACCTTACGGTAATATCTGCATTTCACTCCTTTACCCTCAAAATTAACTACTCTATAAGTAAAAGCCGGAAAGTTTTTTGTTTGCTGGGATGTCCAGATATTATGCCGTCTGATATTCATATCTATTTGTAAACCTTCCGCATCACGAACAAATCCAAAGGTATATTGAGCCTTTTTATATTGCAATAACTTATATTCTAAAAACTCAAGCATCGCCTTTATCAAGTTAGTATCATTATCATAAATCAAACCCTTTTCTTCAGAAAAAATATCAAAACGCTTCTTATTAATCACTAGTTTAACCTTTATGCTTTGCGAACTTTCTAGGTGAGAGAGATTAAATGGAATTTTTATTTCTACCGGAGTATATTCTCCCTTCAGCCCGATACGACCTAATACCACGCGCTCTAATTTAACTTTTTCTAATTCTGCCTTAATGCTATCAGTTACTTTAAGTTCAAATGACCTGCATCCTTTAGTTAAGATCACTCCGTCTAAAGTCTCCTGCCGATGTGAAATTACATATAATTTTTCCGGTATTATAAGCTTACCCGTAACATCAAACTTAAGATTAAATAACAAGCGGTTATTTGAATCCAGTTCATCTCTGTTACATAAGGTATATTGCTTCCCCCTAACCCAAGATAACTTTTCATACTTGTCATTAATTTCAAAATCCTTAAAGGCATAAACTGTATCGTCTGCAGCTATTGAATTAGAAAATTTAATCGGATCCTTTAATGCCTGTCCATATAAAATCCAAACGGATGTTGCAATAATTTTCATATTGCTTTCGTCTATGGATGGGATGCTCTTAACCTTGTCAAGATCATAAGTCTGAGCGGTAAGTGTGAAGGGCAGGTATAGGGCCCACAGATAAATTAAACCTATCTTATTAACAACTGTTTTCAATATTTATCGGGTGTTATTTGGTAAGTAATAAAAATTGCTTTCTAAAGGTAAAGGTAATAAAATATCAAATACATAATAAAAAAAAGAAGGAATTATATAACTTTTCTAAAAGTTGTGTAACACTTTCTAAAACTTATTCCCGAAATTTGCTGCCTAATATATAATTTTTAAAAATATCATGAAATTTATCCTAATATTTCTGATTTTTCTGATCCCGTCTTTACAACTCAAAGCACAAGAACAAACGCAAGAGGAAATTATAGATGAAGGAACTAAACTCTACCGCAATGAATTAACTTCATGGAATGCTACTGATTACTTTTCTGAAAATTATGCTGAAAAAAGTGATGAAATTGGAGGTAGTTTTTCCTATGCAGACAGCAATATGATGAAGTGTGTGTTTTTTTCAAAATCCACCAAACCTACTGTTATTGCTACCGTTTCTTTTGATACTACTATTGATATTAAATCAGCTGTCATAGATAAAAAAGAACGAATTTTTACAAAATATGAAAATGAACTTTATACACTTCAGCTAAATTCAATTATTGCTGTTGCTTCAGATAATATTTTTTTTAAAAGATATAACAATACAAGTTTAGTGATGGTGCCACTTATAGACGCTTTTTCTAAAAGAGTTTATATTATGACAGGAGTTAAACAAAGTTGCCTTGTAATTTTTGGTAACGATTACCTAATTGCGTTTGATGAAAACAATAAAATAACCTATAAAAAACACCTCCATAAAAACATTATTCCATTAGAATGTGCTAAAGATATTACAGTTGATAATAACAATGTGCCAGGTACTATGCATATTCATAATGTAGATGCAGGAAATCTTCCAACACCTACAGATATATGTAGCCTTATGTTATATTCAAAACAAGCTAACTGGAAAAAACACACTGTATTTGCGCCTGACAGTGTATGCATCTGGAATTGTGAAACGAGCCATTTAACGGTTATGTCCAAGGAAGAATGGCGTACCAAATTTGCAGTGCATAAAAAATGATCTATTGCTTTTAAGGCTAAAAACAGATACTGATATTACAATGTCCCCAACCATGTTTTAAGCCTCCATTAAATTCAGGAGAAATACGAGCTTTTGTGTATTCCATGCTAAATTGTTTATATGCAATTACAATTCCTGCAAAGCCTAAACCAACAATACGCTCAACATCGCCGTCTGAAATTGTATAAACACTATGCCGGTTAAAAACACCTCCTTGCATAGTACCATTATAAGCAACTGCTTTAACATTTCCTTTCGCAAATACATAACATTGAAATTTTTGCAAACTCTTGCTTTTAGTTATTCCTATGTTCATAAAATATGAATTCATAAATCCGGTTCTTATCATTGCTCCCATAGATACATCGGTATATAAAGTTCCCAGCCGGCCTTCGCCAAGCGCAATAAATTCTAAATACTTATTTTTTATTAGCCCTTTTTCATACTGTGCTTTGTAATTTAAAATAATATCATTTGCTATCTGGTTGTGCCAGCCTTGCGGTTTCACACCTCCTATCAACCTATGTATCGCTGTCTGTTCTTCATTGCCCCCAACAGCAGAGCCAATCATTCCAATATCCAGTTGCATCGTCGTTTTTAGGTGGTTAAGCGTATTCAGGTTTATGTGAAAATGTGATAAAAACATGGTGCCGGCATACGGTCGCTCCCCATAATATATATCACTTATCCGAATACTTTTTGGCGTAAAACCATCCCGCTGGATAGCAAGTCCATAAAAATGAAGATTCTTTTTGCTTCCTGAAAACAGTAACTTAGAAACAATTGATTTATAAATGAATGGAGCTATCAGTTCTATTCGCACACCCTGCGTAAAGTACATATCGGTTTGACTAAAATAATCATTTTCATAATTGATCCGTAAAAGACGATCATCACTTATGTGTGTGCTGTCTGTTTGAGCAATAACATGCAATGAAAATATAATTGCTAAAAACAGGTAAAAATATCTCATCTTTTATATACGCAAATTCAAACCCATCAGATTCAAATTATTTATCATTACAGGCATGTTTTTTTACCCATTATTTAAATGGATTGCGAAGAATAATCCCCACCTTGAAGAAGTAATTTCCCCTGATTATATTATTACCTAAAATATAGTTACCAGCCAAATTTTATAGAAAAAACCAACGCATAGTTTTACCCGTGTGCTTTTTAAGAATCGGCAAACCACAAATCAGTCATCATTTTTTGTGTGGGCGAACCAATGGCTTGTAAGGGTGAATTTCTATTTCTTAAGTTTTTAAAATTAAAGACTTGCTACTATGCCTCCGTTTTAAATCTATTTTGATGAGTAAAACATGGCATACTTTTTTAAATGTTTTATTCAGATGAAAAAAAATATTCCGGCACCTCCGGCTTTAATTTTCAACAAATAAAAACCTGGGGCATTGATGACAAAAAAGATTCCCGCTGTGGCATAAAAATATTTAACTATTTAAAAAATCCCCTGATAGAGGCCGGATTTTAAATACTCTTACGTTTAAATTCGTGCTTTAATAATAATGGCATTATTTTTCTTTGGTTAATTGTTCATTGAAATTAATAAGAAAGTTATGAAAGCAATATGGAAAGGTTCAATTGGATTTGGATTGGTAAATATTCCGGTAAAACTTTATAGTGCTACCGAACAAAGCAACCTAAACCTGGATATGGTAGACAGCAGAGACCACGCTAGAATACATTTTCAAAGAGTAAATGAAAACAGTGGCAAAGAAGTGAAATGGGAAAATATTGCAAAAGCTTATAAAATTGACGAAGAATATATTGTATTAGACGAAGAAGATTTTGCACAGGCTGCCCCTGAAAAATCTAAGATTATTGAAGTGAACCATTTTGTAGATGAACATGAAATTGATACCATCTATTATGAAAATTCTTATTATGTTGAACCAGAAAAATCTGGGGAGAAAGCTTATGCATTGTTACGCGAAGCATTAATTAAATCAGGTAAAGTAGGGGTTGCGCAGTTTGTAATGCGAAGTGCCGCAACCCTAACAATTTTAAAACCATTAGGAACTATTCTGGTATTAAGTAAAATAAGATTTGCCCAGGAAATCCGTCAATCAGATGAATTTAAACTTCCGGCCAAATCTTCTATAAAACCTGCAGAATTAAAAATGGCATTATCACTCATTAACCAATATACCGGCCACTTTGATATTGAAAAGTACAAAGACGAATATGCTGCCGCACTTATAAAAGTGATTAAGGCAAAAGCCAAAGGTAAAAAACCTGTTGCCCGCAAGCTCACTATTGTTCATAATAAAACAGAAGATCTGATGGAGCAACTTAAAGCAAGTTTAAATAAAAAGAAAGTTTCGTAAATTAAATTAGTGCAATAGATGCTTCTACCCTGTTACCTGTTGAAAAGTTAATAATATTTATCCCTCCCATATTTGTTTTAAAATCTATTGTCTTATTACTATCTGCTGAAACTTTAATATACAATGAATCAATGGAGCCTGCTGGTACGGATTTTTTTCTGATAAAAAATGCCAAGAGTCTGTTAAGCTTACATTAACCAACTGGGTAGTTATCAGGCAGCCATCTCCCGATAAGGTGTCATTATCGAAAAATGCATTTCCATAACCTGATAAAAATTCGGCATGTACTGCCTGCCATTGTTTAATTCCTGATAGTTTTGTTCTTACCCAACCTGAAGGCGAAAAGTTAGCACCCTCAAAATCTTCATTCCGTTTAACCTGAGCATTGTATATGTGCTTTAAAATTAACAGAATTAAAAGTACAGCCTGTTTTTTCTTAAACCTTCTGTAATTGTAATCATGTCTTCCATTTATAAGTTAAAATCAAGTCATCCAACTATGGTATAAAAATTTCATTATATACAATAAATCAAATATTCACTAAACAAATATTTATTAATCAGTAAGTAAATAACAATCATGAATATTATAAGTAATACAAAGGATTTTTACACTTTATACCAACTGAGAAGTATCGTTTTTGGATTTTATAATTAATTGAATCGATGGAAAATATTACACAATATAAAGCGAAATGCAGACAATTTTCTACTCACATTGCTAGAGGAGTTCTATATTTACAAAGAAGTCTTTATGCTTCCGGTAATACAATTTCGGCATTAACCATTATTATGGATATTGTAATATAAGGGCATTTAAAATCGATTAATGCGTATAAATTATTGTGATTTTGTGTTCATGTAAATTATTATATTTTGATCACTGTTAAATTTACAATTTTAATGAAATCAATTTAATTAATTTTTTATTCAATACAAATTTGAAATCAATTTTAAATTTTTGTAGATTATTTTACCCACTGTGTGCATTCATGATAAAAGTGTTTAAACTAATTTGTTGAAATCCATATATTTGTAATCAGGAATAAAGATTGCAGAAACAAGTTGTAATTCAAGAATTTAACATGAAAAAAAACATACCTCACTTTTTACTTTTTATGGGTATAGTGCTTCTATTATCGGGCTGCAAAGGAATTTATGAGCCGAATGTTGTGAATATGCCTCTATTAGAAGAAAAAAGAGAATATACTGTTACGGTATCTCATAAAAATATTCAGGTGGCATATGCTCTCAAAAACCATCTTGCAGTAATGGGAAATGCCTTTTACACAAATATTCCTACCAATACAGAAATTGGCTATCAGGAGCTTGGTGAAGGTGGTAAGGGTATATTGGTAGAGGGTGCAGTAGGTTACTTTAATTACTATCCGGACCTTGATATTACGTTTGAAACTTACGCCGGATTAGGATATGGCCACTCTAATTTTAGTTATAATTCCAGAGATAATAATGGCAATTTAGTTCCACAAACTTTCAATTCTAACGGGTTTAAATATTTCATTCAACCTGATATAGGGTTCAAAACAAAATACTTTGACTGGGCCCTTGGCACAAGGTTTTCAGCTATAGAGTACCTGAACCCAACCATAACCAATGCCAAAGCAAATATTCCCAACGATAGGTACTCTAGCGTAGGCACAACTACTTATATTTTTTTGGAACCTGCACTAACGCTTCGATTTGGTTTCAGACGAATTAAACTTCAGGTTCAATACATTCATAGCATGAAGTTAAATAATTCACCCTTATACTATACTGACTATTCGTTAAATGCCGGGTTATTTTTTAACTTTAATAATAGTAAACTTAAAGGTCCTCAATTTCCCAAGTTTCCTAAATTTCCTAAACGTTCCAGGAAAACTGATGAAAGAAAAGGTTAACGGATAAATTAAAGTTAAAATTTTAGTGAGATGACACAGTCAACATTCCCGGTAAAAAAAATAATTTTAATCACTGTTAGCATACTTCTGTTAATTGCCGGGTTAGTGATTCTTTTTATTTCACCCATCACTAAATATTTAATAGAAAAATATGATGAGAAATATACGGGAAGAGAAATTACGCTTGATTGGGCATATGTAAATCCATTTACCGGCTATATCCATTTCAGTAACCTGGAGATAAAAGAGTTTAAAAGCGATACCACATTTTTGTCTCTTAAGGGTTTAAGCGTTAACCTTTCGGTAAGGAAATTATTCTCTAAAGAATATGAAATAAATGAAATCATTCTTGATCATCCTAAGGTCATTATCAGTCAAAATAAAAAAGTTATGAATTTTGACGATATTATAAAAAAGTTTGCTAAAGATACAACGGAGTTACCAGATACAAATAAAGCACCTGTACATTTTAAGCTGGAGAAAATAACTTTAGCAGAGGGAGAATTTCATTATTTGGAAAAGTCTATCCCCGTTAACTATTTTATAAAAAATGTGAACATAGAAAACAAAGGTCTTCAGTGGGATTCAGATACAACAACAACAAAATTTTCTTTTATTTCAGGTATGGGTTCCGGAGATGTAAAAGGTATTATAACCATAAATACAAAAAATATGGATTACAGTATGGCTTCTGTTGTCCATAACTTCGACCTTAAAATAATTGAACAATATCTTAAAGCTATCACAAACTATGGCACCTTTAGAGCACATCTGGATGCGGATATAAAAGCAAAAGGTAATTTTAAAGATCAGGAAAACATTACAGCAAGTGGAAGCATGGCCGTAAGCGACTTTCACTTTGGTAAAAACATAAAAGAAGATTATGCCTCTTTTGATAAACTGGCTTTAGCTATATATGAACTTAGTCCTAAATTTCATAAATACAGCATAGATTCTATTTCATTAACTCATCCTTATTTTAAATATGAACGCTATGATAAACTGGATAACATACAAACAATGTTTGGAAAAAACGGTGCAAATGTTAAAGAAGCAAGTAATAATTCCGAAAAATTTAACCTGGTAATTGAACTTGCCAAATATGTAAAAGTATTGGCTAAGAATTTTTTTAAAAGTGATTTTAAAGTTAATAGAATAGCAGTCTATAATGGACATCTTAAATACTATGATTATGCGCTCTCCGAAAAATTCTGGCTTGGCACCAGTTCACTTTATATTTTTGCTGACTCAATTAATAAAAACAAAAAAAGAGTTGATCTGATTTTAAGAACCGGGTTAAAACCGTTTGGCGATGTTTCTGCAAGCATCAGTATGGATCCGAAAAACAATGAAAATTTCGACCTTAATTACCACCTCGAAAAAGTTCCTGTTCCAATGTTCAATCCTTATCTTATTACTTATACTTCTTTCCCTGCAGACAGGGGTAACATTGAAGTAAAGGGAAACTGGCATGTAGCACTGGGTCAGATAAAAAGTGATAATCATCTCATTGTAATTGACCCCCGGCTTACTAAAAGATTAAAAAAAAGAGGCTATCAATGGATTCCTCTTCGGCTTGTCATGTTCTTTGTTCGGGAAAGAGGAAATGTAATAGATTATCAGATCCCGATAACAGGTAATCTCAACGACCCTAAATTTAATTTATGGGATGTTATTACAGATATTCTGAAAAATATTTTTGTGAAGCCTGCATCTTCGCCTTATATCTTAGAGGTTAAAACTGTTGAAAAAGAAATTGAAAAATCGCTGACATTTTCATGGGAAACCAGACAGATTATACTAAGAAATCAGCAGAAAAAGTTCTTAGATAAGATGGAAGATTTTCTTAAAGATAATCCCGAAGCTTCTATTACGGTTCATCCTATCCACTTTACAGAGAAAGAAAAAGAGTATATCCTTTTTTTCGAAGCTAAGAAAAAATACTTTATACGTACGCATCCTAAAGATGGAGGACTTTTTAATGAAGATGATTCCACTGCTGTTGAAAAATTAACAATAAAAGATGATGCTTTTATAAATTACCTAAACAAGCATAACAAAGATTCGATGCTTTTTACCATACAGGATAAATGCAAGCGCTTTGTTGATCCTAATCTGATAAACGCTAAATACCAGCAGTTAAATAAAGCAAGAGCAGACCTGTTCCTTTCTTATTTTAAAGAAAATAAGGCTGATGAGCGCGTAAAATTTGTGCGGTCAAAAAGCATCACGCCAATTAATGGATTTTCATTTTATAAAATTGATTATGAAGGTAAAATGCCTGAAGCACTTAATAAAGCTTACAACCAAATGAATGAACTGAATGAGGATGATCCAAGGAAAGAATATAAAGGTTTGAGAAAAAAAATTAAAGGTTTGTTCACTCATTAAATTATTCGATATTTTAGCCTCAAAATAGTAACTTACGTTTAGTAATTAATATACATTTAAAACATCCTAAATAGCTCTAAAAATTTATTATGAACACTAACAGATTATCTGCAACACTTGAAACAGCTTTGAATGCACAAATGACTAAAGAGGCACATGCGTCACAAATTTATTTAGCTTATGGCGCCTGGGCTGACAGTCATGGATATGGGGGTATTGCTAATTTTCTTTTCAGACATGCACAAGAAGAACGCAACCACATGATGAAGGTATTAGAGTATATTTTAAAGAGAGGTGGCAAGGCACTGATTACTGCTATTCCGGCTCCACCAGAAAACCCTTCAAGTGCAAATAATTGTTTTGAAAAAATATTTCAGCATGAGGTAGATAATACCAATGCCGTTTATTCAATTGTTAAAATTAGTTTAGAAGAACAAGATTGGGCTACTTACAATTTTATGCAATGGTTTGTGAAAGAACAAATAGAAGAAGAAACCTTAGCGATGAATTTGTTGGATAAGATAAAAATAGCAGGTGGCGAAGTAGTAAGCAGTAATGCCCTATATACTTTGGATAGAGATCTTGAAAATATGCCGGATAGTGCCAGATCTGCAGAAGAGGTAACTGCGGAACAACCCTGAGAACAGCAACGGTATTATTAGGATAAGGGAATATAAATGTTAAAAGTTGCACCTTTATTTACTTCACCATTTGCTGTAATCTGACCATTGTGGTTGTCTACAATTTTCTTAACTATGGCCAATCCTATGCCTGTACCTTTATATTTTTCTTTACCATGGAGACGCTGAAATACTTCGAATATTTTTTCATTGTATTCAGGTTCAAATCCTATTCCATTATCACTAACGGTAATGTGGCAATAATTCATTTCGGCAGAAACCTTTATGTTATTTAATTCACTGCCTTTTATAATTTCTGCTGATATAATAATATGGGGAGCACGATCTAAAGTTGAGAATTTAAGGGAATTACCTATGAGGTTATGCAGCAACTGGGTGAACTGGAAGGGAATAACCTTCACTTCACACATGCCGTTTGTTTCAATGGTAGCATTTCGCTGTTGGAGATCATCTTTAAGATCATCCTGTACAAGATCTGTTATCTTTCCGAGGTTAATGTATTCAAACTTTCTTTCATCACTATTGGTGCTGGAGTATGCAAGCAAATCCTGTATCAATGTTTGCATCCTTAATGCTGCTGCCTGTATTCTTTCAAAGTTATCTTTCGCAGAGTCTGATAAATGATCCAGCTCTTTTTCTATAATACGGGTAGAGAACGTTTGTATTTTTCTGAGTGGTTCCTGCAAATCATGACTTGAAATATACGCAAAAGCCTGCAGTTCTTTATTCATCTTTTCCAGATCTTCATTGGTTTTACTTAAATTATGCTCCTGATGTTTTTCTTCAGTAATATCCTGCAACGTACCTATCATCCATTTTACCCCTTCATCATCTGTTATAGTTTTAGCCGTTTCTCGTACATAAATTGTTTTGGTATCACTTCTTATGATCCGGTATTCCCGTTTGGAAACATGACGGAGTGTAAAGGTTTCAGTTATAGGATTTAAGGTATTTTGTATGTCATCTGCATGTACATATTTTATAAGATTTTGAACTGAGGCTTCAAACTCTTGCGGAAAACAACCCAGTAGCCGGTATAAGTTATCTGAAAAGGTAATCTTTTTTGTTGCAAAATTAAAACGGTAACTTCCAAACATACTTACCTGTTCGGCATAATTAAAGGTTTGGTTCAAAGCACGAATCTCTTCTTCAATTTCTATACTTTCTGTTATATCATGCATAATAATCATAACTGCATGCACCTCCTCCTTCTTTTTTAACGGGATATAACTAACCTCATAATATTTATTAAATGCAAAAGATTTAAATTTATTTATATAAACAGTAATCCCTTCAAATGCTCTTTTTATTTCTGCTGTAGAAGCGTTGGGACTTACCTCAGTTATTCTTTTGCCAATAATACTTTCAGGGAAAAAATGTCCAAATGACTCTTCCGCTTTTTTATTTATTTTGAGGTAGCTCATCCCTTCATCAACCACCATAATCAAATCAACAGAAGAGTTGATCAGAGTTTCAACAAATGTATTACGTTCTTCAAGTTCTTCATTCTTTTTTTCAAGGGTTATATTTGTTGTGAGCACTTCTGATATATCGCGGGAACGGGCTATTAATCCTACAATTTCGCTGCCTTTATATAGTGGAGTATAAATTACTTCATAATGTATTCCCGTAACTTTTGAATAATAATCATTGTGATAAATGGATTCCCCCTTTAAAACTTTCTGCATATCACTTAAAGTTTTTGTTGATGGAAAGAGTTCCGTTGCCTTCATCCCAATATAATTTTTTGTGTATTTAAAAATTAACTTTTCTGCTTGTGGGTTTGCAATCAAATAACGTAGCTCCTTATCAAGTACAATAATATTATCAGGCGATGAATTTAATACAGTTTGGGCAAGGGTTTTTTCTTCCTCTAGTTTTGCCTGTAAATATTGCGAATGATGTAATGCCTGATTAATTCTGTAATAAGAAACCAACAGGATCAGCAAAGCGCCCAGAAAGAGAACAATAATAAAAACCGGCGTTAAAAAAGATAACCTCGAGTATTTTTGCGACCTTAGTTCCAGAATTTGAGATTGTACTGTTCCCATTTTTTGAATATTCATTTTAACCTGATCCATTATACCTACCCCATCAAGTATTCTATCTCTGAAAGCAGGTATCATATCCATGGGTCTGTAATCCTGCAATACTTTATGCATAGAAACTTTTTTTGCATCTATTGATTTTTGCAGCGTTTTCAGGTTTTCTTTTTGCTGTGGGTTGTCCTGTAATAAACTGTCTAAAAAATTCCATTCGTTTGCCATAAGGCTAAAGGCAGCATCTCTTTTTTTTAATAATACTGAATCTCCTGAAAGCAAAAATGCTCTTTGGTTTGTTTCTGCTTCAACTACATCAGATGAAATATTTTGAAGTGACATTGTTACCTGATTGGTATGGTTTACCCAGTCCGATGAATCAATTAGTTTCTTTATCTGTAGAAAAACAAAAAATGAAAGCACGATCAGAAAAATAGTTGTTACAATAAATACTATTTTAATTTGAGAAAGAGATGTTTCAATTTTTTTCATTGGATCATAGAACATTAATGGATATTAAATGACAAAATTTATTAACTCAGGGTGGGCTGTATTCGATTCTGAAATATACAGCAGCGATTTTTGTATGGCAAGTTTAAGCTGTGAAAACTCTGTAGGCTTTCGAATATAATAATGTGCCCCATTTTCATAAAACTGATCAACTGCCTTCTTGTCGAAAGAAGTAGAGATAATTATTACCGGTATCTGTTTTAATTTATCATTCCGTTTTATTTCCAACAGGCACTCAAAACCATTTTTTTGCGGCATGTTTATATCCAGGAAAATAACATCAGGAAGTAAGAATCCATTTTGTAAAAGCAACTGCATTAGTTCAACCCCGTCATTTACAATTCTTATACTTGTAGTTAAATTTAATTCTTCTAATGCTTCTTTAAAAAAATTGCAATCATCTAAATCGTCATCAGCCAATAAGAGATTGTAGGATTTTAACATGAGCCAAATTAAGCATTTAAAATCCATTTTGCAATTTAATTTCAGGGCAGCCGACTATCTAAAAAAACCACCAATTAAAAGAGTGAATCCAACTAAGCAGAAATTAAAAAGATATTTAAAACAAACTGTTTAGTTAGCTATAACTCTTTAAATTTAAGCTGGAAAATTCCATATTTAACATTTTATAAATACCTTCTAAAAGCATACACAAGTTTCCGAAAGCATTAACAAATGTGAAGAATGAAAGTGCAACTATTAAACTTCATAACAACGTTTTTACACAACTAATAAAAACAACTTTCTGAAGAATAATTTTTTAATGCGAAGTAATATTTAATCGAATAAAACCAGCCTTATAAAAACATAATAACTTTTTTTGTTTGTTAAAATTATTGCTATACTTTTGAATCTAATCGTGTATTCCCTGCTACCGAATACGGAACAACATGGTTACCGAAAAAGTTGCACTCATAATTGCCAAAATCGCTGCCTTATTATTTACCCGCTACTATACTCAAATAGTTGAAATAGAATATTAATGAAATTAGTAACACAGCCTCCGAAAAAAGCATTGAAAGCCTTCTTAAAGCAAAAACCTTTGAGAAGTGAAATTGACGTTTTCAAAACTAACCTCATTGCTTTACTCAACAAAATAATCGTTATAGAGAAACGGCCTACCGACGAAAGCGAAGAACATTTAAAAAACGACCTGCGTGACTTTTTGCGTGACACTTATTACCGTGACATCAACGCAATTAACACCAAAGACAAAAAGGACTTAGTAATTCATCTCGGCAAGACTACGGACAGCGAAGTTGGAGTAATCATTGAAGCGAAGCGACCAACCAATATTAACGAAATGGTTTCGGCTGACAAGCCCAACAAAAAAGCACTTCACGAACTTATTCTTTACTACTTAGACGAAAGAAACAAAGCTGGTAACAATCAATTGAAACAGCTTGTAATGACCAATGTAAATGAGTGGTACATAATAGACGCTAATTATTTTGACAAGCATATTTATCGCAATACGCAAATCAAAAAGCTATATGAAACCAAACTAAACGACAAAAAAGACAATCCATTTTTTTATGAGGAAATTGCAAAAATAATTTCCAAAATTGATGTTGAAATCCCTTGTGTTTACTTCGACATCAGGGAATACGATAAAATTTTACGCAATAACAAAAAAGAAGATGATCGAGAATTAATTGCTTTATTTAAAATTCTTTCGCCACAGCATTTATTAAAACTTGCAACGCCAAACGACAGCAATTCACTCAACGAAAAGTTTTATAAAGAACTCCTTCATATAATTGGACTTGAAGAAGCAAAAGAAAACGGAAAAAACATAATCCGCAGGAAAAAAGAAAGCCGCAATGCGGCTTCCCTTATTGAAGGGACTATTGAAGCATTAATTACAGACGACCCATTTCATCGCCTCCCTGACCAATCTATTTACGGAGAAAATAAAGACGAAAGAGTTTTTAATGTTTCGCTTGAACTTTGTATAACTTGGATAAATAGAATTTTATTTTTGAAGTTGTTGGAAGGACAACTCATCACGTACCATCAAGGCAATAAAGATTATCGTTTCTTAAACTCTGAAACAATACACGACTTTGACCAACTATTTAAACTGTTTCATAAGGTTTTAGCGGTAAATCTAAATGACAGAATCGAAGCCATTAGAAGTAAATACAGCAGAGTTCCTTATTTGAATAGTTCTCTTTTTGAAATAAGCGAATTAGAAGATCAAACTATAAAAATTAATTCGCTTGACAACAGCGGACAACTGGAATTAATAGGAACAACAATTTTAAAAGATATAAAAAAGAAGGCAGCTTCGCTGCCCACTCTTGATTATCTTTTTCAGTTTTTAGATGCTTACGATTTTGCCAGTGAAGGTGCAGAAGATGTGCAAGAAGACAATAAATCAATAATCAATGCTTCTGTTCTTGGTAAAGTATTTGAGAAAATAAACGGCTACAAAGACGGTTCAGTTTTTACACCTGCATTTATTACAATGTATATGTGCAAACAATCCATTCGATTAGCTGTGGTTGAGAAATTTAATGATGCAAAAAAATGGAACATCAAACAATTTGATGAACTCTACAATAAAATTGACGACAAGAAAGAAGCAAACGAAATAATTAATTCATTAAAAATATGCGACCCCGCAGTAGGTTCAGGACACTTTTTAGTTTCGGCATTGAATGAAATTATTGCAGTAAAAAGTGAGTTAGGTATTTTGATAGATGAGAAAGGCAAAACGCTAAGAGATTATGAAATTGAAATTGTAAATGATGAATTGATTATTACCGATGAAAACGGAAATATCATTGCATACAACCCAAAGAATTTAGAAAGTAACCGTGTTCAAAAAACACTCTTCCAAGAAAAACAAACCATTATTGAAAACTGTTTGTTCGGTGTTGACATCAATCCGAAATCAGTTTTAATTTGCCGGCTTCGTTTGTGGATTGAACTTTTGAAAAATGCTTATTATAAACCTGCCACGCTGAACGGAGTCGAAGTGTACACAGAACTTGAAACACTTCCCAATATTGACATCAACATTAAATGTGGTAATAGTTTACTGAGCCGTTTTCCTTTAAATTCTGATTTAAAACCTGCTCTTCGCCATAGTAAGAAGTGGAATATTGAAAGTTATAAATTAGCAGTTCATTCATACCATAGTGCAAAAAACAAAGACGACAAAAAAACCTTTTTAACTCTTATCAAAGAAATAAAAGAAAATTTTGAAACTACTTTTATTAATACCGACCCGCGAAGAGCAAAGTTAAGTAGCATTCGGGGACAAATAGCCGTTTTAGAAAACAAAAAAGAATTAGGAAACTTATTTGAAAAACTAAAAGATAAAGACATAAAAGAAAGTGTTACAAAACTAAAAAAGCAATTACTAAAATTAGAAACGGAAGTTGAAGAAATAAAAACCAATGCAGTTTACAAAAATGCTTTTGAATGGAGATTTGAATTTCCCGAAGTATTGAGCCATGATGGAGAGTTTGAAGGTTTTGATTTAATAATTGGAAACCCACCATACATAAGACACGAAGAAATAAAACATCTTAAACCGCAATTAGAAAAAGATTTTACGGTATTCAATAGTAGTGCGGATATACTCACTTACTTTTTTGAATTGGGCAACAAAATATTAAGACCAAAAGGCGGTTTATCTTTCATTGTTTCGAACAAATTTTTCAAAGTAAGTTATGGCGAGAACCTCCGTTCTTACTTAATTCAGAACACATTATTGCAACAAATAATTGAGTTTGGCAAAGTAAATGTTTTTGATGAAGCCACAGTTAAGGCTGCTATTATTCAACTTAGAAAAGAACAATTATCAAAAACATTTACCTATGTTGATGTTTTAGAAATGCCCGAAAATTTAGAAAACATTGTAAAAGAAGAAGGCAAGGAATACGAACAAGCATTATTCAACAACGGACAATGGATTTTTCAAAGTGAAAACCTTTGGAAGATTTATCATAAAATAAATGAATACGGAACGGCTTTGTCCGACTGGGATTTGAAGATAAGTAGAGGGTTACTTACTGGATTTAACGAAGCCTTTTTATTAGACGAAGAAACTAAGAATAAATTAATTTTAGAAGACAAAAATTCCAAAAAAATAATAAAGAAGTTAATCAGAGGTAGAGAGGTTGAAAAGTATGAAGCTAACTTTCAAAATACATATTTAATCTTTATCCCAAAAGGCTATACAATAAAACGAAACTTGCCAAAGGATAATGCTAACTATGTTTCTGAACCAACTCCTCGTTATGGAAATATGGAAATTGATAATGCTTGGGATTGGTTGAAAGAAAATTATCCAGCAGTTGCAAAACATTTATTTCCATTCAAGGTAAGTGCAGAAAAACGACAAGACAAAGGCGATTACTGGTGGGAATTGAGAGCTTGCGATTACTATGAGGATTTTGAAAAACCAAAATTAATTTGGAAGCGAATAGGTTCAAAACTTCGTTTTAGTTATGACGAAAGTGGAACATATACTTTGGACAGCACTTGTATTGCCACAGGAAAACATTTAAAATATTTGGTTGGCGTTTTAAATTCTAAAGTAATTGAAAACGAGTTAAATCGTTTTGCACCAAAAACAGGAACAGGCGATTTAATTATTAGCGTTCAAGCCTTATCGCCTTTGCAAATACCAATTCCAACAACTGAACAAGAAAACCAAATGAATGAATTGGTTGACAAAATAATTGCACAAAAACAAAAAGGCGAAGACACCAAAGCTACTGAAAATCTAATTGATAAAATGGTTTACGCACTTTATCAAATTACACCCGAAGAACAAAAAATAATTGAAGGAAATTAAAAAGCAAATTATCTTTAACTTTGAAAAGTAATAGATGAAAGAAAGTATTAGCATAGCGGTAAATCACGAAGTTCTTGTTTGGGCAAGAGAAGCGATTGTATTGAATCGAACAAACGCATCTGAAAAAACAGGTATATCAGCAAAGCGTTTAATTCAACTTGAAGAAGGAGAAAAACAACCAACAATAGATGAACTAAAAGAGCTTTCAAAGGCTTACAAAAGAACTATTGCAACCTTATTGCTGACTACCCCACCAAAAGAAAAACCACTTCCAGCAGATAGAAGAACGGTTGACTCAAAAGATTTAGGAAACTTTCACGAAAAAACCATTATGGCAATTCGCAAGGCTCGTGCTCTCGTTGTGTCTTTAATTGAATTAAAACAGGATGCAGGTATTGCAATTCCACGTTTTCAATACAAAGCATCATTACAAGATAATCCTGCAATCGTAGCAAATAAAATGCGTAAGGAGTGGAACTTAGACGAAATAAGACAATTTAAAAATATCAATTTTGCCTTAGACGCATATATTGAAAAAGTAGAATCGCTTGGTGTTGCAGTTTTTCAATTGAGTTTAACTCAAGATCATTTGAGAGGCTTTTCAATGGTAGATGAAATTGTTCCAATAATCGGAATAAAAAGAGGTGATGAACCTGCCACAGCAAAAATATTTACATTATTTCACGAATTAGGTCACGTACTATTAAATGACGGTGGACTATGTGATTTATCAGAAAACTCGAGCTTGCAAATTGAAAAGTGGTGTAACGCTTTTTCTGCTGAATTGCTTATCCCAACATCTGAACTATTACAAATGAATATTGTAATAGAACAAAAACTAAAAGGAGAAAAAATTTGGGGCAAAAAAGAATTGATTGAATTAGGTAA
>JACMQU010000161.1 GCA_014376805.1 Bacteroidia bacterium
GTTTTGGGTAAGCACCGTTTGTTTACCGGAAACAATATCAATCATTACCAATTCTGCGTTGCTAATATTTTGTTTGTATTCAGGTCGGGATACAACCATTACTATGCTTTTGCCATCAGGCGATATTTGCGGATCGCTCATAGAAGTAAGCTTGGCAAGATCGCCGAGTTCAAATCTTTTTTGTGCTGTGGTACAAATACAAGTAGTAACAGAGAATAGAAATACAAGTAGAAATTTCATGTTGAAAGGGATTATAAGTTAAAAATCTTTTGCTTGACTGATTGATTGTAAGTTAAAATTTTTAAACAATTCTTTTTTCTATTTCTTTTTACTTACTAAGGGTGTGGGTGTTTGTGTTCTTCCATATTATTGTTCTCTTGGTAAATATTATTCTCTGAGTTTTATTCATCTAAGATTTCGTCGGCGGGTTTTCTTATGCAATTTCTGTTGGATGATTTATATGTTCATCGTCTGGGTTGTCAGCATTTATTGTAGTTAGTTTAGGATCTAAAGGCAAAAAATAAGTTGATACGATATTCCTTTTTTTAAAATCATTTACTTTCAATAAATAAAACCCATTATTTCCTTTTAAAATTATAAGTTCCTCCTCCGTGTTTTAATATCATCGTTTTATCTGCTGCATTAAATTTCAACACAACTCCTGCCGGGAGGAACAGCTTGTGGGTTGCCGGTTATAAGGCAATTGCCTGGAGATAAAAATTCATTGGGACAGGTTAAGTTTTTATTTCCGAATAGTTTTAATATTTATTTTCATGATACTCCTTCTAAAAGCCTTTTCAGCAGAGATAAGCGGGCCTACAGCCACGGTTGTATAAGATTGAGCGATCCTACAAAAATGGCTGAATATCTTTTAAAAGATAATAGCTCATGGCGTTCTGAAAAAATAATGGAAGCTATGAATAGCGGAACCGAGAAGTTTGTTCAGGTTAAAAACCCAGTACCCGTTTTTATTACTTATTACGCTGCATGGGTTGATGAAAATAGATTATTAAATTTTAGAGATGATATTTATAAGCGGGACGCAACTGTTGCAAAGAAGATGTTTGGGGCTTAATAAGAAAGGCCATTTTTAGTGACCTTTATTACACAAATTTTTATTGCGCTGTTAACGTAAAGAAAAAAGGAATATAGTAATTTCCGTACAGGAATGTGCCGTCGTCGGAACGTAAAGCTGCCACATTAGAATTGGCTGAACATGTTCCTACAGGAGTTATGGTCCATACAGCCGGACTGATACTAGTTCTAGTTACCACAGCAAATGCAGTTGGACTATTAGCTACATTTTCATACCCTTTGTGAAAACTAATCCTCCAGCCGGTTGTGCTGTTGTAAATCCCATTGCCCATATAGATACATTCCGTGGCCGGATTTGCGTTGACTCCAAGGTTTTGAAGCGGTATGAAAGGCTGGGTACCAAAAGTGCTTGAGCCAGTAGAGAAGTGATAATTTTTACTATTGCTTGGAGCAGGCCGATAAGTATTTGCACCATCAACAGGGTTGTTGAAGTTGTAAGACACCCATCTTAGAGCTGCAGTTCTACTATTAGATGCACTCATCGTGTTAAAAGCGAAGGTTCCGGATTGATCAATAATAGCCTGAACATAATCTTTTCCATTTATATAAACTCCTTTACCGTCACTTTGTATATTATAGGGAACATTGTTGGCATCAGCATCAGTAACTGTCACTTTTAGTGATATGGTTGCCAAAGAGGCTGTTCTTGCATTTGCATCCGTGGAGGTAGCAATTATACCACTAGTAATAATGGGTTGTGTAGCAGTTTTTTGACACGACATGCCCGCTAAAGCTAACAGTAATGTACTTATAATTAAGTTGCCGTAATTTTTAAAGATAATTTTTTTCATGATAGATTATTTAATTATTTGATAATTTAAATATATGACTAATATCATTAGCGTCCTAATATAATAAGAGCATTTTTAATTGGTTATGAGATGTTTCTTTGACATATTGTATTAAAGCGTCTTCAAACAGTTGTTTTAAGGGAGTTTTGGTAATTAATGTAATGCGCAATATTTATAATATTTGGTATTGTGTAAGTGTAGTTTTCAACTTTTGTTTTAGGAGTGCAATTGTTACAAAAGTGATTATTGCA
>JACMQU010000162.1 GCA_014376805.1 Bacteroidia bacterium
CCTTCAGGTTTGGTGAAACTTTGATGACAGGCACTTACCTGGTAGAAGTAAGACAAGGCAATGAAGTAAAAACTGTGAAGGCAGTTAAGATAAGATAATACCTAATCGTTAAATGGAATGATCTAATGATTGGAAAACTTACGAAACAAAGAACCCGCTACAGGCATTATCTGTAGCGGGTTCTTTGTTTATCTTATAATCAGAACTTGCAGTGTATGATTAAAGCTAATGCTGTTTTATAACAGTCGTCAACTGGTCAAAAATTAATCTTAAATCATTGCGCTCATTGATAGGCTGGTCATGTTGTTTTATAAAAAGGTTGGCACCAGCTATTCGCTGTTTGGTAAGTGGATGCGTACTTAAAAAAGCCAGGCTTTCCGGCATTTTGTATTCCCTTTCCAACAACACTATTGAGTACATATACGATGCTGCAGGCAACCGCATAAGCAAAACTGCCAATAACAAAACGACGGTATATGTTAGAGATGCCACGGGCAATGTAATGAGTGTATATGAGCAAACAGGTAGTGGTGCCACGGCACAAATAGAAACAGACCTGAATGGAAGTAGCCGCCTGGGATTGCAAACTGCGCATACTGTGCCCGATGTAAATATAACTTTGGCAAATGGTGATATTGCTACATTCAGTACCTTTACCAGAGGTGAAAAGATCTTTGAACTAAGCAACCACTTGGGCAATGTATTGGTGACTGTGAATGATAGAAAAGTACAGCACACAACAGACAACTCAACAGGTGATTATTGGGAAGCAGATGTGGTAAGTGCAAATGATTACTATCCTTTCGGGATGGGGATGCCGGGGAAAGAGTATAATGCGGGGAATTATAGGTATGGGTTTAATGGGAAGGAGGATGATAATGACATAACAAATGGTGGACAGGATTATGGAATGAGGATTTATGATAAGCGTTTAGGGAGGTTTTTATCAACTGATCCACTAGCAAAATCTTATCCAATGCTTACTGCATATCAATTTGCAAGCAACAGCCCTATTTCTGGAATAGATTTAGATGGATTGGAGTTTTACTACGCAGCTGATGGAAAATTCTTAGGGCAACGAACTAATGATGCTAAAGGAAAGCCTCTTCCTAAAGAAGTCATGAATGATGTTAGAATTGCATCCGAGGTTATTCAAACTAAGGATTTTAAAATATTTGAAGGAGTTAAATCTTTAAATATACAGCATTCAGAATTTGTAAAATTTGCAGCTATAGCTTATGGTGAGAGTTCTGTAGGTAATGGAGTTCAAAATAAGGAAGAAGTATTTGCTATTGCAAACACAATGAGTAACTACAAAAAGTTAACGGGTAAGAATAGTAAAGCATATGCAGCAACTGATGGAAATGAGAAGTTCAAGGATTTTAATAAAGCTACAGATGAAAAACGAAATGGAACCTTTATGCAAACTGCAATAGCGGGTTCAATTAATGCCTTAAATGGTGGAAAAGATTATTCAAATGGCGCTACCCATTGGGCCGGAAATGATATAGGTAGTAAAGCTGAAAAATGGGCTGAAGGATTAAAGTTTACTGATATCAAACATGACTTATTTAACTTAGGAAATAATGCTGTTTCAGGTGAAAATTATTGGCTTGATAAAAATAATAAACCTACAAAACTAAGGGGAAAATGGGATTATAAATGGGAAAGCACAGCAGCGTATAGTGGTACAACTCCCAAAGGTGGAACATCGGGTACCACTTTTATGAAGGTTAGTAGTGAATATAAAAACGCAACAGGAAATAAAGGGCAATAAATATTTATCACATATGAGAATTCTCATTTTTATTGGCTTGTTTTTGCAATCTTTATTATTATTCAGTCAAAATAAGGAAAAGCCTACTTTTAATAAAATCCCTAAAGAATATTTTGTTTCAGGAACTCCTATGGAAAACAATTCATTGCAAGTTTATACTTGTATTCAATGCCGTTTTAATATTGAATATGTAAGGGATATAGGAACTCGCAAAAATTATTTTATAGTAAACAAAAAAAAATTTTACATCAAAGAGCAACTAGTAACTGAAAGAATGGAGCTTTACAACGTTTCTTACTTGAATAAGAAGTATTTGTTGGTACTATCTCCTGATTTTTCATCTTCTGGAAAAGCATATTCCGTTTATAAGAATTATTATCTCTTTTTTCTGGATAAGCAAAACCGAGTTAGGAGTTTACGAAAAGCTATTGATAGTAAATTACGGAAGAGGTCTATTTTTTTTGCCTTTGTCGGCGTTAGGATAAGGTAATAGTAATATTCCAAATTTGTTGCTTGACAACTTTTTAGTAACAAATGAGTTTTTCAATCTAAAAGCAGGCATTTTAAAAGTTATTTTTGGTGGCCGGTATTGGCCACCATTTTTTATGCTCTAAAGCCACCTTTACGGCGGTATTTAACACCCGGGCAATCCCTGCCGGCAGGTGCCACACGGGCTACCAACAGGCTAAACTTTGTAAACGATGGTGTAACTACCCACACCGGCAACGATATAGAAGACCAATCTGTAAACAATTACAGCTGTGACGAAACAGGCGACCTGACCAAAGATGTAAAAGAGGGCATTACCGGCATTACGTGGACTGTTTATGGGAAGATAGCTGATATAAACAAAAATGGTAGCCACATAATTTATACCTAAGATGCAGCAGGCAACCGAATAAGCAAAACTGCCAATAACAAAACAACTGTCTATGTACGTGATGCCAGTGGCAATGTAATGAGTGTATATGAGCAAACCAACATCGGTGCCACTGCACAGATAGAAACCGACCTGTATGGTAGCAGCCGCTTAGGCTTGCAAACAGAAAGAAGTGAGGCAGACATATCCAAATGGAATGAAACCGCTACATTAAGTATCTTGTTAGCAATAAGATTGATGCTTATACGAAAAAAGGGGTTGGACATTAATTTGTTCAACCCTCACTTTTTTTGGTAAACAACATGGCTTTAAAACTCATTTCTCGTTAGACATATAGATGTACCATTTTATAAAGTTTATCCTGTGCTATGATGTCAGGCCACGATACAGGTCAAGATGATTTTAAGATGACTAAAGAACCCTTCAATTCCATTTGTTGTTGATGGTATTTTTGAATTGACCAGGTAAAAGAACTAATGCCCTTAGTTCTATGCCCGGCTCCTGCTATGGAAACCTTGTCATCCACAGCAAACATATTCTTTAAAAATGTCCCAGGCAGCATGGAACCGTTACGTCAGGAAGAGCTTTTCTGATAGCTTTTAAAGCACCTTTATGCCCATCAGTAGTGATGCTTTCCATCTGCACTCCTAACTTAATAAGATTGTCTAAATCTTCTTTTATATCAGCAAAATGCTCCCCATCAGTCACCCTGATAAGTTGCGTATAGCCGTCTTCATCATCTTGGTAGCATACAAAGCAAAGCTCTTTAAAGTATGTTGCATCCATCCTTAGATGAACACCACTGCTTTTGATGATCTTAACCTTAGGAGATTGCTCAAGGAAAGTATAAAATATTCTCTGCAAGGTGCGCCTGGAGAGACCACTGTCCCTGCTTAAAGTCTTATAAGTCTGCCGTTCCAGCACCCACTTTTGAAACCAAATAAAGCGATTCGCAAGGCGCTGTTCAGGAGAGTTTCGGGTAAACAAAATGCCGCAGTTCTTACATTTAAACCGCTGTTTACCTAGACGGTTCCCCCACCTTATTACCGTAAGAAAACCGCAAGCCCAACAACGTTTTTTTTGTTTTCCATAATGAAAAAAGTGATTACTGAAGCCGTTTTCAGTAAACGTTGCAACAGCCCTATCTGTACTCTATCCCAGGGGAATTCCAACCAATCTTTGTCTATATGCCATTTTATATAGTTATTGTGGTGTAAGGACTGGTTTGTTTTTTATCAACCATGAACTGATGGTATTATGTCCTGATGAGATAAAAATTGTTAAAAGCAAGTTGCCAAATAGGATTTAATTGCCGGGCTAAATAACCATACCTACTTCAACCCTATTTATTAAAGACATTAATATCATAGTAAACTCCAATAGAGTCATTTTGAATAGATTTGAGTTTTAATTGAGATTTTTTTTTGTCAATATTAATGATTTTTGCAAACGGGATATTTAAACGAAATATCGTATCGATGCTACATGTAAAAAATTCTGATGTTGTAAGATTGATGGCATCTATATTGCCTAAGCGGAAACCCTTATCATATATCCACATTTTCTTTTTAATAAATTCCGTATCGATCCGCTTCGGTCCACATCCGAAGAGACAAGAACACATAAAAAATTGCAATAATATTTTCATAACTTAACATTAATTTACTTAGGAGTTTTATCTCCTGTTTGTACTCCCTGAAGTTTACCCTTACCATTGATGCTTACACGCATTGCTTGAACTTTGTCATGATCCTTAAATGGTTCCTTCTTTGTGCTATGCACAGGTATCATATAAGTTTTGTAAAACTTAATAATACTATTTTTTTCTTCTATAATCCTATTGCCACCTGATGTTCCTGTTTTTACTGGATTGTCTACATATTTAGATGGTTCAGAATACGTTGAGGGGCCTTGGATTATAACATTTTTAAAATTTGTTAATGCAGAAAGCTCAGTTACAAAAGAAGCATTAGTACCTGGGGGATCTTCTCCAGTTCTACATCCGTTATTCATTGCTCGACACTCCACACCACTTTTTGACCAATTAAAGTCAATTTCGCCCCAGCCCTTCAAATTCATTTGGTTTGTACCCCACCCGGTACTATTCTCGGTCGTACCAATTGTACCTACTGGACCATCAAATGAAGCATGACTCCAAATATCAAATTCTACGGTCTGTCCATAATTACCTGAATATTTTTTAACTGTTTCACTCACATGCAGTTTGATTTTGCTAATGTCCTGAATGCCGATAATAACAACTTTGTCTCTAGCAGGATCAAAATATCCACTGTTTTTTATGTCCTTTGATCGTGTCAATGCTGCTGCTCGAAACATATCTTCGCCTCCGATCATCGATGAATTTTCCGTATAAAATAAAATATAAACACTATCCCCTTTCACATCAATTGCCGAAATTGGTCTGTTACCGGCATAACTGAAAGGTGAAATAAATGGAAATTTACTGTACAACGGGTCAATGCTTAGAAATCTTCCTACTCTTGAATCATAAATCCTATCACCAAAATCAATTGTATTGCCTTTTCCATTCAATTCATCATCCTTCTCCTTCCCATTAAACCCATACCTATAATTCCCCGCATTATACTCTCTCCCCGGCATCCCCATCCCGAAAGGATAGTAATGCTTTAGTAGGGAGCCCTTTACCATCAAGGGTTTCAAAGAACTTTTCGTTGCGTAAATTAAGCACAATAAGCCAATTTAGTGCTCAATTAATAGACATTTAATTTTAAAAAAACTAAGCATGAAAACAATCTCTGGAAAAAAGGAATTGCCTTTTTTTAAATTCTACAACCGATTTATCATTGATAGCAAATCCGGCCGCCGCCTGCAACCCAATGGTAAAAAAATTTCGTCTGGAACCATGTTCAACTATGTGTACACACAAAAACTATTGGAAAAGTTTTGTGAGGATAAAGGTTTTGAGCTAAGACTAAGATCGATTAAGCATCTGACTCAGCGGGAAATGAAAGTGGAGAAGAATTACTGGATCCGATTTTATAAGCTTCTTACTGATTATTGCTATAAAGACTGTGGCTACTTCGATAATTATGTAGGGCAGAACATCAAAATACTAAAGGTTTTCTGGGGCTATTGCAATAAACACCTCTTGCTCAATATTGGCGATTTTCACAAGCATTTTTATGTAACAAAAGAAGACATACCGGTTATCACATTGTTGCCTGAAGAACTCAATTTTCTCATTTACAATACATGCTTTGAGGCATCGTTAACAGAGAGGATGCAAGAGGTCAAAGATGTCTTTGTGTTTGGTTGTACTGTAGCACTCCGTTTCTCTGAATTGATGGCATTAAGGCAGTCCAACATCAGAATTTTAGGAAACAAGTGGTACCTGCAAGTCCGCTCACAAAAAACAGCAACTGATACTCAAATGTGTTTACCGGACTATGCAATAAATGTACTAAGAAAATATGCCACACAAAAGAAGGGTTTTCTGTTACCCCGCTTCAATGATGTAAACCTCAATCTCTATGTAAAACAACTGATAAAACTAGCCGGA
>JACMQU010000163.1 GCA_014376805.1 Bacteroidia bacterium
GCGCTCTGTATATTATACAATTAAAGGAAACCTCGCAATGGTATCGCAGGACTTTGATACGGCAGAAAAGCACATGAAAAAAAGCCTTGAACTTGGCGGCGGTGCATTAACAAAACAGGCTGAAGGTCCAAACAAATTACAACTCGGCATGCTCTGCATACAGAAAGGAAAAGTGAAGGAGGGTGAAGCTTACATTCGTGCGGCAATACGTGCCGGCTTACCCGACAGTGAAAATAATGCAGCAGCTTATCTTCAACTTTGTTCTATCATGATGAACAAAAGAGAGTTTCGTTCAGCTAAAGAATACTTTAGAAAAGCGAAAAGTTTTAAACCTACAACTCCTCAAATTGTAGATCAGATAAAGCAGATTGAAAAGTATATAACCCGCATGCCGGGATAATACAAAGAGAAAAAGCCCTTACGATTTGTAAAGACTTTTGAATGTAACAGTATGCCTTATTTTTTAGCATTCAAACCAAACAGGAAAATATTCTTAGTATCCCCGTTGCTTTCAAAGTCCAATATATGATTGCCTGCTTTATCATTTATTTCTGTGACATTAAAAACCTCAGTCCCATTATCCCTTTTATAATTCCGACCGGTGTAATCACCGCTTTTCACCATTAAATTTAATTCTTCAACATATTGCTGAACGAGCATCGTAAGCAATTTCAACATTTCAGGCTCTGCATCTTTCAAGGAATATTTTATTACATATATATTACTGTTGTCCGTTGTTTGGTGTATGATAAAAGATTGTATAACCGCTATGTCCCTTTGTCTTTTTGTTTTATAAAAAACTATTTTATTTTCTGGGTTTTCCTGGGTTTTTTCACCCATTTCACCTGTAAAATTTGTTTGACCGCTTTTAATCAATTCCCGAAATTCCTGTATTATCGGAGACTGAGCATGCGCTGTATACATGCATAACACAAAAACTAAAAACAGCAGGGTTAACTTTTTCATTTTTTTCATTTAAAATTTATAAGGTGTAAATCTACTTTTAAAGCTGCAGCACAAACATCAGTACTGGTGGGTATTTTTATTAAATAATTCAATTTAAAAGTGATGCAGAAGATCAGGTAATATGTTGTTGCAAAACGAAAGTTTAGGGAACTGATTTTAATCTCCGTGTCATAAAAACCTGCACTCTTATTTTATCAGAAAAACCTGCGCCCTTGCATTTAATAAGGTTTGTTCGGGATTTTTGCCGGTATTTATTGGTCTTCTGTTGCTGAAACTTTCAACAGAAATAATTCTTGTAGGAACAATGTTGCGTGATAGAAAATATTGTTTTACCATAAATGCTCGGTCTGTTGCAAGGCTTTTACACAAGCTATTTATTCCTTCCGTTTTATAAGCATGTCCTTCAATCCTTAATTTATATGATGGATGATCCAATAAAATTTTTACAACACTGTTTAAGGATGAATAAGATTTGGGTATCAACCATGCACCACTGTTTTCAAAAGGAATTATAATAGCATCTTTATCAGGGCAACCTTTGTTTTCTGCGTACCCAAATTCATCTGGACAGGCATCCGTTGTATCTGCAATGCCATCTTCATCTCTGTCATAAATAATTGGTGGCGGTGGCGGCGGATAATTTACAATAAGCTCCGCACGGCAAATTTGCGAGTGACCATTTTTATCCACATCACTATTACCCGACTTTTTTGCGCCCATGCCTTTTATCAATAACAAACGCTCTTCATTTACGCC
>JACMQU010000164.1 GCA_014376805.1 Bacteroidia bacterium
GCAGGCAAATGACATTCAGCAATGGGAAATTTTTCAAACCCCAATTAAACTCAAAACTTTTCTGTACCACTATCAGAATGCAGATTCAATTGCAGAATTATATGCCAGGCAAATTAAATCCAACTCCCTGTTAAACGATTATCAGCATATTTTTAACAGACCAAAAGGTGCACCCTTAAAATACATGCCCTTATTAATAATTTTTGGCGGTTGCACCGGTTGTATAACTTCATTATGGGAAAAGTTTGCTAAACGAGGAAAAGAACTCAACAAATTTGAAAGGATATATGCCTTATATCAGCAACAAATAAAAGCAGATGAAAAGTTTAATTTGGCCTGGTTCAAAAAGATAAGCGGGCTAAATGAAAAAGAATGCGAGACCTATTTTAGGAGATGCCGGCCGCACAATGAATTTATTCTTGTTAACAATGAGTATGACATTGCTCTTTATATTAAAAACTGTCTTCAGAATCAGACTATAAAAAATTAAATGCCGAATTTATTAATTACATTTTCTAAAGTTTAAATCTATTTAATTATAGACCAATTTAACAAAAAAATATCTTAACACTCAGTATATTTGCAAACAATGATGTATTACAGGCAGCTGCTGTGCTTATTATTTTTTTTAACGTGTCTGAGCCAATTCGGTTCTGCTCAGACTATACCTAAATCTTTTTTATTAAAAGGGTTTGTAATAGGAGCTGATACCAGCAATACAATACCACTTGCCAATATTTTAAAAAAGCCTGATGGTGAACGTTACATTAGTAACCGATATGGGGCATTTGGTATTAATGTAACTGAAAATGACACCTTGCAATTCTCGGTAATTGGTTACCAGAGTTTAAATCTTCCAGTAAAAGTTTATGTAGTTAAAAATCTGGTTGATCCAATTAGGGTAAGGCTAAAACCAATAACTTATAAGCTTAAAGAACTGGATGTAAATTATAATAAACGTAAACGAGACAGCGTGGCGCGGCAAGCAGCAGTAATCTTAAGAACCAGCCCCTTGCTAAACGATTATTCACATATAGACTCATGGATAGCAGGCAGCACCGGAAGCCCTCTCACGAGCTTGTTTGAAGCCGGAAATTCGAAGTTGCAGGAATATTATAAACTGCAGCGTTTGATGGCACTTTACCATGAACAGGTTCTTGTAGATGAAATATATACAATTAATTTAATTAAGCGGGCAACTGGTCTTGATGAAAGAAGAATCCCTGAGTTTAAAAAATTCTGCAACCTGCCACATTATTTTATTTTAAATTCAAATGATTATGATCTGGTGGTTGCCATTAAGAGTTGTTATAACGACTACCAGTACTTTATAAAAAGATAGTACAACATTTACCAGTACAGCTAACTATTATCAACTTTTCCTGTTTGTTTTTTAACTGTTCAATTTATGATATTTTATTTTGTTGGTTTACTAAGCTTCCTCCGTTTTGTGCCAAAAAACTTTCTGAAGGTTTTACCAATATGATAAAGCCGGTTGATATATGCTTTAAAATATAAAATGCACAGGTGTTAATTAGTAAGTACTTGTATTTTAAATTTCTTTCTATACATTTATAAAAACAAATGGTATGGAATGGAGAAGATTAAATGGTGAACCCGTTACTAAGGAAATTTCTGAAGAAGTAGAAACTATTCTGACTCGGGAAAGCAAAGAAGGCTATAAGCTGAAGGTTTGCATTGGTACAGATTCACAGGTTACCGGGTTAGTTACTGAGTTTGCCACAGTAATTGTTTTTGTGCGACCTAAACACGGCGGATTTATGCTGATTAGCAGTGAAAAAACAAAGAAAATTTATTCACTTAAAGAAAGAATGATTGAAGAAGTAAGCCGTTCTATTCAGATTGCTTATCCTATTTGTCCATTATTGGATAGATACCAGATTGACCTTGAAGTGCATGCCGATATTAATACCAATCCACAATTTAAATCAAACACTGCTTTAAGTGAAGCGATGGGTTATATTTTAGGAATGGGTTTTGTTTTTAAGGCCAAACCTGAAGCATTTGCAAGTAGTTATTGTGCTAATAAAATAGTGCATTAAATTGCCATGCCGGGTTAATTGTGAACACAAATAATTTATGAGTGGAATTAAAATTACAGTTGCAAATGCACAGCCCTCAGATACCAGAAAATTACAAACTAAAAGAAGTAAGTCTTAAAATATTCATTAAAATTTTATCAGGGTATTTATAAATTTGCACCTTATTATAAAAATATGCTTAAAGATATTATTATAGAGAGCATGGAAGGTGTTGGAATTGCGGTAGTGCACGAATTTGGCGATCATATGGAAATGGTATGGAATGTTTATGCAATCAATTATACCCATTATATGCTGGAAGGCGTTTTGGTGAGTACGAAAGGATATGGGATAATAGACGGGATTGATAAAACCACAACCGCCCTGAGACATTTTCTGGATAAGATTGAACCATTGTCTTACCTTAAAATTGAGCCTATACAAGAAGAACTTTTCGCATTAACAAATGAATTCTGGATGAGCTATTATGCAGAAGGAAAAATGTATGAAAAAAAATATATTATTGATCCCGGAAGTATTAACCCTGAAAAAACAGAAAACGTAAGTTTACTTAACAAACAGGGGTATTTGCAAATCTGATTCCATGATAATTACCGGCATGTTTAGCTTCTACTTTCTTCAGTTCATTATACAAAACATCGCGGGCATTTAATTTAACACCGTTAGGATATTTTATCTGATAGGGGACGCCACTCATGCTTGACTTACTTGCTACATTATCAATAAAATCTTTCGCAGTTTTAATCTGCTTTCCGGCTTTTTCGCGTTTCATACGCAGGTGTTTAGCTGCATCCACCGGATTGTATTCTTCTCCGTTTCTGATAAAACAGGCATCCATTTTCTCCACAAAAATTATCAGGTGTGTGATTTTTTGTTCTTCTGTTAATGATTGTGGGATCAGCAATGGACCACCAATAGAAGCACCTGCAAAAACTATTTTTGAGCCAAGCAAAAGGGTAAAAATAAAGATAAAGGTATGTTTCATGTTTTATTATTTTTTTAACTAAGCATCAAAAACAGGATAAAAATTTAATTCAATAATAATACAAAAAATTAATATTTTAAAATATTAATAATGCGCCTGTTTAATCTATTCTCAAGCCTGTTCCAAAATGTATATCTTTAATATAAGTCATTCCTGATTTTGCATTTATAGTAGATGCCGGCATTATTGAAAAAGATTCTGCAATTGATGGCACATTACCTCCAAGGTAACCCGAACCCTGATTAGTTATAGTTACACCTGTTAATGCACCGGTTGCTGCATCAAAAGTAGCAATACCCAATGCTCCTGAGCCTGGTGAAGAAACGGGATTAGGGGAAATAATTACAATAGGGGCTCCTGTATATCCGCTACCCCCGTTTACTAAATTGACACTTGAAATTTTTCCGGCATTTACCACAACAGAAGCACCATAAAATGCTGACTCATACGCAAAATTAATAATTTGTCCGCTTTGTAAACTATCTAGTCTGTAGGGTTTCGTTACTTTTAAATATTTATCATAAAATGCAGTTGTAGAAGCATCAATATTTGCCATAATTTTTGTTCCTGCAGGAACGGTTTCACGGGTTGTATTTGTTATATCACTTTGATAAGTCGCCCTACCGGTTATAACTTCTGTTAAAGGGTGATTTTTTATTATAAAACCGGGATAATATTTACTATATACAGTTTTCCTGACTTAACAGTACCAACTGTACAGTTATAGGGCAATTGGTTTTTTCAGAATAAGGACGCATATGTTTAAAGGATTTAGCCTACTGCTTTATTGAAAACCTATAACCGCCCACTTAGGGATAGGGGGGAAGTGTTGTGAAAGGAATAAATCTTGCTGAATAAGTCAGGCTATTGAGCTTTTTGAGGTCTAAAAAAATAAATTGCTTTTCAATTATAGTTTGTTAAATTTGAGATCAATTAGTTTTTATGCTAATTTTAAAAGGTGTTAAAAAGAATATATATATTAATATTAGCCTTATACCCCATGTTTTGGTGTTACGGGCAAGAGCAGACTAAAAAAACTGGTATTTTAATAAGTTTAGGCACTTCATTAAGTAACTTACATCAACAAAACAATAATGATTGGAATAGTATTGCTTTTGGATTTAGCGGTGGATTATTAACAGAAAGATTGCTTTCAAAACAAAGAAAGCTTTTGATCGGGTTCATTTATCACAAAAAAATAACTGATGATTATATAAACCGGTTAGATTACACCTCTAATTGGATTGGTGGACCTGAAACAACCAAAGTTACACTTAAAACTTCCTTGAATCTGGATATTATAGAAGTACCGATTTTACTTAAGTATGAGATGAGTAACAAACTATCTTTCGGATATGGTCTATTGCTATCACATTTACTCTTCGCCTCTTTTAGTCAAAAGGCAGTGGGGTCTTATTCAGTCGCTAAATATACCGCAGCCGACAGCTCATTTACCCTTTCTGTGCAGAAAGTACTTAACGTGGATAATTATAAATCAACCGCCCCCTTTTCAAAAACAAATTTAGGATTACTCTTGAACATAGGCTATACTCTTAAGTCAAATATCGGCTTTGAATATTTCATTTCATACGAGATCATTTCAAATCCAAGGCTAGGTTTCAAATTTAACCCGTACAACATGCTAACCCAACAATTTTTAATTTATAAAAAAATCTAAACGTATGAAAACAAAAATCATCTTTTTCCTCGCAGCAATAATCGGAATTATTGTTGTTCCTAATTTAGGGTGTAATCGTTCAACAAAGCTCGAAACTCCAACACAAAAAACCACTACTTCATTGCACAAAGCGGCTTGTAGTTGCGCTTCGTGAACCCCCTTTGTCAAGACTGTGTAACTTCAAATTTCATGATGGGCCAACTTGAACAAAAATACAGAGTCTATTGGAATGGTTGCACCAACGATGAACCTGGTTTTTCTTGTTGGCCTTCTTCTGGCAGCTACAGTAATATTAAGTTTTGTTATTCCGCCCCGCTATCTGGTGAAAAAGATTGTTACCTTAATATGGAAGTGCAAACCCCGCCTAGTTGTCTTCCATGTATTACAGCTTCCCCATATTGTGTTAGGTTAAAAGCCAAATGTATTGTAAACGGAAACGACTTAGAATTGACATTGGATGATAACGATCCAAATACTCCTCAAATAACAGAATTTCATTACGTAATTAATATATCGGGTGATCCTGTAATGACAATTTGTTGTTCAAAAACTGATCAATTTGGTCAAATTCACACCTACTGTTGCCATGGTGATTTGACTGCTTATGCATGGTAAAGATATTTTATTAGTATGCACGCTTGTAGTAAGCATACTTTCAGTTCAGGGGCAAAATAAATATGATAGATTTTCTGTTAAAACAGGATTTTCCAATTCCACACAAGGTAAATACATATCTCCTTTTTCACATATTCGCCCTTATGATAAAAGCATTCAATCTATATTTATAAATTTTCAATATTCTCTGCCTTTTCGAAATAAAGAAATAAATATAGGATTGCAGTTTATTGAGAAGGGATTTCGTGTCAAATATGATTTCTATGAAACCCAATTAATTTCGAGAGAATTAGAATATCAATATCGTTTTAATTACATTGAATTACCGATAAATTTTGTCTATAAATTTAAACGATTTAAATTAATGACCGGAACAATTATTTCCTATTTATATGAAGATAATTATCGTTTTAAGACAACCAGTATATATAAAGGAAATCCTAGAATAATATTTCAAATTAATGATGCCCAAGTATACTCAGACCAATTAGACCGTTTTAACCGATGGGATTTTGGGGCAAATGTTGGTATCGCCTATAATTTAATTTCATATCTTGACGCAGAGCTAACAATACAAAGACATTTTGTTCAAATTGATAAATGGAAGCAACTCGAATTAGTCTATAATATGTCCTTTTTATTTGGTTTAAGGTATCGGTTATTTGAAAGTTGCCCTTAAACAACAATTATCCTGTAGGAAACCCTTCATTTGTGGCCATCAACACCACTAAAATCTGTGGCTGCTGAGATTTATTGTCTTTAGAAAAATCATTTTTACGCAGATCATTTTCTTCAAATGTTTTAAAGTATAATGTGGTTACGTCAAAAAATAATAAACCAACATTAAAAGTATTATGCTTAAGGGCAAATGCAAGTGCAATTGTATCTGCCAATGATTTTAAAATAAACCATTTAGGTGCGGAATAATAGGTAACTTTGTCTTCTTTCCTTTATGCCAAAATATTCTTTCAACAGCTATATTGACTTAAGTTTGGAGTTAGGTTCATGCATGCGAATATTAACCAAATTCACTTCTGCTAAAATTCATGCCATACTACGACCAATTTGTTTTTCAATGAGCACTTTCCTGACATACTGGTTAACTAAAAATTAAAGCTACACTATGACAATTTTGTATGTGTTTGAAATCCAGTTTTCCATGTGGTGTTTGGTGGTAGCCTCGCCACCTTCTGGTGCCTGCAAACTATTAACCGCAACTAAATATTTAACCGATGTAATATCAGCCTTTAAAATACTTATCTTAAGAACACCTTTAAAAAACCGCGGAAAGAAGCAAGGCCATTTTCATCCGTTATTACACTCTGTGTTTTGCCCGCTTGTGTTATACTTACAGAGGCACCCGAGATTACTGCATTAGCTTTTTTCCCAAATCCAATAGAATACTCAGTACCAGATACCAGCATAACAGTATATGTTAATCTTACACTTGTATCCAAACTATAATCAGTTATAGGATTAGCTGTATTTGTGTTATTGTTTACTACTGATGGGGTATCTTTTTTACATGCAGAGATAAGAATGGAATAAAGGCATATAAATGCCATGATAAATTTTCTGATTTTCATAAGGTTTGTTTTTTGGTATTTAATGATATTTATACAATTGAGATAGCAGTTAAAAAAAAATGATAATCGAATTATCCATGTGTAATTGATTTTATATCACAATAGTATTCATTCAATAACATAAAAATAATACCTACAAATAGGTATTTTTGGTGATATTACTTTTCTACTGTTAACCTTATTCAGCATAGTTAAGAAAACAGTTAGCATCAACTGGCTGAGTTTATCAATTTTCAGAATTCAACCGGTATTAAATAAAAAACATTCATATAATGCTTCTTTTAATTTTTGGCTGTTACAATAGCCTTATACTTGCACTCAAATGCAGGCATACAATTATTTACTCCGTTCGGTTCAGCAATTAGAAAGTTTGTACCCAAAAGAAGAAGCATTACAAATAATGTATTGGGTGTATGAAGATGTATTACTGCTTAAAAATACACATCTGCAATACCTGGATAAAGAAATAGGTTTAGCGGAAGAAAGCAAATTACAGGAAATATTGCACCGCCTTTTAAGTGGTGAGCCTTTGCAATATGTATTGGGCTATGCTTATTTTAGAAACAAGGTTTATAAAGTAACAAAAGATGTATTGATACCACGACCAGAAACAGAAGAATTGGTTGAATGGATTTGTAATGAATTAAAACTGAAGTTTGATGGAAAAACACAATTACGTATTTTAGACATTGGAACCGGAAGTGGCTGTATAGCTCTGGCAATTAAAGATGAATTAAGAAATGCCGAGGTAAGTGGTATAGATATTTCGCAAGACGCTATTCAAATGGCAATACTAAATGCAGATCAATTAAAACTTACCATTAATTTTAAACAGACTTCTGTTTTAGAAGATTCCGGAAAACAATGGATACTTTCAAGTAATCTGGATGTAATGGTAAGCAATCCTCCTTATATAGTAGAAGGAGATAAAAAAGATATGCATATAAATGTAATCAATTTTGAACCTCATATTGCTTTGTTTGTACCTGATGAAGATCCTTTACTTTTTTACAGGAACATTATTCACCTATTTAAAGAGCATACTACAGCCCGATATCTGTTTTTTGAGATCAGCGAATTTCAGGAAGTGGCCTTAACTGCGTTATGTAAATTTAATGCTTTGTCGGGCATCTTTAAGAAAGACCTCCAGGGTAAAACAAGAATGCTGCAGATAAGCAAATAATAACACTTGTTTAAAACATAAAGATAAACAGTTAACTGAAATTTTAATCAGGTATAATCTGATCCAATCCACTGTGTGCTTTATATTTTAACCTTCTGCGCACCGTTTATGTAAATAATCTTAGTTAAGCGTATATAAGTCGTTTTCATTTCTTATTTTGCATGCCTTATTATAAAAAAAATAGATGAAGAAAATTATTCAACTGTTAATTCTCAGCAGTTTATCATTAGCCGTTTGGGCTCAAAAAAATAACTACACCACTGAAAAAGCCGGATCACCGGATGGTAAATACAAATACACGTATGTTACAAATGACCCATTAAAGGTACGTACCTATACCCTTAATAACGGACTGACGGTGATGATAAGTGTAAACAAAAAACAACCCCGTGTTCAAACTTTTATAGCTACAAAAGCAGGCAGTAAAAACGACCCTGCAGACAATACCGGTTTAGCTCATTACCTGGAACATATGTTATTTAAAGGCACAGATAAATACGGCACTAAAGATTGGCCTAAAGAAAAACAACAACTGGATAAGATTGATGCTTTATATGAACAATACAATAAAACAGCAGATGAAGCTAAACGCAAACATATCTATCACCTTATTGATTCGGTAAGTGGTGTTGCAAGTAGTTTTGCCATCGCTAATGAGTATGATAAGCTAATGCAGGGAATTGGCGCGCAAGGTACAAATGCCTTTACCTCACTTGAACAAACAGTTTATGTAAATGATATTCCTGAAAACAATTTAAACAAATGGATTGAAATTGAATCTGAACGTTTTCGCAGTCCTGTGTTGCGTTTGTTCCATACAGAACTGGAAGCGGTATATGAAGAAAAAAACATATCAATGGACAATGATAGCCGTAAAGTATTTGAAGCATTGCTTGCCGGTTTATTTAAAAAACATTCATACGGAACACAAACAACTATTGGTACAGTTGATCATTTAAAAAACCCTTCGCTTATTAAGATCAGAAACTATTATAATTCTTATTATGTGCCAAATAATATGGCCATAATTCTATCTGGTGATCTTGATCCGGATGTTACGATTAAATTAATTGATCAACGTTTTTCTTATATGCAGTCAAAACCGGTTCCGGCTTTTAATTTTAAACCGGAAACAACACGCATTGCCCCCCAAATTACAACCGTTTACGGACCAGATGCAGAAAACCTCATGATTGGCTACAGAATGCCTGGTGCGGGTACCAAAGAGGCACAGATGCTGCAAATGGTAGATATGATTTTATCTAATGCCAAAGCAGGACTTATTGATCTGAATCTGACAAAAAAACAACTGGTTTTAAGTGCAAGTTCTTCCGTTTGGATCAACAAAGATTATAGTATTGCTTTTATGACAGGCAAACCAAAAAAAGACCAGAGTTTAGAACAGGTTAAAGAACTACTAATGGCGCAGATTGAAAAAGTGAAAATGGGCGAATTTGATGATGCTACCTTAAAGGCCATTATTGCTAATTTAAAAGTTAATAAAATTGAAGAAAGAGAAAGCAATGATGGAAGAGCCTCTGCCATGCTGGATGCTTTTACTACAAACAGATCATGGCAAAAAGTAGTGGCCGATTTGGATGAAATGGCGAAAATAAGTAAAGAAGAACTGGTAGCATTTGCCAAACAATATTTTTCAAATGATTATGTGGTAGTTTACAAGAAAGTTGGTGAAGATAAAAATGCACAAAAAATTATAAAGCCTGAAATAACTCCTGTTGATGTTAACCGTGATGCCGTTTCACCTTTTGTAACCAGGATTCTTGCCACGCCCTCTCCCAAAATTAATCCGAAGTTTATAGATTTTGATAAGGAAATAAGTATTGGTAAAACAGGTTTTGCCCCAATTCAATATGTACAAAATAAAGATAATTCATTGTTTCAGTTGTATTATGTTTTAGATATGGGCAAATTCAATGATCTTAAATTGCCAATGGCCGTTAACTTATTACAGTATTTAGGAACCGACAAATACAGTGCAGCTCAGATTAGTCAGGAATTTTTTAAACTTGCCTGTGATTTTAGTGTAAGTGTAGGCAATGATCAGGTTTATGTTTCGTTACGGGGATTGAATGAAAACTTTGAACCTGCTTTAAAACTTTTCGAACATTTATTAGCAAATGTTAAACCCGATCAGTTAGCATTAAACATTTTAACTGAAAGAACCTTAAAAAGCAGAGAAGACGCAAAGAAAAACAAGAACATGATCTTTAGGGCAGCACTTCAAAATTATGCAATTTACGGCCCTGTTAATCCATTTAAACATGAACTAAATGCTGCTGATTTAAAATCGTTAAAAGCTGAAGATTTGGTAGTATATTTAAAGAATCTTACTTCTTATCAGCATAAAATCTGGTATTGGGGACCACAGTCTCTGGCACAGTTAGTAACAATTCTGAATACAGAACATTTGTTGCCGAAAGAAGCATTAACTTATCCTCCGGCTATTGTGTTTAACAGGATAGAAACTAATGAAAATAAGGTATTATTTGTTGATTACAATATGGTGCAGGCTGAAATTATGTGGCTAAATAAATCTACTACCGGATATGATCCGTCTATGGCTCCAATGGTAACCTTATACAATGAATATTTTGGTGGTGGCATGTCGTCTATTGTGTTTCAAACTATCCGCGAATCGAAGGCACTGGCATACTCAACCAGTTCAAGGTATATGAGTCCTGCAAAACAAAAAGATCCTTATTATATTAATGCTTATATTGGTTGCCAGGCAGATAAGTTTAACGAAGCAGTGCCTGCGATGAATGAATTGTTAAATAATATGCCAATGGCTGAACACAATTTTGAATCTGCAAAAGTATCATTAATGAATTCGATTGAAACGGAACGTACCAATGATCAGAATATTATTTTCGCTTATGCCGCAGCACAAAAACTGGGCTTAAACAGAGATATCAATAAAGATATTTATGAAAAACTTCCTACTTTAACTATGCGTGATGTAGTGAACTTTCAAAAGACAAATTATCAGAATAAAACTTTTACCTATTGCATTTTAGGGTCAAAAGATAAATTGAAAATGAGCGATCTTGAAAAAATTGGTAAAGTTCAGGTACTAACCCTGGAAGAGATTTTCGGGTATTAAATTATCAATTTTAAATGGACAATTTACGATGTACAATTGACAATTTTGGATGGACGTATTCCGATATTAGATTTATGATTTTGGTTTAAATACCTTACTACTAATTATTAGGAAAGAGGAAATCAATCAAAGCAATTATTTTAACTAAGACGAGTCGTTTTTTTAGCAAGAATTTTAAAAATACATTTTTATGTTCTGAAAAAACGACTCGTTTAGCATTTTTTCTGCCATCGTTTTTTATTTTTTATTCTTTAACTTAGTACTACTATATGGCCTTAGTATTTATCAATAACAAGTAATTCATATTTAATAATTCGTTAATCTTTTATAAGAGTCTTTTATAAATCGTATCTCTTACTTTGTAAAACGTAAATCACGTATCGCATATTAAATGTATCCTTCTCTAAAATCATGTTTCATGCTACTGCTCCTTTTGTTTGCGGCAGTCATGCATGCGCAAACAATTATTCCAGTTAAGATTTGCGACTTACCTTTAGGTCTTTCAGAGACTTCAGGTCTTGTAAATACCGGCCCTAATAATTATCTAAGTCATAACGATAGTGGTAATGAACCTAAAGTGATACAATTTGATAGTAGTGGGAACATTACCAGGCAAATTAAGCTAATTAATGCTACTAATGTTGATTGGGAAGATCTGACAAAAGACAATAAAGGGAATATCTATATTGGAGATTTTGGCAATAATAACAACAACCGTAACGACCTGAAAATTTATATTATTTTTGACCCGAAAACTTTTTCTAAGGATAGTACAAATGCGGGCATTATTAATTTTACCTACCCCGATCAGAAAGCATTTCCACCTGTTACTGCGCAACAAAATTTTGATATGGAGGCGTTTTTCTGGTTTAATGATTCATTGTATTTGTTTAGTAAGAACCGGAGTAATCCCTATTCCGGCTATACCAAATGCTATCAGCTTCCTGCTAAAGCCGGAAGCTATACCGCTAAACTGATAGACAGTTTTTTTACGGGCAACGGGTTGTATTTGAATTATTCTGTAACTGGCGCTGCCATTAATAATGCGGGTAATAAGATAGTACTTTTAGGATATGATAAATGCTGGATATTTACTGCATTTACCGGAAGAAATTTTTTTAAAGGAAAGGTAACAATGTATTTATTTAACAGTTTATCACAAAAGGAAGCCGTGTATTTTGAAAGTGATGAAAAGTTGGTAATCACACAGGAGACTTCTTCATTAGGAAATGCAATGATGTTTCGGATAAACCTTCCGCAGTCATCCACTTCCGGGAATAGAAATTTTGAAAAGGCACAGATTGAAATAGAAATATTTCCAAATCCGGTATATGAAACATTTCAATTAAAAATAAAAACAATGCAACCGGATAAAAAATCAGAGGTAATGTTATATAACAGTTCCGGTTTAAAAGTTAAATCATGGAGCTTGTTAAGTGATAAAATACATGTGCTCGATATGCATGAATTACCAGGTGGAAATTATTATTTGAAGGTAGCGGGCGGTAATACCAAAAAAATTATAAAGGAATAAAACTGCTATTGAAAATGCTTATTTTTGTTTTATGGTACTAACAAATAAAGTGGCTGTGGTTACAGGAATAAGTAAAGGCATTGGACATGCATTGTGTAAACAGTTGCTGGCAAAAGGAGCAGTTGTATATGGTCTGGGAAGAAATAATGCTACAGACCTATCTTCAGATCAATTCCATTTTATCTGCTGCGATATCCGAAATTTAAATGAAGTAAAAGAAACATTTCGACAGATATTTTCTGCGGTTAAACACATAGATATTTTAATAAATAATGCGGGTTTAGGCTACTTTGGTTTTTTAGAAAACCTTGCAGAAGAGCACTGGCATGAGATGTTTGATACCAATATAAACGGTATGTTTTATTGTTGCAAGCAGGTATTGCCTTCCATGAAAAAACAACAGCACGGTCATGTTATTAACATTGCATCAACGGCTGCATTAGAAGGCATTGCGCAAGTTTCAGGGTATTGCGCAACAAAATGGGCTGTTAAAGGGTTAAGCGAATCGTTGTACAAAGAATTAAGAGATTTTGGTATAAAAGTAACATGTGTATATCCGGGTTCAACCAAAACGGATTTTTTTAGAAATAGTGCTACTGTTAAACCTCACAATCAGATGTTGATGCCGGAAGATGTGGCGCTATTAGTGGTTCAGTCTATTGAAATGCCCGACAATTTTAATAGTGTTAATTTAGAGATAAGGCCATTGCATGTGCGCAAGACATGACAAAAACGCCCGCCTTTTTATGCAGGCATATTCAATGTAGCATGATAAACTCCTGCCCACAATTAAACTAATTGGTTAGGAGTAGTTAACTAAAATAATCCGTGAGCCGGTAATCAAAAAACTAAGAATTTTTCTCGTTTAAACCGGCTGCACCTGCAACTATTGCATCTACCACTGCGGGATCTAGTAAAGTGCTTATATCACCGAGGTTAGTGATATCTCCTTCAGCAATTTTACGCAAAATTCTACGCATTATTTTACCTGAACGTGTTTTAGGTAATGCCTTAACTATTTGAATTTTATCTGGCCTGGCAAATGGGCCAATAACTTTAGCCACATGATTTTTGATCTGCAGATAAACTGCTTCTTTATTATGGATATCCCGATCACAGATAACAAAAGCATACAAAGCCTGGCCTTTCACCTCATGCGGATATGCCACCACCGCACTTTCAATAACACAGTTATGTTCATCAATGGCATCCTCTACTTCACCCGTGCCAATTCTATGGCCAGATACATTAATCACATCATCAACCCTTCCTGTAATTCTATAATAACCATCTTCATCGCGTTTACATCCATCGCCTGTAAAATACTTGTTTTGATAGGTACTAAAATAGGTAGTTCTGAATCGTTCATGATTGCCATATAAACTACGTGCTATACCCGGCCAGGGAAACTTAATACATAAATTTCCTTCTACACCATTTCCTGTAATTTCATTTCCTTTCTGATCTACTAAAACAGGTTGGATACCAGGCAAGGGTAAGGTTGCAAAGGCAGGTTTAAGTGGCGTAATATGGGCAAGGGGTGATATAAGAATGCCTCCCGTTTCTGTTTGCCACCACGTGTCTACTATGGGGCAATTTCCATTGCCAATATTTTTATGATACCATTGCCATGCCTCTTCATTTATAGGTTCACCCACGGAACCTAATACTTTTAAGGAACTTAGATCTTTGCCTTTTACAGGTTGCAGGCCATATAATTGTAGAGAGCGGATTGCAGTTGGGGCCGTATAGAAAATATTCACTTTGTGTTTTTCAATTATATTCCAAAATCTGCCTGGATCAGGATATGTTGGTATCCCTTCAAACATAAGTGTAACAGCTCCGTTTAGTAAAGGTCCGTAAACAATATAGGTATGTCCTGTAACCCAACCCACATCAGCGGTACAACAAAACACATCCTGATCTTTATATTGAAAAACATTTTTAAAAGTATAAGCAGAATAAACCATATAACCTGCTGTGGTATGCAACACCCCTTTAGGTTTACCGGTTGAACCGGAAGTGTATAAAATGAACAAAGGATCTTCACTTTCCATTACTTCTGCAGTATGTGTTGAATTAACTTTGCTAAGCAATTCATGCAACCATAAATCTCTTTCAGGTTTCATTTGAACCGGGGAAGATTTATGATTGAAGACAATACATTTATTAATTCCGGGTGTTGTTAGCATTGCATCATCAGCGATTTTTTTCAGATCAATTTTCTTTTCGCCTCGCATCATGCTATCCGCAGTAATTAGCAATTTACAAGATGCATCGTTGATCCTGTCGGCTAGAGATTGAGCAGAGAAACCTGCAAACACTACAGAATGTATAGCTCCAATTCTGGCACAAGCAAGCATAGCCACAGCAGCTTCGGGAATCATCGGTAAATAGATACAAACGCGGTCTCCTTTTTTAACATCTTGTGCAAGCAAAACATTTGCAAATTGTTGTACATATAAGAACAGTTCACCATAGGTAATATGTCTGGCTGCATCATTCGCATCATTAGGTTCCCATATAATTGCCGTTTGGTTTTTACGCGCAGCCTGATGCCGGTCTAAACAATTTTCTGTTATATTTAATTTACCGCCATTGAACCATTTTATATCTGGTGCGGAAAAGTTCCATTCTAAAACCGAATTCCATTTCTTCTTCCATTCAAAATTTTCAGCAATATTTCCCCAAAAAGCTTCAGGGTCGTTAACGCTAAGTTCATACTGTTCCTTATATTCTTCAAAAGTTTTTATCTGAGGCACCATAAATATTTTTTTTTAAAGTAATTTATAAAGGTAAATTTAACAAGGCAATGATGGCAAGGAAATTTTATTTTAAAAAATAGCGCAGAACTAAAACAACTTTTATATTTTCACTCTTTCTTTTTTATTATTTCTGTTTTGCATAAAGAATAACAAATTTAAGGAGATTCTAACCAGGCCATAACAGATAGCATTATAAAAACGGTGAAAGAAACCAAATCGTTTCAAGTATAAGATCCAGGATATGTTATCACAATCCTTTACAATTAACTCTTCCAGGCTCTTTTGAGCAGAAATGCAAAATTCATTATCATACACCTCAATATTACATTCAATACTACCAAAATCGCTTAAATGATTAAGGTTATAAGAACCCACACTTAGCCACTTATTATCAATCAACGCTATTTTAGCATGCAAAACACTTGGGCGCCATTCATATAGTTCAATTCCTTCTTTTAACATATCAGCATAAAAATATTCACTCGCCCTTCTCACAATTCCAACATCAGAAACGGAACCTAAAATAATGCTTACTTTAACACCTCTGTTTGCTGCATTTTTAAGTAGCCGTTTTAATGCAATGGATGGGATAAAATAACTGGCAAAAAGAATGATTCGATTTTGTGCCTTACGGATGTGTTGCCGGTATTGCCAACTAATTGCGAACTTAGCCTGTAGCCAGTTATTTTGCAATACCCGTGCATGAACCGGTAAATGATCATTGTTGCTATTGGACGCATTAATTTTAGATTTATGTTTGCTTCGCGAATTAACCGTATGCAAGGTTCCATAACAAATCTGAACGAAATCCTGTATTACTTTACCTGTGGTTAATACGGCAAAATCAAGCCATGGTATTTGCTTGTTATAATGGCTGTAGTGATCAGAAATATTAATACCGCCAGTTAATGCAACCTGGCTATCAAACACCATTATTTTATGATGTAACCTCATGCCCATGTGAAGATTTTTACCAAAGGTAATAGGCGAATAAAAAAAGAGAGAAATTCCACTTTCCTTAAATTTATATTTCCAGACTTCAGTAAAATTTTTACTGCCATAAGCATCCAGAATCATATAAATTTTAACTCCTCTTTTGGCTGCATCCATTAGTAAACCGGCTATGAGCTGACCAGTGGTATCGGGTTCAAAAATATATACCTGAAAATGAATTTCTGTTTGAGCCTCTTTAATGAGTTGGGTTAACTTATCAAAAAAAGGTGCACCGCTTTGCAACAATTGCACATTGTTACCATATCGAATTGGATAAATTCCCGGTCTTTTTCTCCACATATAAGCACGTAAAGATAAACTTTCAGACTGATAATGCAAGGGTGGGTTAGCCTGTAAAAAGGATCAGACAAAAACAGTTGGAACCAATCAATTTTCAGCTTTCCATCAGTAGCAGAAATTCTATTCAACCGTTAAGCTTCTACATGTTCACTGTTTGGTAATTGCACTTTAATTTGCGTTCCAATACCTTCCTGGGAATGGACAATAATACTTCCCCGGTGTATATCTATTGTTTTCTTTACAAGAGATAACCCAATGCCATAACCCGGTACATTTCGGGTTTGATTAGAACGATAAAAAGGTTCAAAAATAAACTGCAATTCATTTTTACTGATACCCACGCCTTTATCTTCAAAATATATTTCAATAAAATATTTATTAAAAATAATTTTTGCTAAACATTTGTGATCAATAGAAAATTTGCAGGCATTGTCCATTAAATTTATAAACACTGATTTAAGCAAAGAAAAATCGCCATAAGTGTATATCAGTTCATCTTCCTCCGGAAAATCGCCAAACTCGAGTTGAATTTTGTATTTGCTCTTTTGTCTTATCAGTTCTTCCCGTGCATCAATAATCGTATCAAGTATAGAAACCTTTTTAAAAGAAGTGTGCGGAAAATCGGCATTGGCCCTTGCCAGTTCAGCAAGACTGTTTATTAACTGTATTTGATTCTGAATATCTTCCAGTAAACTTTGAAAAGTTTTAATATATTCTTCTTCATTTCTCTTATGTAATAACAATACTTCTATCTGTCCTTTCATCACAGTTAACGGTGTTCTGAATTCGTGGGAGGCATTGGCCACAAAAGATTTTTGCACCATGAATGAATTTTCCAGTCGCTCCAGCATTTTATTAAACACAATAGCAAGGTGCGCTATTTCATCTTTGCCATTACCTTCATTTACTCTTTCATGTAAACTTTTTTCATTAATCATAGCTACCTGACTTACCACTTCACTAATGGGTTTAAGTGCCTGTTGAGAAAAGATCCATCCACTTGCCGCAACAGCGAATATGGAGGTGAAGAATAATACCATCAATAAGTACATTAAAAATGTAATCTTATCGTGACCTACTTTATCAACAGCACTTGAAACAATAAAATAATTACCTGAATGATGGGGCAAAACATAACTTACATATTCCGTATCACTTTTATTGATTTCATATTCTTCTTTATTTTTAAATAGGAGACCCATTAAATCCAATTCAATTTTATCGGGCTTATGAGAAGAAAAAAAAATCGATTTATTAGAGTCTGCAATTATTAATCTTTCATTTGGAAAACGGTTCAGGCCTTTATCATAAATAAGTTTAAGGATGTCGGATGATAATTCATTTTTATCAAGAAAATAAGTAACTACATTTTTAGATCTTTTCTTTAACCTGTCGGGAAATTCGTTCTTTCTGAAAATATCTGAAAACTGATAGGTGAAGATAGAAAACACGAATAAAATGGCTGCAACTATTCCTGTAAATTTAATCGTAAGAATGCTTTTTATATTCATGCTTTACAGGCTTGCCGATTACTCATCTGTTTTTATAATATACCCCATACCTACCATTGTATGTATAATTTTTGTTGGGAATTCCTTATCAATTTTTTTTCTTAAAAAGTTGATATAAACATCAATAACATTGGTACTGGTATCAAAACTTGCATCCCATACTTTTTCAGAAATTTCAGCCCGTGAAATTACCCGGTTCTTATTGCGCAATAAATATTCGAGTAAACCAAATTCTTTAGCTGTAAGATCAATGGTTTTCCCTCCCCTGCGTACCACTTTTCTATCCAGGTCTAATTCCAGATCATGTAACTTTATAACCCGTTGTTCATGCATATTATCTGTAAACCGTTTGGTTAAAGCTCTTAACCTGGCCAGTAATTCTTTGAACTCAAATGGCTTAACCAAATAGTCGTCACCTCCAGCATCCAATCCACTTACTTTATCATCTGTTGAACCCAGCGCTGTTAACATTAGTATAGGAGTTTTAATACCCTCATGTCTTAATTGTTTAGCTACTTCCAGGCCATTTATATAAGGGATAAGAACATCCAGAATAATTACATCATAATAGTTTTCAGTGGCCATTTTTTTGGCAAAATAACCATCAAAAACAACCGTTACTTCATGAGACTGCTCTTCTAATCCCTGTTTCAAAAAAGAGGCTACTTTAGGTTCATCTTCTACTACTAGTATTTTCATAAATAATTATTTTTATGCAAACAAGATAAAGGGTAAGCCTTGAAATAAAATTAAAAGCAAGTTAATTTATTTTTAACAACCCACTTTTATTTTTATTCAGCCTCCGGCATTTTTTGCTTTGAAGCCTTCTTTTTGCAAATAAACTAATATTTTATCTCTAAAATCTCCCTGAATTAATATTTCCATTTCTTTTACACTTCCGCCTACCCCACAATATTTTTTGAGGGCTGATCCCAGTATTCCCAAATCTTCATCATTACCAATAAAACCATTAATACGGGTTACAATTTTTCCTCCGCTTTTTCTATCTAAATAAATTTTTAAATTCTGCTGCCTGGGCAAAAGAGTCTGGTGATAGGCTGTATCCTGCTCCTCATATTTAAACTGATCATCTGTTGAATAAACTACACCTGTTCTGTTCTTATTTTTATTGCTCATGTTATCGGGTCGCTAATTTATTAAATTAAAATTACAAAGTTAAATTATCAATACAGCTTAAAGGACTAACAAATTTACTATTTGTTAAAATTTTTATCCGTAAAGTTAGAAGTAGGCACTATTACTTTGAGTGAAAGTGGTTTTAAATCAATTAGCAATTCATTATTCATCCATACAGACTCCCCATCTATATTTACAAATGCCGGTTCATTACGCATTATCTTAATAGATTTACCGAAAAATGTTTTTACATTTTTAGCTTCATGAATTTTCTTTAAAAAAAGTTGCGGAATAAGACTCACTAACTCAAACCATTTAAAATCTTCAACTATTGTTATATTAAACATACCATCATCAAAACTTGCTTCGGGCGCTATATAGGCATTGTTGCCATATTGGGTTCCATTGCATACTACTAACATAAATGCTTTCTGAATATTTTTTTTACCATCAATTGTTAACTGGTACGTTTGCGGTTTATAAGTGCGCATTTCCTTTAATGTAAGTTGTGCATACGTTTTTAACCCTCTTGTTTTTGAACCGGCAAATAAGCCAGTAACATGGGCATCAAAACCTATCCCGCAAACATTCATAAAAATCTTATTATTAACACTTCCGGTATCTACTGTTTTTATATTAAATTCATTAATCAGTTCCAATGCCTTACTGCTATTCATAGGTATGTGTAGTTCGCGTGCAAAACCATTTCCTGAACCCATTGGTATAATACCAAGTGCAATTTCTGTTCCCGTTAAAAAGCGGGCAATATTGTTTAAGGTACCATCGCCGCCAACAGCTACTATAGCATCAATTTTTTCGTTCTTAGCTGCTATAGCAATAGCCAGAGTATTTTCTTCACTTGTGGTAATATGCAGATCAATGTCATACTTTTCCTGATCCATTAAATCATATATTAATCCAGGAATTGAATTTTTATTCTTGCCACCGGATAAGGGATTAATGATAAATTTTATTTTTTTCTTCACTATCTCTGGTACTTTTAAATTTATAATAATATAATATTCATCAATAAAATGCTTAAAAAAAAAACATCAAAAGTACATTTAAAATAAGTAAAACTGAACCTATCCCAAAACTTATTTGTAGCTAGTAATAAGAAGCATTACTTCAGATATTTATTGTGCTGAGATTTAAAATCATATCAACTATTTTATACTAAACAATAAGCTATATTAGCCAAAATAATAATAACGTCCGTACTTTATTTTACGGTAAAATTATTGATTCGTTTCACAATTCTTATATTCGGCAAAACTTTTAAATGAACTGGCCACAACTTTTACAAGCTTACCGTTACGGAGATCTCAAAGCACGTAACCTAAATGAAGTGCAGAACCGTAGTATCTTTGAGCAGGATTATGACCGTATTATTTTCTCTACTGCCTTTCGCCGTTTACAGGATAAAACACAAGTTATACCGCTACCTGAACACGATTTTGTACATAACCGATTAACACATAGTATTGAAGTAAGCAGTGTGGGCCGATCACTGGGTAAAATAGCTGGTCAGGAATTGATAAATAAATATCCCCACCTGCAGCGTGAATATAATTTAAGTCACCATGATTTTGGTGCTATTGTGGCAGCCGCAAGTTTGGCTCACGATATTGGTAATCCACCCTTTGGACATAGTGGAGAGGCATCAATCAGCGAATATTTTTTAAATGGAAAAGGTCAACAATTTAAAAGTGAATTAGATGAAAAGCAATGGAATGACCTGACTCGTTTTGAAGGAAATGCTAATGGCTTCCGGATATTATGTAATGCAAATAACAAAGGTGCCGGCGGTATAAGACTTAGTTACCCTACGCTTGCTGCCTTTACAAAATATCCTAAAGAAAGCTTGCCGCTTTTTGAAAAGTTAAGGGCCAGCGAAAAAAAATTCGGTTTTTTTCAAAGTGAAAAAGACTTATTTGAAGATATAGCGAATATTTTAGGGTTAAAAAAAATAAGAAAAGACAACTATATAAATTATTGCCGGCATCCATTGGCATTTCTTGTTGAAGCAGCAGACGATATTTGTTATAGTATTATTGATTTTGAAGATGGCTTGCGCCTGAAACTCATAGATTTTAGCCATGCAGAGCGATTGCTTATGCCAATTGCCGGAGCGGGATTTTACCCGGAAAGTTATTTAAAACTTAAGGCTGATGATGAAAAAGCAGGATATTTAAGAGCTGTTGCAATCAAAAATCTTATAATAGAAATGGCCAAAGTTTTTGTGGCGAGTGAAGAAGAAATGCTGGAAGGGAATTTTGACATTTCGTTAATTGAATTAAGTAAATACAGTTCATTAATTAAAGAAATAAAAGCCATTACCCTGCGTAATGTTTATAAGGCCAAACAAGTTTTAGAAATTGAAGCTGCAGGATTTGAAGTAATAGGTGGATTGTTAGATGTGTTTACTACTGCTGTTAACCATTCGGTTCAAACCGAAACAAAACATAACTATTACCATAGCAAAAAAATATTAGAACTTTTGCCTGAACATTATTTCCACCTTTCAGAAATGAAGAATTCTGATTTGTATACCCGGCTGATAAAAATTTGCGAATTTGTTGCAGGTATGACCGACCGTCATGCCATAGGAATGTATCGCAAAATTAAAGGTATTGATCTTCCGGCTTAACCCATTAGAAGCAAGAGGTATAAAATAGTATTCAGATTCACCAAAAATTCTGGCACATGTATTGACACAGTGAAACATCTTATTATATTTGATAAAAAGGAATAAACTTATGGACGTTGGAAATGAATTTAGAAAATATGCCGTAAAACATAAAGGCATAAGTAGTATGAAAGTAGATGCTTACATAGAGAGTTCGATGGAAGGGATGACTCGGACAGTTATTGAAGAACGTCCGATGAACTTTCGTGAGATAGATGTATTTTCACGCTTAATGGCAGACAGGATATTATTCTTAGGTATGCCCATTGATGATTATGTTGCTAATATTGTTCAGGCACAATTACTTTTCCTGGATTCAATGGATGCACGCCGCGATATTCAAATGTACATTAATAGTCCAGGAGGCTCCGTTTATGCCGGATTAGGAATTTATGACACAATGCAATGGGTAAATCCGAGTGTTGCAACAATTTGTACAGGATTGGCTGCCTCAATGTCAGCAGTATTACTTTGTGCGGGCGAAAAAGGTAAGCGTAGTGCCCTCCCACATGCGCGTGTTATGATTCATCAGCCATTAGGTGGGGCACAGGGTCAGGCATCAGATATTGAGATCACAGCAAGAGAGATTCAAAAATTAAAAAAAGAATTATATGATATTATTGCTGATCACACCGGGCAAACTTATGAAAAAGTACAAGCTGATAGTGACAGAGATTACTGGATGATAGCTGCAGAGGCGAAAGAATATGGAATGATTGACGACGTGCTCCTAAAGCATAAAAAAGAATTGCCTAAATAATTTCCGCAATTTATTCACTAACTTTGCAGGCTGCTTTGAGACCAAAGTAGCCTGTATTTTTTTAAGACAGGTACAAAAACTGTTAATATTATTTATGGCAAAAAAGAAAGAAGACATTTGTTCATTTTGTGGCAGAACCCGCAGCCAGGTTAGTTACCTCATTTCGGGCTTAGATGCATTGATATGTGAAAGTTGTATTACTCAGGCATTCCGCATTATAAATGAGGATCAGGAAAACTTTCAGAAAAAGACGGGAGAACTAAACGTAAAAACACTAAAACCATCTGAAATAAAAGCGCATTTAGATCAATATGTTATAGGACAATACGACGCGAAAAAAGTGTTAAGTGTTGCCGTATATAATCATTTTAAACGCATAGCTTCTAAAAAAAGTAATAACGATGTTGAACTGGAGAAGTCAAATATTTTATTGGTAGGAGAAACAGGAACGGGTAAAACTTTGCTGGCAAAAACCCTTGCTAAAATTCTCCAGGTTCCGTTTTGTATAGCAGATGCAACCGTACTAACAGAAGCCGGTTATGTTGGTGAAGATGTGGAAAGTGTTTTGAGCAGGTTGTTGCAGGCTGCTAATTATGATGTGGCCGCCGCTGAACGGGGAATAGTTTACATTGATGAAATTGATAAGATAAGCAGGAAAAGTGATAACCCAAGTATTACCCGTGATGTAAGTGGTGAAGGAGTTCAGCAGGCTCTTTTAAAAATACTCGAGGGCAGTGTTGCCAATGTGCCTCCACAGGGTGGAAGAAAACATCCTGAACAAAAAATGATTCAGATTAATACGGAGAACATTTTATTTATTTGTGGAGGAGCTTTTGACGGGATAGAAAAAATGATTGCACGCAGGTTGCAAACACAAGCTATCGGGTTTAAAAATAAAGATGTAAAATCTATTAAAGAAGATTCGGCCATGCTACAGTTTGTTTCACCTGCAGATTTGCGCAGTTATGGTCTGATCCCAGAAATAATTGGCCGTTTGCCTGTTCTTTGTCACCTTGATCCTTTAGATAAGGCAATATTAAAACGTATTTTAATTGAACCTAAAAATGCATTAATTAAGCAATATATTCACCTGTTTTCACTTGAAGACATAACCCTGAGTTTTACTGATGAGGTTATAGATATGATCGTTGATACAGCCTTTGACCTGAAACTTGGTGCCCGTGGTTTGCGTAGTATTTGCGAAGCTATTATGATCGACTATATGTATGATGCACCCGGCAATCAATCTATTAAAAAATTAGTGATAGGTTCAAAAGAAGCCTTATTAAAAATGGAGCAGATAAGGCTTAAAAATTACCAGGCTGCTTAAGGTAAATAATTACTGACATTTATTTATTTTATGCCAGGCCATTTATAGCCCTTACTTTAACAAATGTAACAAAGATGCTTTTAGTAACTGTCCCATATTTTTGGCTTTCAGAAAACGTTTACTTTTATAATATATAGCCAGTTCTTCCCCTAAGGCAAACACATTTTCCTCAGGGGCAATGGTATCTTTACTCATGGCATCAAGCAGGTTTTGAATTGGCCATCGAGCAGCCTTCATTCGATTAATCATAAGTGCTTGTTCTTCATGCTGGTATTGCAGCATACTTTGCGGGTTTATGTATTGTTGAACCAACTCTAAAAAAACTTTATTCTGTTTATAAAACTGAGGCAAATAGATATTCTTTCTTCCTTCAAAAGATTGCTGATCAAAATCAATGGCCCTGATACGATAACTGGTTTCATCAAAATCAGGCATGATCTGTACCACAAAATTACTGGAATGCATATCGCCTAATAACCTTATGAGACAACGCTCATTAAATTTAACAAACTCTTTAGCAATACGGGTGCCATTAAAATTATTTCCTGCCACATAAGTTTTAATAAAATCATCACCGGGTATGCCAGCAATATGCTCTTCAATTAAAGTGTTACCACTTACCAGATAGCTTATGCGGTTAGGTGAAAGTAAGTGCTCCAGTTCTAATCCATATATACGCGATGCATCTGCGTTCTTGATATAAAAATAATCAAAGTTATCATTCATCTTATTGATAATTCTGATGCGAAACGGCAAGGTATTACCATATAAGCATATATCAATTCTGTCTACTCCCAAGTGATCCAGTACTTTCATATCACCGCCCACTTTAAGTAAAGCATAAACTTTTAACAGACTGTGGTGAATGAGTTCCATTTCTTCCGGACCATAAATACAAATTTCCCAAAGCGTATCTTTACCTTTTTTATCAAATAAGGTAATGCTTTCTTTAAAGTTTTTAAGATCGGGATAATGAATAGGAATTATACTTTGCCTTCCATGATGCCTTAAGTATTGGTGTAGATGTGAACCTATTTTATAAATTTGTTTTTTACGGCTGATATGTGGCATAGTTAAAAACGAAAGTAAAGAAATACATAATTTTATGCGTTTCTTTTTGAACCAAATATTTTAATAAATTGTTTATAGAAAATTGCCTACACAGTTTACCTTTATATTGTTACATTCTTTTTCTTCCCTTCAGATTCAAATTATCCGAAGACCCTGGTGAAAACCATGCAAAAGATATATATATACTGTCATTACCCATAAAATACCCATCAATGTATCGTGAATACCTGTTGTGCTCATTATTAACCCGATCAAAATAAATGTGCCTGTCGGCTTTAACAAAAGTGGCGTGCTTATAAATTAACAAACCGGAGTCACCAAACAATTCTACCTGTATCTTCATTGTTGTATCTCTTGCAACAAACATGGAGAGGTTTTTATAATTACCTGCACAGTTATAGGTACCTAAGTATGCATTTCTGTAATCTTCAGGCGGTAGGGAATCCGCTTTCTTTTGCCTGCAACACCAAACAAAAACCGGCATCAGAAAAATAAATAAACATGTCCTTTTATTCATTATACATTAATTAATGACAACAAGTTTCTTAACAAATTTTTTATTGCTTATACTTCCGCTTATAAGGTAAATACCGGTTTGAACAGATCCCAGATTTATCAGCATAAAATTGTTTTCACAAGTTTTTCCACTATCGGTTTTATAAATAACTTTTCCGGTCAAATCACTAATCAATAAATCTTTCAGGTTCATACATTCCTCTTCAAAATGTATCGTAATAACTCCTTGAGATGGATTCGGAAATACTTCAATATTTAACTCATTGTTTGTATATTCACCAATGCCGTTAATATGATTTACAGTAGTTATTGCCGCACCACTTCCATTATAATACGAACCGGAAGGTGTAGTTTCAAGTTTAATAGCTCTTACGGCATAAGTATAATTTCCAGTCTGATAATTTTTATCATCGACATAAAAAGTGTCTGTAAATAACTGAGCACTAATTTTCATGTAATTATTCATCGAATCAACCCTGTAAATCTGGTAGCCATCTTTAACACCTAATGAAGGAGACCAGTTAAGATAAACTTTTCTATTGCTACTTTGCGCTGTTAATAATCGTGGTGGGTTTAGGTTTCTAATTTTAAGAGTGGGATCACCCATAAGGGCAATATGCACTGAATTGAAAGAAGAATTAAAGCCACCGTTATAATAAAAATCAATATTATTTTGAGTGATTCTGGTGCCATAACCTATACTCTTTCCTAAACCCATGTGGTGTACATACCATTTGGGAATTCCACCCCAAAAACTGGCTAAAGAAGAGGATGCAAGAGGTGCGCGCAATAAATTATTTCTACTGTCCCAGTCGCCAAAAAAACTTCCTGCCAGAATGGTAAATGTATTATTGAAAGAGTCGTTGTTAAAATTAGCCGTTGAGCCAACACCATTACAACTGGAATATGATCCTGCACCGCATGCGTAACTCCACAAATAAGAACCTTGTTTTTGTGCAGGAAAATAATCGCGGTTATTAAAAATACTATCAGAAGGAACCATTGCTGCAAAGTTTCCATAACCCGTAGAAGCCAGATTAAAGGCAGTAAAATTATCATCAATTAAAGCTCTTTCAATTGATACTGTTGATCCGGTTCTCCAACTATGATTTCGATTCAGGTATTGTTTTATCAATACAGTATCGCTTTTAACAAAGGCTGGCAAATCAAACAGATCTACGCGCCCTACCTCCAGGTCAACTGCATCAGGCAATTTTGTCTGATCAAATTTACCATCATTAAATACATTATAGTTACGGGCAGAAGCTCCTGTAGTGCAGTTCACCTCATCATCAGACCAACTGGCATCAAGCTCGCCATAATAAACATCTGCTGGCCAGGCACCGGTATGATTGCCACTGCCTTCTATATGTCCGTCGGGCGGGGGTGCATTACCGGTTGCTGAAAAATAACCTGAATAAGGAACAGGTACATGGCCTAAAATAAGCAGCGTTGTAATTTTTATTTTTGTGGAGTTGTAAAGTGCAATAATTTGTGCTCTTATCTGCGGAGGTTTCTGATTCCGGCCTGCATAAATCAAATGAGTTATCATACCTTCATTTTCCATGTCGGTTTTAAGTTGCAGGATTTCCATTGTTAATGGTACTAAATAATTGCTATCTATCAATAAAATAATTGACCCTGAATTTACCGGTTCAGTTAATTTATTACCTGCATAAATAACTCCTGAAGACTGAGTATTTAAACCGGCAAATTTTGCCAGAGAATATTCTGCAGCAGTACCTTCAACAAGCATCGAATCAAAAAAAGACGAAGCATTACCGGGCAACTTAATATAAGGTTTGCTTCCCCAATTATCAATTAACAGGCTTGTTCTTTTATATATGTCGTAGTTACCGGAAAGGGTATCTACAGGCCATTTTAATAACACACCACCCCCATTAACAGCTTTAGCACTAACCATTATTGTTTGTTTTTTAGCTACCTGAGCATGCATGTGGCAGGCAAGCAAAGTAGCGGATATAAATAGTATAAAAATTTTCATAGAATGTGTATTTGCTTTAACAACAGGCCCATTTTAAAATCGAATTTATATAATTCTTCAAGATTAGCAATATTAAATTCATAATTGGCAGGCAGGCTTTTTTAAATCATTTGTAAATTAACAATTCAAGAATTTATATTAACCTCTTACAGGAAAAAAAGTGTTGAATGTTAACCTGATCTGTGTTCAATTGATTGGTAAAATATTTTCCTTGGTGAATAGTTATAGAAAAATGTATTTTGCATCTGAATGGATATAAAATTGAATGACCCAAAAATAACACGCGCATGGACCATGTATGATTGGGCTAATTCTGTTTTTTCACTAACAATTGCTACAGCCATCTTCCCTCCATACTTTGAAAGTGTAAGTAAAGCAACGTCCATTTCACAGGGAAATATGTTACATGGAATATATTATTTAAATCTTTTCGGTTTTAAAATTGTAAACACCGCTTTATATACTTATGCTTTATCTTTAGGTTTTTTGTTGGTGGCAATAATTAATCCAATACTTTCAGGTATTGCCGATGTTAGAGGAAGCAAAAAAAGTTTTATGAAGTTTTTTTGTTACCTTGGGTCAGCAGCCTGTGTACTAATGTATTTTTTTGATGCGGATTCCGTTTATTTGGGACTATCTTTATTTGTAATAAGTTTACTAGGATTTGCGGGGAGTATTGTTTTTTACAATGCATTTTTACCTGAAATAGCAACCGAAGATCAATATGATAAATTAAGTGCGAGCGGTTTTTCTATGGGGTATATTGGCAGCATAATTTTATTGCTGGCAGATTTGTTTCTTATTATGTTTCCAGAGTTATTTTTTGATATACAACACAAAGCAAATACTTTAACAGACTTAAATCCGGGCTTATCTGCTGAAGAGGCATTAGCTCAGGCAAAATCATATTATACTGGCATTGCCAGCCGGTTAAGTTTTGTAAGTGTTGGTTTATGGTGGGCAGGTTTTGCACAAATTACTTTTAAACATTTACCCGAAAAAAAAACAGTTAATCCATATGGTGGAAATGCATTTGAAAGAGGTTTAAATGAATTAAAAAAAGTATGGAGGGAAATTAATAAATCAGAAAATCATTTAATCAAGCGTTTCCTGTTAGGTTTTTTCTTTACCAGTATGGGGGTACAAACGGTAATGTATGTGGCAAGTCTTTTTGGATCACAGGAACTTCACATGCCTACCAGCAAGCTTATTATTACAGTACTGATTATACAGTTGATAGCAATTTTAGGGGCATGGGGATTTTCAAAAGTATCGGGTGTGATAGGGAACATTTATACGTTGTTGATTATGCTGGTGGTTTGGATAGGAATTGCTACGGCAGCATATTTTGTAAAAACAGCTGTTGAATTTTATATCTTAGCTGCCGTGGTAGGAATTGTTATGGGAGGAATTCAATCTATGTGCCGGAGCACTTTTGCCAAACTTATTCCGGCGGGTACTAAGGATACTGCATCTTATTTTAGCTTTTTCGAGGTATGTGAAAAAATATCAATTGTGATAGGAACATTTGTATATGGATTTCTGCTTAACATTACCGAAAATATGCGCACTTCGGTACTGGCCTTGATTGTATTTTTTGTGCTGGCATTATTTTTTATTGCGCGTATTAAAAATTTTAAAGAAGTACATTCTTCATGAAGGTTGATTTATTTATACCTTGTTTTGTAGACCAGTTTAAACCTGAAACAGCCTTTAATATGATAAAGGTGCTGGAGAAGGCCGGTTGTAAAGTTACCTATAACATAGAGCAAACATGTTGTGGCTTGCCTGCCTTTAATGCCGGGCATTGGGAAGATGCACGTGAAGTGGGAGAGAAAGTGCTGAACGAAGTTGCATTAGATAAAACACTTGTATGTGGGGCAGCATCCTGCACAGCTATGATACGCAATTCGTACGATCTTTTATTTCAGAATTCCAGTTATCATAATAAGTACCGGCAGCTTCAGAAAAAAAGTTTTGAACTCAGCGAATTTTTGGTTGATGTGCTTAAAATTGAAAATATGGGTTCAAGCTTAGATGGCAAAGCCGTATATCTGGATTCATGCCATGCGCTAAATCATTGCCGCATTAAAGAACAACCACGAAAATTATTGAATTGTGTTGCAGGACTAGAATTATTAAATATACCATCACCAACAGAGTGTTGTGGTTTTGGGGGTATGTTTTCAGTAAATTATGAACCGCTTTCTGTAGAGCTGGGAGAGCAGAAAATTGAGAACATATTAAGCACCGGTGCGCAATATATTATTTCAACCGATTACGCTTGTTTGTTACACCTTGATGGAATTATTAAAAAGCAAAACATAAACCTCCGGATCATGCATCTTGCAGACGTACTGGCGAGTGGAATTTAATAATTTTAACAGAATCAGAACATCTTTAATTAAATAGTTTAGCCTTACTGATTACTCAAATTTAGACAGCCTTTTTTTCAGATCAATAACTTGTTCTTTTAATTCTAAATTGCGTTCTTTTAATTCTGCAATTCTTTCTTCATAAATTTTTATGGGTGTATTAATATGCACATCACCTGTATTGGTTATACCATGATTAGTACCATTGTTAAAAACAAGTTGTTCATCAAAATGGAGCAACATATCAGCATCAACTTCAAGTGCTCTGGCCACCTGCTCCAATCTTTCCATATCGCACTTTGTTTCGCCTTTCTCCAGGCGTTGATATGCCTTTAAACTAAGCGGAATTCTATCTGCCACTGTTTGAGGATCTAACTTCTTCAACTTTCTTACCATTGCTATTTTAGCGTGCACATTTCTAATATTTGACATAAAGCGGGTAGTTTTAATTATTAAAAGTGCTAAAATAGACTATTTTTGATACTTATATACAAATTAAAAGGTAAATTTTTGTAGTCATATTAACAAACGTTTATGAAAACTACCATTTTATCAACCATTTTATTTTTTATAATGATGGGTTCGTATTTACCAGAAAGTCTTGCAGCAAATAACTATGTTATTTGTAATGGCGATTCTTTGAAAATTGGTTTAGATTCTTTACCTGCCAGTTTTATTGCGGGAAATCAGAATTTAACTGTAAA
>JACMQU010000165.1 GCA_014376805.1 Bacteroidia bacterium
AAAAACAGGATGCAAAAACCTACGATGGTTCCTGCAACGCCTTTATCCTGTAGTTGAACCGTAGCAATAATATGCTGTATCTGCAAGGCCGCATCCGAACCTATCAGGCTTTTAATCTGGTAATAAACCCTGCCCTCCACCGCATCCTGGCCAAATACCAACCCTGCCACTGAAATAACAATTATAATTAAAGGAGAAATAGAAAAAATGGTATAATAAGATAAGGAGGCACTAAACTTCAATGCTTCGTCATCAATAAAACTTTCCATTGTTTTTTTTAACAACGTCCAGGTGTCTATCAAGTGCTTCATATATTTCTTTAATTGATTTATTAAAAAAAAGTAAGATTGTATAATTTATTTGACAAGTGAATTATTCGTTACAAATACCTGGTATAACCTTTTTCAGTAGTTAATTATACAAATTTTGCTATTGTATTAATTATGCTGTACATCCTCAAATATCAGTTTTATTTGCAAGAAGCTTACCTCCTGTAAAAAAAATAAAGTTAGAAATTTTCTTATAACAGGAAAGTGCCGTGGTATGTTTATTTTATTCTTGCTAACGTAAAACATAACCGTCTGCTGCTTTAATTAAAGTGACCTTAACATCATTACCACCCCTGTAAGGGGATTTAATTCCACAATCAACCGATCCTCATTAAAATATACCAATGAAATCAATTAAGTAAAAGAAGATAAATAATACGGCATAATTTTTTAGCCTTAGAATTTAAAACTACAATATGAACATTCCAGAACAGTTACAACAAAAACTAAACTATCCGCCTCTGCAGGTAATTGATGCCAATACCGGTCTTCCGGAAAATGAGGCTGAGTTTGACGAATTAAGGCAGTCTGCACTTATAACATTTTTAGCTGGTTTATACAAAGCTACCCGAACAAAAGAAGGTGCCTTTTTAATTTCCAGTAAGGACACGGCGACAGCATTACTCTCATCCATCTTTATAAACCAGAATGCTATTACAGAACAAATTGCATCAAATACAAATCAAACATCTGATATTGTAAAAATGAAACTGGAAGAAGTAGCAACTGGTTTTCTTTCTATAGATGAATATAAAACCAATGCTACCGCAACTAATGAGGATGAAAATTTTAAAACGCTGCTCACCTCCCAACGCCATGAGATATTAAGGTATTTACCAGGCAAATTAAAAATCGGAGACTTATTGAATGATGAATCCTTAGAGGATAATACCAATAAAATGGAGGGTCCGGTTTCGTCTTTGATGCACAAAATTGAAAACGCTTTTTCGTCAGCTGATTAATTTATGGCAGACCCGAAAATACCTGCATTTTACAGCGCTTATTCTAATAATAAAAGAACCGTTTTACACTAAAAAAAGAAAAAATTATGATGACTACATTGAGCCAGGTTTTAGAAAAACTCAGGTTAAAAAAATACGACAATGAATTCAGGTTTTCCGATGGAAAATTTGGAGCACCGTCCGGAAAACAATATGAGGCAACAGAGTTAAATATTATAAGAACTTATCGTTTTGAAGGCGACTCATCAGACCCATCCGATTCTTCTGTTATCTATTTGATAGAGGCCAATGATGGGCTGATAGGATACAGCATAGATGCCTATGGCGCCTACAGCAACCACGATAATGAAGAAGGGTATGATGATTTTCTCAGGGCCATACCAGCAGTTGAAAAGGAAGAGGCTGATATTTATTAGGAGCTTGTTCTAAAATTTAGGGGGCCTGTCTCAGAATTAGGGACAGGCCCTTTTTTATTTGCAAAATTTTAAAAAAGTATTCCAGGAATTTAACTGATTTGTTACCAGCAACTAAAACATTTAGCCTTAACTTTTTGGTACAAAGTTTAGAGTGGCATTGTATTTATAACTCCCACTTATTAAAACTTCCCTTTTTATATCAATCAAATAAATCAGAACTCAGGTATCGGTCTCCTCTGTCGCACACAATAAAAACAATTACACCTTCCGATAATTCTTTTGCCAGTTCAATAGCTGCATGTGCACCACCGCCACTACTCATACCGCTAAAGATGGCTTCCTCTCTTGCTAATCTTTTCGCCATAATACGGGCATCCTTTTCAGCGATTTCTATAATTCTGTCCACTCTTTTTTTA
>JACMQU010000166.1 GCA_014376805.1 Bacteroidia bacterium
CTAACCGAAGCCTTGTGCGAAGGTTATGCTTTGCTAACCGTAGCCTTGCGCGAAGGTTATGCTTTGCTAACCGTAGCCTTGCGCGAAGGTTATGCTTTGCTAACCGTAGCCTTGTGCGAAGGTTATGCTTTGCTAACCGTAGCCTTGCGCAAAGGTTATGCTTTGCTAACCGTAGCCTTGCGCGAAGGTTATGCTTCGCAAATAAATTCTTATGCTTTGTTAACCTTAGCCTTGTGCGAAGGTTAAGGGGATTGCGTTTGATTTGAAATGCAGATACTAAAATCTAAACCTGTTTATTTGGATCTATAACGCCTGATCCAATACGCCATTATTTCTTCATTCCGGATTTTATGCACTTTATAAATTATCATATCTTCATTTGCTACATTTTATGCATAGCGCAGCCATACCCCTGTTAAGCAGTAACAAGCAATCAGTATCTTTTCCACCTGCTATGCTCAGTGTTTTCCATCTATTGGTTGGGCAACTGCCATCAAAATTAAGCAGGGTAATCATCGTATCTTTTTAAAATCAACGCTGCTTCGCCTTAAAGCGGAAAAGCGATTGACAACACTATGATTATTACATTTGAAGACAAGGAAAATCAGAAGATTTGGCAAGGTGAAAGGGTTAAGGGGACTACTTACCTTTTACGTAAGTAACGTAAGACAATACTATAATTATTTAATTTGGAGACAAGTAAACTCGGAAGATTTGACAAAGCGAAAGGATAAAGGGGTTCTCGTCAGAAATTCTTACAAAACACAATTAAATAAAATTTTTTTTTCTGCATTATGATTACTTACTTTTGACGTAAGTAACGTAAGACAATACTATGATTATTTCAATTGGAGACAAGGAAACTCAGAAGATTTGGCAAGGTGAAAGGGTTAAGGGTTTCCCGACAGAAATTCAGGAAACCGCCAGGAGAAAATTGAGATTGCTTAGCAACTCGCATCACCTTAACGATCTTACTATTCCTCCTTCCAATAAACTTGAAAAGTTAAAAGGAAATTTGAAGGACTTTTATTCAATTAGAGTAAACATTCATTTGAGAATTATTTTTAAATGGAATAATGGCAATTCAGCAGAGGTTCAAATTATAGATTATCATTAAAAAATTGTGAAATGAAAAAACTAAAAAACATTCACCCTGGAGAAATTTTACTTGAAGAGTTTCTTGTGCCTTTGGAAATCACTGCTTACAGACTTTCTAAAGACTTAGGTATTCCACAAACACGTGTTTCAGAAATTATTAAAGGAAACAGACGCATTACCGTGGACACTGCACTACGACTTTCAAAATACTTTGGAAACAATGCAAAGTTTTGGCTGGGACTTCAAGACGATTTCGACATTGAAGAGGAAAGTATTCTTAAAAAAGCAGCGCTAAAAGCCATCAGGCAGCATAATCGAAACGCCCCATAATAAAGTGATATATAACAATGGAACTTGCAGACATTGCTGGATGGATTTTCAATTCGTTGTCGAGTTAAAGGCATATTACATATGCCCTGTTTTACAGTCAGCAATTAACATGGTCTTTATATCCGGTATGTCGGACAAAAACTTAATACATTACATGGGCTTTTTAATTACGGCTTGGGGAATTATAACAATTACAATTTACAAACCCATAAATTAGGCAACCATAAAGTGAATTCGTAAAACCTCTTTCATAAAGTATAGAATCAACTTCAATAGTAATTAAATAAACATGCCGGCAAATAATTTCAACATAAATGGTTTAACCCATGAGCAAGTAACTAATGCACGGAATAAATACGGATACAACAGATTAATCTATAAAAAAGAAAATGGATTTATTGATGCGTTAAAACGATTAGTAAGAGAACCTATGGTGATTTTATTATTAGTGGCATCGGGTATTTATTTTATAAGCGGAAAAATGGGAGATGGGATTTTTCTAAGCTCTGCAATAATTTTGGTTTCGATTATTTCTCTTTACCAGGATTCAAGAAGCCGAAATGCTTTAGAGAAATTAAAAGATTTTACACAGCCAAAATGTAAGGTTATCCGAAACGGGCAAACGGAAGAAATAAAAAGCGAAGAATTAGTAGTGGGTGATAGTTTGATGGTAGAAGAAGGAACATCAATCAGTGCTGACGGCACCATCATGCATTCAAATGATTTTTCGGTAAATGAATCTATACTCACAGGTGAGTCATTATCTGTCTTTAAGGATTCAAAAGAAAATAACCTTATTTTTAGTGGAACAACCGTATCCGGTGGATTAGCAATTGCTACCATAACTGCTATAGGCAATGCAACGAAGTTAGGGAAAATAGGAAAGAGTCTGGAGCAAATTAAAGAAGAGAAGACACCTCTTGAATTGCAGATAAACAATTTTGTAAAAAAGATGTCGATTGCCGGTACCATCGTATTTCTTGTTGTATGGGGTATCAACTATTATCATTCTTATAATCTATTAGATAGTTTATTGAAGGCCCTAACTTTAGCAATGAGTATTTTGCCAGAAGAAATACCTATTGCTTTCACAACCTACATGGCACTTGGCGCATGGCGGCTTATGAAGATGGGCGTTGTGGTAAAACAAATGAAAACCGTTGAAACATTAGGAAGTGCTACCGTAATTTGTACAGATAAAACAGGAACTATTACCGAAAATAAAATGAGTCTGGCTAAACTTTTTGTGTTGTCAACTAATAAAATCTCAAACCCGGAAAATTCATTAACTGAAGATGAAAAAAAACTTATCAGGTTAGCCATGTGGGCAAGCGAGCCCATTCCGTTTGACCCAATGGAAATAGCTTTACACAACACTTATCAAAATGTAATTGGAGACGATGAAAGGGCACATTACAAAATGGTACACGAATATCCATTGGAGGGAAAACCAGCCATGATGACACATATCTTCGAAAATGAAAAGGGCGAACGAATAATAGCTGCAAAAGGGGCACCTGAAGCGTTGATAAAGGTTAGTAATCTTACAGAAACGGAGAAACAACAGATGGAAGAGGCAATAAAAACTTTAGCACTAAACGGCTATCGCCTATTGGGTGTTGGTGAAGCAGAATTTGAGGGTCAGGATTTCCCAAAAAACCAACAGGACTTTCAATTTACAGGTAAAGGTCTTGTTGCTTTTTATGATCCACCTAAGAAAAACATCCATACTGTACTAGAGGATTTTTATAAAGCTGGAATAACTGTAAAAATTGTTACAGGCGATAATGCAGCTACTACAACAGCTATTGCTAAACAGGTTGAATTTAGAGGATATGAAAATAATATTTCAGGAGAAGATCTAATGAAACTCTCTGATGAGGCACTGCAGGAAAGTGTTGCAAATACAAATTTGTTCACGAGAATGTTTCCTGACGCAAAACTAAAAATAATTAATGCACTAAAGGCAAATAAAGAAATTGTTGCCATGACAGGTGATGGAGTTAATGATGGCCCGGCATTAAAAGCCGCACACATTGGAATTGCAATGGGGAAGAAAGGAACAGAGCTTGCAAAACAAGCTGCATCTTTAATTTTGCTTGAAGATGATTTATCTAAAATGGTAGATGCCGTAGCAATAGGCAGAAAGATTTATACCAATCTGAAAAAAGCAATCCGGTTTATAATATCCATTCACATTCCTATCATTCTAACGGTATTTATCCCCCTTGCATCAGGATGGATATATCCTAATATTTTTTCTCCGATACATATCATTTTTTTAGAGTTAATTATGGGCCCTACTTGTTCCCTTATTTATGAAAATGAACCGATTGAAAAAAACACTATGGTGCAAAAACCCAGGCCTTTTATAACCTCTTTTTTTGTCTGGAATGAACTAATTATTAGTATCATTCAGGGATTGGCAATAACAGCAGGAACATTGATTGTTTATCAGTATGCAGTGCATAAAGGGTTTGATGAAGAACTTACCCGAACTATGGTATTTACAGTTTTAATAACAGCCAATATATTTCTCACCTTGGTAAACCGCTCATTTTACTATTCTATTTTAACTACTTTAAAATATAAAAACAATTTAGTACTGCTTATTATCGCACTCACAATTGTAATTACAGGAGTAATTTTATATGTAAAACCGATAACCCTATTTTTTGAATTTAAAGTATTGAATTTTACTCAGTTATTAATTTGTTTCGGAATAGGATTTATTAGTGTAATCTGGATTGAATTAATGAAAGGAATAATAAGGTTAAAACATTAAGAATTAGTTTATTTACTTTTGCAACGCATTTTACCTTTTTCAATTAAAAGCAATATGACAATCCTTACTTCTACAATTACAAAAAACCTGCTTATCCTATTTCTAATTTTTACAGGTTTATTATATGCTAAAGATTTTCTGATGCCACTTGCTATTGGAGGTGTTTTAGCAACACTTTTTTTGCCATTTTGCAAATGGATGGAAGGGAAGAAAGTGCCCAAAGTATTGGCTGTGTTAATTTGTGTTTTGGTATTATTGTTGGCTATAGCTGGTATATGTTTTCTGCTAGGCTGGCAGATTTCTGCCCTCACAAATGATTTTCCGCTGATAAAACAAAAAGCCATAGAGACCGTAGAACGGATTCAGGAATATATTTTCGATCACTTAGGAATTCCGGCAGAAAAACAATTGCAGATATTTAAGGAGGAACAACCATCAGTGACTAATATTTTACAATTGATGGCAGGATCATTATTAAATATTTTCACCAATTTTATTTTGATACTAGTCTATATTTTTGGCTTACTATATTACCGCAATCATATCAAACAATTCATACTTAAACTAACTCCAAACGCTGAACGGGATGAAATGGAGCAAGTAGTTTACAGTGTCGCAAAAGTATCTCAACAATATCTGGTTGGACTTACAAAAATGATCGTATGCTTATGGATAATGTATGGCATTGGGTTTAGTATAATTGGAGTTAAAAACGCAATCTTTTTTGCTATACTATGTGGCCTCCTCGAAGTCGTACCTTTTATTGGAAACATTATGGGCACTACGCTTACTGTATTTGTAGCTGCTGTACAAGGATCAAGTCTTGCTATGCTTGGCGGGATTGTTGGTATTTACGGAATAGTGCAATTTGTTCAAGGGTGGCTATTGGAACCACTCATCGTTGGTCCTCATGTGAAAATAAATCCATTCTCTACCATCATTGCCCTGGTGATGGGAGAATTAATCTGGGGCATACCTGGTATTTTTTTAGCCATTCCTATAACTGCCATGATTAAAATTATATGCGACCATATAGAAACTCTAAAGCCTTATGGATTTCTGATTGGTGAAATTGAAAACAGAAAAAAAACTTACGGTATTTTAAAAAAGCAGAACTGATGCAGGCCACATTTATTTTTACTACGCACAATTTATCTGGAGTAAAAAAAACTAAAAAGTTACCAGCGTTAGAAGGGCTAAAAATAAATTCGGTGGTTTTGGCTACAAAGAAGATTTAAAAAAAAATCTTCGACAAATATAAAATATCATTTGTGCAAGCTATCACTTTCCTACAGGAGATAATATAAACATAAACAACACAGCAAATACGGTAATCCCAAAAGTTAATATCACTCCAAGTTTATGTCGGATCAACAATGAAATGAAACCGGAGAAAAACAGAAGAATAAATAATATGCTCCATAAGATCATTGTCATTTCATAAAACGTAACTCCTAAATCGCCTTCAACATATTTTGAAAAACTAACAACTGCATGCCACTCCTGTATATGCGCTAACGCAAAAAAACCAGAAAATAAAGTGGAGATAATTCCCATGCTCCATAACGTAACGGGATCAGATTTTCTTTCGGCGATAATCATTGTGACTAATTAATTGATCTATAATTATTCTTCATTGGCAGTGTCGGCCCGTTCTATTTCCTGGAGAATTGTTTTTACATCTTCTTCTGTAGTAGTAAGTTTTATTTTGCATAATTTAATCAGTTCGGCAGCGCGTTTAACCCTGGCCGAAAGCTCATCTACATTTATTTCGCCTTTTTCAATTTCGGTTACAATGTTTTGCAATTCATTGAATGCCTCTGCATATGTTGTCTTATCTTTCATTAGTGTTTTGTATAGTTAACACCTTGCTTTCAATCATGCCATCGGCTAAGGTAGTTGTGAGTAAATCACTGGCTTTTACAGCATTGGTATTCGTTACCGATTTTCCATTCAGCCTTGTTATCGAATATCCCCTTTTCAACACATTTACCGGATCAAGCATATCAATATTTTTTTCAATATGTATAAGGCTTGTATGGTGTGATCCAAAAGTAGAAAGAGTAGTTTTTATCAGCGTTAATTTTATTTGATTCAAACTTTCCTTAAAAGAGAGCATGTTAAACTTTGAATGCGTAAGCATGCTTTGAGAACGCTGTGCGAGAATGTGTTTATTTTTTGTAAGCACACTTATCGTTGCCATTCTGAAGTAACGTGTGGTATTGAATAGCTGCTCTTTTTCATCTTTTATTACTTGTAAGGTATTGCTTATTATCTTCTCTCTGGCTTTTTGCAACGGCACGGAAAAGTTATGAAATTTCTGCAATAAAAAATCGGCAAGCTCTGTGGGAGTAATGGCACTTCTGTATGACACCATCTCTGAAACAGTTTCATTGGTGGCATGACCGATACCTGTAATAACCGGAATAGGAAACATGGCAATTTCCCGTGCAAGCTGATAATTATTAAAACTGGATAATCCAACATCTCCGCCACCACCGCGTATAATGGCAACCACATCAAAATGATGTATCACTTTTTTGATGGTTCTCATCTGACCCAAAATGGCCCCGATAGATTTGTCGCCCTGCAACAAGGCAGGAAATAACATATAAAAAAATTTATAGCCCCACGCATTTTCATTAATCACTTTTAAAAAATCCGCATAACCTTTGCTTGTCTCAACCGAAATAATTGCAATGCGCTGTGGCAACAAAGGGATCGATAATGTTTTGTTTTTATTAAATATATTTTCCTTAATAAGTCGTTCAATTGTTTGCTGCTTTTCTCTTTCAAGTTCACCTAAAGTAAAGGCTGGATCAATATCAATAATACGCAAATTTAGTCCGTAAACAGGATCAGCATGTATGGTTGCACAAAAGAGTATGTTGATCCCATCTTTTAAAGGTTCTTTTAGCACCTGCATAAATTTTTGATTGATGGCTACGTAATCACTCTTCCATAAATTAGATCTTATTTGTGCAATAATCTTCCCACCTTTCTTTTCTAGCAACTCGGGATAACAATGTCCGGAATGGGTATAATGATTCAGTTTATTCATCTCAGCCTTCACCCAAAATGCACTCTTATAACGATCAGCAATTGTTCTCTGTATGCTTAGCGTAACTTCAAGCAGTGTGAATATTTTTATATCATTGATGATCTCAGGCATAGTAGAAATTGGATACCGATCAAATATATAAAATCCTATCTGATTTAAGCTAAAGGTTATGATTTTTGATATTCACCTGTTAGAACCGAAACATAGAAATGTTAAATACTTTACCGGTTTGGAATAAGGCTGGTAAAACAAAGTCCCACCTTTTCATTAACCGGATCAAATAATATTAAATTGATTTTATTTAGGGATAAGAGACAAGACTGGCTAAGGAGAAAATTTTAAACCGATGATTAATAAAACTGCACCGGTGTATAGTGAGTATATTTTTTCTTTACTATATTCGCACACATTATGACAACCGAACAACTAAAAGAGTTAAAGTATAGAGCTGATGCCCTGAGGAGGTATCTTTGACATTGATACTAAACTACTAACAATAAAAGACGAAGAAACCAAAACCCTAGCTCCCGATTTCTGGAATACTCCTAAAGAAGCCGAGAAAATATTAAAAGCAATCAGGCTTAAAAAAATATGGACGGATGGGTATGCTACGATTGTAAATACGATTGAAGACCTGTCTGTACTATACGAATTTTTTCAAGGTGGGGAAGGAACTGAAGAAGAAATTGAACTTGCTTATAAAAATGCATTGACGGAAGTTGAAAGTCTCGAGTTCAAAAACATGCTTAGCAATGAAGAGGACCAGATGAATTGTGTACTCAATATCAACTCAGGCGCAGGCGGAACCGAGAGTCAGGACTGGGCCGAAATGCTGATGCGGATGTACTTAATGTATGCTGAAAAACATGGGATGAAAACCGTGTTGGTGGATGAAACACCTGGTGATGGTGCAGGTATAAAATCGTGCTCTATTGAAATTACCGGTGACTTTGCTTATGGCTTTTTAAAAGGAGAAAATGGGGTACACCGCCTGGTGCGCATTTCTCCGTTTGACAGTGCTGCACGCAGGCATACATCATTTGCATCGGTGTATTGTTATCCGCTTGTTGATGATACCATAGAGATTGAAATAAAAGATGCCGATATTGAAATTCAAACTTCCCGTTCGGGAGGTGCAGGCGGACAAAATGTAAACAAAGTGGAGACTAAAGTACAACTCACTCATAAGCCTTCAGGAATTGTAATTGTTTGTCAGATAGAACGCTCACAGAGTGCCAATAAAGAGCATGCATACCAGATGTTACGTTCGCAGTTATATGAACTTGAATTACGTAAAAGAAACGAAGCAAAAAGTATTGTTGAAGCAGGTAAAAAAAGAATAGAATGGGGTAGTCAGATCCGTAACTATGTATTCCATCCATACAAGCTTGTTAAAGATTTACGCACAGGTATTGAAACATCTGATGTGCAGAAAATAATGGATGGGGAGTTAGATGAATTTATTAAGGCTTACTTAATGGAAAACTCGCAGCATTAGTTGTTGAGGAAATGAATGATGTCTGCTTTCGCTAAAGCGATGAGGGATGAAAAAAAATAAGAATCATGACTTGAGAATTATGCGTAAGGTTACTTATTAAAAAAGGTAAATTCCAAAAGAAATTAATTCATATGGGATAAAGGAATTATAACCGTAATCCCATGGATGCATTGAATAATCTCTGAATTTTTTCAAACCCGCCAATACTTCTGCAATCCTGTAACCCATGCCTGCAATTACTTCCAGGCTAAAACGGTTACTTCTTTTTTGAACACCCACAAAAAAATTACCCCCTTTTGATTAATTATTTCCCTTTTTTCAATAATATCATAGGTATAATATTACAGGCCATTTGAATAAAATGGATAGTAATCATAATCGGAAAATTTATATCCATTTTTAAATAAGTCAGATCAGCTCCGGCAAAAAATTTAACACTCTCCCCCTTCATCTTCTTTTATTTCCAGTGTGTTAAAATAAAATTTAAAAACCGCATTTAGGCCATAACCTTTAATCTTATCATTATTACGTAAAGGATCCTTTGACTGACCAGGATCTGGAAGTTTTTTGTTTCTGTCTCCATTGCCATTGGTAAGGCCTGAATAGATGAGCGGACCTGCATACACAGCAACTTTATTTAAGATACTTTTTTCGAGATCAAACCTGAATCCTTTCATAAATATATATTGAGGATATACTCTTAATGCAAAGCTTTGAGTGGAGTTACTTTGTGCATTTGCATCTAAATATAATAAGAAAGTAAAGCTGATTATTAAAATATGTTTCATCAGATACTTACTTCATATTAACAGGGATCAGGATCAGGCTGAGCCTATAAATACTATCGCCGGATATTTTATATTGTTCTAGCCCTGCCTCCCCAATTACCATTAAAACAGCATCGGCAATAATCAAATCATGAGCC
>JACMQU010000167.1 GCA_014376805.1 Bacteroidia bacterium
GAGGAGAGCACTGGGCGCTGGGCACTGGGCACTGGGAGTTGGGAGTGGGGCACTGGGCGCTGAGAGTAGAGCACTGGGCGCTGGGCACTGAGAGGAGAGCACTGGGAGCGGGGAGGAGAGCACTGGGCGCTGGGAGTGGGGCACTGGGCACTGGGCGCTGGGAGTTGGGAGTGGGGCGCTGGGCACTGGGCGCTGAGAGTAGAGCACTGGGCGCTGGGAGCGGGGAGTTGTTGTAATGAGTTAAGCCTCCGCTGAAGCTATGGCTTACGCAGTGTTTCTTTCTTCTTGGCGTTGTTTAGGTGTCTTGCTTTCTTGCTTTCATACCTTCTCACCTTCTCACCTTCATACCCTCACACCTTCTTACATTCTTTCTTACTTCCCCTCACATTGATGTCTAATTTCTTTATGATTGTTAAATGAAACGGATACCCTTCTTATTCTTCTATGTGATTTTATTTTGGGGGATGAACTGCAACAAATCAAATCATAGGCTTACTTGTGACATTACTAACACCTTTACTATACCTCAAAAGGCTAAAGATTATTTTGTTTTTAATACGGGTAGTTTTTGGATATACAAAAAAATAGGCAGTGACGAGAGAGACACTATTACTTTAAAAAGCATTGCAATTTCTTCAACTAACTATTTTCCACATTTTGGCGGTGATTTAAAAAAATGTTATCAAAACTATAGGTTAAACTATATGTCATCAAAGATGGGAGACATGTTTATTATTGTAAATGTGCTTGTGCCAAATGAAAATGCCGGCCTTCAGGATCAGATTTACTTTGTTGCTCAACATAATCCGTTTAATATAAATTATACCTCAAAGACACTAATGTTCAAAGGGGATTCAATTTATAAATCAGATGAAGTTGAAAGCGATATCAATTTCCTTGACTCAATTCAAATTCTTGCCAATAATTATTTTAATGTATTGAACCAGGTCCTTGTTTCAGATGAATTTGAATTTTATACAGAAGCATTTTATGCAAGCAAAACCGGACTAATAAAATTTAAAATGGCGACCGATAAAAGTATATGGGAATTGGAATCGTATAATTTAAAAAATTGAATCAAAATTATTCTTTCGATTTAAGTAAGTACTTAGCAATTAGCAACCGACGTATATAACAAGTTTATTCATTTTGATTATCATTGTTAACAGATAGCTCCATCCGCCGTTTATTAGCCTATGAAACTAAATATCCTTTTTCTATATTTTGTCACCATACTTTCGTTAAAAAGTTTCTCTCAACCTGCCTCTCTTCCACTTATTCCTAAACCTGCTGAGTTAATCATCACGGAGGGCGTTTTTAAGTTGTCTGCTCAAACTGTATTGGTTCAAAATAAACTATTTAAAAATGAAGAGCTGCTATTACAAAAGTACTTGTTAGAACATGTTGGAAATTCTATAAAAGTTGTTGCAAAAATTCCGGCCAAGGGTAATTACATTCACTTTAAAAATAAAAAAACTCTCATAGATACCGAAGCCTATCACCTAAACATCAATCCTCAACACATCAGTATCGAAGCCACCTCCGGGGCAGGGATCTTTTATGGTTTGCAAACTTTGTTTCAGTTGTTGCCATTAAATGGGAATCAATTAATAAACATTCCATCCCTTGTAGTTAACGACCATCCTCGTTACAAATGGCGTGGCATGCACCTTGATTGCAGCAGACATTTCTTCCCGGTTAACTTTGTTAAAATGTACATTGACTACCTGGCTATGTATAAAATGAATTCCTTCCACTGGCACTTAACCGACGATCAGGGTTGGCGCATAGAGATCAAAAAATACCCTGTACTTACATCAACAGGTGCGTATAGAAACGGCTCCATGATTGGACATTACCGGGATCATACTTTTGATTCGATTAAATATGGGGGCTATTATACACAGGATGAAATCAAAGATGTTATTGCTTATGCAGCACAACGGCACATAAACATTGTTCCCGAAATTGAAATGCCCGGACATGCAGTTGCTGCCCTTGCCGCATACCCGCAATACGCATGCAGTGGAAAGCCTGTGGAGGTTAGCAAACAATGGGGTGTAGAATCAAATGTGTTTTGCCCAACCGAAGAAACATTCCTGTTTTTAGAAAATATTTTAACAGAAGTGATTGCCTTGTTCCCATCAAAATATATTCATATTGGTGGTGATGAAGTGCCGAAAGAAGAATGGAATAATTCGGCTTATTGTAAAGCTTTAATGCTCAAAGAAAATTTAAAAGATGCGCATGAATTGCAAGGCTATTTTATGAAACGCATAGAAAAATTTGTGAACAGCAAAGGGCGCAAAATTATTGGGTGGGATGAAATTCTTGAAGGCGGTCTGGCACCCAATGCGGCCGTGATGAGCTGGCGTGGAACTGAAGGCGGTATTACTGCCGCCAAACAAAAACATTTTGTGGTGATGAGTCCGGGTTCGCATTGTTATTTTGATCACTACCAGGGTAACCCCGATAATGAACCTGTTGCCATTGGTGGCTATACACCTATTGAAAAAGTGTATGCTTATGAACCCACTCCCGATGAACTTACTGCCGAAGAATCAAAATACATTATGGGTGCGCAAGGCAATGTTTGGACTGAATACATCCATACACCTGAAGAAGTGGAGTATATGGCAATGCCACGAATGGCGGCACTTGCCGAGGTTCTTTGGTCGCCTAAGCAGCAACGTGATTACATCAATTTCAGAAGTAGGTTATTGTTGCATTTTAAATTGCTCGATCAACAAAAAATCAATTATGCCAAATCTGTTTATGAATTGAAAACTCTGGTATCGCCCGCAAATCAAAACACAAGTGTATTGTATTCTGTAACAACAATTGCTGATCCAACCGGTATAAGATATACGACAGATAGTTCTGAACCAAGTCTGCAATCACACATATATTCCGAACCAATCTTAATTAATAAAAGCACCTGTATTAAAACAGCTTATTTTAAAGATGATAAACAATTAAATAAAACGTTGACTACCAATTTTATTATCCATAAAGCTACAGGTAAAACAGTTACCCTAAAAGATCTGCCAAGTCCGAACTTTAGCGCGGATGGCCCGTTTACATTGGTTAATGGCATTAGAGGTAACCTTGGTAGATTTGATAACAAATGGCTTGGCTTTTGTGCTAAAAATATGGAAGCTGTGATTGATTTTGGTGAACCAACAAGTTATAGCAATGTTACCATTGATTATTTAAATTTAACTGAAAGCTGGATTCATCCTCCACAAAAAATAATTATCTATACTTCTACTGATGGCTTAAATTTTAGTGAAGTAAAAACCGTAAGTTCTGATGAGTTAAAAAAATACAACAATACAATTCAAATAACTTTCACGGTTCAACATACCCAATACTTGAAAGTTGTTGCAGAAAGTATTGGCATAATCCCCTCAGGCTTCCCGGGCGCAGGTAATGAAGCCAATTTATTTATTGATGAAATTGTAGTTGAATGAACCGCTACCTGCTAAAAATAATATTGATCTTACTTCCTGTCTCTGGCTTTTGTCAAATACATAAAATTGATCTATCACATGCATCATGGACTTTCAGAAAACTTGGCGATACCAAATGGTTGCCTGCAAAAGTACCCGGCACTGTTCATACCGATTTGTTCAACAATGGATTAATTCCTGATCCGTTTATTGGCAATAACGAAACAAAATTGCAGTGGATTGAAAATGAAGATTGGGAATATAAAACGGTATTCAACATAAGTAAAAATGATTTATTTTTTGCGAACAGTTACATACAATTTAATGGACTTGATACTTATGCTGGTATCTTTATAAATGATTCATTATTGTTGCATACCGATAACATGTTCAGGAAATGGGAAGTGAACGTAAAGCCATTTTTAAAAGAGGGAAATAACACCTTGCTTATTCGTTTTGGATCAGCTGTTAAAAAAGGCAAAGAAGCTGCAAGCAAATTACCTTATACTTTACCCGGCGATGAAAAAGTGTTTACGCGCAAGGCTCAATACCACTATGGTTGGGACTGGGGCCCACGTTTTGTAACCTGTGGCATCTATAGAAATATTGAGCTTGTTTTTTGGGATCAGGCTAAAATAAATGATGTACATTATAAGCAGTTGTTATTGAATGACACACTTGCAACAATTGAATTTAATATTGGTATCAGTTCCATGGATAAAAAATTAATGTATATCAATATTGCTTTGGATGATAACAAGGTTTTGCATGATGAAGAAACAACAGAAATACCAATTACTAAAGGAAAACAAGTTGTTAAAATAATCTATACAATAAAGAACCCTCACCTTTGGTGGTGCAATGGTTTAGGTGATACTTACCTGTATCATTTTAAAATTTTTTTATCTGATGAAAATATATTGCTTGATACGACTTCATTAAACATCGGACTTAGAACCATTGAGTTGGTTCAGAACAAAGATATTCTTGGATCATCGTTCTACTTTAAATTAAATGGTATACCTGTTTTTATGAAGGGCGCCAACTACATTCCTCCACATAGTTTTTTACCACAGGTTACAGCATTAGGCTATGAAAAGATAATTGATGATGCCGTGTTCGCCAACATGAATATGCTGCGTGTGTGGGGTGGTGGTGTATATGCCGATGATGCCTTTTACGATGCCTGTGATAAGAAGGGAGTTTTGGTTTGGCAGGATTTTATGTTTGCCTGCGCCATGTATCCCGGCGATTCACAATTTGTAAGTAATGTAACCGAAGAAATTACACAACAGGTGAAGCATTTAAGAAACCATGCATGCATAGCATTGTGGTGTGGCAACAATGAAATTATTGAAGGATGGAATAACTGGGGCTGGCAAAAACAATACAACTACTCAGGTGCAGATTCTACAAAAATTATTCACGATTATCTTGATCTGTTCGAAAACAAAATAAAGTCCATCATTGCCATTCATGATCCGATCAGGAATTACTGGTCATCGTCACCATCAATAGGCTGGGGCCATGCCGAAAGCCTGCAACAGGGCGATGCGCATTATTGGGGAGTGTGGTGGGGCAATGAGCCTTTTAAAAACTATAAAAATAAAGTGGGGCGTTTTATGAGCGAATACGGTTTCCAGGGTATGCCTGCAATCAATACATTCAAAATCTTGATGCCCGGCTTTGCAAACAAATTTGATTCTGTTGCCTTTAAAAACCACCAGAAACATCCTACAGGATATCAAACCATCAACACGTATTTGCAGCGCCATTATAAGGTGCCGCGGGGCTTTGATAATTATGTATATGTTTCGCAATTGTTACAGGCCAACGGAATGCAAACAGCCATTGAAAGTCACAGGCTTGCAAAGCCTTATTGTATGGGTTCACTATACTGGCAGCTTAATGATTGTTGGCCGGTAACCTCATGGAGTACAGTTGATTTTTACCACAATTATAAAGCAGCGCATTACCGGGTGAAAGAATTATTTAAAGATGTAATTGTTTCGGTGATTGAACAATATGATTCTGTATTCGTTTATGTAATTTCTGATAAAAGGGCAATGATAAATGGAGATTTAAAAATTAAACTGATGAATTTTTCGGGATCTGTTTATTTTGAAAACAGCTATTTAAAAGCAGTTGAAAAAGACATTGTAAGGTGTTGCCTGAAATACAATAAAAAGTTTTTAACGGGTGATTCAATCAACTTAAATATCATGGTATTGCATGCATCATTCGAATATGATCACGATGTAAGTTCATGCAATTATTATTTTGTTGACCCCAAAGACTTAACTTTACAAAAGCCGGTAATTACAATAA